>NZ_JAGYHC010000001.1:1343785-2015678 GCF_019837165.1 Virgibacillus sp. NKC19-3
AAGGTGCTAAACATTTCCATTAGAAAAAAATGCCCAGAATTGGTACTACCCCCGAAAGTTGGAGTGAAAAATCTAACTTTCGGGGGTTTTTAAACTGCCTAGGAAATTATTTGCTTGGGCATAACGTATTATTGATTAATGGCTACGTCCAGCTACAAGCGCCAAAAACGAGGAGATAACACGAAAGCTCCCTACGATAAAGAAGACTTGGCGACTGACAAGCCGACAGGCGCAGGCAGAGCCATAGTCGCACTTATGCCTGTGGCGAAAGTCATCATCGGTTCACTTGACAAAGGAAGGCCAACTAAGAACGGCCTTGCCGGCCAACTCACGGCTCCCCTGATGCAGGGGCATGATTCCTTTTCGCTTTCCAAGCATAAGATTCACGTAGACTTTCGCCATTCATTGGCGACAAGTCACGTTCATCTAATCTCAGTTGCAACGCGGGGGTCTCTACGTTTTAAAAAGGCGCTTTTCGCTTTTGTTCATGCCTAGGAAATTATAAAATTTTGAGGTTGTGGATAATTCACTGGTCAAATAAGCCTCATCCGGCTCCAGTGCCCAGCAACTAGCAAACTTCACATTCCTCCATTACGATAAGTCAACATCGGCTCGTACCTCGCTGTGTTTCCTTTATCTCATTGCGGAGTGCTCCAGTTTGTACGTTGCTAACCGGGCGCCCTGCGCCTTTGTTCTTTGTGTATTTGATAGAGTGTGAACGATATATTTTAATCCAGTTATTGAGTTCGTTAAAATTCTTTAGCCATTGTTGCAAAGGCCTGACCTACCGCTTCAATGGTTTCATCAATATCGTCTTTCGTATGTGCTGTTGTTAAAAACCATGCTTCAAATTTAGACGGTGCTAAGTTAATTCCTTGTTCAAGCATCAAACGGAAAAATCTTGAAAAAGCTTTACCATCACTTGCTTCTGCTTGATCATAATTCGTGATTTCTCCTTCACCGAAATATACAGTTAACGCACCGCATAAACGGTTTACAGAAATAGGGATCCCGGTTATGTTCGCTTTTTCCAGAATTCCATGCTCTAACCGTTCCCCAAGTTGATCTAATTTCTCATAAACTCCGTCTTCCTGCAAAATTTCCAAACACGCAATACCTGCGGCGATTGAAGCGGGATTCCCGGACATCGTCCCGGCTTGATAAGCAGGACCTAGTGGGGCAACTGTCTCCATAATATCTTTACGTCCACCATATGCTCCGATCGGGAGACCTCCGCCAATGATTTTACCCATTGCGGTCATATCAGGTTCAACCCCGTACACCTGCTGAGCACTACCATATGTAAACCGAAAAGCACTAATGACTTCATCATAAATGACCAGCGCTCCTGCTGCATGTGCTATTTTATTTACTTCCTGTAGGAATCCTGGATGGGGCTCGACAATTCCGAAGTTTCCAACAATGGGTTCGACTAAAATTGCTGCAGTTTGATCTCCCCAGTGATCCAAAGCCTTTTTAAACGCATCTAAATCATTAAAAGGGACAGTGATCACGTCCTCCGCAACTGATCTTGGGATTCCAGCTGAATCCGGTGTTCCAAGTGTAGCCGGACCTGAACCAGCTTCCACTAAAACAGCATCGAAATGGCCATGATAGCTTCCGGCAAACTTGATCACCTTTGTACGGTCCGTATATGCTCGTGCTACGCGAACGGTTGTCATAACAGCTTCTGTCCCGGAATTAACAAAGCGAATTTTTTCTAATGAGGGAATAGCATCTTTTAAGACTTTCGCAAATTGATTTTCCAGTTTGGTTGGTGTTCCATAAAGCACTCCAGTGGTAGCAGCATGCGAAATTGCCTCAGCGATATGAGGGTGTGCATGTCCTGTAATAATCGGGCCATATGCCGCTAAATAATCAATATATTTATTCCCATCAACATCCCAAAAGTGAGCACCTTGTCCGTGCTTCATATATACTGGTGATCCACCACCAACAGCTTTATAGGAACGGGATGGTGAATTCACACCACCAACAATAAGCTCAAGTGCCTCTTCATACAGTTGTTCTGATTTTGAAAAATCCATAATAATAATAGCCTCCTATATGTTTCATTGAATATGCATACAACCTAAGATGATGCCATTGCTAGATAAAACAATAGATCATGTAAACATTTTTTGCAATGGATGGAAAGTTAGCTGTATAAAAAATAAATGACAAGCTTGCAGATGGATAAGCATATACATCTTATAAAGTGATTCGATTAGAAAGTAATAGAAGGGGATTTTATGGGAGCCATTCCTTGGTTGTTAATTGTTGCGATTTGTTTTATTCTTATCAAAAGTTTACTTGAATTCATTCGTGGGACAAAAGCGGGGTGGCGCATGGAAATGCGGGATAGCCGTTTTTCTGCTGAGCTTTTTTACACATTACTGATTATATACAGCACGGTTATTATTGGGTTTGGACTTATCTATTTTATTATATCCTTTCATGGAATAATTTTGGTAGAGGGCGAAAGATTGCGGGAGGTTAGCATATTAGGTTCCATTATTCATTCGGTGTATTTTAGTGGCACTACCATGCTTACAATTGGCTATGGTGATATAACGCCAATTGGAATTGGAAGATTCATTGCTTTAATAGAAGCACTCATCGGGTATATTTTACCTACAGCATTTATCCTTCGGCTTGTGCAATCACAACAGAGAAGCAGGGAAAAATGAATCTTGCTGTTTGCTGTGCTATAGTATTATTATACAGATTAAATATGGAGGGATCCGTAATGGTAGTTGAAACAGGAAAACAGGTAGCAGATTTTACATTGCCGAATGCTAATGGGGAAAATGTAAGCCTGTCCGATTTTAAAGGAAAAAATGTTGTTTTGTATTTTTATCCAAAGGACATGACACCGGGCTGTACTACAGAGGCATGTGATTTTCGTGATCAGCATGAAAGCTTCGGCGAATTGGATGCGGTAATTATTGGTATAAGTCCTGATCCTGTCTCCAGTCATCAGAAATTTATCGATAAACATGATCTTCCATTTGAACTTCTAGCAGATGAGGATCATCAAGTAGCTGAAAACTTTGATGTCTGGAAACTGAAAAAT
Organism: Virgibacillus sp. NKC19-3; assembly: GCF_019837165.1. Taxonomy (NCBI): domain Bacteria; kingdom Bacillati; phylum Bacillota; class Bacilli; order Caryophanales; family Bacillaceae; genus Virgibacillus; species Virgibacillus saliphilus. The sequence continues at coordinate 1,346,862 of NZ_JAGYHC010000001.1, forward strand.
AAGTTTGGTAAGGAATCATACGGAATCGAGCGCTCTACGTTCATCATTGATAAGGAAGGGCTGCTGCGTCAAGAATTTCGTAAAGTCAGTGTGAAAGGGCACGTGGAGGAAGCATTGGAGTTTATTCGGGAAAACCTATAAGCAAAGAAGGCAGTTCCAATATGGAGCTGTCTTTTTTTTCAGTTATATAATCTCTTTTTTTGAATAGGATGTAGTACGAACTTTGTAGGTTATCCTATCAAAAAGTGAGGTGCTTTATATGGAAAATGTTAGGTCAAGGGAGCATGTTAGAGCAACTGCCACTGGAAATCGAAAAGTCTATTTTTTTATGAAACGGTTGATTGATATCGTTATCAGTTTCTCGCTACTTTTTTTATTAATACCGTTATTGCTGTTTATCTGTATAAAAATGAGGAGGAATGAGGGAAGTCCTATCTTTTTTCATCAAAGGCGGGTAGGTAAGTGTAATCATCGTTTTATCGTTTGGCAGTTTCGTACCATGACAAATCCATCTCGCGTTATTCGTGCATTCCCACCATACCCAGTACCAGATTCTTGGGCCGGTGGTGTACCAGATGAAATTCATTTTCAACAGGATTCTTATAGTATACGAACCCCGACTGGTTTATGGCTTCAGAAGTATAAGCTTCATACACTTCCGCAATTATGGAATGTACTAAAAGGGGATATGAGTTTAGTAGGGCCGAAATCCGAGATACCGGAAATTGTTGATCACTATAATAATTATCAAATGAAACGTTTGAAATTAAGACCTGGAATGACTGGCTATACGCAACTTAAAGGGGAATTAAACTATAGTGAAAAGATAAGGTGTGACCTTTTCTATATTGAAAATTGTAGCATACGAATGGACATGCACCTTTTAATGCAGACAATTAAAACAGTTCTATCTTCCTAGTTTTCATTTTTGTGAAAAACGTATACGATAGAAGTAACGATGGAATAGGGAGGTTATTTACATGATTTTATTTTCTGCCAAAATATCCAGTAAGCATCATGAAAAATTAAAAGCAGACCATTCGAATTTAGAGTTTATATTTTGTGATAATATGAATGAGGCCAAGCAGCATTTACATAAAGCTGAGATCCTTGTTACCTATGGAGGAGATTTAAACGATAGTTTAATCGAGCAAGCAAACAATCTAAAATGGATTATGGTTATGTCTGCCGGAATAGATAAATTGCCATTTGAAGCAATTAAGAAAAAGGGTATTCTTGTGACAAATGCGAAAGGTATTCATCAAACGCAAATGGCTGAATATGCCATTTCCATGTTGTTGCAAGTTTATCGTGATGCCAGGAAATTATATCAAAGTGAAAAAGATCATCATTGGGATCGTTCTGCCCGCGTGCAAGAGATAACGGGAAGAAGGATACTTATTGTCGGCACGGGTTCGATTGGTCAGGAAGTTGCTCGTCTAGCAAAAGCATTTCGAATGAAAACCATTGGCGTGTCCAGAAGTGGCAGATCGAAGGAGTATTTTGATGAAAATCATAAAATAGATAATCTGGAAGAACTGCTTCCACGTGTAGATATGGTTGTGTCTATTCTGCCAAGTACAGAAGAAACTCGCGGGCTTTTCAACTTTAAACAGTTTCAACTGTTGCCAGATCATGCTGTATTTTTGAATATGGGGCGTGGAGATCTGGCTTATACTGACGATTTGCTAAAAGCAGTGAGACAAGGGGAAGTTGCACATATGGTACTAGATGTTTTTGAAGAGGAACCACTGCCTTTAGATCATCCATTTTGGTCAGAGGAAAATGTGACAATCACTCCACATATTGCGGGACGCTCTCCATATTATACAAGACGTGCCCTGGAAATCTTTGAACAAAATCTTCAATCTTATTTGGCTGATAAAGATGAATACATCAATAAAATAGATGTGAAAAGGGGGTATTAATATTAGGTGGTTTTCTCTTTCATTCTTTTAGAAAAGTGATAAAATGACTCGGGGAGTAATATACTTTTATTGACATGCTGCTCCAGTAGCAGGTACACTTATTATAAGAATTATAATGTAATAATAGGACTATAATTAAAATCATGAAAGAGAGGTGGTTGATCGTGTCTGAAGAACTACAATTGCAACATGCAATTGATACATTAAAAGAATCAGGCGTCCGGATCACACCACAGCGCCACGCAGTCCTTGAATTTCTTCTGAAATCAGCGAATCATCCTACAGCTGATGAAATTTATAAGGCACTTGAAGATAAATTTCCTAATATGAGTGTTGCAACGGTATATAACAATTTACGTGTATTAAGACAAACCGGACTTGTTCGTGAATTGCCTTACGGGGACGCCTCAAGCAGATTTGACAGTAATACAACAGAACACTATCATATTATTTGTGATGAATGTGGCAAAATAGTAGATTTTCATTACCCTATTTTAGATGAAGTGGAATCCTTGGCTGAACAAGTAACAGGGTTTGATGTTAGTCATCATCGCATGGAGATTTACGGTAAATGTAAAGAGTGCCAGGTTGCAGCAGTGGTGCAAAAGCAGTAATCAAAATGAACATTAATGAAGGACTTCTAGAAACGAATTGTTGTTTTCATAGAAGTCCTTATATTTTAAAAGCGTTTTTAGTGAATCACGGGCGCGACACTAAAATTAATTTTTCTCTTTTTTATATCCCCGTTTATTGTATCTTTCATCAAATTCTTTGCCTTCTAATTCCTTATCCATTGTCAAAGGTTGTTTGCAATGCATACAAGCATCAACCCGTCCCAGCATTTTTGTTGGTTTCCCGCAATCCGGGCAGGTTACAGGCACGGCCTTTAAGGACAATGTGCCAATCCAAAGATAGACGACACTACTTAGAATAACTGATAATATACCGAGAATGAATAATAGTGCCGTTAACCAAGCGATGCTCCTTGTGAACAGTCCAATATACATAATGAGAATCCCTGCAAAAACCAATATTAATGCAAAGGAGCGTATTTTATTTATTTTACTTGAATAGACTACTCGTTGCTCTGCCATCGTAACCCTCCTTAAATCTTTCATACGTAGTATAGCATAATTTCATAAAAATTTCGTTTCACAAAAAAGGAGTTTCCCTTCAATATGGCGAAATATATAGATTGTAGTAAAGAAATTGGAGGGTAATGTATTATGGAAATATGAAGGTCTGCTTATCAGGGGGAAGACAAACGATGCGGGTGTCTATAAATTGAAGTATATTTTAAAGAATAACGAACACAAACGATGTTTGATGAATAGATATATATGTACGGTTAAGAAGGTGGAAGGCTCTAGAACTTTCTTCTGTTGCAATGGGTTAAACGAATGAAAAGAAAAAATGTAAAAAACTCGTTGACTTTGTATAGTAACCATGGTAAAGTTAATTCCGTCGCAAAAAAACGATAAATAAATAACGACAAAAAATAAAAAATACGGATTGACTCTAAATTGATCAATATGGTATATTATAAAAGTCGCTATTTTGCGAGCCAATACGAAATATTCATTTTTTTATAAATTTTTATAAAGAGGCTTAAAAAGGTTATTGACTTTAGGAAATGGATATGGTATGATGTGAAAGTTGCAATTTCAACGCAACATATGCATTTGCTCTTTGAAAACTGAACAAAACAACCAGTATGTCAAACAGATGGTAGAGGAAAGAAATCACGAAGTCCGATGGTTCATCTGGACGGTTGATTTCACCCCTTGAAACCATGTGAAAAGCGAAGATATATCATTGATCGGTGTCAATGATAGACAAACTTCATTATTTTATGGAGAGTTTGATCTTGGCTCAGGACGAACGCTGGCGGCGTGCCTAATACATGCAAGTCGAGCGCGGGAAGCAGGCAATAACCCTTCGGGGTTTGCGCTTGTGGAACGAGCGGCGGACGGGTGAGTAACACGTGGGCAACCTACCTGAGAGACGGGGATAACTCGCGGAAACGCGAGCTAATACCGGATAACACTTTTGATTACCTAATGAGAAGTTGAAAGGCGGCTTTTATGCTGCCACTTTCAGATGGGCCCGCGGCGCATTAGCTAGTTGGTGAGATAAGAGCTCACCAAGGCGACGATGCGTAGCCGACCTGAGAGGGTGATCGGCCACACTGGGACTGAGACACGGCCCAGACTCCTACGGGAGGCAGCAGTAGGGAATCATCCGCAATGGACGAAAGTCTGACGGTGCAACGCCGCGTGAGTGATGAAGGTTTTCGAATCGTAAAACTCTGTTGTTAGGGAAGAACAAGTATCGTTTGAATAAGGCGGTACCTTGACGGTACCTAACCAGAAAGCCCCGGCTAACTACGTGCCAGCAGCCGCGGTAATACGTAGGGGGCAAGCGTTGTCCGGAATTATTGGGCGTAAAGCGCTCGCAGGCGGTCTTTTAAGTCTGATGTGAAATCTTGCGGCTCAACCGTGAGCGGTCATTGGAAACTGGAGGACTTGAGTACAGAAGAGGAGAGTGGAATTCCACGTGTAGCGGTGAAATGCGTAGAGATGTGGAGGAACACCAGTGGCGAAGGCGACTCTCTGGTCTGTAACTGACGCTGAGGAGCGAAAGCGTGGGGAGCGAACAGGATTAGATACCCTGGTAGTCCACGCCGTAAACGATGAGTGCTAGGTGTTAGGGGGTTTCCGCCCCTTCGTGCTGAAGTTAACGCATTAAGCACTCCGCCTGGGGAGTACGGCCGCAAGGCTGAAACTCAAAAGAATTGACGGGGGCCCGCACAAGCGGTGGAGCATGTGGTTTAATTCGAAGCAACGCGAAGAACCTTACCAGGTCTTGACATCCTCTGCGATCGGTAGAGATACCGAGTTCCCTTCGGGGACAGAGTGACAGGTGGTGCATGGTTGTCGTCAGCTCGTGTCGTGAGATGTTGGGTTAAGTCCCGTAACGAGCGCAACCCTTGAGATTAGTTGCCAGCATTGAGTTGGGCACTCTAATTTGACTGCCGGTGACAAACCGGAGGAAGGTGGGGATGACGTCAAATCATCATGCCCCTTATGACCTGGGCTACACACGTGCTACAATGGATGGAACAAAGGGCAGCGAAGCGGCAACGCTAAGCAAATCCCATAAAACCATTCTCAGTTCGGATTGCAGGCTGCAACTCGCCTGCATGAAGCCGGAATCGCTAGTAATCGCGGATCAGCATGCCGCGGTGAATACGTTCCCGGGCCTTGTACACACCGCCCGTCACACCACGAGAGTTAGCAACACCCGAAGTCGGTGAGGTAACACGCTTTGCGTGAGCCAGCCGCCGAAGGTGGGGCCAATGATTGGGGTGAAGTCGTAACAAGGTAGCCGTATCGGAAGGTGCGGCTGGATCACCTCCTTTCTAAGGATAGAAACGGAAACGCCGAGCGATCTATTTCAGATCTTTTGGTGGAGACATACGTGGTTGTTTGGTTCAGTTTTGAGAGAGCAAATCTCTCTATTTGTACCTTGAAAACTAAATAAGAGTACGAACGACATCAAAACATGAATGTGCTTTTGAAACAAAGCAAGATTTAGTTAAGTGAACAAGAGCGCACGGTGGATGCCTAGGTACGAGGAGCCGAAGAAGGACGGGACTAACGCCGATATGTCCCGGGGAGTTGTAAGTAAACGTTGATCCGGGAATTTCCGAATGGGGAAACCCCCTGTTCGTAATGGAACAGGACGTCTATCTGAATACATAGGATAGATGAGGCACACCCGGGGAACTGAAACATCTCAGTACCCGGAGGAACAGAAAGCAAAAGCGATTTCCCAAGTAGCGGCGAGCGAAACGGAATCAGCCCAAACCGAAAAGCTTGCTTTTCGGGGTTGTAGGACACTCCTACGGAGTTACCAAAAAGTGCTTTAGATGAATCGATCTGGAACGATCAGCCATAGGAGGTAAGAGCCCTGTAATCGAAAGAGCATTTTCTCCGGAGTGTATCCTGAGTACGGCGGAACACGAGAAATTCCGTCGGAATCCGGGAGGACCATCTCCCAAGGCTAAATACTCCCTCGTGACCGATAGTGAACCAGTACCGTGAGGGAAAGGTGAAAAGTACCCCGGAAGGGGAGTGAAAGAGAACCTGAAACCGTGCGCTTACAAGTAGTCGAAGCCCGTTAATGGGTGACGGCGTACCTTTTGTAGAATGGACCGGCGAGTTACGATCCCATGCGAGGTTAAGTGGAAGACACGGAGCCGCAGCGAAAGCGAGTCTGAACAGGGCGTATGCGAGTATGTGGTCGTAGACCCGAAACCGTGTGATCTACCCATGTCCAGGGTGAAGGTCAGGTAACACTGACTGGAGGCCCGAACCCACGTATGTTGAAAAATGCGGGGATGAGGTGTGGGTAGGGGTGAAATGCCAATCGAACACGGAGATAGCTGGTTCTCTCCGAAATAGCTTTAGGGCTAGCCTCAAGGGATGAGTACTGGAGGTAGAGCACTGATTGGACGAGGGGCCCTCACCGGGTTACCGAATTCAGTCAAACTCCGAATGCCAGTTACTTGACCTTGGGAGTCAGACTATGGGTGATAAGGTTCATAGTCGAAAGGGAAACAGCCCAGACCGCCAGCTAAGGTCCCTAAGTATACGTTAAGTGGAAAAGGATGTGGCGTTGCTCAGACAACCAGGATGTTGGCTTAGAAGCAGCCATCATTGAAAGAGTGCGTAATAGCTCACTGGTCGAGTGACGCTGCGCCGAAAATGTACCGGGGCTAAACGTATCACCGAAGCTGCGGATTGTTCTTCGAACAATGGTAGGAGAGCGTTCCAAGTGCTGGGAAGTCAGACCGTGAGGACTGGTGGAGCGCTTGGAAGTGAGAATGCCGGTATGAGTAGCGAAAAAAGAGTGAGAATCTCTTTCACCGAAAGCCTAAGGTTTCCTGAGGAAGGCTCGTCCTCTCAGGGTTAGTCGGGACCTAAGCCGAGGCCGAAAGGCGTAGGCGATGGCCAACAGGTAGATATTCCTGTACCACCTCATGACTGTTAGAATGATGGGGGGACGCAGGAGGATAAGGAAAGCGCACCGATGGAATGGTGCGCCCAAGCAGGGAGCGAGTTGGATAGGCAAACCCGTCCAACGCTAACGTGACTTGTGATGGGGAGGGAAATAAAGTACCGAAGTTCCTGATTTCACACTGCCAAGAAAAGCCTCTAGTGAGGTCATAGGTGCCCGTACCGCAAACCGACACAGGTAGGCGAGGAGAGAATCCTAAGGTGAGCGGGAGAACTCTCGTTAAGGAACTCGGCAAAATGACCCCGTAACTTCGGGAGAAGGGGTGCTCACGAGTAGTGAGCCGCAGTGAATAGGCCCAAGCGACTGTTTATCAAAAACACAGGTCTCTGCGAAGCCGCAAGGCGAAGTATAGGGGCTGACACCTGCCCGGTGCTGGAAGGTTAAGGGGAAACGTTAGCTTTTGGGCGAAGCGTAGAACCGAAGCCCCAGTAAACGGCGGCCGTAACTATAACGGTCCTAAGGTAGCGAAATTCCTTGTCGGGTAAGTTCCGACCCGCACGAAAGGTGCAACGACTTGGGCACTGTCTCAACGAGAGACCCGGTGAAATTATACTATGCGTGAAGATGCGCATTACCCGCGACAGGACGGAAAGACCCCGTGGAGCTTTACTGTAGCCTGATATTGAATGTTCGTGCAGCTTGTACAGGATAGGTGGGAGCCTTAGAATCGTGAGCGCTAGCTTACGAGGAGGCACCCGTGGGATACCACCCTGGCTGCACGCACCTTCTAACCCAGAACCGTGATCCGGTTCGGAGACAGTGTCAGGTAGGCAGTTTGACTGGGGCGGTCGCCTCCTAAAGTGTAACGGAGGCGCCCAAAGGTTCCCTCAGAATGGTTGGAAATCATTCGTAGCGTGTAAAGGCAGAAGGGAGCTTGACTGCGAGACCTACAAGTCGAGCAGGGACGAAAGTCGGGCTTAGTGATCCGGTGGTTCCGTATGGAAGGGCCATCGCTCAACGGATAAAAGCTACCCCGGGGATAACAGGCTTATCTCCCCCAAGAGTTCACATCGACGGGGAGGTTTGGCACCTCGATGTCGGCTCATCGCATCCTGGGGCTGTAGTCGGTCCCAAGGGTTGGGCTGTTCGCCCATTAAAGCGGTACGCGAGCTGGGTTCAGAACGTCGTGAGACAGTTCGGTCCCTATCCGTCGTGGGCGTTGGAAGTTTGAGAGGAGCTGTCCTTAGTACGAGAGGACCGGGATGGACACACCGCTGGTGTACCAGTTGTTCCGCCAGGAGCATGGCTGGGTAGCTACGTGTGGCACGGATAAGTGCTGAAAGCATCTAAGCATGAAGCCACCCTCTAGATGAGACTTCCCATCACATCAAGTGAGTAAGATCCCTCAGAGACGATGAGGTAGATAGGTTCGAGGTGGAAGCGTGGTGACACGTGCAGCTGACGAATACTAATCGATCGAGGACTTAACTAAATGGCTTTTAGATGTACGTTACGAACACTCTTATTTAGTTTTTAGGGTATAAATTCATACATATTTATGAAAAATACTTGATTTTTTTCTGGAAACCATTATAATATTGGTTGTCACTAAATTTAATAAAGAAGTTCTGTTCAAATGGTTCATGCTTTGCAACGACACAGAACCACTTAAGGACATTAGGTCTGGTAGTTATAGCGGAGAGGTCACACCTGTTCCCATGCCGAACACAGAAGTTAAGCTCTCCAGCGCCGATGGTAGTTGGGGCTTTGCCCCTGCAAGAGTAGGACGCCGCCAGGCAATCCATTTGAATAATAAAGTAAAATGCTCAAATTGATCATTCCACAGTAGCTCAGTGGTAGAGCTATCGGCTGTTAACCGATCGGTCGTAGGTTCGAATCCTACCTGTGGAGCCATGGAGAGCTGTCCGAGTGGTCGAAGGAGCACGATTGGAAATCGTGTAGGCCGCTATCGCGGCCTCGAGGGTTCGAATCCCTCGCTCTCCGCCACCTTTATATAATTGGCCCGTTGGTCAAGTGGTTAAGACACCGCCCTTTCACGGCGGTAACACGGGTTCGAATCCCGTACGGGTCACCAACTTTTTTAAACTTTTATTGCTTTTGTTCCTTATGTAATTCGGAGGATTAGCTCAGCTGGGAGAGCACCTGCCTTACAAGCAGGGGGTCGCAGGTTCGAGCCCTGCATCCTCCACCATTTAAAAAATAGATTATTATATTTTCATATCGCGGGGTGGAGCAGTCTGGTAGCTCGTTGGGCTCATAACCCAGAGGTCGTAGGTTCAAATCCTGCCCCCGCAACCAAAATATGTTGATTATCTACATTGAACATGCTTATTTGCTAATTGAAAATGGTAGTGTGCCTTAGCCTATTCCCAAAATTCATGTGAACTTATTTTTTGATACATGGTCCGGTAGTTCAGTTGGTTAGAATGCCTGCCTGTCACGCAGGAGGTCGCGGGTTCGAGTCCCGTCCGGACCGCCACTTTAACACTAAGTTGATTATTGCAAGAAAAGCTAAATAAATTATTAAAATGGCTCGGTAGCTCAGTCGGTAGAGCAACGGACTGAAAATCCGTGTGTCGGCGGTTCGATTCCGTCCCGAGCCACCACTCTTTATCAATTGATGGAGGGGTAGCGAAGTGGCTAAACGCGGCGGACTGTAAATCCGCTCCCTCAGGGTTCGGGAGTTCGAATCTCTCCCCCTCCACCATTACTTTAAAATTATGTAGGGGTATAGTTTAATGGCAAAACGAAGGTCTCCAAAACCTTTGATGTGGGTTCGATTCCTACTACCCCTGCCATTTTCTATATGGCGGTCGTGGCGAAGTGGTTAACGCACCGGATTGTGGCTCCGGCATTCGTGGGTTCGATCCCCACCGGTCGCCCCATAAAAAATTGGGCTATAGCCAAGCGGTAAGGCATCGGGTTTTGATCCCGTGTACCCCAGGTTCGAATCCTGGTAGCCCAGCCACTTGCGGGAGTAGTTCAGCGGTAGAACACCACCTTGCCAAGGTGGGGGTCGCGGGTTCGAATCCCGTCTCCCGCTCCATTACTTTAAATGGCGGTATAGCCAAGTGGTAAGGCAGAGGTCTGCAAAACCTTTATCACCGGTTCAAATCCGGTTACCGCCTTCAAAACATATGCCGGTGTGGCGGAATTGGCAGACGCGCATGACTCAAAATCATGTTCCTTCGGGAGTGTCGGTTCGACCCCGACCACCGGTATCAGTAGCTTAATTTAGAATAAGATGAGATGTTATAAGACATCCTTGAAACGTTTTTAGGTAGCGTTTGAGGGTGTCTCTTTATTTTTGGTTCTACAATATATGTTGGGGTGTGAATCATTTTCTGAATAATATAAAGCACGCGAGCTCCTTATTTGTTAAACTGAAGTTAGCGAAAAAACAGATACAAAAGGAGTGCGTGCAATTGAATTCTAACATTCATTTACCAGGATTTGAAGTCTTTACGATCCAAAAGTCAGAAGAAGTTTACGGCGTCAATTGTCTTCATGTTGATAGGGAAATAAAAAAACATCGTTGTCCGGCTTGTGGTACCTATACATCAAATGTACCTTAGGGCGGCTGGTGAGCCTCATTGTGCTCGTCGTGTTGCAAGTGATCCGAGATAGCAGCACCCTTCGCAAAAAAGGTTGCTATCCGCGTCTTTAGGTGTCTCACCTATGCCTTTTCTCCCGCTGGAGCCTCCGCATATTTCCTACGCTAAGCTTGACAATGGCCGTTTTTTAATTAAACACTTTTGTTTTGCCCCAGCCTCATTTAAATAAAAGTTAGTAGTTGACACTCGCTAAGTCTTTAAACTCCTCTTTTTGATTTAATGGGCAAGATTGCTCATTGCAACGGACAATTTTATCATTGTCTAATTCAAATATTGCTATTACTTCTATTTCGCCAGTTTTGCCACCCTTTTTATTTGCAGTAACAGTATATCTTAGGGTTGCCGTTTGTTTATCATCATCAAAGAGAACGTCATAAAAGGGAGATATAGATATGGAGTTTACAATCCCTTTTAATGCTTGGACATGACTTGTAAATTCAGCTATATCTGTGCTAACTCCATCAGTTGTTTGAATGTATTGTTTACTGAAGTAATCAGGAATTTTTTCTATTTTCATATCAACGATGATTTCTTGATACATCCTACTTAAAAATTCAATGGCTTGTTCTCTATCCATAATAATTGCTCCTCTTTTTATAATTGATTTGACCAGGCTTCTAAAAATTTAATAATCAGCTCTAATTCATCGTCAGAGAACTGATCCAACAATTGATTATAACGATCTTCAGCTATTTGATGCATTCGATCATGAACCACTGCAAGTTGCTGCCCTGAATTTGTTAACATATAATAAACAGCCTTCTGATCATTCTCCTTTTTTTTAGCCAGAACCATTCCTCCTTCAATTAAGGAATTAATGGCTTTGGTAATCGCAGGTTTTGAAACACCTAGCTCCTTAGAAAGAAATGAGTTATTAGATGCATTTGGATGTTCGTTTATCAGAGCCATAATATGCAACTGCGTTAAAGACCATTTATTTTCGGTATATCCATGATCAACTAATAAATCCTTGGCTAGATTATCCCTTTTTGCCATCTTCTTTTCGCGGGACAAAATAAAATGTTCAATGGCTTTCAGGGCTTTTTCTTTTGAGGAATTTTCCACAAACCTTCACCCCCTTTGTTTATGTTCTTTAGTTAACCAGTTAACAATTATAGTTTACTAGTTAACATTATGAATGTCAACTAGTTCGTTCACCAATACGAATGGGCGCATAATGGGACAACATGGTATTTGATGCCTTTTTATTGAGAAATTTAATCTACAGGAGTTTCTTTTTTATATTACCTCAAAATTACAGACACCAACGAATCCAGGTATGGCTAGAGAAGCTTATGGCCTTCCTATCACCACAAGCGCATATGCGGCTTCCAGGCCAAATGAAAAGTGGGTAACAATATCACTTACCTGATTTTTTAACGGTCCAAACCTATATTTTTCTGCCATAAAGGATTTATATAGAAGAAATTAAATAACCTGAGCCCCCAAGGACTCAGGTATTGTAAATAGCTTTTTTCATTCCTGTCTACTTGACAGGGGTCAATTCATTTGTGGTGGTTTATTTTTACCTATTCAAATGCCACGCTCACTTCAGATTGTTCTTCCTGCTCCATATCTTCCCAATTGACCATATTTAAAAGCATTTCAAAATCTCCTTCTAATGCAGGTAATTCACCACCATCTATATCTTCAATAGTTAATACAGCGTCAGCTACTTTTCCTCCTGCGACTTCTGTACTCATCATGACAAGTGATTGATCCACCATTTTCCCATTGATAGATACTTCGCTAGCTTGAAAATCTACCGTATCTTCTAGCTTATTTTCTACTTCAAAATTCACGTCAATCCACTCTTCTTCTTCACCTACATTTTTTTCAATGCTGATGAGAGTTGCTTTGTAGTTGTCATTATCTGCAATTTCCTGGTTAAACTCATATGATTCTCTATCTCTATTTTCTTCCTCAACAGGATCTTCTTCATTTTGGCCTGTGTCTTCTGTTTCCGAGCTTTCGTTCTCAGCGTTATCACTTTCACCGCAAGCAGCTAATAATCCTAATACTATGATAAGGACGGCGCTAAATAAGATTTTTTTCATTGTATGTATTCCCCCTATTTTTTATACCTAATAAAATATACCATAAAGATGCAGTATAAGGAAAGCCTTCTTTTTATACAAATCATAGACATGAAAGGACTAATTTGCTTCAAAATGGTACTATAGTTTGTTAATCATAGATTTTGGGGTGAAGAGACCTTTTTTATAAACCCTATCAAATCAAAAGGCAATATTCGACCCCGAACACCGGTATTTATCTCATTAACGCTGAATAAACATGTAATGAGCGCTGATCTCTATATTTATAGAATCAGCATTATTATATTCCTATAAGCAGCCAAACACAATAATAATGAAAATTCTGCTATTATATAACTAATTCATGCAAACGCTGAACAATCCGTGAAAGAAGGTTGATCCTATTGATACATATAATTCGCTGGGCTGTTTTCATCATAGGTGTAATGCTTTTTAGTGTTGGTATTACTGTTGCGATAAATGTCCAGCATCTTGGTATTCATCCGTGGGACGTATTGAATGTAGCACTTTTTGAGCGCATTGGTCTATCGATCGGATCGTGGACTATTATCATTTCAGGCGTATTAATTATGGTGTCATGGATACTTGATAAGAGATATATTAAACTAGGGACATTTTTCAATGCGTTTTTAGTTGGGGTGTTTGTGGATCTATTGATGTGGCTTGATTTCTTGCCAAAGGCTACGCATGCATGGCCGGATATATTTATGATCATTACCGGGATTGTAATTATGGGAGTAGGTGGTGGTGTTTACAATGCAGCAGGAGTAGGCTCCGGTCCACGTGATGGATTTATGCTGTCGATCTCTGATAAATTAAGGGCTCCCATAAGGAGAATTCGGATTATCACAGAGAGCTTGGTTTTACTGCTAGGCTTGATTTTAGGTGGGCCTGTATTTGTATTTACTTTTATTTTTACTTTTATACAGAGTCCCTTGTTTCAGTTTTCTTATTTGAAAATGAGGGGGCTGATTGATTTGATAGAGGTGAGCTTAAAAAAACAATCGTCAAAATCCAGTGCATAGGGTAAAATTGTATTTTGCACAATGTGTAGCGTATTATTTTTATATTTTCATTAGGAGAAAATTGAATTTTAGTTTTGATGTCTATCTGAGAAATGCACTTTTACCTTCTGCAGTAATTTCCCTTCCATGCTAGAATGATAAAAAACGCTGAAGGAGGAAGTGAAATGAAAGCAGTAAAGAATCAAAGTGTTTATTTTCCGGACGAAGACCAGCAGGAATTGCTTCGGATACTTGACGACATATTTTATTATTCGATTCACCATTTTTCCGCAACAATTATAGAGGAAACAGAAGACATTATTTCAACAATGAATATATCGGATGCGCTTGCTGAACGCATTTTTCCACAATTAGTCTGGTGGACCACGTTTTGTTTACCTGTTGGGACTGAACATATGCCAATTTTCCAGCAATATCTGCAGTTAAACAAACATAGATGGGAAACAAAAAGTAGTTTTTTTCAAGATGTTTTAGCAAGTTGGCTTTCCTTGAATCCAGGCTTCTATTATGTGCTTGATTTTCAAAGCGGGAGTGGAAGTGTATTTATTTGTAGGGATCTATTTGACGGGGAGACAAAGATTGTACGTATGTACCAAAGAAAGTTCCTGGTACCAAAATGTGGTGAAATGATAACAGGTTTATTGATCCCAATGGGTAATGCTACATACATAACCCAGGGTGGGCTTTTTCATATCCCTGAGGAGTTATCTCAGCAGGTGTCTCGTGAAATTCTCGCTTACGCTAAGAAGCAAATCATATCTACTAACTACGATTTTAACCCTCACCTATATCCTTCACTTATTATGATCATCCTGGAAATGATGGAGAAAGCCTATGGAAAATAATCCGGAACATATAATTGAACAATTAGCTGATGGAAAAATAAGAATTATATTTGTTGAGGAGTTAAAGAAAGCAAAATAGAGATAAAAAAAGGAATGAATGAAATGACCAAAGAAATCCATCCATTTCTTTGGTCTTCATCTATAATTGGGTATATTTTTCAACCGTAGTGGTCATTGCTCTTTCAATATCATATGCATCGATGACATATTGTATTAGAAACCAGCATGCAATTATTGCTGCTACTATGCCTAGTGCTAATAGAATCACTATCATTTTACCCTTCACCTCAAAAATCGCCTCCTCCTGATGTAAGCGTACCAAAAGCGATTATAACTGTAAATATCGAAGTGATTTTTTTAAGAAGTTACTTCGATCGTTTAGCCAGAGTCGTAGTGCTGCATGTAGTAAAATTAGGATATGAATGTGATAAAAAGACAGACACAAGCTCGTCCTATTTTATCGCGTAGGAAATTATAAAATGATTTGCTTGGGCATAACGTATTATTGATTAATGGCTACGTCCAGCTACAAGCGCCAAAAACGAGGAGATAACACGAGAGCTCCCTGCGATAAAGAAGACTTGGCGACTGACAAGCCGACAGGCGCAGGCAGAGCCATAGTCGCACTTATGCCTGTGGCGAAAGTCATCATCGGTTCACTTGACAAAGGAAGGCCGACTAAGAACGGCCTTGCCGGCCAACGCACGGCTCCCCTGATGCAGGGGCATGATTCCTTTTCGCTTTCCAAGCATAAGATTCACGTAGACTTTCGCCATTCATTGGCGACAAGTCACGTTCATCTAATCTCAGTTGCAACGCGGGGGTCTCTACGTTTTTAACCAGGCGCTTTTCACTTTTGTTATCGCTGCGGCAATGTCATAATCCGTTAAATCCATTTCCAGTTCCATACCAAGAGCGAGCTTGGCCAACTGTGTGCCGACGTATGGTCCCATAGTCAGACCGGATGCCCCCAATCCATTGGCGAGTAATAATCCCGCATAACCCGGAAGTGCTCCTAGTACTGGGAGAAAACCTGGAGTAAATGGGCGGAAGCCAACTCTTGTCTCAAGCACTGTGCTATTAGCCAATGCTGGTGCTACTTCTAACGCTTTTGTTAAAATTTCATGGACGCCACCTGCCGTAACTCGGGTGTCAAAGCCTGTGTGATCATCATGGGTTGAGCCGACAACTAACCGCTGATCATGAAAACCTAAAAGATAGGAATTATTTGGAGGCATGACAACAGGCCAATCTGTATTCTCCACCGTCGGAATCTTTAAATGCAAGATTTGTGCTTTTTGCATGGTCACTTCAAAAGAAACACCTAAAGGCTTGATTAGTTCATTCATCCATGCACCGGATGTGGCAATGACTGTTTCTGCTTCAATTATTTCACTATGAAGTTGAACTCCTGTTACTTGATGACCGCTACTTAACAGGGTAGCCTCTCCATGCCGCAGTACACCACCATGTTTTTTAAAACCGCGTAATAAGGAGTCGCGCAACTTTCTGCCGTCGACCCGTGCCCCACCACTGACATGAACAGCGCCGAACCTATCACTAAGGAGTGGGAACATTTCCTGTGTTTGCTTGGTATTTAGAAGGGAAATGTCACCCATTTCTGGGGCTTCTTCCCGCCGTTTATGTGCACGATCATACATGGCAGTTAGTTTCTTTTCATCGGTGTGAAGACTGATAGCTCCTACTTGCTTATATCCAGTTTCTGTTTCCCCGTCACTTGCAAGTTCTTGTACTAAATGGGGGTAAATTCGAGCCCCACCTTTTGCTAAACGATACCACGCTTTATTTCGTCGCTGGGATAGCCATGGACAAATGATCCCGGCCGCTGCATCTGTTGCTTGTCCTTTATCTTTTCGATCAATTAAGGTGACCTCAGCCCCATTTTTAGCAAGGTGATATGCTGTACTAGCACCTAATATTCCGCCGCCTATGATAATGAATTTACTGTGCTGCATCTGCTACTTGTTTCATGGCTTTCATTTTGCCAAGATGTTCATTTTCATGATGGAGAAGCATGTCAAATATATCACCGTATGTTTTAAAGTTCATAAACTCAAATGGAATACCCTGCTTGAAAAAGTCATCCGGAAGGTCATTGATTCGCGTTTGCTGTTCTTCTAAAAGTTTCCCAAGCTCTGAGATAGCAGGGACGTCTGATGGCCAGTCTGCAGGTTTTGTACCAGTTGCAAATAGATCATTATATTTTTCCGGGAAATTAGCGGACTGTTTCGGATACCCAAGCAGTAATCCTTCTGTAGTGACAAGAACATGTCCTACATGCCAGTGTATGGTATTATTAAAGGCCTCGGCTTGATAATCCGCCGTTTTCTCATCAAGATCCTTGATGAAAGAAAGAAAAGTGTTTCGTGTAAAATTAAATAAATGTGACATTCTTATCCCTCCAAAATCATATCTACGTTTACTATAAGAATAAATAGTGGGGATGTAAAATAACTTGATTTTAGAGAAGAAATACATGGACAGATGGTGAATAATAAAGGTGTAATACGAAGTAAAATATTTTTTATGAGCAACTAATTATGGTAATCTAATAATTGAATACGTTATTTTACATATGAAGGAGAATGAATATGGGTAAGACGTTAATTTTCGGACATAAAAGTCCGGATACAGATACGATTTCCTCAGCATTGGTATATGCGGAATTAAAAGGTAAGCTGGGAGAGGATGCTGATCCGGCAAGACTCGGTTCCATTAGCAAAGAAACACAATTTGCATTGGATTATTTTGGTGTGGAAGCACCACAACTGATTGAAAATGTACCTAGCGATGTAGAGGATGTTATTTTAGTTGATCATAATGAATTCCAGCAAAGTGTGGATAATATTAATGATGTACGTATCGCCGAAGTAATCGATCACCACCGCATTTCCAATTTTGAAACAAAGGAGCCGCTCTATTTCCGGGCAGAACCAGTTGGATGTACAGCAACCATTTTAAATAAAATGTACAAAGAAAAAGGTATCGCCGTTACGAAAGAAATTGCCGGATTATTAGTTTCCGCCATTATTTCCGATTCCCTTTTATTAAAATCACCAACCTGCACGCAGGAAGATATCGATGCAGCATATGAATTGGCGGAAATTGCCAATGTAAACCTGGAAACATATGGGCTTGAAATGCTACAGGCTGGCGCTGATGTAAGTGATAAAACAGTAACGGAATTGTTAACTATGGATGCTAAGGAATTTTCCATGGGGGATGCGAACGTAGAAATTGCTCAGGTAAACGCTGTAGACACCAGTCAAATTTATGCATTTCAAGCTGATATCGATACAGAAATCGAACAAGTTGTTAAAGATAAAGGGCTTGATCTATTCCTATTTGTTGTCACGGATATTCTAAACAATGATTCTGAAGTACTTGCACATGGCGAAGGAAAAGCGAAAGTGGAATCCGGCTTTGATGTAGTATTGGATGAAAACAATCGGGCTTTATTAAAAGGTGTCGTGTCACGTAAGAAGCAAATTGTTACTGTGCTTACGGAGGAATTTACAAAATAACAATGAAAAAGGCTTTCTCCAATGAATGGAAAGAGCCTTTTTTCATCATACTTAGTTTTTTACAACGTTTGCAGCTTGTGGGCCACGGTTACCTTCTTCAATATCAAACGTTACATTCTGGCCGTCATCCAACGTTTTGAAACCTTCGCCTTGAATTGCTGAGAAGTGTACGAATACATCGTCTCCACCTTCAACTTCGATGAAACCGAAGCCTTTGTCTGCGTTAAACCATTTTACTGAACCTGTGTTCATGTTCATTCCTCCAAGTGCTTATAGCACATTTATTACTATTTCTGTTCTGGATAACAATTCAAGACGAATAATCACTTAAAAGTTACTATAAATCTTGACAGATATGGATATCTGCATAAATGGAACCAGGGCTTGAAGAAAGCCGAGTTATCTAATATTGCTAACGAACATAAATAATTAAGATTAGTATAACACAAATAAACAAAAATATATACATGATAAGAAAAAAAGTTTCATGATTTCTGAAAAAGTTAAGGTAAGGGGTTAACCACCTCTAAGATCAAATGTTTTAAGATCAATGCTAAATCGTTCCAGTTGATTCGGGTCTACTTCATATCCAATCCCCGGTTTATCGGGGACGTTAATCATACCATTTTTTACAATAACCTCCGGCTTAATGATATCTTGTTGCCAGTAAAGTGCGGAACCGGCAGTATCTCCTGGCACCATGAATTGTGGCAGCGTCGATAATGCGATATTATGCCCGCGCCCGACCCCGGCCTCTAGCATACCTCCACACCAAACTTCAATATTGTGTTCCTGACAATAGTCGTGAATACGTCTTGCTTCCGTTAGTCCACCAACACGACCTATTTTTATATTCATAATCCGGCAGCTTTCTAATTCAATGGCTTTTTTTGCATCATCCAACGAGTGAATACTTTCATCCAGGCATATTGGTGTTTTGATAGCTGGTTGAAGCTTAGCATGATTAATAATATCATCATGGGCTAAGGGTTGTTCTATCATCATTAACTCGAATTCATCCAATTGTTTTAATATATTGATGTCATCAAGCGTATAAGCAGAATTTGCATCTGCCATTATTGGAGCGTCAGGAAAAGTTTTTCGTACATTGCGAAGTACTTCAATATCATATCCCGGCTTGATTTTTAGCTTGATACGCTTATACCCTTCTTGGAGATAATAGTCAATTTTATCGATTAAATCTTGGGTTGATGCCTGAATTCCGATACTTATACCAACATCGATTTGCGATTTTTTCCCGCCAAGGGCTTGCGTGAGCGAGATATTATTTCGTTTCGCATACAGATCCCAAATAGCCCCTTCGATGGCTGCTTTTGCCATATTATTACGCTTAATAACGGCAAAGAGATCGGTCACTTCATCGGGATGATTAATTTCATTTTCCTGTAAAATTTTAATTAAAAAGTCCTCTATCATGTGTCGTGTTGTTTCTACGGTTTCTTCCGTATACCAGGGGCTTGTAAATGCAACAGATTCTCCGAAACCGCTAGTTCCCTTATTATCAATGGCCTCGATTATAAAAAATTCTTTGTCTTGAATGGTTCCAAAACTTGTTGTAAATGGATTGTTCAATCGCATATTTAAATGATGTAATTTGATTTGTTTTATTGGTAGACTCAATGTTTCACACTCCTGATTATTTTATTCGGGCTTTTCCCAGTGTACACTATTTACGTGGTTTTTGGTAAGCTGCCATGCGTTAATCAATCAGAAAAAGGGAATTGCAATCACTGCTATATCAGGTAAAATATAGATAAGTGAAATGTAGATGGAGGACAGAATATGTGGAATGATTTTAAGGAATTTGCTTTTAAAGGAAATGTAATGGATTTGGCTGTTGCCGTTATTATTGGTGGGGCGTTTGGAGCAATTGTCACATCACTTGTTGAAAATATTATTACACCACTGGTCGGAGTACTACTGGGTGGTGTTGATTTCACGAATTTAATGATTAAAGTTGGAGATGCGGAGATTTTATACGGCGGTTTTATCCAATCCATTTTTGATTTTATGGTTATTGCTTTCTCTATTTTTCTGTTTATTCGTTTGCTTTCGAAATTCAAACGGAGGGAAGAAGAAGCTGAAGAAGAGGAAGTTGAGGTACAGGAAGCGTTGCTTACAGAAATCAGGGATTTGTTGAAGGAGCAGAATAAATGGAATTAAGCGGAGAGGAAGCGGAATATGACTCCTATATCAGATAGTTGGTTTACCGTGCAAGAGATCGATGCTAAAACATTTGCTATTAGTGAGTATGGCCACTGGGAAAGGGTTCATTCTTTTTTACTTATGGGTAATGAAAATGCTGCGCTGATTGATACAGGTCTTGGAATTGATCAGATAAATAGGATAACGGATCAGTTGACGGATTTACCGATAATTGTCATTACTACACATGTGCACGCAGATCATATTGGCAGTCACGGCGCATTCGAAAAAATTTACGTGCATGAAGATGAGGTAGACTGGCTTATTAACGGGATAAAGGGATTACCCATTGAACAAATCCGTAAAGATATTGGACGGGATATAACCAAGCCGACACCTGACACATTTGATCCTTCTACTTATACACCGTATCAGGGGAAGCCAACAGGAGTATTAGTTGATGGGGATAGAATAGATCTTGGGCACCGGACTTTAAAAATTCTACATACCCCAGGTCATTCGCCAGGTCATATATGTATTTTTGATAAGGAGCAAGGTTATCTGTTTACAGGAGATTTACTGTATATAGAGACACCGGTGTATGCGTTTTATCCGACCACTGATCCAATAGATCTGGTTCATTCATTGGAAAGGATAGCTCATATGGAGGGTGTGAGCAGGGTTTTTGGTTCCCATAATAAGTTGGGGCTTGATCCAAGTATTTTAGAAGAAGTACAAGAATCTGTTGATATCTTGTGGAATAAAGATGTGGTGAAACATGGAACTGGGATTCATACCTTTAACCATTTTTGTGTTCAGTTTTGATGCAAGTCTAAAGGGATTTGGGTGCCAAGTGCAACATTTTTTTATTGCATAGGAAATTATAAAATTTTGAGGTTTTGGATAATTCACTGGCCAAATAAGCCTCATCCGGCTCCAGCGCCCAGCAATAGCAAGTCTTTTGGTGGGACGAGCTTTAGCGCAGTCCCAAGTCTTTTGGTGGGACGAGCTTTAGCGCAGTCCCAAACTTCACACTCCTCCATTACGATAAAGAAGACTTGCCGATTGGCTCTGCCAGAGGCTTAGTCGCACTTATACCCTTGGGGTGAAAGTCAACATCAGCTCACTTGACAAAGGAAGGCCAACTAAGAACGGCCTTGCCGGCCAACGCACGGCTCCCCTGTTGCAGGGACATGTTTCCTTTTCGCTTTCCAAGCATAAGATTCACTTTGACTTTCACCACTACTGGTGATAAGTCAAGTTCATCTATCTCATTGTGGAGAGCTCCAGTTTGTACGTTGATAACCGGGCGCCCTGCGCCTATGTTCTTCAAGATATGTGAAGGACAAGGGGTATACTCCATGGTGCGATCTGGCGAATATCATACGATTGATGTTTCATGGGCCGATATTTAGTTATTTCATCCATGGTGGAGAGTGAATAGAACATCCTTCCTTTCCAAAAGCTATTGATAAAACAGGAAAGGAGGAGACAATAATGGGCGGAAAACCTAAAGGACCAAAACAACAAGAACGTCCAAACTTACCAACAAGTCCAGAGCAACCATATGGAGAAGCTTTAAGCGGATCACATAAAGTAAAACAGAGAAACCATTCGCGTCAGAATAAAGGCGCTGATCACGATATGTAAATCATGGTGGATTATTCTGGGCATATGGTGGAAGTGTGCGATGAAATAGAGTTTACTGGGGCATAATTAGTATTAGGTTTCAGATATTTTTTCTGAAATAGGTTGATGTCTTATACATTTTCTGTGCGTTTACCATAAGTTAATAGTGAACCTATCACAGGAAAGGGGATTTTAAATGAGACATCGTCACGGCCCACATTGTGGATGCCCAAAGAAGATCGTGCATCCGACCAAGCATAATTGTGTGAATCAGTATTCAGAAAGTGTTGTACAACATGTACATCCTTCGCACACGACCGTTATGAATCATCATACCGTTAAAAATAAACATGTGTACCCACATTCCACATCGATGCAAAACACGTGCAATAGTGTAGATGAATACGGAGGATCCTTTCAAGTACCACAAGATCCAGGCAATCAGGTAGGTGGTGCAATGTCACCAGGTCATGGATCAGGAGACGGAAAATGTAATTGTAATCACGGTAATCATAATCATCATGGTCATCATGGTGGTCATCATGGCATGAATCACTGGAAAAGATAGAACAAACAATGGTAACGTAAAAAAAGGGTTGGCAAATGTTGCCGCCCTTTTTTAAAAGAGGGGATCATACATATGAGAATTTTAACGGTAACAGGATATAAGCCAATGGAATTAAATATTTTCAAAGAGGAAGATCCACGGATAGCATTTATTAAAAAGGGCATTGAAAAAAGATTAATTCATTTCATAGAAGAAGGACTGGAGTGGGTTTTGATTTCCGGTCAGATGGGCGTTGAATTATGGACTGCTGAGGTTGTACTGGATTTAAAGGAAGAATACGATATTCGTATTGCGATGTTCCCGCCTTTTGAAAACCAGGAAGTCCGTTGGCCGAATGAACTTCAGGAAAAATATCAGGAGCTCGCTGCTGTTTGTGATTTTTACCAACCTCTATATAAGGGGGACTATAGAGGGGGATTTCAATTTAAAGCGAAAAACATGTGGCTGGTGGATAAGAGTGATGGTTGCATTATGCTGATGGATGATGAATTCCCGGGAAGTAATCGGTATTTCTATGAAGCTGCTACGGAAGCGAAAGAGCCATACTCTATTTTTGTGATCACCCCTGCTGATTTGGATGATGCAGTTGAGGAGATGCGGATGGAGGATCCGGATTATTGGGATTGATTTCTCCACCATTGTGTAATCGTAGAATAATTGCAGGAATCTTTCCTCCCAACATAGAATATGTGTATGATAAAGATGCATTTCCTTTTAGCTAGTACATTCGGTTAGTCCTGAAGAGGGCATTATGTTGAGGAAGGGTACACTAATGGAGGTGGGGACGTTATGAATGATGGTAAAGATGACAAATTTGAGGTTGATGAAAGAATTCAGTACACTGATCACATGTCGGAAATCATAAAAAAAGCGGAAAGAGAAGGTCATTTTGATGATCTTCCTGGCAAAGGAAAACCTTTAAAACATGATCAGAATTATATGAACCCTTCGGAGAAGCAGTTATATAAAACATTGAAAGACAACCACTTTTTGCCTAGGTGGGTGGAGCTTGCTAATGAAATTGACCGCTTAAAAGAGGAACTTCGTCCACTCCAAGGAAAGGAAAGACGCAAAAAAATCAACAAGATTAATAAACAAATTAAAGCTCACAACGGTGCATGTCCACCCTCATTGCAGAAAAACAAGCTAACCGAATAAGGATTCCAAAAAAGTAAAGGTAACGACATTTTGCATATCATTACTTTTATTTTTCGACAATATTTGGGGCGTGCCAGGCACCTTATTCATCTCTAGGGGGAATAATTCATGACTGTAAAATCTATCAAACTAACAGATATAACAAAAGCCTATGGAAAGCAAGAAGCAGTACATAACCTGAGTCTGGAAGTTCCAAAGGGAGAGTTATTTGGCTTTTTGGGGCCTAATGGAGCGGGAAAAACAACGACAATAAAAATGATGACTGGTTTACTGGAACCTTCGACCGGGTCCGTGGAAATAGGGGGAGTCAACATATGGAAGGAACCGATGAAGGCCAAGAAACAAATCGCTTATGTTCCTGACCAACCCAATTTATACCAAAAATTAACAGGTTGGGATTATCTTGAATTTATCGCATCCGTTTTTCGGATCCCACAAACTAAGTTTCAAGCAAAAGCAGAAGAATTACTACATGTATTTAGCCTAACAGACCGAGCAAATGAATTAATTGAAGGTTACTCTCATGGTATGAAGCAAAAAATTGCCATATGTGGTGCACTGGTTCATGAGCCTGATGTGTTATTTTTGGATGAACCCACCGTCGGGCTTGACCCGAAAAGCGCAAGAAGT
Source organism: Virgibacillus sp. NKC19-3 (assembly GCF_019837165.1). NCBI lineage: Bacteria > Bacillati > Bacillota > Bacilli > Caryophanales > Bacillaceae > Virgibacillus > Virgibacillus saliphilus. The sequence goes on from NZ_JAGYHC010000001.1 coordinate 1,371,070, forward strand.
TTGAAAAGCTTGCTTAGACAGTTATGTGATAACGGGATGACTGCTTTTGTCTCCACACATATCCTCGAAATTGCAGAACAGATGTGTGATCGTGTTGGCATTATATCGGATGGACGTATTATTGCTTTGGGGACCATGGACGAATTGAAAACGCATGAGGACAAAGGGGAACAAAGCCTGGAGGATATTTTTCTGGAGTTAACCGGTGGGGAGGATCAGCAGGAGATCATTAGCGAGATATCGAAAGAGGGTCAAGGTGACTACAAATGATGAAGGTTCTTCTAAATAATCAACGTAAACTTATCATTAATTCGATAAAGTCCCAAAGTAAAACCAATTTCATTAGCTACGTGATTTCCTTTCTTGTACTTGGTATTCTTCTGTTTTTCCTATGCAAGGGTGTTATTGCTGTAGGTGAGTCTGTCACGGAAGCCGTACTTTTAGGTATTTTGGGTTATGGTTTTTTAGTTAGTATTGTTTTCATTGTTCTAATGGGAGTGCCGCAAGTATTCAAACATTTATATTCCGCAACAGATTTAGGTTTACTTTTTACATTGCCTATTCCGACACGGTACATTTTCTGGGTAAAATATATCCAAAGCTTTATTGGGATTCCATTGCTGATTTTCGTATTTCTCGCTGTTCCATTAAGTATTTATGGAGGATTAGTGCATGCACATTGGATCTTTTACCCCATTTCCTTGCTTGTTTTAGTAGCAATAATGGTCATTGGTCTTTCGTTAGCTTATTTAATAAACCTTGTACTGATACAAATTATCCCAGCCAGTAAGGTTAATGAGTTACTAATGCCAATCATAAGTGTTGTTTCCGGACTGTTTGGTTATTTAGCAGTGATGATTCCGAATATGGCAAATGAGGGTTCAATAGTAGATGTACTTTTAGCCGGACTTCCGTTATTTCCTGACTGGGTTCCTGTTACATGGGCTAGTGAAGCGATCATATATGCCATAAATGGAGAGGCGGACTTTTGGCTTCCTTTAGCATTATTACTCATTCTTGCAATCCTCATGATGGTTGTAACATCAAATCTAGTGGAAAAAGGGTTTCGTACCGGCTGGATACGTTTAAGCGAAGGTGGCGGAAAGAAGAAAAAGAAACAAAAGAACACGAAAGCGAATAGGAGACAGCATACTCCTCGTCACCCGGTGATTGCGGTTGGGAAAAAAGAATGGTTTGCGATTAAGCGTGATATGCGAGAGTGGCTTGTGTTTATGCCTATCTTCTTCATTATTATTTTCCCATTGATTGGTTTTTTTAGTAGTGGAATTGCGTTTAGTGACATGCGGGGATTTAACGACATATCATGGCCGATCGCACAACTTGTTTTTCTTTTCATATACACGCTTTTTAATGGACAGCTGGCTGCATTTTCCATTGGGCGCGAAGGCGCATCCGTTTGGATATTACGAACCCTTCCACTTGCTGGCCGTGACATAGCACTGGGGAAATTATGGATTAGTTGGATTCTGCCATTCATTATGCTAACCGTATTAGAAGTCGTTATCGGCATTTTGCTTGGTTGGACAATCACGCAATTGGTAATCGGATTTGTAGTAAAGGGTGCTATTACGGTAGGAATTAGTGCGATCGGTTTATGGCTTGGTACAACTGGGTCGAAATATAACCCGGCAAACCCGCAACAACGATTGAAATTTGGGACTTCTATTCTCTTGATGGTGGTGTCTTATGTTTATCTGTTTGTTGCTTTAGTCCCTTATGTGCTTATGCTTATTCCGGGTGACGCTTCGTCATTTCTTTCTGAGATGAGTCAAGATGCTTCTGGAATTTTTTCTACATTCATTGGATTGTTCGCAGCACTTCTGTCCTGGAAGGCGAGTTCTCCGGTACTCATGATCATTCTTGGCATTGTTGTTATGTCTATTGTTTCGTTGGGAGTTGCTGCCCTGTTTGCGCACATCAGTGGACGTCGGATAGATAAGGGAATTGAAATTGATGTAGTAAATGAAAAGAGTGCGAAGGCATTGTTTAAGAATAAAAAATCTGGTGGAAGTTTGTATTAACGGGAGAGGGGTTAAGAGGAATTTTTAAGGATGAGAAAGCATTGGACAAACGCAATGCTTTTTCTATTTCCATTTTGTTTATCAAAAAGGGAAACTATATGTTTTAATTATCTCTACCATTTCATCAAAGCTGTACTTTTTATTAACCACATTGACTGTAAAATCTGCTTGCTCTGTTTGACTGTTCATTGCAAAATCATATCCGTTATAATACAAAAACTGTGTTAATGACAGGAAAGCGGTACGTTTATTAGCATTATGAAAAGCATGGTTTTGAGCAATAGATTCAAAGAGCGCTCCTGCTTTTTCAAACACTGAATGGCAAGCATCAGTACCAAAAGCGGATTGACTGGGCCGATGCACAGCAGAATCCAACAATTCAGGTGATTTTATCCCAATTTGTTCACCCGGACTAAATCTTTCAATAACATATTGGTTAATAGCAGCGACTTCTTTATATGTTAAGTACCGCATTTATCTGTCTACCAATTCGTTTATTGTTTCTTTGTGTTTACCCGTATTACGTTCCAATACATCAAAGAAATCTTCACTTATACCTTCAGGAAGCTCCACCTGTTTACCTTTTTTTAATACAATGTCCCCCTCCTTCACTTCCAATTGTACGTTGTCTCCATAAGAAATTCCTGCTTCTTTTAATAGTTCTTTCGGAAAGGTAATCCCATAACTGTTGCCTATTTTTGTTACTTTTCTTTCATGTTCACTCATTTTATACACCTCAATATATTATAACAGTTATAACGATTATAACATATTTAGAAAATAAGGCAATAATTTTTAGAAAAATACACGTCACAGTAGACCTAATAAATGGTATACTATTATAAAATATTGCAATTAAACAATAAATTAACAAGGATGATGGAAATGAATGTTGTCATTCGTAAAATGAAAAAGAAAGATATACCAGAAGTACAGGATGTTGCAAAAACGAGTTGGAATGCGACGTATGAAGGCATTATTCCTGCCTGTATTCAGCAAAATTTCTTAAAGACTGCTTACAGTGAGACGATGATGAAAAGGCGTTTAAAAAATAGCGTGATGTATGTTGCAGAAGTGGATGGGAAAGTAGTGGGCTTTGCCAATTTTACTTCTAGTTCCAAAGAGGGAAAAGTTGAACTTGCTGCGCTTTATTTACTTCCTGCATACCAGGGGAATGGGATAGGTACCACTCTGTTACAAGAAAGTATGGAGCGATTGAATTCAAGCGAAGTTCATGTAAGCGTTGAAAAAAATAATGTAATCGGTACTACATTTTATAAAGCAAAAGGATTCGAAGTTGTCTCTGAATTTGATGATGATTTTGATGGGCATATGTTGCAAACAGTAAACATGGTATTGAAAGTATAGAGGCGTGACTTATATCGGGAATTTTTAGATAACTAAGTGTTGATGGGGGATTAAAAATATGGCATCATTTGCAGTGATTTTGATTATTGTTCTTGCCGTTATTCTTGATGTTTGTTGGTTTGATGTTGATAGAAAAAGATGGGGGTGGATGAAAAATTGGTCTAAGTTGAATAAGGTTTTATTTTTGTCAGGGTTTATAGTTGTTTCAGGGTTGATTTATTTTGGGTTGAGTTAGGGAGTTTTATATTTAGCGAAAGGTTGATTCATGAGCGTGCAAGTATATCATTTCAAGAAAGAGGCAGGAAAGAGAATTACCGAATTTGATTCGAATAGATCATCAGCACGAACTCGACATTACTTGCCTGTGATTTTTAAAATCTGGTAGTGCAGTTCCTTCACTAACTGCATTTTTTGTTCATCCGAGACCATCCTAAACGTTATAATTAGCTTCTTGATCTGATTTCCTCCTGTATCGCCTAACCACCTTATATAACCTATTTTAAGTGATTTCCATGAAAACACAATACTTAATTGGATTGCTCCCTTTTAATCTATTAAATAATTCATACTTATTACCCCATGATTTTGATTTCATTAATATTTTCATGTTATACATTTATGTATAATTACAAATTTATGTTTACATTTTTTTAACTTACGTATTGTTAGAATTAATAGGAAATGTAAAAGTGCAAAGGAGGTTATAAATTTTATAGTTGTTTTCTAGATAACCTAGTGTTATACTACAAATACAATTTAAAAAAACGTATTCACGTGTGACTTATTCGATAAGGCATGATGATAGAAGTGATTTCCATTTCTATCGTCATGCCTTTTTATATTTTTAGAATAATCAATCGCGCGCGAATAGATAGGAAGGAAAAGGAGGAAAGGCTAGTTATAACAAAAGCAATACGTAGTAGGCTTGTGATTCTAACATAGAAAGAAGGAATAAATAGTGAAAGACAGGAAATTAGCGAAAAAAATCGTTGAACTAACAGGTGGAGTTGGAAATCTCAATAGTGTTACCAATTGTATGACGCGCGTTCGAATTAATTTAAAAGACGATTCCATCGTACAAATTGAGGAAATTGAAAAACTCGAGGGTGTTCTGGGGACGAATAAAGCTGAAACGATGCAAATCATTGTGGGGCCGGGCAAAAGTACCAAAGTGAGAGAAGAAATTGAAGAAATTATGGGTTCATCATCAGTGGATTCAAATTCATCTTTCAATGATGGAGATGAAGATAGCAAAAAAAAGAATGGGTTGTTAAAAACGTTTGCAAGTATTTTTGTTCCCATCATACCGGCCATTATTGCTTCGGGTTTAATAATGGGTGTAAACAGTATTATTACGAATATGGCTGAACAAACAGTGAACAGTTCTGGAATCAGTGGTACGGATTCATTATCTGCTCAACAAGTCGTGTTGGATTCATGGAATTTATTAGGACTAAGTACTTTTTTTGATATTTTAAGTGATGCGACGTTTCCATTTTTAGCAATCTTTGTTGGGATAACATCCGCTCGCGTCTTTAACGTGGATACGATTCTTGGTGGTGCATTAGGTGCGATTACACTGGCACCGCAATTGGATATTTTGGGATTATCCACTGATCAAGGTGGTTTGCTAGGCGTTATATTAGGCGTTTACCTCTTGTCAAAGGTTAATAAAATCGTAAAGAAATTTGTTCCGAATATTTTAGATGTTGTGCTAACGCCGACGCTAACGTTATTAATTACAGCTGCTATATTTATGGCCACCATAATGCCATTGGCAGGGTTTTTATCTGATTGGTTAGTTAATGGTATTTTATGGCTTTTAGATTATAGTGGTTTGTTAGGTGGCTTTGTTTTAGCGGCGAGCTTCCCATTTTTAATTGTAACAGGATTACACCATGGACTAATTCCTATCCATATGGAGCTGATTAATGCGACGGGGACAACGCCGATATTTGCGATAGGGCTTATGAGTAATCCAGGTATGGTTGGTGCTGCTATTGCAATTTATCTGCTTTCTAAGAGTAAGCAAGTGAAAGATGTCGCTAAGGCTGCTATTCCGACGACATTTTTAGCAGTTGGTGAGCCGACAATGTATGGTGTGCTGCTTCCTTCTGGGTTTGGTTTTATTACAGGGGCACTAGGGGCAGGTATTGGTGGTATGATGATCAGTTTTTTTGGAATAGAAACTTCTGCAATAGGTGCTGCCGGGATGTCATCTATACCCCTCATTGCGAATGGCGATTATCTACCATACCTGTTCTGTTATGCGATCGCTTGTGTTGCGGCGTTTATCATAACCTATCTTGCCGGAAAGGCTAGAAGGTACAGTTAAAAATGAAATGAAGGTCAATGGCTTGGTTATCCGTTCAGCACTATATAATGAAGTGAAAAGAACGATTCAAGCAGTAGAAATAAATCAATGGAGATGATGATATGCTAGAGAAACTTACGACTGAAATGCGCAATCAAGAAACAATGAATTTGGATCAGTTATCCGTATTAGATGTATTAAAGAAAATGAATCATGAAGATGAAAACGCCTTGAAAGCTGTTAGAAGCGAATTGGAGGCGATAGAGCGTGCTACAAAACTCGTTATAAATTCGTTTAAAAAAGGCGGGCGGCTTATATATATTGGAGCAGGCAATAGTGGAAGGTTGGCCGTTTCAGATGCAGTAGAAAGTGTGCCTACCTTTAGCGTCCCAGATGGAATGGTGCAAGGCGTTGTGGCTGGAGGATTGAATGCATTTGTGAAGGCACTCGAGGGGAATGAAGATAGTGCTGAAAATGGGAAGGAAGATTTACAGGAGCTAAATATTACGGAAAATGATACGATTGTGGGGTATCAGCGAGTGGGAGAACCCCTTATGTGATAGGAGCGTTAGAGCATGCTCAGACAATGTCGGCTCATATTGTGAGTATCGTTTGTAATAAAGGGGCTGAAATCAGCGCCTATGCTGATGTTTCAATTGAAATGGAGACAGGACCGGAAGTTCTGACAGGTTCAACAAGGTTAAAAGCAGGAACCGCCCAAAAAATGGTACTGAATATGATATCGACAACTGCAATGATTGGTGTCGGAAAAGTGTACCAAAATTTAATGGTTGACCTGAAGCCAAATAATTATAAATTAGAAGAACGATCAAAACGAATTATTATGGATGCGACAGGAGTCGGATATGAAAAGGCTAGTGAGCACTACGAATTATCTGATTGTCAAGTAAAGAAAGCGATCGTTATGCTGATATTAAATTGTTCAAAAGACAAAGCGGAAGACATGCTCGAGCGATCCCATGGGTTTGTTAGCGGGGCCTTGCCTAATCTAGATAAACATAAGGAATAGGTAGACTAACAAGTAAGAAAATTTGATCAGTAGGATGTGAATGTAGGTGAAGTTAAAAAAAGTACTAAGCAACAATGCTGTTATTGCGACGGATGAGTTACAAAACGAACAAATTGCTATTGGTCGGGGGATCGGATTTGGGAAAAAGAAAAACCATATTATTCCTAATTATGCAATAGAAAAGCTGTTTGTCCTTAAGGAGAATGAACAATTACAACAATTAATCTTACGCATTCCGGAGCAACATTTTGAGCTTTCCAACGATATCATTTCTTATGCGGAACAACAGTTAGATACTAAATTAAACGAACATGTGCTTATTGCATTAACTGATCATATTTCTTTTGCAATCGAACGGAAAAAGAAAGGGATTCACCTCAGAAACAAACTAACAAGTGAAATTAAGGCATTATATAAAAGGGAATTTAAAATTGGGATTTGGGCGGTTCAATATATTAAGGAAAAAACAAAAGAAGATCTGTCCATCGATGAGGCGGCATTTATCGCGTTGTACATTCACACGATGAACATCGAAAAAGGTAACTTTTTTCAAGAAGCCGTGAAACAAACAACGATTGTTAAAGATATGATTGATTCGATCAAATCCCATTTGAAAATCAAAATAAGGGAGGAAGAACTTGCATACGAACGACTTGTTGTACATCTTCACTTTGCTTTGACAAGAACAAGCAATCAACATGAGTCGTATGCGATGGATGACGAAATGCTGCAAATGGTTAAGCGTAAATTCAAGCACTCTTTTCGTATTGCATCAAAATCTGCCAAAAAAATTAATAACTTGCACGGGATTAACTTGCCGGAACATGAATTGGGGTATGTAGCCATTCACCTAGAAAGATTAAAAAACGTGTCCCAGGAACAAACGTATGTTAATTAGAAGCAAAGCATCAATTACAACGGTTATTATCACCATTGGAGCTTGATTTGAGCTGAAGTCGTTCAACCAACCAATAAGGAATGATATGAATCTTAATTGATCCAAGAGCTTTTGTTATTGTCGTGCTAGTCTGCTTAAAAAATATAAAAAATGGGGGACTACGTTTTGGGTGTTACAAGTTCAATCATTTTAGTTCACCATTTTTCTATATTCTCTGTATTTTGTTAAGAATTAATTATTTTATTATAACAAGGTGGTAAATGGAATGTTCAATAAATTATTCGGAAAGAAAAATAATTCGGAAACTACAATCTACGCGCCAGTTGATGGGGAGATTATTCCGTTATCAGAAGTTCAGGATCCTGTATTCTCCGAAAAGATGATGGGAGATGGGGTTGCTATTAAACCAATAAATAAAACAGTTGTAGCTCCGATTGAAGGAAAAATAATTCAAGTTTTTGAAACGAAACACGCGGTGGGGATCCAATCGTCTAATGGAGTTGAAACATTAATTCATATTGGACTGGAAACTGTTGGAATGAATGGGGAAGGATTCCAAAGCTTTGTGGACGCAGAAGATACAGTGGAACCGGGAGATAGATTAATTAGTTTTGATATGGAATTGGTGAAAGAAAAAGCAGCAAGTGATATTATTCTCGTCATTATTACGAATACGAATGACATGAAAAGTATCGATTCAGTAAATGGGAAGGAAGTTCGCGCTGGTCAGAATGCTATTTTGAAAACTGAAGTAAAATAATAGAAATGGAGTTATCTAGGATGATCTAGGAATAATAAAGCAGTGCGGGGAAGAGAGCATCAAAAACATGGGTATATCGACTGGTTAACAAACAATGTGTTCAATATTTGGCCTCTATTGTGGAATAAGCAATTGGAATTTTGATGTTCGGATTTAGCTTCAAACATTTTCAAAACTTTTACTTTTAAAGGGGGAAAAGGTGCCTGAATTGTAGTCATTTACAATACTTTGTAATACCAATACGTAGACAATCGTGGTTTTCAGTATTAATAATGAAGGAGAGTATATAACAGTGGATAACACATTTATTTTACGTACAGAAAGATTAACCTTAAGAAAAATGAATAAAAATGATGTGCACCATTTAATGGAAATTTTCTCGGATCCAGAGGCGATGACATATTATCCTTCCACCAAAGATGAAAGTGAAACCATTAAATGGATTGACTGGACGTTGCAAAATTATGTGAGTTATGGCTCTGGTCTCTGGATCGTTGAGGAAAAAGAAACAGGGGAGTTTCTTGGACAGTGTGGGATTGTTTTGCAAAAAGTTGATGGCACTGTCGAAATGGAGATTGGCTATTTATTTGCCAGACGTGCGTGGGGAAAAGGATATGCGACTGAGGCAGCCCAAGCTTGTAAAAAGTATGGATTGGAAGAATTAGGATTGAAGAGAATCATTTCATTAATCGATCCAGAAAATGCGCCATCGATTAAAGTGGCAGAACGGATTGGTATGAAACGAGAGAAACATATTCATAAATGGGGAAAGGATATTGTTGTTTATTCCGTTTCCTTATGATGTATGGAAAAGAGAAAAACACAATGACAGAAAGGCTGATAAGAATGAAAGGAACAACGATATTGCAGAAATTCGGTTTTCATACGGAAACGGAGCCAACTAGTTTTTATCCTTTTCCCCTGTATACCATGTTCCCCTTGAACAAGATGATGTGTCATTGTTAAGCAGACACAACACCCAATAGAGCGCGCGCATCGTTTGATGGAATATACAGCATTTTTAAGTGATAATGGAGTTAACGTGGTTACACCTGTACATTTGCATAAGCAAAATCCGCAAACGATAGATGACGAAACTTACGTTGTTTATCCTTATATTGAGGGAACCACATATACAGGGAAAAATAGCGAGATTTATGCGGCTGGCGAGTTTCTCGGGAGAATTCACAGCCTTTCACCTAAAGAAAATGTATGTCAATTGGAGGCATATGATTATATGCTGGAATAAAAAATCGGGAACTAGACCCGGGAGAACAGTTAAATTGGAGTTCATTCATAGATGGAAGGGAACGTTAGACTAAATAAATCATAGAAACTCATCGAATATATAAAGCGCTGTTTTAAGCACAGATTTGTTAATGATGAAAAGGAGTGGCGCCGTGATAACCATTCAGAAGGCTACATTGGAACATGTGGAAGGAATTGCAAAAGTCTGTATAGATAGTTACTGGGCAACTTACGCTGAACTCGTTCCAAGTACATACATCAATAGGATGATAAACGAATTTTATACTCCTGAAAGAATAATCAGCGAAGTTACCACAACGAGCAGCCAATGGAATGGATGGATCGTTGCTGTTGATGACGGGAATGTTGTAGGAGCAGGTGCGGGAGGTATGATCAGCGAAAATCATGGGGAACTGTTTGTATTGTATTTGGATCCACAGCGTAGAAAAGAAGGGATAGGGTCCATGCTTCTTGATGCTATTACTAAGGAATTAATGAAATACGGTGCCAAAGAGCAGTGGGTTAGTGTAACAAAAGGAAATGATAAAGGGATTCCTTTTTATGAAGCAAAGGGATTTCACTTTATCCATGAGCAGGATGAATATGGGGTTGTTGAAGGTGAAAATTTTAAGGCGTTGAGGTATCATCGATTTCTTATGAGGGGGGAATAGTAGTGAAAATACAGGGCATCAATCATTTGCTGTTCTCAGTTTCTGATTTGGAACAGGCGATTAATTTTTATAAAGATGTGTTTGAAGCAAAGCTCTTAGTAAAAGGGAAGACCACTGCCTATTTTGATATGAATGGCATGTGGCTCGCTTTGAATGAGGAAAAGAATATTCCACGCGAGGAAATAGATCAATCTTATACACATATAGCATTTACCATTGAAGAAAATGATTTTGATGCAATATATGAGAGACTTAGGCGATGTAATGTGACCATTTTATCAGGTAGGCCAAGAGATAGGCGTGATAAGAAATCGATTTATTTTACCGATCCGGACGGTCATAAGTTTGAATTCCATACAGGAACGCTGCAAGATCGAATTGCCTATTATAAGGCCGAAAAGCCATATATGGAATTTTATGATTGACGTATAGAGATATAAAAGCGTAGTGCAATTGGGCGGCTTCGGGAGGATTTGATTCGAATTCTCAAGGAAACAGGAATATGTGAAATTCCTTGTCATGTGTATCGCATTAATTTGTTACTTATAACTCCTCGTTCCTACTTTCAAACATCTTTCTTTCACGTTTACATTCGTTTGGTATTATATTCTGTTGTGCATTGTGTCCAATGCAATTAAAAATTACGATTATGTTTATACTATGATTACGAATGTTTTTTTCCCAATAGAGAATGCTGATAATAGTGTCAGCAATACAGGCATTGACCATAAAGAAAGAAGGAAGAATAAAAATGGGAACAAACGAAACCTCACAATCAGCGGGCTCTTCTACTATCAATAAAGTACCACTCATGCTTGTGTTAATTTCAGGTGCTTTGTTGCTATTTTAAATCAGACACTTTTAGGTACGGCGCTGCCCCATATTATGGATGATTTGAATTTGAATGCAAACACAGCGCAATGGCTTCAATCTGTTTTTATGCTGGTTAACGGAATTATGATCCCCGTCACTGCCTTTTTGATTGAACGTTTTACAACAAGAGGGCTTTTTCTGACAGCGATGGGGCTCTTTGGTGTCGGTACGTTCGTTTGTGCGATTGCCCCCAGTTTTTCTGTATTAATGGCAGGAAGAATTTTTCAGGCTTCTGGGGCGGGAATTATTATGCCACTAATGCAGACGATCATGTTTCTCGTTTTCCCTGTTCATAAGCGAGGAACAGCGATGGGATTGTTTGGCTTGGTTATTGCATTTGCCCCAGCTATAGGTCCGACTCTTTCCGGATGGCTTGTAGAGCAATTTCCATGGAGAAGCTTATTTTATGTGATTTTACCAATTGTTATCATTGACATCATTGTTGCATATTTCATTCTCAAAAATGTTACGAAACGGACATTCCCAAGGGTTGATGTCTTATCGATTATCCTTTCCAGTTTTGGGTTTGGCGGTATTTTATACGGATTCAGCACCGCTGGAAATAGTGGATGGGCCAGCTGGCAAGTTGTTATCTCCATGATAGTTGGAGCAATTGCACTTACTTGGTTTATATTTAGGCAGTTAAACCTGAAACAGCCAATACTTGAATTTAGGATATTTAAATATAAAGTATTTACCTTAACAACAGCGCTCGGTATGATTGTGTTTATGGCGATGATTGGGGCAGCGGTTGTTCTACCGTTATTTATGCAAAACATGCTCGGATTTACAGCAATGCAGTCAGGGATGGCACTGATGCCGGGAGCGATTCTAACAGGACTTATGAACCCTGTTACCGGAAAATTATTCGATAAATTTGGTGCCAAATGGTTGTCCATTATTGGTCTATCGATTTTAACAATTACAACATTCATGTTTACCAATTTATCAGAGGAGACTACATTTATTTATATTGCGATAATGAATGCGATAAGGATGCTTGGGGTGGCCATGGTTATGATGCCGGTAACTACCGCAGGGTTAAATCAACTACCGGAAGACTTAATACCACATGGTACAGCGATGAATAATACGATGCGCCAGGTTGCAGGTGCCGTTGGAACAGCTTTACTTGTAACGGTTATGACAACAAGTGCGTTACCTGATGAGGGTGTCAGCGGGATGATACATGGCGTAAATGTTTCCTTTATTGTTGCAGGTATTACCGCTATCATCGGTCTTGTATTATCTTTGTTTATTAAAAACACTCGACCAGGGGCAGACTCCACCCAAATCAAATCAAGTTGGAGCAAGTAGTAAAAAACGTCACCAACAATGTGACCGTTTTTTACTATTATTCGACAAATGTGGGAACTTGTTCGGTTTTCCTTCGTGAACAGAAAAGTACTTTTCGCTCTCATGCTCTGCATCTCTCAAGTAATCCCTCTTGCATTTCAAACAGTGAACGGTAAAATATAACATAGCGATATGTTTAAAAAGGGGAACGTTTTGTGTTAGAAAAAATGAGAGACAACATTTATAAACTAACTATTCATTTCGCTTCCGGTATGCAGGAAGTGAACTGTTATTTTATAAAAGGAAAACAAGGTTATACAGTGATCGACACAGGTATCTATTCCAAAGAGGCATTTGCATTGTGGAGACGCGTGTTGGATGCTGGAATCAAAGTGGAAAAGGTAGTATTAACACATACCCATCAGGATCATATTGGTTTAGCCAAGTGGTTTCAGGAAAACGTTGGGGTACCTGTGTATACATCAAACCTTGGCTACAAAGAAATGCAGAAGAACAGAGAATTCAATGTCCGGAGTAAGATAAAAAGCTTGGTGATGAAGCATGGGGGATATGAGCTTCCTGCAAATAACAAGGATGATGCGTTTATTTATCATTTTGAGCCGGATGGATTTTTTGAAAACGATCAGAAAATCCAATTGGGAGACGATTTATATGAAGTGATATGGACGCCAGGGCATGCGCCGGATCACTTTTGCTTTTATAACCACTCGAATAAAGTGATGATTATAGGTGACCATCTATTAAAGAAGATTTCTCCAGTTATTGGCTTATGGACAGGGGAGGAGGCCAATCCGATTTCCGATTACTATCATTCCTTGGATCTGATGATGAAATATCCAACAGATATCGCATTGCCGGGTCATGGTGACTCGATTGATGATTTAGACAAGCGTGTTGCTGAAACAAGGAGTAGACATGATGCTCGACTTAAGCAGGTCTTGGAGTATGCAAAAAACGAACGTAAAACAGCTCATCAGGTGTGCGAGGAAATATATGGAAATTCGGAAAGTGCGTTATATGTGAGCCAACTGATGGCGACTATAACAAGATTGCTTTATTTGGAATCCGTAGGGAAAATAAGTCGGGAAGAAGCAGAAGGTGTCGTGATGTTTCGAGCAAATTGAACGAAATGGCCACCAGTGAAAGGGGATTGGAATTTTTCACTGGTGGTAGATTTTTTAAATAGCTGTTACTCCACCATCTACTGGTAAATCAACACCGGTAATGTGAGAGGCGGCATCTGAAGCTAAGAATAAAACTGCCTCCGCAACTTCTTCCGGTTGCCCTAATTTATTTAGAGGTGTTTGGGATAAGAACCAGCCTTTGTATTCATTGCTTTCCATATAGTCTTTGCTCATTGGTGTAACAATATATCCAGGGTGAACCGTATTTACCCGGATATTTTCTTTTCCATAATCTGCTGCAAGGGATTTTGTAAACATGCGAATGCCGCCTTTGGATGCTGTGTATGCACCAGCGCCGGAACTGCCTGTCAATCCGGCTATGGAAGAAATATTGACAACGGATCCACCCGCGTTGTCCCGAAAATGTGGTAATGCCAATTGGATTCCTAAAAAAGTGCCTTTTAGATTTATGTCCATTATGTTATCCCACTGTTCTTCTGTTAAATCATCCATAGACATTGGTTGCGTGATGCCTGCATTGTTTATCAATATGTCCAGCTTTTTAAAGGTGTCTATGGTTTGCTTATAAACATTTTTCCATTCGTCTTTGGAAGCAACATTGTGTTTGATAGCGATTGCCTCTCCACCATTGGACTTGATTTCATCAACAACTGTATTAATGGTATTTTCATTAATATCTGTTGCAACCACCTTTGCTCCTTCTTTTGCGAAAAGAATTGCTTCCTCTCGTCCCATTCCGCTACCAGCACCAGTAATAATGGCAACCTTATTCTCTAAGCGACTCATCGAAAACGCCTCCTTGTAGTAGTTGTGATTAAGCTTACACTTACACTATTTTTATTGCTACAATCATGCTTCGTTTTTCGTAACTACATCGACTTTTCCTGTTTCCGGATCAATAACAAATCCGTGTACGTTAATTTCTTCTGGTAATAGTGGGTGATTACGAATGATTGAAACACTTTGCATGACAGAATCTTCGACAGAATCAAACCCACGAAATTCCTCATGCAAATGGATCCCGCTATGCGTGAGTGTATGAATGGTTTCTTCTGTAATTCCGCGTTCAGTCATCCCTTTTGTTAACGCATCTGTATCAACATGTGACATGCCGCAATGATGATGTCCGATGACGAGGACTTCCTCTGCTTTTAAGGTAAAGATAGCAACAAGAATACTTTTCATAATACTATCAAATGGATTCCGGATGATTGCACCCGCATTTTTAACCATCTTCACATCCCCATTTTGGATATTTAAAGCTTTTGGTAATAATTCAACTAAACGTGAATCCATACAGGTAAATACAACCATTCGCTTATTTGGATACGTATCTGTCTCATAGGGCTTGTAGTTTTCTCCAGCGACAAATTTTTTATTGTATTCCAGCATTTCTTCTACGTGCACCTAGTTCAGCTCCTTTTAGATTATTTCATTCATAAAAACTATAACAGTTTTTAACTATTTTCGGTAGTCAGATGACTGTGATGAAAGGATAGTTTTGTTGGAGCAACGGATGAATTAGTCAATATAAAAAATAGAAGGAACAGCTTTAAAGCCGTTCCTTCTATAGATGTTTATTTAGTCAAAAGATTTTGCTCCAATGTAACGGTCTTGCCAGTAATCATAGCTCATGGTTGTTACTTCAACACCAGTACTTTCAGTACCAGCATGGATCATTTCGTTGTTACCAATATAGATCCCGCTATGAGAGACGCCACCTTGATACGTATCGGCAAAAAATACAACATCGCCAACACTTGGATTATCCACGTGTGTACCATTATTTGCCCACATAGCCGCATGCGTTCTATCTAAATCTATGCCTGCTTGTCCAAATGCATAATTGATAAAGCCGCTGCTATCAAATCCTGCAGGAGTTGTTCCTCCGAATGAGTAGGGGCTGCCAACTAAGTCTTGTGCAATTGAAACAACATCAGAACCGGAATAATCAGATTCGGAATCGTCGAAATCCCCCTGTGGAGATACATTTACTTCCTCTTCGTTAGATACTTCTTCGATTGTTAAACTATCATTGGTTGAAGTATTATTTAATGACAATGCCTCTGAAGTCTCTGATCCTACTATTCCATCAACTAAAAGTCCTCTATCTTCCTGGAAATCTTTTACTGCTCCGTCTGTGTTTGGACCAAAAATCCCATCCTCATTTAGATTATAGCCCTTGTCATTTAACGTTGATTGCACTTCACTAACAGATTCTCCACGATCTCCCGTAGAAACTAAACCAATGCTAACTTCGGTAGTTTCCTGATTATCTACTTGTTCATTTACGGGTGCATTATTTTGACTTGTTTCTTCATCCGGACCGCCGTACGCAAAAACACTTCCTGAAAGAATTGGTGTAAAAACAAGAGAAGTTACTAAAGCTGTCGAAACAATATACTTTCTTACAGAGTGATTACTCTTTACCATTATGTATCCTCCTATTAGATGTTTATTTACTTTTTCTATTGTAACAAATAAAATAGGTTGTTAGATTATAGGAAGGTTACAAATAAGTAACAAATCATTACAAAATGTGACAAAATATGATATTGCTATTTGTCGATATATTTTAATTTTTAATAGGGAGCGTTCACAATAATACTTCACAGTTAGAAATAGTCGAACTTGATAACTGTTAATAATAAGGTATTTTTTGTAAAAGCAAATTCCCATTCATGAAAAAAATTCTTTTGCGCAACATAATAACAGAAAACAAGAAGGAAGGTTTTTTTACATGAAGGAAAATAATCAAATCAATGACAAATACACGGTTGCTGGAACGGATATTGAGGCAATTAAAGAACAAAGTCGGCGTTCTGGATTGTCATATAATGAAGCAAAGGAATTTATTGCTAAAACAACAGGAGGGCACGGTACGAGCATCTATAGCGATACGGATGCAGAAGCAGTTAAAAGGAACAATCAGCAATCCGAGGATAACTAGTAAAAAAAGAGTGTTGGCTGATCGGGGAACTGCTGTGATAGGAAGTATAGGAGCAATCCATCATCACCAATTATTCAATCGTTTTGCACCGAGTATTACGAAGGTGCAAAACGATCGAACGCCGAAGCCTCAAAACTAGAAACAGGCCCATGTAAAAAGGGCCTGTTTCTAGTTTATAGCTATAAACTTACATATTTTCTGATGAATGATATACATCTACTACTTACTAGAATATCGCCGTCTGTAAAGAAGTATCATACTACCTGTTAGCAATAGTATACTACCAATCAACAGATACGTATACATGTTTGTTGCTGTATCAGGCAAGGATGCACCATCACCACTAGGATCGGTACTATCCCCACCAGAGCCTGGACTAAAGCCATCATCACTAGGATCGGTGCCGTCTCCATCAGAACCTGGCCCAAAGCCATCATCACTAGGATCGGTGCCGTCTCCATCAGAACCTGGCCCAAAGCCACCATCACTAGGATCGGTGCCGTCCCCATCAGAACCTGGCCCAAAGCCATCATCACCAGGAGTAGTGCCGTTTCCATCGCCTCCAGGTACAGTGCCATCCCCACCGGATCCTGGCCCGGAGTCATTATCTCCAGGTGTAGTACCATCATCAGGTCCTGAACCGTCATCATCTCCACCGGGTTTAGTGCCATCCCCATTTGAACCTGAATTATCATCATCTCCAGCATCGCCGTTTCCGTCACCCGGATCTTCCGGCAATCCTGTAAATTCTTCACCCAGCAAATCAACAATCCGTTCTTCTCGTTCAGGGTCGACGACTCCATCCAGATGTTCTTCTTCAACCATGTAATCCCTCAATTGCTCCCAGTCAATTTCTCCGATATCTCTTACTCGGCCATCATTATATACGTTTTCAAACGTTTCTAATCCATCACCGCCTTGTCCGGTAAATTCGTTCGTCGTAATTAAATACTCCTCATCAAGCTGTATTTCTTCCAATTCACCGTTATTCTCCACATACATCTGAACGATGCGATCTCCTGGTTGAGCTTCACTATCATAAAAGAACTTCATACCAGAGACGTGTAGGAAGCCACCATTTTCAGCAGGAGCCTGACGAACACTTTCCTCTAGAATATCTTTGATCTCTTGCCCGGTGACTGTTGCGATGACCGGATCATTACTGAAAGGGAGAACATTGATGACTTCACCCGTCGTAATTTCTCCTGCATCAATCGGTGCACGAATACCGCCGCCATTTTGGAAAGCAATAACTGTATCAGGGAATTTTTCCTGTGTTTTGGCAAGCATAGCATCTGTCACTAGGTTTCCAAGCTCTGTTTCATTGGCTCTGACACTGTCATCCCCAGGTTCATCCTGACGTGGATTGGTCAAATCTTTTTCAGCCACTGCCCCGATTTCTTCATTCATGACGTTATTAACTTGTTCTTGATACGGTTTTAGTGCCTCCGTAGCTTCAGGATCTGCTTCAAAGCTATCCACTTCGAGCAATTCACCATCATAAGCGGTGATTACACCATTCTCATCAAACGTCACATCAAGTGTGCCGAGATATTCGGCGTATTCTCCTGCCTGAACAATAATAGTTGGATCCGCATCCTCTCCGTCCGCATCCTCTGTCACTACTTCAGGGATACGTGTAGGCTCTTCCAATACAGAATGAGAGTGACCGCCTACAATCACATCAATCCCATCAACCTCTTCAGCAAGGCGTAAATCATTACCTATTTCCGGTGCACTGTCATAGCCAAGGTGAGTTAGAGCGATAATTTTATCAATTCCCTCATCTTCAAAATCCTGCACCGCTTGTTCGGCTGTTTCAATGAAGTCATCAAACGTAACCTCAGCCGGACTGGCAATACTCGCTGTATCCTCCGTATCCAAACCGAAAATCCCGACCTGTTCACCATCAATTTCTTTGATAATACTGTCGTGAATTTCACCGTCTTGTGGATCATCAACTAAGGATTGATTGGTTTCAAGCCCACTCATGAAAGGATCCTGTGAAAAATCAATATTCGTACCTAAAAACGGAAAGTTGGCATTTCCAACGAACTCCGATAGTGACGCATGACCATCTTCCTCATCACCTAAATCAAATTCGTGGTTACCGAAAACCATCGCATCGATATCCATTAAGTTCAGCAATTCTAAATCTGCTTGTCCCCTGAATTCATTGAAATACAAGGTACCGGAAAAAACATCACCGGCATGGAGAAGTAAGGAATCCGGGTTGTTCTCTCTGAATTCTTTGATTGCTGTCATCATTTTCGGTAGTGGCTCAACACGTGCATGGGTATCGTTCATATGCATCAATGACAGCTCAAAATTATCTTCCGTTTCTTCATCTTCTTCAGCAGCTTCCAGATCAATTTGCGTCAATATCGGGTCATGATCGCTCGCACGCCCATGCATATCCGTGAAGTCAGCATTGACATGCAATACATCAATCTCTGTCGCATCTATTAGATGATCTGACACGAGAACGTGATCAAGCACCTGGGAGTTTCCCTGAAAAAGATAGGAGTAGCGTTCTTCTTCAGGAACGGACATCATTGCATTGGTGAGTTCATCCCCTTCAAGAATATCCAGTGGCGCCGAAAATTCAAAATCATTCATATCCCCTAAGACGACAATATTTTCGTCCGGATTCTCCGTTTTGATATCAGTAACAAATTCATTAATGATGTTTGCCATTTCACGACGTTGCGGTTCGCTGCTCAACTCAGGTGGCTGATTTTGTCCAAACGCGCCATCATCCCCGTTTTTGGAATTAAGGTGGTTGGCTACTACAACAATACTCTCACCATTAAAATCGAACTGAGCTGCAAGTGGCTTTCGTGTGTTCTGAAATGCATCTTCATTTGGAGCTACACGCCCCGGATTCAATGTCAATTTACCTTCATCATAATCCGTTGCTTCTGTAGCTGTTCCATGTTCACCGTCTGTCAGTGATACTCGATCTGGATTGTAAAGAAAACCAACACGAATATTGCCGTTCGGCGCACCGCCATCTTGATTGTATTCGGGATCAATATTGGCATAATCGTAACTAGGGCCACCTTGTTTTCTGATTTCATCAATTAATCTTTTATAACTTTCAGAGGCATCCGCATCATCAGGACCTTGTTCTTGTCCATTATTATCCATCACTTCAACAATGCCCACAATATCCGGATTTTCCATATCACTTACAAAAGCACGGGCTATATTTTCCGCTTTTTGTTGCGAAGTTTCGCTTTCATTGGCTGAAAAGTTTTCCACGTTGTAAGTTGCCACCGTTAGTTTGTCATTATCTTTCGTGATCGTCGTTTGTTCTTGCTCTGTATCTCCTTCTTCAAAAGCAGATTCGACTTCCTCCAAGTCAGCGTAGACTTTGTAGTTTCCGAACCCGTAATTTACGACACCTTCAACAGGATCTGTGATTTGGTCACCTGTTTGGACGGCAAAATCTCTCGCTTCACCATTAGGATGTAGTTTAAATTGAATCGTTTGCGCGTTTGGTCCTTCTTCCGTTAAGCGAACACCGCCATTCGTTGTCGTATTTTCCGGTGTGAATTCTTCTGTTGCCACAACCAGATCGCCATGCTCTTGAGGTGCTACTGCCCGTGATGGTGCAACTTCTACACGCATCCCTTCCATACTTTCCCAATAATCAATTGCATCATTACTTGGTTCAAAACTGTCAAAGCCATCATCGCTAATGATATTTTCAGGAATATCACTTGATGTTAAGCGAACAGGGGATGGGAGTTCCACATTGCTTTCTGTCACTTCAACAATACCGTCCTGGTCATCACGTGCATTAATCTGCGTAACGGATAAATCTGTTTCAGTCCTATCATCATAGCCGTCAATATGATATTCATCGACTTCTCCAGTTACATGAACAAGATCACCGACATCGACATTATCCGTATTGCCTGTGTAGACAACGATACCTTCAGATGTTTTGCTATTTCCATCATAATCCGCTTCAGGTGTCTGCATATGAAAATAATGTGAACCTCTGATGTCATATTTATAGGTGACAATTCCTTCAACATTTTGTACTGTGTTGCCATTCATCGGTGATTCGTGTACTTCACCCTGAATATCGTGAATCATGACAGCTTCTTTGGGATCATAGACCGAATAACTAAATTCCGCTATGTTACTTGATGGTAAACCTTCCTTTTCAGCTACCGCTTTAATCGTTACGTCCTCATCAACTGTTATTGCTTCTCTGTAAATCTCACCATGTTCCGATGGGTCACTACCGTCTGTTGTGTAATAGATATCTGCGTCACTAGTCGCTGTTTCCAGTGTAACGTCTGAACTTGATGGAATAGAGCCCGACTCAGGACTGGCTACAGGCTGCTGGATGGCAGATGCATCACCGACAATATCCGATTGGTTGCGCGGAATAATCTGTTGTTCTGCGTCAAACTGTATTACCATTCCGGTAATTGAATCATAAGTGTTACCGGTTTCCAAACTTTGCTCTCCTGTTTCATCACGCACTATAAATGTATTCCCGTCTTCATCTTCAGCTGTATAATTCGCCCAACCATCTCCTTGCTCGACATCGGTTAGTGTGACATTATCAATGACAGCCAATTCCGATTGATGGTTTTCCAACTCATTACCAGTGAGATTCAACGGATCCGGAATGCTTGTATCTGTTGTCTCATGAACAGTTACGTCATCCAACTGTAATAATCCACGGTAGTCATTTAAACTTCCAGTCACGGTGATTTCATCGCCGACTTGCACATCAAGGCTTGTCGGTCGAAGGGCAATTGCTGCAGTTTCATCCTGGATTTGAATGGTATTTTTTAACTTTGCCGTGACAACCCCTTTTGTCTTTGCTTCTCCGGTGGCTTGCTCTCTTACATCCATAATGGACTGTAATTCGAGTGATTCATCCGATTCTGGTTCATCCGGTTCTTCAGAAGCAAGTTCCATATCACTCGGTTCCTTAAGGCCATTGTGATTGAAATATTCCTCCATAACACCAGTGGCCATAACCGCTTCACCAAGATTATCGGGATTAGAATTCAAACCGAATTCTGCCCGATAATCACTACTCACCTGAACAAACAGCATATTATCTGGATCTGTTTCGCCAGCTTCGTCTGCAAGTGCAACATTATCATCATTTGTAAATTCATTATCCGATACACTTCCGGAGCTACTTACATAGCCAACGATATGTGCCACAACTGTCTGTTCACTGCCATCATTATCCATTTCCAACGCTTCCTCGACAGTGATAGAATCGTCCGTTTCAGCAGCATGTATGGTCACAGACCCCGCTGCAGGCGTCCATATACTTATCAATAATACCAAAATCATCATCATACTATAATATTTTCTTCTAATGGGTGAGTGCATTCTCGATTCCTCCCTGTTCATTCTTTTCATCTATGAATGCTAGATCCAATTTCACACTTTGCGGATGGGCATAAGGGTGTGATCATGTTCATCTTTCTTCGAATAGTATATTCACACAGCGACCCAGGGCATACCCGACATCTTCAAACGGATAGCAAGTTGTGGCGACAAAAAGTTCCACCCCCTTTTTCCTATGATAGACATAATCCCAGAGCAGTTTTCGTATCTTTCATTTCATATGTATAAGTTTCATAAGATGTTGACATTATTATAGCCTCAGCTATTCGGGGAATGGATCTTTTACAGATATATTCTGACTTCTCACCTCCTACATCTACCATAACGAACAAATATTAAGACATGATAAATGGATTGTAAACATATCGTTAAGTTAATAGATTAATGGAATAACTTCTACTTCTATTGATCAAACCGATCTATCATTTTTCAGCTAACATTTGCTCCAAAAATCACTATCTTTTCCTATAAAATAAGTTGTTATCTCCTCCAATAAAATCATGATAAATCCACTTACTTTAACGTAAATAATGTTACGTATATTTACTAGATGCAAAAGCACTAATTTTTTATTAAATTCGACTCCAAATGGGATAAAAGTTTCATGAATTAAGGAAAATTGTCGAAGGAGCGTAGGATTGTAAACGTTTATTTGAAGTAAGAAGGAACAATAAATGAAATGAGATGGAACAGGTCTATATTCCCAAATGTGAAGCATTTTTGTACCCTAAACCGAAGAGTCGAACTGCATGGTTCTGCACAGAAATAAAAATCATAGAATATACTTAGCTTAAAATATACAAAATCGATCGGAAAAAGCATATATGGTTCAGGAAATAATAATTATAATATGACTCGAATTTGAAAAGAGGGATCAACTTGTATTTAACAATCGAAGGAGTGGAAAAGAGTTTCCAAAACAAAGATAAAAACGAATTAAAAGTTTTGGAAAACATCAATTTAGAAGTGGAAAAAGGGCAATTTTTATCTATAATCGGCCCATCTGGTTGCGGAAAATCCACCTTGCTATATTTAGTTGCCGGGCTTGAAGACATAGATGAAGGGCAAATCGCTGTTTCTGGACAAAAATTGACTAAACCAGGCCCAGATCGTGTTGTTGTTTTTCAGGAAGATGGACTCTTCCCATGGTCTTCCGTTCTGGACAATGTCACGTATGGCTTACGTTTGAAAAAAATACCAAAAAAACAAGCCGAAGAAAAAGCATTAGCCATGCTGAAGATGGTCCATTTAAGCAATTACGTTGATGCTTACCCTCACCAACTTTCCGGTGGGATGAAGCAGCGTGTTGCTATTGCTCGGGCGCTTGTCATGGAACCGGATATTTTATTAATGGATGAACCATTTGCTGCCTTAGATGAACAAACAAGAATGGTACTACACAAAGAATTACTTGATATTTGGCGTAAAACGGAAGTAACGATTCTTTTCGTTACGCATAACATTCGAGAGGCTGTTCTTTTATCAGAAAAAATAATCGTTCTGGAAACGCGCCCAGGCAAAATCAAGGCAACTTTTACAGTACGAACGATGCAAGACGGTGTCACTCCTGATAGTGTCTCCCTTTATTTAGAACAACAAATATTAGCAACATTAGAAGAAGAAATGGAAAAAGTACTAAAGGAGGAAATGGGAGATGACTACAGCTTTAAGACGGATCATCTTCATCGCGATTCTAGCAACGATATGGGAAGTCACATCTAGATTATTAGGTTTACCTGCTTTTATGTTTCCTGGTCTCTTCCAAGTGATAGAAACGTTATTCAACGGAATTGTTAGTGGTCAAATCATTGTCGCCATTGGGCAAAGTTTAGGAAGGCTGCTTATTGGCTTTACTATCGCAGTATCGCTAGGGCTCTTATTTGGTTATTTAATTTGGCGATATAAGATAGTGGAAGATACTCTTGGATTTCTTATTACAGCTTTACAGTCGATTCCTAGTATTGTTTGGTTTCCGCTTGCTATTATCTGGTTCGGGCTCAATAATTTTGCGATTCTATTCATTGTCACCATTGGTGCAACTTGGACGATGACGGTCAATGCAGTTAGTGGCTTTAAAAATGTACCACCCCTTTATCAACGTGTAGCCAAAACATTTGGTTCCAAGGGCTTACATTTTTTGCGAACGGTAATTATACCCGCATCCATTCCACAGATCATTTCCGGTTTACGCATTGCCTGGGCATTTTCCTGGCGCGCCTTAATGGCGGGAGAATTACTCGGAGCAGGAGGGGGCTCGGCGACCTGTTGGAAACGGGCCGATCTCTCGGACAAATGGACCTTGTCATATCTGTCATGATTATTATAGCTATTATCGGAACTATGATGGATAATGTGGTTTTCTTAAAACTGGAACGGCGTGTGCAAAGAAAATGGGGGTTAGCTTGATTAAATAAGAAGAATACCGAAGTTTGGACTATGCTAAAATTCGTCTCACTAAAATTATCTGGGACTGCGCTAATTCTCGTATCACCAAAAGATCTGCTAGTTGGTGAGCGCTGTGCCTAGTTATCGCAGACGTATGTTTCATGTAGCTTTGAGTTACTCCATCTTAAAATTTGAAAATGGACTAAATTGAAGTGGGAGTCTTCTAGCCTAAGTCCGATCATTTCTATAATCTTGACGAATAAGAAAAGATGGGAGAGAAAAAATGAAACGTTATTCGATCCTTCTAGCCATTATTTTTATGGTTATCGGTTTGCTTGCTGCTTGTTCACAAAGTGAAGAAATAGAAGAAAGAGATGGTAAGAAACAGATTACCATTGGATACTTTCCTAACCTGACGCATATTGCTACAATGGTTGCTTTAGAAAACGGTTATTTTGATGAAGCTTTTGGTGAGGATGTCGATTATCAGACGCAAATTGTTACGAACGGCGGACTATTTATGGAAGCAATGGCAACGAACGATATCGATGTAGGCACAGTGGGACCTGGCCCATTACTTAACTTTTATGTGAAAGATCCGCACTATCACATCCTCTCTGGTGCCGTAAACGGCGGTGCAGTACTCGCAGTTAGTGAGGAGAGTGGTATTGATGATTTAGCTGATTTGGATGGTAAAAGTGTCGCGATCCCTGTCATTGGTAGTACGCAAGACGTTATGTTGCGAAAAGCATTACAGGAAGTTAATTTAGAACCTGAGTCAAATGGTGGGACAGTCGAATTATACGCCGCTGATCCAGCAGATACAACGACCTTATTTGCACAAAATTCTGTTGATGCTGCTGCAACCCAAGAACCCTGGGGTTACGTATTAGAAACACAGGTAAATGGGGAGCTATTACTTGATTGGGAATCTTTCGCCTGGGGAAAAGATTCCACCAATACCGTTGTCGCAGCTACGGAGGCATTTTCAAATGACGAAGATCTCGCGGAATCTTATTTAACAGCTCATGAAAAGGCTGTTCAATTTGTCATAGATAATCCAGAAGAAAGTCAGGATATGGTCGTACAACATTTAAAGGATTTGACGGGGCAAGAGGTTAATAAGGATGAATTAGAAGCTGCTTTTAACAGACTGGAAGTTACAACAAATGTCAACGAGAAAGTTATTCAAGAAATGGCGGATATTAGTGAAGCGGCTGAATATATTCCGAGTAATGATATTGATGGACTGGTAGACTTATCTATTTTAGAGGAAATGCATGTCAGTGAATAAGTTTCGACTATAATGAGGATTCGTTCTGGAAGAAGTTTTATTGGTTTAATGTCTCATAACAAACTAGATAAAAGACATTGTAGCATCCTACATTTCATATGGGGTGCTTTTTCTTATTTTTTCCAAGCATCGGTATTGATTTTTTTCTTCATATCAAATTGGACGTATAAGGCGCAATAACAGTATATAGAAAAATTACTTATAAAAAGGAAATAGTTGCACACATTATAAATAGGTGTACAACGAATAAAGATATGTTACAATGTGCCAAACTGTATGAAAGAGAAAGGAGAATGAAATTGAATAAAAAATGGTTGTTAAGTTTATCATTTGCTGTACTTATAGCTGTAATGGCAGCATGTGGTGATACAGAAGAGTCAGCTGAAGATAATAATGAGGATGCAGAAACACAGGAGGAAGAATCTGCTGAGGAAGGTGAAGGTGAGGAGGCAGCTCCTGAAATGCCTGAGCCAGACTTAGAAGGCATTCCTGACGTTGTTGCAGAGGTGAATGGAGAAGAAATTTCGGGAGAAGAATTTGAAACGACGTACCAAGGACAATTCCAACAAGCGTCCATGCAATCACAGATGACGGGGGAAGAAGTTGACCAGGATCAATTAAAAGGACAAGTTGCCGAAAGTATGATTGGTACTGAGCTACTCATACAGGAGGCAGATAATAGTGATTATGATGCTTCTGAGGAAGAAGTCGATGAAACACTTGATGAATTAGTGGAAATGAATCAGCTTGAATCAAAAGAAGAGTTCATGACTGCTATGGAAGAACAAGGGATGGATGAAGAAGAAATAATGTCCCAGATTGAAACGCAAGTGAAAATAGATAAACTTATTGCTGATGAGGCTGGAGATACGGAGCCAACCGAGGAAGAATTAGAAGAACTATATGATCAGTTTGCTGAACAACAAGAACAAATGGGTGGAGAAGATGGCGAAGAGGCCGAAGTTCCATCTTTTGACGAAATGAAACCGGATCTTGAAGAACAAGTGAAGAGTCAAAAAGAAATGGAAGCATCAGAAACACTCGTTGAACAACTTCGTGAAGATGCAGACGTTACGAATCATTTAGCATAGCATAGATTATTAACGAAGTAACATTTAAATAAAAACGACCATCAGGATGTATCCCAATTTGATGGTCGTTTTTTAAATGCCTTGCAAAAATATAAAGTACGTAAAACTCGAAAATATTTCAGAAAAGTTCACTAATCTACTTTAGAATATGGTATAATATAGGTAGAGGTAATGGTAGCTAATTTGTTGAGGAGGGTTCAAAATGGGTAAAAAAATATTAGTGGCTTATGATGGTTCTTACCTTAGCAAACAAGCAATTCACGAAGCAAAATATCAAGCAAAACAGGAACCTGAAACCGAGAT
Organism: Virgibacillus sp. NKC19-3; assembly: GCF_019837165.1. Classification (NCBI taxonomy): domain Bacteria; kingdom Bacillati; phylum Bacillota; class Bacilli; order Caryophanales; family Bacillaceae; genus Virgibacillus; species Virgibacillus saliphilus. The sequence continues at coordinate 1,398,153 of NZ_JAGYHC010000001.1, forward strand.
CCATGTCATTTCTGTCGTCAGACCAGCAGGTCCCAGCACCAACGCAATCATGCAGCGAAATATTGAAAAAGAACTAGCGGATAATTTTCGACCAGAAATGCAACAGATTAAAGAGGAATTTGAATCGGAAGGGATATCGATTGAAGCAGATGTCCTAATTAGTGAACATAAAAACCCCGGAGAAAAGGTTTGCGAGTATGCCAACGATAACGCGATCGATTTGATTATTGTAGGTAGCCGTGGTATTAGTAATGTGAGGAAAATATTTCTTGGCAGCGTAAGCAACAATATTGTGCAAAATGCAAACTGTCGGGTTTTGGTAATTAAGTAATATATCCTTGTATGCGGAATTTATACATGTGAGAGTATGACCTTGAATTTAAGGTCATGCTTTTTTGTGTCTAATACTTTGCATTGTTATCTTGCTCATGTGGATCATTTTCCTAGTCCTCCCGAATATTTTCGAATGAGTTAATAAAATTCAATTAAATAATCTGATATTAGAAAACTATTAAATTATTACTTTTATATACCGTTTGTAATATACTTTTAATATTAATGTAACCTAGTGTCTGGAAGATTGTGCTATTATGAGTTGTATCGAAAATTTAAGGGGGACTACATAGTGAAAAAAATAGTGGCTACGGTTGCTACAGGTGTCATTGTAGCTGGCTCTTGTTTAACAAATGTTTCAGCCGCGGAATATCAGGTTCAAAAAGGTGATAGCTTATGGAGCATAGCAAATGAACATAACACAACTGTTGACAATTTATTTGATGTAAATGATTTACAGTCATCGCTTATTCACCCAAATCAAACACTAGTCATTGACGAACAATACAAAGTAGAAAAAGGCGACACATTATCCGGTATCGGAAGTAAATTTGGTGTAGCGGTAACTGATTTGAAAGAATGGAATAACCTTGAATCAGATTTTCTCTTTATTGGTCAAATGTTAAATATTAAAGAAACAAATAGTGAACAGAACGATGCCCCTGTTACTCCAGTTCCTGATAACAAGTCAGCTGATGAAAGTGATCAGCCAAGTGAAGATGTAGAAGCTGAGGCAGCAGCAAAAGCACAGGAAGAGGCAGAAGCTGAAGAAGCAGCAAAGGCAGAGGAAGAAGCAAGAGCTGAAGCTGAAGCACAAGAAGCTGAAGAGGCAGCAAAAGCCGAGGAAGCAGCAAAAGCACAAGAAGCAGCAGAAGCTGAAGAGGCAGCAAAAGCCGAGGAAGAAGCTAAAGCACAAGAAGTAGCAGAAGCTGAAGAGGCAGCAAAAGCTGAGGAAGCAGCAAAAGCACAAGAAGCACAAGAAGCTGAAGAGGCAGCAAAAGCTGAGGAAGAAGCTAAAGCACAAGAAGCAGCAGAAGCCGAAGAGGCAGCAAAAGCTGAGGAAGAAGCTAAAGCACAAGAAGTAGCAGAAGCTGAAGAGGCAGCAAAAGCTGAGGAAGCAGCAAAAGCACAAGAAGCAGCAGAAGCTGAAGAGGCAGCAGAGGCCGAAGAGGTAGCTAACGAAACAACACAGTCTAATACGGAAGATAATACACAGAGTGAGGCTGCAAATGGTGAAACATTCTCTGTAGCTTCTACGGCATATACAGCTAGTTGTGAAGGATGCTCTGGTGTTACATCGACAGGTATTGATTTAAAAGCAAATCCAAATGAAAAGGTAATTGCTGTTGATCCAAGCGTTATTCCACTAGGTAGTGAAGTGTACGTTGAAGGCTATGGTCATGCAGTAGCTGGAGATATCGGCGGTGCAATTAACGGTAATAAAATTGACGTTCATGTTCCAACTCATGAAGAAGCTATTAACTGGGGCACACGTACCGTTAATGTAACTGTAGTAGATTAATAGTTAAATAAAGTTAAAATAAAAAGGAAAACATCTTTAATAATAAGGTGTTTTCCTTTTTTCTTTGAATCAATGGTTTTAAAAATGAATATAAAACTTACAAGCACATTCTTCCATTTAATAGTCAAAACTATGTTAGTATTAAATAAATAACGGGAGTACGTATAGATGTGATTTCTAGCGATACAGATCTCCCCTTGAAATTACCACATACAAAAGAAATCGTTTATCGTTTTCCGACAGAAGACTCCCTCTTCAATCGTGTGAAGGGCAAAGCTCAACGATAAGGGGGGAGATGAATGAAGGTTAGGCGATAGCCTAAAGGTTTTTTGCCGCTCCCTTAATATCTTAATGATATCATCCGTCTTAGATAAGGGAAAAGCTGACTTAGAATGAAATTAGATAGCAATAACCATTCCGTATTCTTCATGTATTACCATCTTGTTCTAGTTGAGAAATATCGTAGAAAAGTCTTGGTGACAAGGCATCTGACTATGCTAAGGATATTTGGTCAAGAAGTTTTTGCTGACGAACTACTGGTGTTTCTCCCATCCATGTAGTCATGAAATATATTGAAAATCAAGGAATGAAGGGAGGCGGAAGCAATGCGAGTCCATAAAGGATATAAGTTTCGTATCTATCCAAATAAAGAACAAGAAATCCTAATCTCTAAAACAATCGGTTGTTCTCGCTTTGTATTCAATCATTTTCTAGCACAATGGAACGATGTTTACAAAGAAACAGGTAAAGGATTGACTTATCATTCGTGTTCAGCGAAACTTACACAGCTAAAAAAGGAATTGTTTTGGTTAAAAGAAGTGGACAGCATTGCTATTCAGTCATCACTTAAAAGCCTTGCTGATTCCTATAGTCGTTTTTTCAAGAAACAAAATAAGGTACCACGATTTAAGTCTAAAAAGCATAAAGTACAATCCTATACAACCAAGCATACGAATGGGAATATTGCCATTGTAGGTAATAGAATCAAGTTGCCAAAACTTGGTCTTGTACGTTTTGCCAAAAGTCGTGACGTGCAAGGGCGTATTTTTAATGCAACGATTAGACGGAATCCCAGTGGCAACTATTTCGTATCTATTCTTGCAGAAGTAGAAGTACAACCATTGGAGAAAACGGAATCATCTATTGGCATAGACTTAGGTATTACTGATTTTGCCATTCTTTCAGATGGCCGCAAGTTTGACAATCATAATTTTACCTCAAACATGGAAATGAAACTAAAACGGGAACAGCGAAAACTGTCAAGACGTGCGTTACATGCTAAAAAGAATGGTATGAACCTTCTTGATGCAAAAAACTATCAGAAACAAAAGATAAAAGTTGCTAGATTGCACGAAAGATTGATGAACCAACGTGAAGACTTCCTTCACAAGTTAAGTACAGAAATAATCAAAAACCACGATATTATCTGTATCGAAGATTTGAATATCAAAGGAATGTTACGTAATCATAAGTTAGCAAAATCCATCTCTGATGTGTCATGGTCTGCTTTTGTAACTAAATTAGAATACAAAGCGAAGTGGTACGGTAAAACAATTGTGAAAATAAGTAGATGGTTTCCATCTAGTCAAGTATGTTCCGGTTGTGGACATCAAGACGGGAAAAAATCGCTTGAAATAAGGGATTGGACTTGCCCTGTTTGCCATGAACATCATGACAGAGATGTAAATGCTAGTAAAAACATATTGGTCGAAGGCTTACGAACATTAGCTTTGACTTAAATAAAAATATAGAACCGTAGGAATCTACGGGGGTAGCTTGGTCCATAAGAGACACCGCTGTTGACAAAGAAATACGTTAACAAGTATGCTCTGTTCCCAAGAATCTCCCACTTCAATCTACCGCAAGGTCGATAAGTGGGGGTAGTTCAAGAGAGAAATTTGGCGTTAGGAAAACTTAATTTTAAAAGAAGGGAAATTTTATCATGTCTCAAAATTTATATCAAAAAAGTCATATGGCTCATTTAAATCAATTAAAAGATCTTGCTCCTGAACAGATGCAAGCTTTCGGCGCCTTTAATGAAGCCGTTTTAAAAGAGGGAGCACTAACGAAAAAAGAGAAAGAAATCATTGCTGTAGCAGTAGCTCATGTTACTCAATGTCCGTACTGCATTGATTCGCATACACAGAACGCAAAAGCAGCGGGAGCTACACTTGAAGAACTGACGGAAGCTGTATTTGTGGTGGCAGCTCTGGAGGCAGGTGGTGCAGTAACCCATAGTACTCATATTCCAAATGCAAAAAATGAGGAAGCACAAGACGCACTATATACGCGCTCCAATCTAGAAAGACTTGGCAATTTAGGTAAGTATGCTCCTGAAGGTTTTAAGGGATATTCTGGTTTTAATACAGCAGCAATGAAAGCTGGAACATTAAGCGAGAAATTCAAAGAAATAATTGGAGTAGCGGTAGCTCATGGAACCCAGTGCCCATATTGCATCGATGTTCATACAAAAAATGCGGATCAAGCTGGAGCAACCGATGAAGAATTAGCCGAAGCGGTACTTGTGACGTCTGCTCTACTTGCAGGCGGGGCTTACGCACATATGGCTAATATGATTGAGAGTTACGGAGAATAAGTAAGAAAGAATACGTGGGCGGATTCTTCTGCTTGTTGTGAAGCAGAAGAACTGTCTTCGTACTTCTTTGGAGAGGAGATACGCTATTGATCAAAGCTATTCTATTTGATCTGGATGATACATTACTTTGGGATGAGAAAAGCATCAAAGAGGCTTTCAAAGCAACTTGTCAGCTTGCTGCGGAAAGGTATGCGATTGATCCGGCTTTATTGGAAGCAAATGTACGGAAAAATGCCGAGACGTTATATGCCTCTTATGATACATATGATTTTACTACGATGATTGGCATTAGTGCTTTCGAAGGGCTATGGGGGAATTTTGCGGATGAAGGGGAATCTTTTCGTAAAATGAGGGAGATTGCTCCTGCCTACCGAGAGGAAGCATGGACGCGAGGACTGAAAGATTCCGGCATTGATAATCCAGCGTTTGCCTATGAACTGGCTTCGACGTTTCCTGTGATTCGCAAGGAAAAGCCCTTTGTGTATAACGATACATTTCGTGTGTTGGATCAGTTAACAAGGAACTATCAATTACTGTTGCTCACCAATGGTTCCCCTGACTTGCAGCAGACAAAACTGAATATTACACCGGAACTTGCGCCGTATTTTGACCATATTGTTATCTCAGGGGATTTCGGGAAGGGGAAGCCAGCCCCGACTATTTTTGAGCATGCACTGGAGCTTCTTTCTATTCAAAAGGATGAGGCACTAATGGTTGGGGATAACTTGATGACAGATATTCTTGGGGCGTCACGTGCAGGAATAGATTCTGTTTGGGTCAATCGTAAACAAAAAGTTGCAAATGAAGTTATCCCGACTTATGAAATCACCGAATTGGAAGAGTTAGTGCCACTGGTAAAAAATAGGTGCTAAACAAGAAGCGCACAGTGTAAATCTACTGTGTGCTTCTGCTTATAAATCTATCGCTGTCACTTCATAAATCTCATCGAGTTCTTTTAATGCTTCTAGTTCTTTTTCTTCCATATGCTTGTCAACGGTCAGCACCATGATGGCATTTCCACCGATATTGGATCTGTCCACCTGCATCGTAGCGATATTGATCTCATGTTGCGCCAATAGGGATCCCATTCTGCCGATAACCCCTGGTTGGTCCAGGTGATGAATGACGACAATGTGTCCTACGGGTGTTACGTCAACACTGTAATCATCTACTTTCACAATGCGTGGTCCTAAGCCATTTAATAGGGTTCCGGAAACTTTTCTATTCCCGGATTTGGTTTTCATTTCTACAGTGAGAAGATTAGTGAAACCTTTTGTGGCAGAAGTTTTACTTTCATGTACGGTTATCCCTTTTCTTTCTGCAAAATAAAGGGCATTTACATCGTTTACATGGTCACCAAGATAGCGTTGCAATAACCCTTTTATCGTGTTCCGGCTTAATGGCGCTACTTCTACTTCAGACAAATCGCCAGAATAATAGATGTTTACTTCTTCAGCTACTTCTTCTGTTAAATCGATGAGAAATGAACCCAGCTTTTCGGCAAGATTGAAATAGGGTTCAATTTTATTCATAATTTCTCTAGGTACAGAAGGGAGATTAACAGGATTTTTGACCGATCCGCCGGTTAAAAAGGCAACAACATCACAACTGACATCGATGGCTACATTTTCCTGTGCCTCAATCGTACTGCCTCCCAGATGTGGGGTAGCAATCACTTCCGGTAAATCTAATAATTTATGGTCAAGGAATGGTTCCTTTTCAAAAACATCCATTGCCGCACCGGCTACTTTTCCCGAGAGGATTGCCTCATATAACGCTTCTTCGTCAATGATTCCTCCACGGGCGCAATTGATGATTTGTACACCGTCTTTCATAATCTGAAAGGCTTCGGTATTAAGCAAATGTTTGGTTTCTTTTAACAGTGGTGTATGTACGGTAATAAAATCTGCTGCTTTTAAGACATCTTGCAACGTTCCATAGTCAATTCCCATTTTGTCTGCCTTTTCCGCCGTCAAAAATGGATCATATGCGATGACATTCATCCGTTGTCCCTTTGCTCGGCTTGCAACTTCTGCACCAATTCTTCCTAGTCCAACTACGCCAAGTGTTTTATTTTTTAATTCGATGCCCATATATTTTTTTCGGTCCCATTGCTGATGTTTAAGTGCATGAAAGGCTTGGGGGATTTTTCTGGATAAAGACATAAGCATAGCCATCGTATGTTCAGCGGCTGAATTGGTATTTCCATTCGGTGCATTTACAACGATAATACCATGTTCTGTTGCAGCATCCAGGTCAATATTATCTACCCCGACACCAGCACGACCAATTATTTTCAAATTGGAAGCATGGCGGATTAATTCACTTGTTACTTGCGTTTGACTGCGTACTAATAAAGCATCAAAATCTTTAATCTTAACGGCTAATTCTTCGGCTGTTGCGTTTGTGTCAATAACAATATTCATGTTTTTTGTTTCGCGAAGTGGCTGAATGCCTTCTTCGCTTAAAGGATCTGCAATTAATATATGAAAAGTCATGATGCCCCCTCCTTTGGTGAAGATTTTTAATCATATAAAATTATCTTTCATCATATCAGATGTAGGTTTAATGTCAATATTTTGCGCCTTGACTTTTAGGGGAAATCTCTTATAATAGCATTATATACGAATAAACGAACGTTCACGAAGGATTAGTATGTGGAAACGGTTGTGAGAAGAGAGCAGAATTTATGAGCTGAAAGATTCTGCATACAAATAGGCCACAGAACCTGCCTTCCTAGTCCCTGGATGGGCGCGATCTTCAGCGTTATAGAAGTGAAGCGGAATGTGTTTTTAACATTCAATAATGGTGGTACCGCGGAAGCAAAGCTCTTTCGTCCTTTTTTATACGGGATGAATGGGCTTTTTTATATTTATATTTCTAGGAGTAATGCCATATGAGCAAAAAGCGAATTGTTGTCAAAATTGGTAGTAGTTCATTAACAAATGAACGAGGGGAAATCGATCAGGAACAATTATATGAACATATCCATGCGCTTGCCACACTTCGTCAGGAAAATCATGATGTTATTTTAGTAACATCGGGTGCGGTTGCGGCGGGATTTTCTGGATTAGGTTATTCCTCCAGGCCTGTTACCATCAAGGGGAAGCAAGCGGCAGCGGCTGTAGGGCAGGGGTTATTGATACAAACATATATTGAAAAATTTAAGGAATTTAATCTCTCCTCTGCGCAACTTTTATTAACAAGGAATGACTTTTCCAATCGAGAACGCTACAAAAATGCTTTTGCCACGATTACAGAATTATTGGATCGCGGGGTTTTACCTATTATTAATGAAAATGACACGGTTTCGGTGGAAGAGTTAACTTTTGGGGATAATGATATGCTTTCCGCACTTGTCAGCGGCTTTGTTCATGCAGATCAGCTGATTATTTTAACAGATATTAATGGACTTTATGATGGAAATCCTAGGAAAGACCCACTTGCCAACAGGATTGATTTTTTGGATGATATTTCGGATGACAAGTTGAATAGAACTGAAGATTCCGGTTCCAAAGTTGGAACCGGTGGGATGAAGTCCAAGCTTTTAGCTGCAAAAACGGCTATGACTCTTGGTGTTCCAGTATTTATTGGTTACGGAGAAGGCTATCAAAAATTGTTAGATATTTTACAAGGAAATGGGGACGGCACCTATATTGCAAGTCGGCACTCAGCTGTTAACACACGAAAACAATGGATCGCGTTGCACTCTGAAACTGCTGGGGCTATTTATGTAGATCAGGGGGCCGAAGAAGCTATTTTGTATAATGGAAAAAGCTTATTGCCTGCAGGTGTTTTTAATGTAAAAGGTACATTCCATAAAGGGGATGTGGTCAATGTGTACGGCATCAGTGGATTTTTAGGGAAAGGTGAAATTAATTGTTCGTCCGAGAAATTAAAAAAAACAGTCGAAAAAAACGAAGACAGAAGTGACGTAGTAAAATCTGCTGAAATTATCCATCGCGATGGATGGGTGAAAATGGGGAGTGAATAACATGACAGAAGTACAACAAAAAGGAAAGGCAGCAAAAAAGGCCAGTTTTTTATTAACAGGAGTAACGACGGAAGAAAAAAATGCTGCACTACATGTCATTGCAGATCAGCTTATTACAGATCAAGCGACTATTTTACAGGAAAACGAGAAGGATATCCATACTGGAAAAGCGAAAAGACTGACTGAAGCGGTACTTGACCGGATTATGTTGAATGAAACACGAATAAAAGATATGGCTACTGCAATTAAGCAGGTAGCTGCGCTTGAGGATCCGGTCGGGCAGTTACTTGAAACGATTGAAAAAGACAATGGACTGCAAATTGAAAAACGACGCGTTCCTATCGGTGTTATTGGAATGATCTATGAGGCAAGGCCGAATGTGACGATTGATGCGGCAGCGCTCACCTTGAAAACAGGGAATGCCGTCATGTTACGGGGCAGTTCCTCAGCTACATTCTCCAATATAGCTCTTGTACAATCGATCCACCGTGCATTGGAAAAAAGCGCACTGCCTGTGGATGGGGTTCAATTAATCGAGGATACAAATAGGGAAACGGCCAAAGCATTCTTCCAGTTAAATGATTATTTGGATGTACTGATTCCAAGGGGTGGGAAAAATTTGATTGATACCGTTGTACGTGAATCAACGGTGCCGGTCATTGAAACAGGCGCTGGTAATTGTCATATTTTCATTGAAGCAACTGCTCAGAAAGAAATGGCAGAGGAAATTGTGTTAAATGCGAAACTGCAACGACCATCGGTTTGTAATGCGATTGAATCGATTTTGATTCAATCGAAATGGTTCGAACAATATGGGTTCGAGTTCCTGACTAAACTCTATGAAAGTAACCTGGAGATTTACGGGGACGAAAGCGTTTGTGAGATGTTTCCTCAAGCAAATCCAGCAACAGAGGCGGATTGGGGACGTGAATATCTTGGACTTACTGTCAGCGTAAAAGTAGTAGAAAATAATGAGGAAGCGATAGCTCATATCAATACATTCGGGACTAGGCATTCGGAGGCCATTATCACAGAAGACGATCAACAAGCGGTGATTTTCCTACAACAAGTGGACGCAACAGCTGTTTATCATAATGCTTCTACCAGATTCACAGATGGATTCGAATTCGGCTATGGTGCAGAAATTGGGATCAGTACTCAGAAACTGCATGCAAGAGGACCTATGGGATTACCTGCATTAACGTCGAGCAAATTTTTCATCCGTGGGAACGGACAGATTCGTAATTAAATAGGAAGGGTTCGGAGCGAACAGTCAGTGGGCTGTTCGCTTTATCATGAATCGTTAGAAATTTTCTATTCGAAATGAAAAGTGATTTTCCTTTTTTAATTCTCCCTGATCAAAAGTACGCTCATGGAACAGGACGTTATCTTGTTTGTCGACAAGTAGAACAGTAGAAGAGCGTGTGCCGTAATCAGGAGTTCGGATAAACAAGGGGGACAATTTCCGTTCAAAGTCTAATCCGACGCCTGTCTTCGGTAAATCCCCAATGTGTGCTTCTTCCGTATCAGAGACGATTTCAAATAATTTATTCGGTTGGATTTCTTTTTGGTTCATAACATATTCCCGCAATTTCTTCTTTCCCTTGGTTACTTTTGGCCATGGGGTATTTAGCGTGTCGTTGCTTAGTCCATGGGTGCCAGCTGGTATTTCGGTTATTTCGTTATGGACATTATTATAATGGAATAATTGCTCAGTATTGCCGAGTATTACATTGAAACCCACATATTTAGCTTTATCTTGCTTTAAAGTGTGAAGGAATTCCTCAGGAGAAACATCTGTTGACAAGTAATTTTTAGCGATTTCTCCACGGGAAAATGTGCCTGGTTGCATGTGTTCCGGATCACGAAAATTCGTTAATGCTGCAAAACGTCCTTGCTTTGTAACACCAAGCCAAGTTCCCATCTGAATTAAATCCCGTCCTGCCAGAATTTGCGGTTCGTCTTCCCAAAGATGGGCAGGTGCAGTAGGACGCTCGTAAAACTCATCTCGGTTCGCGGCAACGATTAATTTATAATTTGGGTGGTTGTTAACGTGTAGGTTGATTAAACACATTGCTGTAAGCCTCCTTTAGAGAGTATTATACGTGAGGGGAGAGGGGACTGTCGATGGAATAGTGCTGGTATGAATGGAGTGCTGATTATCAGGCGACAGGGTTATAAATGAGAGTTCATTTTTGGAAGTGTGGTATACATAGTTATCCCGTGTTATGTTCTATGTACGTTGCATACAGTTATCTTCTAAATTATGCTAAAATATGTAATAATTCATTATAATGGCAGAATGAGATAAAGCGGTTCAAATGAAATTAAGTAAAAGCAGTAATGTGACAAAATATGGGGAGGGATATATCAGAATTTCCTTTGCCAATTCCTATGAAAACATTGAAAAGGCTATGTCAAAAATGGGATCTGTCCTTCGAGATCTTCCCTCTAAATGGAAGGAAGATCGGTAAGTAATTCATTTGTCATAATAGAGAATAAAAGGGGATGAATAGCAATGCGCTTAGCAACAATAAATCAAAATGGAAAAGAAACAGCAGTGCTTGTATTAAAAAAAGGACTTTTAAAGATTGACACAATTAACGAGAAACTTGGTATGAAATGGCCGACATCGATTTTTGAACTTATTCAAAATAATCAATTGGATGCCCTGAAAAATTGGGGAAGCGCAGAAGGACAAAATCAAATCGATAAACTATCAGAAAACCTTTTATCAATTGAAGAGGTAAAATTCCAACCACTGTATCGAAAGCCGGGAAAGATTTGGGGGATTGGTTTGAACTATGTGGATCATGCCGCTGATCTAAGTGAGAAGGCGCCAAGTACCGAACCGGCAAGTTTCATGAAGCCAGATACGACAATTATTGGTCCACATGAAACGATTAATATCCCTTTTCAGTCGGAACGAACTACAGCTGAGGCGGAATTAGGCATCATTATTGGAAAGGAATGCAAAGAGGTTCCTGAGGAGGATGTTCCTTCTGTTATTGCTGGTTTTACAACAGTCATAGATATGACTGCGGAGGATATTTTAGAAAAAAATCCTCGTTATCTGACGCGTTCGAAAAGCTTTGATACTTTTTTCAGTTTTGGTCCGGAATTGGTGACAGTTGACGAGGTTGAGGATGTTCATGATTTAAATGTATCTACAGTTATTAATGGTGGACTTCATCGTAAGAATATCGTGTCTAACATGACATTTCTTCCATGGAACCTTGTTTCATTTCATTCTAAGGTCATGAAGCTGTTACCTGGAGATATTATTTCTACAGGGACTCCCGGAGCGGTTGTTATTCGTGATGGGGATGTTGTTGAATGTCATATTGACGGATTTGCCCCATTGGTGAATGAGGTGAAAGACTTAAAATTGAAATAGAGTCATAATCTGGTATCATACATTGTAAATGGGGCTTATGGTTCTTGTATTAATACTTTGATTCAAATATGAAAGGAGAAAAATAGAATGGATTTAGATTTAAAGGGTAAATCGGTAATTGTAACAGCAGCAAGTAAAGGCTTAGGAAAGGCAACGGCAAAAAAATTTGCTGAAGAGGGTGCGCGTGTTTTAATTTCCAGTCGTAGTGAAGGGGAGTTGGAGAAGGCACAAGAAGAAATTCAGTCGGAAACGGGAAATGATAACATTGATTACACAGTTTGTGATATTACGGATTCGCAGTCAATAAAAGAGTTGGTTTCAAAAGCGGTGAAGTTGAACGGAACCGTTGATGTATTGATAAACAATGCCGGTGGCCCACCACCGGGAACATTTGACAAAGTGGATGATAATGATTGGCAATCTGCATTTGAATTGAACCTACTCAGTTTTGTACGTACGATTCGTGAAGTATTACCATATATGCGAAAACAAGGACATGGGCATATTATTAATCTTGCCTCTTCTTCTATTAAACAGCCAATTGATAATTTGATTTTATCGAACACGTTCAGGGCTGGGATTGTTGGTCTTTCCAAAAGTCTATCACAGGAACTGGCCCAAGATAATATTTTAATTAACACCATTGGTCCGGGGCGAATCGGAACTGACCGTGTAGCCCAGTTGGATAATGTACAGGCGGAAAAATTAAACAAAAGTTACGAGGAAATCAAGTCTCAATCTGAAAAGTCGATTCCGATAGGGCGTTATGGTAAGCCTGAGGAGTTTGCCAATATGGTTGTTTATCTTTGTTCCGGTGCAAATACGTATATCACGGGACAATCATTACTTGTTGATGGAGGGATGGTAAAGGCATTGTAAGAAGTATGTAATTTTCCTTTTAGTTCAGGACTTGTCTAGAGGTTTTGTAGGCAAGTTCTGATCAGGATTGTTCTCCAGGATAGAGAATAAAACAAAACACCTTATATAAAAAAAGATGTCTGACAATGGTATTTACTTCAATGATTGATAAGAAATTCCAAAACTGAGGGAGTAACTCCCTATCAGACAGTCAGTTAATTAAAGGCGAATTAAAAAATATTCTCATCATCTAAATTATCCAAGGACAGTTTGGGTATGTTTATAGAATGGTGATAAACTTGTAATAAATGATGAATAATATCTGAATAAACTGCGCTAGTGTTAGGGATTATGTTCCTTTTTATGGATTAAACTATTAAAATGCGCGAACTTGATGTCCTTTTCAAATTGATTAATTGTCGTTTGTGATTGGATGTTTTTTCGAGCCAATTCCTCGTTATTTCCCTTAAAAGTATTCAAAATGTCTGTTCAATATGAATTTTTTCCGCCACACAACCGCTATTATTGTCATGTTGATAGCTTACCCATTATCATATTACTTTCAAATCCTTATTCCTAAATTGTTACTATTAATAATGTAAGATCATTATTTTTTAGCCAACAAGATAGTAGATTTATTAATAAAAATATTCGTTAAATTTATTAAATTTTCCATTCTGAGGAAACTTTTAATAAAATTCAATAAAATATGGGAAGAAATATGTCGAAATCTGTCTAATATCAAATGATTTTCCCAATACAAAGTTCGCAATCTTTGTGTTAGTGTTTAACTATAATATCTAAATAAAATATATTTTCTTATAATAATGAAAATAAATATTAGAAATTTAATTGGTAATTATATTTATTTTGATTATATGAATTGAGAAATTCAAATCTACTACACCATTTTCTACTACATTGCATTAACAAAATTATATATTAAAAATATAAATGATTATAAAAATCGATTGTAAATAAATTTTTTGGTATCGATTACATTTTTTAATATATGGAATTTGGTAGTTGTGATATGGATTATTTACATTTAATTATAAGGAGCTTCTTTGTAGAAAAGTAATAAGTGAATGTACATTCACTTAATATAACCTTTTATATCATAATCTGAAAGGTGGTGAAAGTCTGCTTATCAAAATCCTTATAGAGAAAGGGGTGGTTAATAAAATAGTAAGAATAAAACGGTGTATTAATTTAATATGAGAGGGTGTAAAAAATTTATGAAAACTGTCAAGAAAGTTTTTTTACCCCTTACTGCTCTCATGGTCACATTAATGATATCCTTTACAACTTTTGCTGAAACTGGAGAGACCAGTAATGGGAATGCTAATGAAACAAAAAAGGTCTTAATGGTGACAGCCACAGAGGTATTTCGGCATGCGTCAATTGACGATGCTCATGAGGTTATGCCTCAATTAGCTGATGAACATGGATTTGAAATCGATATCACTGAAGATGTTGTTTTGTTAAATGCGGATAACTTAGCGAATTATGATGTCTTAGCTTTTGTAAATACAACTGGAGAACTTCCGATTTCTGATCAACAAAAAGAGGATATTCTAAACTTTATTGAATCAGGAAATGGTTTTTTTGGTGTCCATGCTGCGACTGATACATTCTATGAATGGGCAGAATATGGAGAGTTAACAGGAGCCTACTTTGAGGAGCATCCCTGGACTGAAGAAGTGACGTTCAATGTTGAACAGGGAGATCATCCTTCAACCGAACATCTAGATTCTACCTATACACAGTTAGAAGAAGTATACCTGTTTCAGGACAACCCTCGATATAACGACAAACATATTCTCATGAGCTTGAACATGGATAGCGTTGACGGGGAAGCTCATGAAGATCACCCTACAGCATGGGTTGATGAAATAGGAAAAGGAAGAATGTTTTATACGGCTCTAGGGCATCACCCTGAGACATGGTATAAGGAGGACTTTCAACAGCATCTATTAGGAGGTTTGCAATATGCTTGGGGAGATTCAGACTATGATGCTAGTGAACCGACTCCTGAGCCAAACTTAGATACAAAAGGTATGGCAAAACATGTTGGGGACTTGAAAGACGATGGTGAATTCGATTCAGATGAGGCAGTTCATAGCTTGACACTTCATTTGACAGCAGTAAGCCATTACGAAAATCAAGGTGAAGCTACAAAAGTCAATCAACACATGGAAGGATTCAAGGATCTGCTTAACCATCAATTAGATAATGATTTAATCACAGAGAAGGCATTTGATATTCTTACGGCTCAATCTGATGCAGTGATTCAAAATTGGGATGAGTAAGTAAACACCAATTTCCTCTGTGGTAGTCATTAAGCTTTCACAGAGGAGTTTTTCCCTAGGTTTATAGCAACATAAGTAATGAAGGAATTAATAATTAGCTAATAAATTC
Source organism: Virgibacillus sp. NKC19-3 (assembly GCF_019837165.1). Taxonomy (NCBI): domain Bacteria; kingdom Bacillati; phylum Bacillota; class Bacilli; order Caryophanales; family Bacillaceae; genus Virgibacillus; species Virgibacillus saliphilus. Next base: position 1,413,274 of record NZ_JAGYHC010000001.1, read on the forward strand.
AATGAAAAGGAGGATAAAGATAAAATTCTCATATATAGCAAGGGGGAGTTAAAATTAAGTTTGAATACTTGCAACTATCCAAAAAGAAACAATGGTTAAAAGCGATTAGAACCAAAGAAAAGGAGGAAAGTGATATGAATCGTCCTATAAAGGGATCTTTACTAATGGTTATGGTTATGATTTTCATGATGATCCCGATTGTATTGTCTGCAGAACAAGAGATAACGAATAAGATTGATAACGATGAGAATGCAGAATATGTCGTACAAACCATTACGAATGACATAGCACGTCCAGTGGATTTGGATATCACCGATGATGAGATGTTATATGTTGTTAGCATTGAAGGAGAAGTATACGAGACGAGTCCAAGTGGAAATGTTACCGAATTATTGTCTCTTGAAACAACCACATCTAGCGAGCATGGATTGAAATCTATTGCTTTAGATCCTGATTTTGAAGACAACGGCTATATGTATTTATCCTATACAGAACCAGGTACATTTTTAGAGCATGTTTCAAGGTTCACATATGAGGATGGAAACATTGATCCTGATTCCGAAGAAGTACTCTTGGAAATTCAGTCTGAAGATCAATGCTGTCACCAGATGGGTGGATTGGAGTTTGGACCAGATGGAAAATTATATATTTCAGTTGGAGACAACCAGCCAGCAACACACGGACCCCAAGAACAATCAATTGAAACTGCTCAAAATCTACAAGATTTGAGAGGAAAAATTTTGCGTATCAACTCTGATGGGTCTATACCTGAAGATAACCCTTTTGTTGACAATGATGATGCAATGGATGAAATCTACGCTTATGGATTACGCAGTCCATTCAAAATGGATGTTGATCAAGTAACTGGAGATGTTTGGGTTGGAGATGTTGGACCTGATCATGAAACCGATGATTATGATGTGATGAAAGTAGTCAGAGAAGGTGGAGAAAACCTTGGTTGGCCATATTATATGGGCGATAGTTGTTATGAAGAATTTGAAGAAGAGTGTGCAGAGGAAGACATTACCGGTTCCATATTTTGGTATCCTTACCCTGAATCTGAAAGATGGGGAAGTGGAGGACGATCCATTACAACAGCTGGCATTTACCATCATGACTATGAAGAAGAAAGTGATATTGGAGGATTGCGCGCTGAAGACGATGGAAAGCTTATATCTTACGACTTTTCGCGCGAATGGGTAAAGGCTGTAGAAATTGATGAAGATTACAATGTCGTAGATGTTGAGGACATTATACCTCAAGGTGGATTAGATTTACCAACATCAAGTGTATTCGGGCCGGATGGTTCTTTGTATATCACTGAATTTGGTGATGATTGGTGGGAGATAAATGATAATGCTGGAGTTAAGAAATTATACCATGGAGAAGAGGTACAATATCCAGTAGCTCAAGGAGAGGTAAGCGAAAAGGATGGACATGCACCATTGGATGTCGAATTTGATGCTTCAGAGTCATATGATCCTGATGATCAAGAAATTACTTTTGAATGGGATTTTGGTGATGGAAATACGAGTACGGATATGAACACGTCACACACTTATACGGAAAACGGTGAGTATTATGTAACTTTAACCGTTACGAATACAGAAACTGAAAGAATGGATGTGTGGAGCGAAACAATTGTTGTGGGTAATACAGCTCCGGAAATCGAAGTTACTTCCCATTCTGATGGAATGTTTTTTGATGAAGGTGATGAAGTCACACTAATTGCAGAAGCTTGGGATGAAGAAGATGGAGAATTATCTTGTGAAGATTTCAAATGGGAAATGAGTTTACAACATGATGCTCACGGTCATCCTCAATCAGATCAAAGTGGATGTGAAGCCACCTATGACCTATCCATGGATGATGGCACGCATGAGATGAGTGATAATGTCTGGTGGGAGGCAGCAGTTACTGTAGAAGACAGTGGTGGGATAGAGGCTCCTGTTTTAACAGCTAGAGATACTGTGGAATTTAAGAATAAGCGTCAGCAAGCTCAGGCCTTCGATGAAACTGGAAATGCAGATCCAGAAAATAATGAAAGTGAAGGGGTAGAGTTAGAATCCGTAAGTGATGTAAATGGTCAGAGTAATGTTGCTCACGTTGACCCTGGGGATTGGATCATGTATGAAAATATTCATTTGGCAGATATTGAAGACATATATTTCCGGGTAGCAAGTGAGGTAGGCGTAGATATGGAAGTGCGTCTGGATAGCCCTGATGGAGAAACAGTAGCATCCATAACGCAGCCATCTACGGGAGATTGGCAAAATTGGGTTACGCTGGAATCTGAAGTGAATTTGGAGACTCCAGATGATAATGAAGAATCCCATGATTTGTACATCTATTTCAACAGCGGTGATCAGAACTTAAATTGGATACAATTTTCTAAAAATGGCGACGAAGCACCACAGGAAGAAAATGATGTTGAACCTATCGAAAACAGTGCGGAAGGCATAAAAGAACTAGTGGAACGTCTAGATGATAATGGAGCATTTGAATCAGATGAAGAAGTTCGTGCTCTTATGACACATTTGACTGCTATAAGCCATTACGAAGATCAAGAAGAAGCAGAAAAAGTTGTACAGCATATGAAAGGTTTTAAGGATTTGCTTGATCATCAGCTTGACAATGAATTGATTAGTGAAGATGCATTTAAATCTCTAGTTACACAAGCTGATTTATTAGTAGAAAAATGGCAATAGAGATCTCACCAAAATCAATAGAAAGTGGGATTTTTAAAATTAATATACTAGGAGGCATAAGCAAAATGGGAATTAAAAAACAATTAGGCATAGGGATAACAACAGCAGCACTTGGTTTAACGTTGATAGGTGGAGGAACGTTCGCGTATTTCAGTGATAGTGAGACAACGAACAACACGTTCGCGGCTGGAACGCTTGATTTGTCAGCGGAACCAACGCAGATCATTGATATAGATAATATGGCTCCAGGCGATTCAATGGTACGAGACTTTGAACTGCAAAATAATGGGTCATTGGATATTGATTCGGTAACATTGGAAACTGATTATACAGTTGTTGATGCGGAAGGAAATAACACCGAAGATTTCGGTGAACATATCGAAGTAGAGTTCCTCTATAATGCTGATAATCTCGATGAAGTTATTTATCAAACTACGTTGGCTGAATTACAAGATATGACGCCTGAAGCGATCAGTGAGCATATTTTTTACCCGGACATGGGTGAAGATGGATTGCCAGTAGGGGAATCTCATGATTTTGTGGTTCAGTTTAACTTTATCGACACGGAAGAAGACCAAAACCAATTTCAAGGGGATTCTCTAAGCCTTGATTGGACGTTCGTGGCAACTCAGGGGACAGATGAAGAAGGGTAATACTCTATTTCCCTATCCATCTATCACGTATCATAATAAACAAATTTTCGAGTTGTTTCATCTCGTGATCCATTTAGATTAACAAAAGGAAGCGTGTTTCCGTTATGAAACGCGGCGATGGCGAAAGATAAAAACAAAAAAAGAGGGCATCGGAATATGCATGTTTTGTCCTCTTTTTTACAAAAATGAGGGATAAAAATGAAATTGGCCTTCAGTACAAATGCATTTACGAATGTGACATTGCCCCAGGCGGTAGCAGAAATTGGAAAGTGTGGATATGGCGGCGTTGAAATTTTAGCTGATAAACCACATGCTTTTCCACCAACTCCGAATGCCTTATGGGTAGATGAAGTCAAACGAAACCTCCATGATTGTCAATTAGAAGTTTCTAATATTAATGGGAATACAGCTTGTGGATTTTTTCGTGATCCAACCGGTGAACCTACCTTTGAACCATCGTTATGCAATGCACAGCCTCTCATTCGACAAAAACGTATCGATTATGCCAGGCAGTGTATAGACCTTGCAGTGGCTCTTGGTAGTTCCAATATAAGTATCACTAGCGGGATATGCTTACCTGGAAATCCGCCAGCCCAAGCCTTTAAATATTTTGTTGATTCCTTACAGTATATTACGGATTATGCTGAAAAACACAATATTAATGTAGGGATAGAGTATGAGCCTGGTTTATTGATTGAAAACGGGGAAGAACTTCTTCAAATCATTAAAGAAGTAGGATCTAATAAATTAGGGGCTAACCTTGATTTAGGTCATGCGGTGGTAGGAGGAGAAAACGTCCCGCATTTAGTTGAACAAATGGGACCCTATATTTGGAACATTCATTTGGAAGATATTCTTGGAACCAAACACTATCATCTCATTCCTGGTGATGGTTCCATGAATTTCAAAGCAATCCTGCAACACTTGCAATCTATGGATTATCGGGGTTTTATTACTATTGAATTATACACTTATGTAGATCAGCCAATCTATGCTGCTGAAAGATCTATAGCTTTTCTTAGACCACTGATGGATAAAATAAAAGGAGTGAATGTATGATGAAATATTTCGATCCACATATTCATGTGTATTCTCGCACGGTTGATGATTATAAAAGTATGGCAACGGCTGGAGTTAGAGCCATTGTAGAACCTTCCTTCTGGTTAGGAAGCAAAAGAAGGTATCCGGAGTCACACTTGGATTATTTTGAACATGTCCTTTCCTTTGAACCGAAGCGGGCGAAAGAACATGGGATAGAACACTATGCCTGTTTAGGTATGAACCCGAAAGAAGCGAACGACTTGGAGTTAGCCCATGCAGTTATTGATGCGTTACCGGAATTTTTAAAACGGGATAATTGTGTGGCATTGGGTGAAACAGGCTTTGATATCATAAGCAAAGAGGAAGAAGAAATCATGAGGAGACAATTGCGGCTGGCCAAAGACCTAAACATGCCGGTCATGGTTCACACTCCTCATCAAAACAAACGGGATGGAACGATACGAACCGTGGAGATTTTAAAGGAGGAAGGTCTTGACCCTGATCAGGTGATTCTAGATCATAATACCCTTGACACTATTGACGTAGCTGTGGAATACGGTGGATGGAGCGGTATGACTATTTATCCTGGAAAAATTTCCATCGAAGGTGTTATTGAGATTTTGGATCGTTATGGGACGGATCGTATGATGATCAATACGGCAGCAGATTGGGGGCCTGCAGATCCGCTCAGTGTTCCTAAGGCGGCTACAGAGATGTTAAAACAAGGTTATGCGGAAGAGCGTATTCAAAAATTGGTGTGGAACAATCCGATTCAATATTACAAGCAATCAGGTAAACTGAAATTACAGGAAGGGAAGGGCGTTACCTCATGAAATTAGCTTTTAGCAGCAATGGGTTTAAACATTATGATATTTTGGATGCGATTACCACTCTATCTAACATTGGCTATGAGGGGATTGAGATTTTGCTTGATACACCGCATGCTTTCCCTCCCGACTTAACGTCTGCGAAGATAGAGGCGATCAAAGAAACATTACAAAAAACAAATATGGAAATCTCGAATTTAAACGCCTTTATGCTCTATGCCATCCGGGATAATTGGCGCCCTTCCTTTATTGAAGCTGAAAAAGAGGAGCGCAGAAAAAGGATAGATCATACTCATAATTGTATTGACTTAGCAACACAACTAGGTTGTAAGACGATTTCAACAGAACCTGGTGGTCAGCTCATCGGTGTTGAAAGAGATTGGGCAAATAAGGTGTTTATTGAAGCCATGGAAGAATTGGCAGATCATGCTGAGCATTCCGATATAACTATTCTGGTTGAACCGGAGCCAGAGTTACTAATAGAGACATCCGATCAATTTATTGCGTTTAAAAAGGAGGTTCCTTCCAAGAACATTGCGTTAAACTTTGATATCGGTCATTTCTACTGTGTCAATGAAGATCCTGCGTACTTAGTAGACAAACTATTGCCCTATACAGGACATTATCATTTGGAAGACATTTCTTTCAATCGAGCTCACAATCATTTAATACCGGGAGAAGGGGCTATTAATATTCCTGAAGTGTTGGATAGGATCCAAAATACAGGTTACGAGGGATATGTCACTGTTGAACTCTATCCTTATCAGGATCGGGTTATCGAGGCAGCTACTCAAGCTTATAATTATATCATTTCCGTCATGGGGCAGTTACAAACGAAATGAGGAGTAACCTTCGATCCTATTTTGAGCTGGTTCGTCTCCCCAATCTATTTACGGCCATGGCTGACATTTCAGCGGGAGGATGGATAGCGGTTGGAACCGTTTCTTATTTTTTTACATCGTTTGATTTCTTATTTTTACTATTAGCCAGCATATCATTATACGCCATGGGAATGGTTTGGAACGATTATTTCGATGTAGAAACAGATCGGGTAGAAAGGCCGGAACGTCCGATTCCTTCAGGGCGAATCCTTCCCTCCCAGGCACTTATTTTGGGTATCATCCTTGGAGTGTTGGGAATCGTCTTCGCTGCATTCGTGAATTGGATGAGTTTACTCATTGCGTTCACGATTGTATGTGCTGTCCTTTTATATGATTATGATGCGAAACATCATGCTGTATTCGGTCCGATTGTTATGGGGGGCTGCCGAGCTTTAAATCTACTATTAGGTGTAAGTATTCTATCTGATCAAGTTGGTTCCTATTGGTGGGTTTCCCTATTTGGTTTTATGTATATCATAGCCGTAACGTATATGGCACAAGGAGAAGTAGGGGATCAACTCCATCCTCTTCGGGTTCGCATCATGGCTGTTACTATTTGTTTATGTGTAGGTGGTGTTACTTTATTGGGACTCGGGGAGCACGCGACCGTCACGGTTATTGCGATTATCCTCTTTGCTGGATGGACATTTAAGGGTGTTGGTCCGGCTTTGAGAAGACCGATTCCACCCCGCATTCAAAAAGCAGTCGGGACTAGTATCGTTGGTTATCCGCTTTTAAATGCGGCGATTGCTTCGATTTTTGGTGGATGGCTCGCTTTTGTTACGGTGGCCATTTTTCTAGGATTTAGTTATCTATTTTCCCATCTTTTTGCGGTTACGTAAATCTATTTTTTAGGAAGGATGAGTTTTTTGAATTCAAAACATGTTGTTGTACTGGATATTATTAGCTTAACGCCTCAGTTGCTGGAAGACCCTGAATTAACCCCTAATATACAGAAATTGCTGCATAAGGGGCAACATGCTAAGGTGAAACCTGTGTTTCCCGCGGTAACAGGTTCGATGCAGGCGACGTATATCACAGGGGAAGACCCCTCTGAACACGGCATTATTGCCAACGGGATTCCCGATCTTGATTATAAGGAAATTACAATGTGGAATCAAACGATGATACCAATGCAAGGGAAAAAAATATGGGAAAAGCTGAAAGAGCAAGATCCGGAGGCAACCACTTCTATCTTGTTTTGGCAGTTTAGCAAGCTATCTACGGCTGATTATGTGGTGACTCCAGCACCCATACATCTTGAGGATCATACGATTTTATGGTGTGATTCCAAACCACGGGATTTATACGGTAAGTTAAGAGAGAAATTGGGCGAATTTGAATTGTCGTCTTTCTGGGGGCCACTTGCATCTGTGAAATCCAGTGAATGGATTGCCAAAGCAGCTGTCGATGTGTTGGAAGAATACAAACCAAGGTTGTCCCTTGTTTATTTACCGAATATGGACTATCATTCCCAGCGATATGGCCCGGATAGTGAACAGGCACGCCAAGCTGTACGTGAATTAGATAGGGTAGTCGGAGAATTCGTGGAAGACCTTGAGGAGCGAAATCTAATCTACGACACAGAACTGGTTATTTTATCCGAATATGCGTTTCGACCTGTACATCGTCCCATTCATATTAACCAAATCTTAAATGAAAATGGTTATGTGGCTGTAAAAGAGGTACAAGATATGGATTTCATTGATCTGGAAATGTGCTGTGCTTTTGCGATGTCAGATCATCAGTTAGCGCATGTCTATATCTCCCATGAAGAAGATATACCTTCTGTTAAAGCATTATTAGAGGAAACGCCGGGTGTTGCGGAAGTATGGGGAGAAGAGGAAAAAAAAGCACATCATATCGACCATGAACGCGCTGGAGAGTTAATCGCAATTGCGGAACCGGATAGTTGGTTTGTGTATTACTGGTGGTTAAACAATAAACGAGCACCGGAATATGCTTATACGGTAGATATTCACCGAAAGCCCGGTTATGATCCTGTTGAATTATTTGTTAATCCAGAAACCAAAACGATTCCGCTAGATACGGATAAAATCGGTGGGTCACATGGATTGCCACCTCGTAGTGAGAAGGATTTGGTTTCATTAATCGTTACGAACAAAGATATTGACTTACCATCACAGCTGGAAGCTAAGGAGGTTCATGATCTTTTACTAAGACTATCCCTACAAGCGTCGGGTAAATCAATGCAGTCATGATTTTAGTGAGGAAGGAGAAGTGGCGTCATGGAAAAGACAGGCGTTCTTATTGTTGGAGCTTTGGGTACGATTTCCGTAAGTGTAATAACAGGTATAACTGCAATCAATCGGGGTTTACTCCCGGAAAGAGGGATGATAGCAAATGAAGCTGATTTTGATCCTTTGAATATGGTTCCGATGGATCGTTTGGTATTTGGAGGCTGGGATATTCGGGAAGACACGCTCATAGAAGCAGCCCGTAAGCAAGAGGTTGTCCCGCCCTCTATCCTGGAGGAGATTAGCGAGGAGTTAGAAAATATCCCTGTTTGGCCCGGGGCTTTATCCAACGTAGATGATCACATTCAAGATGTATATGCGTTGCAGGATTCGCCCGCTTCACTACTTGAAGAAGTTCGAAATATTTCAGAAAGTATCGACCAATTTAAACAAGAACACAACGTTCATAGAGTGGTAGTCGTCAATGCAACGGCAACAGAGAAATATGTAGAACCCTTATCATTGTATGACTGCTTAGACAATTTTGAAGATGGACTGGAGTCTGATTCGAAGGACATTCGTTCCGGTATGTTATACGCATATGCGGCATTGAAAAATGGGTGTGCCTATGTAAATTTTACCCCTAGCATAACAGCTGAAATTCCTGCATTACAGGAGCTAGCCGAGAAGGAACAGGTGCCCATAGCCGGAAAAGATGGCAGAACGGGTCAAACATTATACAAACACGTGTTAGGTAAAATGTTTAAAGCGAGAGGGTTAAAAATAAAAGGCTGGTATAGTACCAATATCCTTGGTAATGCGGATGGGAAGGTACTAAATGACCCTGAACATTCCGCTACGAAAATTGCTTCGAAGGAAAATGGGCTTGAACATATTCTTGGTTATCATGATTTTGACCATCTGGTTCGCATTGATTACTTTCCCATCCGCGGTGATCACAAAGAGGCTTGGGATACGATTGAATTTGAAGGTTGGTTGGGAGAACAAATGAGTATGAAAGTAAATTGGCTAGGTTCAGATGCGACATTGGCCGCCCCACTCATTATTGATTTGGTACGCTTTATGGATCATGCCTTACGATTGAACCTTTCAGGCTTCCAGAAGCACTTAGCCTTGTTCTTTAAATCACCATATCAAGATGAAGAATATGCCATGGATGAACAATATCAACGGTTGTTGCAGTTTACAAATACCGTCAACACCATTAGATAGAATTTGTGATTACAAGATATGGGAACCTCCGAAACATAACCAGTTTGTCCCTTCCTTTATTCCTGTTACGGCAAGGAAGTTAAGGGATCAAAAGATAAGGTTTGATCCTTATGGATTGAACCTTGTTATTGGTTCATTTTTAACGATTACTGATATATCACGCGTGTCACCCTTGTAGTCTAGAAAATTATAAATTTTTGAGTCTGTGAATAATTCAGTGGCCAAATAAGCTACATTCGGCTCCAGCGCCCAGCAACTAGCAGTTTTTTTGATGGGACGAGCATGAGCGCAGTCCCAAACTTCACACTTATTCACAAGTCAACATTGGTTCGCTTGACAAAGGAAGGTCGACTAAGAACGGCCTTGCCGGCTAACGTCGGCATACCCCTAATGCAGGGGCATGTTTCCTTATCTCACCTGAGGAATGCTCAGCTTGTACGTTGCTAACCGGACGCTTGCGCCTTTGTTCTTATATTTTCAAAGATATTTTCGGATGTGAGGGAGTGAATGGATGGATAGGAAATGGTATCGCAAACATTTATCAAAATTTTTGGTTAGTTTAATTACGCTGGGTTTTGGGGTGGTACTTATCGGATGGGTTATAAGTCAACAAGGAGAGTCCCTCCAATACCCGGATCATGAATTAACAGGATCTGTACAAGAAGTGGAAGAAGCGTTTATGCAACTAACGGAAGATACGGATGGGTCTTTTATTTATATGTTTGAACCCGGGTGTGAGCAATGTCATAGCATGAGCGAGGTTTTCCTTCCGTTAGCCCAACAAATGGATGTGTCTATTAAAGCCTTGAATGTTGATAAATATCCAATAGGAAAAGAAGTTGCTGATGTACATGAATTTCCTTATATTACGTATTTCAATGATGGATGGGAAATCGCGTATATGGAAGGAGAGAATCCTGAAGAATACTATATGGAATTTTTTGATCATTTTCGATTCGGCGGAGGGCATGATCATCATTAGAGAAGCCGAGATCTAAAAATCCATTAACAAAAAAAGGAATATCCTAAACCACTATTGCAGTAAATTATGAATTTTCTTATTGACAGATAATTCTTTATACATTATGATAGATGTAATCGATTACAAGATTGATGCTGCCAATGAGGAGTAGAGGAATAAAATGGTGAACATCCAACAAGTTGCAAAAGAAGCGGGTGTATCTGTAGCTACAGTCTCACGCGTGTTACATGAACCAAATGTGGTTACGGTGAAAACAAAACTGAAAGTAGAAGAAGCGATTCAAAAATTGAATTATAATCCGAGTATGCTCGGCAGGAATTTAAGAAAATCCGAAAGTCGATTGCTTTTGATCCTTATCCCTGATATTTCGAATCCGTTTTACTTCGATATCATTAAAGGGATTGAAAGTGTTTTTATTCGCAACCATTATAATATTCTGTTATGTGAAACGAACTCGAACCCGGAGCGGGAAAATATATATTTTGATCTTATTAGGGCGAAAATGGCTGATGGGATTATTTCGATGGATCCTGCTGTCAACATGGAAGCGCTTATGGACCTGGCTGAAAATTACCCGGTTATACAATGCAGTGAATACACCGATGAAGGTGACATTCCGTATGTGACTATTGATAATGAAGCAGCATCTCATAGGGCCGTCAAGCATTTAATTAAGATTGGAAACGAGAAAGTAGCATTAATAAATTCAAATAAGAAGTATCTTTATACTCGCCAACGGAAAAAAGGATATCAAAGGGCTTTAGAAGAGCAGGGGATTTCTGTCAGAAGTGAGTACATCTATCATACGGACGATTTAGGGTTTGACTATGGACAGCAAACGATGAAAAGGATTTTAAAGTTAACCGATCCGCCAACGGCTATATTTACTGTATCTGATTTATTAGCGATTGGGGCATTAAAAGAAATTCATGCACAAGGTTTACATGTGCCGGATGATATCGCTGTGATAGGTTTTGATAAAATTGATTTCTCCAATATGACAAATCCTGCGCTTACAACCATTGCCCAACCAATGTATAAAATGGGCACAATTGCCGCAGATATGTTGATCCAAAAAATCAAAGGAGAACATGTTGAAAGTATTATTCTGGATCATGAGTTAGTGATACGAGAATCAACATAAGATAGAAAACGACATAGGCTAGCATTTTATGATAACCCTGAATGTTGTAATAGATTGCCAGGCTGAGTCGTAGACTATAAAAATGGAAATAGGAAGCATATTAAAAAGAGGAGGGTAACATGTATGAAGTACGTATGGTTTGTAGGTATGGTTTTGGGCGCACTCATGATTTTATCTGCGTGTGGAGGTAGTGAAGAAAGCAGTGGAGATGGAGGGGAAGGCGCTAGTCTTACCATTGGGATCTCTTTACCATCTGCTACACATGGTTGGATGGGCGCACTCATTGATCATGCAGAGACGGAGGCGAATGAGATTTCGGAAAGTGAGGGTATTGATTATGTGATGACGAACGCCGAGAACCCGAATGAGCAAGCGAACGATGTTGATGATTTAATAGCTCAGGATGTGGATGCGATGGTGATTCTTCCCATCGAGTCTGCGGCTTTAACACCATCTGGTCAAAATGTTGCAGATGCTGACATACCGCTTGTTGTTGTTGACCGCGAATTAGAAAACGATGCGGCGGATGTTGTTGTTACAGGGGATAATGAAGGAATTGGCCGCAATGCTGGTAACTATCTCGTTAATCAATTAGACGGTGAGGGAAAGATTGTAGAAATCACAGGTCCTCCCAATTCGGTAACGGAGCAGCGTGGTGCCGGCTTTCAAGAAGCGATTGAAGGAGAGGATGGTATTGACGTAGTCGCTTCCCAAGATGGAGATTTCTCCACAGAGACGTCATTGGGTGTCATGCAAAACATTTTACAAGCACAGGAAGAAATTGATGCTGTCTATACCCAAGACGATGGCATGGCATTAGGAGTATTGCAAGCCATCGAAGAGGCAGGGCGAGAGGATATTCAATTTATTACTGGTGCAGGTGGAGGCACCGAAGTTTATGAACATATTCAGGATGATGATAGCTTGATAACAGCTACCTTCTTGTATCCTCCTACCATGAGTGTAGAAGGGATTCGGATTGCTGCAGATCTAGCCCAAGGAGAAGAACAAGCGGAAGAAGAAGTTCTTCTGGATGCAACTGAAGTGACGAATGACAATGTGGATGAACATTACGATCCAGATTCTTTATTCTAAAGGAGCATTCGTCAACGGTAAGTGAATACAATGAACAAAGGCGTAAGCGCCCGGTTCAACGTACAAATAGAGCACTTAGCAATGAGATGAAGGAAACATGCCCCTGCATCAGGGGTATGCCGACGTTGGCCGGCAAGGCCGTTCTTAGTCGGCCTTCCTTTGTCAAGCGAACCAATGTTGACTTGTGAATAAGTGTGAAGTTTGGGACTGCGCTCATGCTCGTCCCATCAAAAAACTGCTAGTTGCTGGGCGCTAGAGCCGGAGTGGCTATCGCCTAGAGTGCTATTAATAACGCCAAAATTTAATAGATTCTTATCTTCCATTGAAAAAGGGGTGTATGCCCTTTTTGACGAATCGAAAGGGTGAATGAAATGTCGACTATTTTGTCTATGGAGCATATCCATAAATCCTTCCATGATGTACCAGTGCTAAATGATGTCTCCCTCGAAGTGGAACAGGGAGAAATTCATGCATTGTTAGGAGAGAACGGGGCAGGTAAATCCACGTTGATGAATATCTTGGGTGGTGTTCACCAACCTGAGGAAGGATCCATTGTTTTTAATGGGGAGACGGTTGAAATGGCAAATCCAAGAGTTTCCCAATCCCATGGGATCAGTTTTATTCATCAGGAACTCAATGTTATTCCCGACCTGCGTGTATATGAAAATATGTTTTTAGGTACGGAACTTAGAAATAAGTTTGGATTTGTAAGAGTTGAAGAGATGTGTGATGAAACAAGTAAAATCTTAAGTGAATTAGGTTTTGATGTTGATCCAAAGACCTATGTACGTCATTTGGATGCTTCCTATAAACAGATGATTGAGATCGCAAGGGCCCTTTTACATAAGTCCAAGCTGATTATTATGGACGAACCGACCACCTCATTAGCTGAGCATGAGATTCATCGGTTATTTGCCGTAATGAAAAACCTGAAACATGCAGGTGTATCCTTCATTTATATCTCCCATAAGTTAAAGGAGATTCAGGAAGTGTGTGACCGCTATACGGTGTTACGTGATGGAAAAGTAGTAGGGTCCAATAGTTTGGAACATGAAAATCTTGATGAAATCACGAAGCTGATGGTGGGGAAATCGGTTTCTGAAGATCGTCTAACAGATTTTCATCCATTTGGACAAGTAGCATTAGAAGTTAAAAACCTAACAAGCCAAGGCCTTTTTAAGGATATCAATTTCACTGTAAGGAAAGGGGAAATTGCTGGATTTACCGGTTTAGCCGGCGACGGACGAACAGAACTGTTTGAAAGTTTGTTTGGTTATCGACAAAAATACAAAGGCAAAATTAACATTCATGAACGGGTCGTACACATTAAACATCCCAAACAGGCATTAGAAGCAGGCATCGGACTTGTTCCTAAAAATCGGAAGGAAAATGCGATCATTAAAGATCTTAACGTTATTCAAAATATGAGTCTATCATCGATCAAGCACTTTGAAAAAGCAGGATTTATTCAACGTAACATTGAAAGAAGGAAGTTCGATTTTTACCAGAAAAAACTCAATATAAAATTACACAATCCAAATATAGCCATTGACAAATTAAGCGGTGGCAACCAACAAAAAGTGGTGATTGCCAAATGGCTTGAAGTCAATACCGATATTATTATTTTTGATAATCCAACACAAGGTATTGATGTCGGGGCGAAACGTGAAATTTTGCAGCATATTGTTTCATTGGCTAAACAAGGGAAAGCTGTGATTATTCTATCATCGGAAGCACCAGAAATACGAAAGGTATCCCATCGCATTTATGTTATGTACAAAGGGGAAATAACCGCCCGATTTCAAGGAGAAGAAACTACGGATAATGTGATTATGAGTTATGCAACCGGATCCAAAGGGGGGATGATTTACCGCAAGATACATTGTCGGAACCCCTACACCATTGAAGGAGATACTACACCACACCCATTGTCTAGCCGGATTATACAATGGGTTCAATAAATAGGTAGAATGTATCCGGCGGAAAGATGTTTTTCAGCAGATCCAAGATCACGCACAAATAGTGAGATTTTAAAGACGTTACCAAGTAGATCTAACCATACTACACAGGGGGGTAAAATGGCAAATCCAGAAATAGAACCCACGAAAAAGTATTCAAATTGGAATAGTCGCATTTCATGGATTTGGACAGAATACAGTGTTGTTATTGCATTTTTGATTCTCTTTATTCTTTCATCTATTATGAGTCCACGGTTTTTAGAGCTTAGTAATTTGATGAATATCTTAATGCAAGTCTCCATTATTGGGGTTGTAGCTTTAGGGATGACGATGGTGATGCTATCAGGAGGCATTGACTTGTCCGTCGGATCTGTGCTGGCCTTGGTGGGTGTTTTTACAGTAATCACTTTAAATGCTTCAGGGAACGTGTTTATTGCGATTTTAACAGCTTTAGCCGTTGGGGCGTTTGTCGGTTTTCTTAATGGATTTATGGTCGCAAAATTAAAGATTGCTTCATTTATTGCCACATTGGGGATGATGGCTGCTGCCCGCTCGATTGCATTATATACATCAGATGGTGGCAGCATTTCCGGTGAAGTAGGCGGATTTAGTTCCATTTCAAACAGTAGTATAGCGGGGATTAAATCTCCCATTATTATTTTCGCAGTCATGGCGGTAATCGTTTTTGTCTTATTGCAGCAAACGCGTTTTGGTCGTTATGTGTATGCCATTGGCAGTAATGAAAAAGGTGCACTTTTATCAGGAATTCGGGTGGATCGCATAAAGATGACCGTGTACACCCTTGCAGGAATGCTCGTAAGTGTTGCGGCGATTATTGAAACATCGCGTCTGAATTCGATTTCCTCTTCAAGCTCCGGGATGCTTTATGAATTGGATGCCATTGCTGCCGTCATCATTGGTGGTACGCGGATGACGGGGGGCCGCGGGAAAGTGGTCGGTACGATTTTTGGTGTGCTAATACTGGGTATTTTAAATAACATGATGAATTTAATCAATGTATCTCCATACCTTCAGGGATTTGTAACAGGGTTAGTTATTATTATTGCTGTTGTATTTCAAAAGCGAGAATAAGGATGTAATCGAAATAAATAGAACAAAATAAATACTATTTTTAATGATATGAGGAATATATGGATGAATAGTAAAAAGCGAGGTGTTTTTTTGAGTTATTTACGAGTAGGACTTATCGGGTACAAATTCATGGGAAAAGCCCATACGCAAGCATATAAAAATACAAATTTTTATTTCAACCCGAAAGAACCTTTTCAATTAAGAGCAATCTGTGGTAGAAACGAAGAAAATGTAAAATTTGCTGCACATACGTATGGTTGGGAGTCATATGAAACGGATTGGGAAGCAGTGATCGAACGTGATGATATTGATATTATTGATATCGGTACGCCTAGTGACACCCATAAGGATATTGCTATTTCCGCAGCCAATGCGGGGAAACATGTTTTAACAGAAAAACCGATGGCACTAAATGTACGTGATGCAAAAAAAATGTTGAAATCAGTTACAGACGCTGGTGTTCAACATATGGTCAGTTTCACCTATCGCCGTGTACCCGCTATTCGTTTGGCAAAACGTATTATTGCTGAGGGAAGAATAGGCAAGGTTTACCATGTACGTGCAAACTATTTACAAGATTGGCTTGCTGATCCCCAAGCCCCGTTTGCTTGGCGATTGGATAAAAATGTAGCCGGTTCCGGGGCGCATGGAGATTTAAATGCCCATATTATCGATCTTACCCGCTATCTTGTTAGTGAATTTGATGAAGTGGTTGGAATGTCGGAAACATTTATAAAAAAACGTTCTATCGAAGCCGGTAGCACGAACGAAGAGAAAACGAATGATAGCGCATCTAGGGATGTGACGGTAGATGATGCTACGCTTTTCCTTGCCCGGTTAGATAATGGTGCATTAGGTAGTTTCGAGGCAACGCGTTATGCTACTGGTCGTAAGAATAATGAATATATAGAGATTAACGGTTCGTTGGGATCAATTGTCTTCAATTTTGAGAGAATGAATGAATTGCAATTTTTGTCAAAAGAAGATGAACCTCATCTGCAAGGATATAGAAACATTCTTGTGACAGAACCAGAATATCATGAATACATGGATGCTTGGTGGCCACCTGGTCATTTAATTGGATATGAACATGCTTTTACACACCAAGCCAGTGATCTTGCGCAGGCCATCACGCAACAACAACCTATTTATCCAAATTTTGAGGATGGCTTACGTTGCCAGCAAGTTTTAGAAGCGGTAGATAATTCTATTAAATCACGGACATGGGAAAAGGTAGAGAAAACCAATTATCTAAATTTGTAATTGAAATGGAGGAATAAACGATGAACTTAGGTGTGTTTGCTGTTTTATTTGCTGATCGACCTATTGACAAGGCACTTGACCACATTTTAGAAAATGGTATTAGTCATGTAGAAATTGGCTGTGGAGGATACCCTGGTAATGATCACTGTAAACCCAAAAAGTTATTAGAGGACCCCGACCAAGCGAAAAAAATTAAAAATATGATCCGAGAACGCTCTATGCATATTGATGCATTAAGTGTCCATGGAAACGCCTTACATCCTAACAAAGACATTGGTCAATCTCATCATCAAGATCTACTTAATACGATTAAGGCTGCCAATGAGCTGGAAGTGGATACGGTTGTAACATTCGCAGGTTGCCCTGGTGATTCAGATAATGCTCATTATCCAAACTGGGTAACATCCACATGGCCACCTGATTATCGCGACCTTTTAGAGTGGCAATGGACAGAAAAAGTCATCCCCTATTGGCAACAAATTGCTGAACAAGCTCAAAAATATGGGGTGAAAATTGCTATTGAGCCTCATCCAGGATTTGTGGTGTATAACACTGAAAACATGTCACGTCTCAGAGAGAGCGTTGGTGAAACGATTGGGCTAAATTTTGACCCAAGCCATCTGTTTTGGCAACAATCAGATCCTATTGATATGATTAAAAAGTTTGGAAAAGAGCAAGCAATTTATCATGTACATGCTAAGGATATCTATTTAGATTATCAGAATATCAGTGTTAACGGTGTTCTAGATACAAAACCCTTTAGTGAAATTCTTGATCGTTCTTGGTATTTTCGAACGATCGGTTATGGACATGGAGAAGAGGAATGGAAAAAGATCATAAGTGCACTGCAAGCTGTGGATTATGACGGAGTTATTAGCATTGAACATGAAGACGCACTTATGTTACCCGATGAAGGCTTTCGAAAGGCAGTGAACTTCTTGAAAAATACTTTGATCCGTGAGAAGAATACAGCAGCTATTTGGTGGGATTAATCCGGTTGATGAACATCGTAGATAATGAAGAAAGAGAGGCTGGGACAACACCAGTAAAATCAAGCGTGGTATCCCGTTGTTGATGGGGGTACCACGCTTTTTTAGTGAATAATAAGAGCAGACCTAATGAATTGGTATGTTTTTACGGCATTCTCTTCTCATGAAATGAATGTAAAGGGAGAAGAAAAATTTCGTACATGGCTTTGTCGATGTGATGTGTGAATTTTAATAGAATATTTCTCATCGGTGGGGATCAGCATCAAGCCCCCTATACTTGACTCGGGATAAAAAGAATACTTTCTTTTCCTGAATTTTTGAACATAATATTCCGAATAGATTTATTATAATGAATTGAAATAAAATGGGGAAGCGGTCTCCTATCTCGTGAAGGAGGTGATTTATGGAGTTCGAGTAGAAGGGTTTTTATCATAATTAAACAAACATCATGACTATACACCAAGCGATGAAATGAGAACGGGAGGTGTGAGGAAAAATGTCCATTAGAGATGGCTAATAGTAATGACGATATGGTTGTAGGGTCTTTTTCGATCCACCGTTTGAATGATCTATTTGTAATGCTGATAAAAAGAATGACACAAGTAGCATATACAAAGTGTTGCATAGATGCGAAGACTGGTTTCGTGAGGTTGCGTTCTCGACTAGAGCAAATGGTTGAGCGAGTAAAGAAATGAAAAAGGTATTATGACGATTTTATACAGTAATTCCACGATAAACCAAATAACGGTACGGGGAGGTGTTAACAACTTTATTCCTACGGCTGCTTCTCTTTTTGCTTATAATGATCCAACTATTTTAAAGGCTATGTATTTCTCACATCTGATCGAGTAGCCTTTTCCGGTTGTCATAGATTTTATGTGGACATTATTATATCTGGATTTGTGTCATTTCATTGTATTTAGCGAAGGTCCATTAATTTTAATAAAGGATGAGATAGGATGAAAAATGTTCTAAAGAAAATGAGTTCTATTTTTGCAGCTGGTCTGGTTACAATATCACTGAGTCAATTTGTGGCATCAGCAGACACATTGGATGACGATCTTCCGCCCCAAGAGTCGGGTGTCACCCTTCAAGTGTATGACATGGCGCGCGATCTGTCTCAACTTTGTACGCTGAGGCCGGGTCAGACGCCGAACGTCGACCGGTTGGTTCCCACCATCGACTTCTCGACTGAAGATGACTTTGGCCTAAGCGATCGGTTCATCGCGCATGCCTTGGCCAACCTAACTGTTCCAGAAGAAGGCAACTACGAGTTTCGACTCACGAGTGATGATGGATCTCGTCTGGCAATCGACGAATCAACGATAATTGATCATGATGGCCTGCACGAAGCCACCCCGAAGACGGGGAAAGTTGATTTGACGGAAGGTGTGCATGATCTGAAAGTCGAGTATTTCGACAACACTAATGACAATATCCTGCTTCTCGAGTGGCGTCCACCGGGTTCCGATGACTTCACCGTCGTCCCCACCGAGGTTTTGAGCACCGAGGCGGATGTGGTTCGTGTGACCGCACCGGGCACGAAGTACTGTGAGGAACAAGACGACGAAGCGGGTGACGGGATGCCCCTAGACTCAGTGTATCCGGGATACACGCTCACCGACCTGCGGCCAGATGGGTTTGAGCCGATGGTGTCGGGGATGGACTGGACGGATGATGGTGACTTAGTGGTAGTAACGTCTGGATCGGTTAGTCCAGGTGGCTGGGTAGATCCTTTCGAGTACGGCGAGGTGTTCGTACTGGAGGGGGTCACCAATGCGACAGGCCCCGATGATGTTACGGTCAACCGTGTGGCCACGGAACTATTTAACCCAATGGGTGTCGCGGTAATTGATGATTCGATCTACGTCTCGGAGCGTGATAAGCTGACTAAGCTCACGGACCCGGACGAGGACGGATCCTATGACACTCACGAGGAGGTCGCCACCTGGCCATTCGGCGAGAACTTTCACGAGTTCGCTTTTGGGTTGGAGTATGACAGCAACTACTTTTATGTGAACCTATCGGTAGCAATCAACAACGGAGGCGCTACCACCGACCCGCAACCTGCGGAGAACCGGGGAACTACGATCAAGATCGATCGGGATACAGGTGAAGTTTCATATGTTGCAGGCGGTCTACGCACACCGAATGGAATAACACAATTACCAGGCGGAGAACTGTTCGCCATGGACAATCAGGGTTCCTGGTTGCCTGCATCTAAGCTGGTGCACGTGAAGCAAGATCGGTTCTTCAACCACTTCACCAACCCAGCGGGGCCATTCGACGACCAGCCAGTCACTGACCCGGCCCTGTGGATACCGCAGAACGAGATAGGCAATTCCCCTTCAACCCCAGTGTTGTTGGAGGAGGGCCCATATGCTGGGCAGCTGATTTTTGGCGATGTGACGTATGGCGGCCTGCAACGCGGATTTCTTGAGGAAGTGGAAGAGGAGTATCAGGGTGCAGTTTTCCGACATTCAGCAGGACTAGAGGCAGGTGTGAACCGCACAACAGTAGGACCAGATGGGGCGCTATACGTTGGCGGGATTGGTGAGGCTGGCAACTGGGCGGAGCCAGACAAGCTACGGTATGGCCTGCAAAAACTGACCCCGAACAGTAAGGACGTGTTCGACATGGTTGAGATGCGGGCTACAAAGGACGGGTTCGAGATCACCTACACCCAGCCTCTCTCAGAGGAGACAGTCAATAAGATCACTGAGGAACCGAACGAAGCATTCGCCATGGATCACTGGAAGTACGTGCCACGTCCGACGTATGGGGGTCCGAAGGTGGATGAACGCACCCTGTTTGTCTCAGACGCCGAGGTCTCCGATGATGCCACCAGTGTCACTTTGGACGTTGATGGTCTGGAGGAAGGTCGCGTGGTACATCTTCGAAGCCCACGTTCTTTCACTGACACCGAGGGACAAGAGTTGTGGAACACCGAGGCCTGGTACACGCTCAATGCAATTCCGGGATACGAGTCTCTAGCTGATCAAGGATTCTACGAGGCTGAGGATGCAACACTAAGTGGCAGTGCAAATGTCAACTCGGAACACAATGGTTACTCGGGTTCGGGTTTTGTGGATGGATTCGGATCGGTAGGGGCGTCGGTGACGTTCGCGGTGAATGTGGACCAATCCGGGACACATCCGGTGCATCTGCGGTACGCGAACGGTCCTGACCCCTTCGATGGTACCAAGGCGGTCTCCGTGTCGGTCAATGGTACCGAACTGGAGCCATGGTCTCTAGCATCGACGGGTGACTGGCAGACCTGGGAGACGGTGATGAGAGAAATGGAGCTGGAGGAAGGGACGAACACGATCACACTAAGCTACGATGAGGAAGACGACGGGAATATCAACCTTGACGCACTGCAGGTTGGCGACAATCCGGACGCGTGCGATCACCAAGGGTATGAAGAGGGCTACACCGCCCTGTTTGATGGTACCCTTGAGTCATTTTCGGAGTGGCGGATGGCAGGGGACGGGTCATTTGGCCGTCAGTCTGACTGCACTCTGCGCACCACTGGTGGCATGGGTCTCCTGTGGCACCCAGGGCACGAGCTGGATAACTATAGCCTCAAGCTTGACTGGAAGCTTATCAAGGATGACAACGGTGGTGTGTTCGTCGGATTCCCTGACCCAGGTGATGATCCATGGGTCGCAGTGGATCAAGGATACGAGATCCAGATAGACGAATCCGACCTTCCCGACCGTACTACAGGCTCGATCTATACCTTCCAGGGTGCTGACCCGGAGGCTATGGAGCGAGCATTGGAACCATTCGGGTCCTGGAACTCCTATGAGATTCGGGTGCAGGGGCAAAACATTCAGGTTTACCTTAACGACGTGCTGGTTAACGACTTCACTAGCACAGAACCTGAGCGTGACCTTAGCCAGGGTTTTGTTGGCTTGCAGAACCACGGTGACGGAGAGACAGTTTTCTACCGCGATGTGAGGGTCAAGGAGCTACCTGATTTAGGACACGAATATGAAGATGCGAATGCATTAAATGACATCGTTAACCAATTCAAAGAATCTGGTGACATTACGAATGACGAAACGGCTCGTTTATTAAATACTCATTTGATATCTGTAAGTCAATATGAAGAAACTGATCAAGCTGATAAAGTGGTTAAACACTTCAATGGTTTCCTTAACTTGATCGAATACCAAAACGAAGAAGGAACAATAACTGATCAAGCCTATCAAGAATTAGTAGCAGGAACTGAATATTTAATAGAAAGGTGGGAATTATGAGTTAGGTATTACCCTTCTGTGGTAGGTGAAAATCTGGCGCAGGAGGAGAACATATCGTATCCTTTTATGAACTAAAATATAATCTAATAGAGAAGGTGTAACCTTGAGACAGGGTACCCTTCTCTATTTCCTTCGAAGATCAGGCTGAATATTATCTTGAATATATAGTTATGAAAAGCATAGACTCTTCGTGATTCGGAATTTAGTAAATATTTTGAAATATTCAATTCATCAAATACGAATTTTAATGCTTTTGGCTGTTTATTGTTTTTATCATTATTCGTATATAGTTGTACTTTGTTTTTGCGCGATTAAAATTTAAATTATGAAACAGTTAAGATTTAATTTAAATAAATTATATATGGGATAAGATGAATCAATATAACGTCTTGGTTCTGATTTCAGGAGTTGGGGGTTATCCGGTATTAATATTAAGAGGAATACGTTAGTAGCTTTTATACTAAAGGGGTACTTGCTGCAATAGCTGGGATTATCCTAACCAGTAGACTCAATGCAGGGACGGTTAGTGCAGGTGAAATGTATGAGTTAGACGCAATTGCTGCCTGTGTTATTGGAGGAACAAGCTTAATGGGTGGTAGAGGTAATATTATAGGTGCGATTATAGGTGCTTTATTAATGGCTAGTATTGATAATGGAATGAGTATGTTAAACATTGAAACGTTTTGGCAATCTATCGTTAAAGGGTTAATTTTAATAATAGCTGTATGGATAGATGTTTCAAGTAGAAAGCAAACTTTAGCTTCTACTACTTAATTAAAAAGTAATATATTTAGGAGAGGAGATATAATTCATGACTTATTTCAACAATATTAACAAAATCAAATACGAAGGTGCCAGTTCAACAAACCCATATGCATTCAAATTTTATAACCCGGAGGAAAAAGTCGATGGAAAAACGATGGAGGAATATCTCCGTTTCAGTGTAGCGTATTGGCATACATTTACAGAAGATTTATCGGATCCATTCGGTACTGGTACTGCGATTCGTCCATGGGATAAATATCAAGGAATGGATTTGGCAAAAGCTCGGGTAGAAGCTGCATTTGAGTTATTTGAAAAACTCGATGTTCCATTTTTCTGTTTCCATGACGTTGATATTGCACCAGAAGGAAGTAATTTAAAAGAAACGAACCAAAATTTAGATACGATTGTAAGTATGATGAAAGATTATATGAAAGACAGTAAAACGAAACTGCTTTGGAATACAGCAAATAATTTCACACATCCTCGCTTCGTTCACGGTGCAGCTTCTTCTAACAATGCGGATGTATTTGCATATGCTGCAGCAAAAGTGAAAAAAGGACTGGAAATTAACAAGGAACTTGGGGGAGAAAATTATGTGTTCTGGGGAGGCCGTGAAGGTTATGAAACCTTGTTAAATACTGACATGAAGTTAGAAATGGATAACTTAGGCCGTTTCTTCCATATGGCGGTAGATTATGCTAAGGAGATTGGCAATGATGTGCAATTTCTCATTGAACCTAAACCAAAAGAGCCGATGAAACATCTATATGACTTTGATGTAGCAACTGGTTTTGCTTTCTTACAAAATTACAAACTAAACGATCATTTTAAATTTAATATTGAAGCAAATCACGCAACCTTAGCTGGGCACACATTTGAACATGAATTAAACTATGCTCGTGTGAATAACATGCTTGGTTCTGTTGATGCTAACCAAGGTGACACACTACTAGGTTGGGATACAGATGAATTCCCAACAGACTTATATTCTACAACGTTAGCAATGTATGAAATCATTAAAAATGGTGGACTGGGCCGTGGAGGTCTGAATTTTGATGCAAAGGTCCGTCGCGGTTCCTTTGAGCAGTATGATTTATTTCACGCGCATATAGCTGGAATGGACAGCTTTGCAGTTGGGCTAAGAGTGGCTCAAAAATTAGTCGATGATAACGTACTAGATGACGTCGTTGATGGTCGCTATAAGAGTTACACCGAAGGAATTGGATTAGATATCGTGGAAGGGAAATCGGATTTTCATAAATTGGAGCAACATGCATTGGGATTAAATGAAATCACTAATCAATCCGGCCGTTTGGAAAAAATTAAAGCTACGATTAATCAGTACTTGTTAAGAGAGTACACAGGGGAATAAGTATTTACATGGGGGTATTGCTATGAAATACGTGATTGGTGTCGATTTAGGGACAAGTGCGGTTAAAATTTTGCTCGTTAATCAACACGGAGACGTGGTCTATGTTGTATCAAAATCCCTTTCATTAATTCAAGAAAAAACAGGATGCAGTGAACAGAATCCGCAGGACTGGGTGGATCAGACGATTTTGGGGCTGTCTGATCTCTTGAAAACCTTTAATGGCGATCCAATTGATATTGAAGGGATTAGTTTTTCCGGACAAATGCATGGTTTAGTCTTGCTGGATGAAAATAATGGTGCTTTGCGTAATGCCATTCTCTGGAATGATACACGCACAACGGCGCAATGTCAGGAAATCTATGATGCTGTTGGAAAAGAGCGTTTATTGGAAATAACGAATAACCCTGCATTAGAAGGCTTCACATTACCAAAATTATTATGGATAAGGGAGCATGAACCAAAGGTATACGCAAAAGCAGATAAATTCGTTTTACCTAAAGATTACTTACGCTACAAATTAACAGGCGAGTTACAAATGGAATATTCGGATGCAGCTGGTACGTTGTTATTCAATGTGACAGAGAAAAAATGGAGCAAAGAAATATGCGATGTTCTCGGAATTGATTTGGCTGTTTGTCCACCATTAGTAGAATCACATGCGGAAGTAGGGAATTTGACACCTGAAGTTGCTGAGAAAACAGGACTTACGAATACGACTCGTGTTTTTGCTGGTGGAGCGGATAATGCTTGTGGAGCGATTGGTTCTGGTATTTTAGAAGATGGGAAGACATTAGTTAGTACTGGAACTTCTGGTGTTGTTTTGTCCTATGAATCTAGTAATGAAAAGGAATTTCAAGGGAAAGTGCATTATTTTAATCATGGAGCTCCGGATGCATTTTACACGATGGGCGTAACGCTCGCAGCCGGTTATAGTCTTAGATGGTTTAAAGATGTTTTTGCGGATAATGAATCCTTTGAAGAGTTTGTAGCTGACGTGGACACCGTTCCTATCGGTTCGAATGGTTTATTATTTACGCCATATTTGACAGGAGAAAGAACTCCTCATGCGGATGCATCTATTCGTGCTAGTTTTATTGGGATCGATGGATCGCATGTTAGACGGGATTTTGTCCGGGCAGTGATGGAAGGAATTACGTTTTCATTGCATGAATCGATTAACATTTTCAGGAAAAATGGAAAGATTATTGATACAATTATTTCAACTGGTGGAGGCGCGAAAAGTGAAGACTGGCTACAGATACAGGCAGACATCTTTGATGCGAAAGTCGTAAAATTGTCCAGTGAGCAAGGTCCAGGAATGGGAGCGGCTATGTTAGCAGCCTATGGTTGTGGATGGTTTGATTCTCTGCAGGAGTGTGCGAATGAATTTCTGGCGGAAGATAAAGTATTTCGGCCAAATAGAGCTAATGTGGAACAGTATAAAAAATTATTCACTTTATATCAGGAAGTCTATAGGCAGACGAAAGAGTTGAATGAGAAATTGGTAGAATACCGAAAATAATGAAGCACCAGCTTTTTTAGCTGGTGTTTTATTTATGTTTTTTCAGTGGGAGATGAAACAAGAGAAGTACAACAAGGTAGGGAGAACAGACTTGGATATTAGTGATGATTCTTTTCTACGACAATCACATGTTAGGCAACCTTTTATAAAGAAAATAGCTACATTGGTTAAAAAAGATATAATATTAAATTGCAATGCGCTACTATTTAATTTTATGTCGTGGCCCATCAGGCGTTTACATACGAAAGTATAAAATGCCTGTTTACAATATCTCTGGAGAAAGAGCTGAATTATTCTATACTACTGGGGACGTAAAAATTGAGATAGAAAAGAAGTTGAGTATTCAATAGTCCCCATCCCATCTATTTGAATAGATGGGAGCTAAGTTTAGTGTTTAGAAGGACTATCAGTATACCCTGAATTGTGAAGTACGCTCCCTCACTTACACATTTCAGTTTACACTCCCTAATTTCATTTGTATTCAGTTATTCCAATGAAATGATTTCCAAATATCTTCTCTCTTTTTTCTCGTTTTCTTCGATAGATAAATTCCTAGTTTCACTAGTTGGCTTTTTAAATAGTATCTACTTCATCATACCATCTTGATCCTCCAATATTTCAAAAAAAGTTACACCTATTTTCTTCGTAGGAATAGATTACAAATAGTAGTAAGGAGAATGTGTAAGAAAAATAATAAAATTAAAATTTCCTTGTTGACGAAATTAAAAGAATAATTTATAATTCATAATACAGAATTAAGTTCCACACACAGAATAATGTATAGTAATGTGTATGCTTACTTGAGGAGGGGTAAAGGTGTCACACAATCGAATTTATCGCTCTGGAAAATCTCTTATTAACCAATTGGAAAAAACTCAGGCACCAGTAAATGGAATTGTTTTATGGCACTTAGGGCAATCAGGTGTTGTTTTAAAATCAGAACATGGTATGTGTTATTTTGATCCCTATTTATCTAACTACATAGAAGATAACAACCTTGTTGAGCCTGGTTTATTGGAGCGCAGTTATGATCCTCCAATCCAACCGGATGATATTAGTAACGCTGACATTGTTTTCATTACACATGATCACTTGGACCATCTTGATCCCGAAACTTTAGCAGGAATAGCAAAACACTCTCCACAGGTGAAATTCATCTGTCCTGCACCATCGATTTTAAAGTTAAAAGAAGTGGGCATTAAAGAAGAAAGTATTTATGCTGCTAAAGCTATAGAAAAGCTGGTTGTAAATGGGATAGAGGTGACACCTATACCAGCTAAACATGAAGATTATCTTATTGATAAGAATGGGGATCACTATTATCTTGGTTATATTCTTAATATAAATGGTGTAACATTTTACCATGCTGGGGATACAATTGTTTTTAATGAGCTTATTGAATATCTATACCCGTTTTCTATTGCGATTGCGTACTTACCAATTAACGGAAGAGATTGGCGACGATCTGAACAAGGAGTGTTAGGTAATATGGATTTTCGGGATGCTGTTGAATTGTCACAAGCTGTGGGGATCGATTTAATAGTGCCTGCGCATTATGATTTATTTGAATCTAATACGGAAAATCCGGCCTATTTTGTAGATTATATTTATCAAAACTATCCGGGGCAAAAATTTAAACTAATGGTCCCAGGTGAACGAATGGTTTATCTATCTGAAGTCTAGAAAGTAAAAGTATTTTAGAATAAAATGAAAGCGTTTTATTAATTTTTTACAAAATTTTAATAGGTATTTTACAGCTAATAAATATAAGTAGCGTATTATTCAAGTATGAAGGATGGCGAAATCAATGACCGCAAAATACAATGTTCCAGCTCTTGAAAAATCAATTGCTATATTGAATTTAATTGCTGAATCGCAAGGGGAATATACCATTACAGAAATCCATAAAAAATTGGCTATTTCTAAGACAACTGTATTCTCAATTATAAAAGTACTTGAAGAGCATGACATTGTAAAAAAGAATGAAAAAGGTGAATACAAGACAGGTGTTAAACTTTATGAATTAGGTATGTCCTATATTTCAGAAGTAGACATAGTGAAAATTGCAAGACCATACATTGAGAACTTAATGGAGGAAACGGGATATACGGTTCATTTGGGGGTGATCGATGAGGGGGAATTATTATATGTTGATAAAGTCGAGCCAAATTCGTTTATCCGATTTTCTACTTACCCGGGGTTGCGATCAGAATTTCATGTAACCAGCTTGGGTAAGGCAATTGCAGCTTATTTAACCGAACAAGAGCTTGACGACATAATTGCCAGGAAAGGCTTAGCAATACATACACCACATACCATAACAGACGTAGATGAATTCAAGGAGGCCTTAAAGGAGATTCGGAATGTTGGACATGCCATTGAAGATGAAGAAGGAGAAATAGGGGTGAGGTGTATTGGTGTTCCGGTATTTAATGAAAATAACGTTGTAGCATCTGTTAGTATTGTTGGTCATTCCTCAATGCTGAGTTTCCAAAATGCTCATGAGTTAATAGAGCGATTAAAACGGGTAGCCCAAAACATTTCAAAAGAGTTAGGATCTGTAAATTATTAATTATAGATGCACGAATTACTAAAATGGAGGCCTCAATTATGAACAAAAGTAACGCGCAGTTCTATCAGGAAGCAAATGTATACTCACCAGGTGGGGTTCATACTTCAATTCGGAATGTAGATCCACATCTTATTTTTACAAAAGCCGAAGGAGCATATATTGAAGATGTCGAAGGAAACAGATTTATTGATTATCAAGCAGCTTTTGGACCGTTTGTTTTAGGTCATAATTATCCAAAAGTAAATGAAAGAGTGATAGATGCGATTTCTCGTACTGATTTATTCGGTGTGGGAACAACAGATTTGGAAATCGAACTTTCGAAAAAAATTTGTCAACATGTTCCATCATCAGAACAGGTGTTGTTTTGTAACTCAGGTTCCGAGGCTACTTATCATGCTATTCGATTAGCGCGGGCGGTAACAGAGAAACCAAAGTTAATTAAATTTCAAGGATGTTATCATGGCTGGCATGATTATGTGGCACGTAATATGCTGAGTGACTGGGACAAAATTGGCAAGCGTGATCCGGGATCGGCTGGCATGTTAGAAGAAGCAATCGAGAATACACTTGTTTGTACTTTTAATAACCTAGAAAATGTTGAACAAACGTTAAAAGAAAATCAAGGTGAAGTAGCAGCAATTATGGTTGAGCCAATTCCGCATAACATTGGTTGCGTCTTGCCAGAGAGTGGGTTCTTAGAAGGATTAAGTAAACTTTGTTCTGAATATGGGGCACTACTCATTTTTGATGAGGTGATTACAGGATTTCGTCACGATATTGGTGGCTTTCAAAAGGTTAGCGGAGTATCGCCGGACCTTACAACATTAGGTAAAGCAATGGCAAATGGTTATCCCATTGCCGCAGTTGCTGGTAAGAAAGAATATATGTCTCGCTTTAATACTCAACCGGGTGGTGATGTATGGTTTGCTGGAACATATAATGGCCATGCAGTTGGAACTGCAGCTTCACTTGCTACGATTGAGGTGATGGAAAATGAACCAGTACATGATCATATTTTTAGACTTGGTGACAGAATGCGTTCCGGTATTAAGGAAATACACGACCGTCTAGATATTAACGCAATTGTGACAGGAATTGGTTCTGTATGGACATCGTACTTTATGGATTCATTACCGAAAAATTATGGAGATCTGCAAAATAATGATGGTGACCTTTATGTTGCCTATCGAAAAAAGCTAATTGAAAAAGGTATATACAAAATGCCAATGAACTTAAAACGCAATCATATAAGCTATAGCCATACAGAGAAAGAAGTTGATCAGACTTTAGAGGCTATAGATGATGTATTACGTGAATTAGTTAGGGAATAAAGATTAAAAAAAATACGAATTAAGGGAGGTTTATCAATGAAAATAACAGATGTAAAAACGTATATTGTCGGAAACAATTGGAAGAACTGGGTATTCACGCAGGTTGAAACAGATGAAGGAATAACCGGATTAGGCGAAGCTACACTTAATGGTTTTGCCAAAACAACAGAAGCAGCAGTTCACGAATTAAAACGGTTAGTTATTGGAAAAGATCCTTTTGATGTAGAGCGTCTTTCCCTCAGCTTATTCCGAGATTATTATTCAGATGGTGGCCAAATACATGGAGCTGCTCTTTCAGGTATTGAATATGGCTGCTGGGATATTATGGGGAAAACGTTAGGAGTTCCAGTATATAAACTTCTAGGCGGAAAGGCTCAACCGCGATTACGTGCATATGCTAATGGATGGTATCGTTCTGCTCGTACTCCTGAAAACTTTTACCAAAATGCAAAACACGTAGTTGGAAAAGGGTATACAGCTTTGAAATTTGATCCATTTGGGTCTGCATGGCGCATAGTTGATCGTCCAGATTTTAATTATGCGATTGAGAATATTAAAGCCGTAAGAGAGGCAGTAGGAGAAGAAGTTGATATCTTAGTAGAAGGTCACAATAGATTTACCGTGCATACAGCATTACAATTTGCAGAAGCGATGTATCCATATCAGCCAACATGGTTTGAGACACCAGTACCACCACAGAAAATTTCCTCCATGGTCGAAGTGGCAAAGCGAAGCCCTGTCCCTATTGCTTGTGGGGAAGACTATTATTGTAAAGAACAATTTTCGGAATTGTTAGCACATAATGCTGTTCACATTATTCAATTAGAACCTCAATATTTAGGTATAACTGCTGCTAAACAAGTTGCGGCGATGACACATGCAAATAACGGGGTGACTGCACCACATAGTGCCCAAGGCCCTCTATGTTCCATTGTTTGTGCCCATTTGAATACAGCGACTCCTAACTTCTATCTTCATGAAGTATTCGATGACTTTAATGTGGATTGGACACAGGAATTGTTGACTGATCCAATAAAGGTTGAGAATGGATATATGACAGTAAGTGATCGTCCTGGATGGGGTGTGGAATTAAATCATGATGTTGTACAGCAGCATCCATATAACTCGAATAACTTTTTACCATTGTTCTCAGATGGCTGGGAAAAAAGGCAATCGGTAGAAAATTAAATCAAAAATGAATGAAATCAAGGAGATAGTTATATGAGGAAATTGCGTATAGGTATTGCAGGAATGAATCGAGGAAAACATTTTTATAAAGATTTTAGTAAGGTGGAAGGTGCAGAAGTAGTAGCTGTTATGGATCCTGACCAACAAGCTCTTGAACAATTTCAACATAAATACTCTGGAATATATGTCTTTACAGAATATGAAGATTTACTGGATGCTGATATCGATGCTGTCGTTATTGCTTCCCCCCTTAAATTTCATGCCGAACAGGCAATATTAGCACTTAACCGGGATATTCATGTATTATCGGAAGTTACAGCTGCAACGACAATTGAAGACTGTCGGTCTTTACTTAGAGCGGTAAAAGAAAGTAAAGCCCAATATATGATGGCTGAAAATTATTGTTACATTCGTGAGAACGTTGCTATTCGCAATATGGTGGAGAAGGGAGTGTTTGGAGAAATTTATTTTGCTGAGGGAGAATACCTTCATAATGTTACTTCCCTTCATTATGATAATAATGGACAGCCAACATGGCGCAAAAAAGATATGATGAATAAACGTGGGTTAACATATGGCACACATAGTCTTGGCCCAACTTTGAATTGGTTTAACGAGCGAGTTAAATATGTTAATTGTTTAGGCTCAGGTTCGCATACCGTATCAGAATATAAAAATGATGATACTACGATTATGTTATGCAGAACCGAAAATGGTGCATTAATCAATATTAGGTTAGATATGGTATCAAATAGGCCACATAATATGGGTTACTATTCATTACAAGGAACGAAAGGATGTTATGAAGCACCTAGAGTTCCTGGAGAGAAGCATAGAGTGTGGTTGGAAGACTATGCTGAATCAAGTGAACAATGGATGGATTTATCCGATCTATATGCTGATTTTCTGCCTCCAGAACTAGTGAACTTCCCTGAAGAGGCAAATGATTCGCATCACTGGGGAGCAGATTATTTTATGGTAAAAGATTTTGTGAAATGTATTAGTGAAAACAAACCAGTAAAAATTGATATATACAAGGCACTTGAATACACGTTACCAGGTCTGTTATCAGAGGCATCTATCGTAGCTGACGGGATACCTGTAGAAGTTCCCGATGTTCGTAAATGGTAGATAGAAAAATGGGGTGGGAAGAAAATGAAATTTTTATTTGAACAAGTTGATTTAGACAAGGTCATTAATAATACATTAGAACTTGTTAATGTTCAAGATACTGCCGGAGATACAGTTGAAGTAGCTTCCCTTTATGAGAAGTTATTGAAGCAAGCGGGATTTATCGTTGAAAAATATGAATTTATCCCCGATAACCCTACATTGATTGGAAGGTATCAAGAAAAAACTAATCCTGAAGGAAAGACATTACTATTCAACGGACACATGGACGTTATAACTCTTGATCACACACCTCCCTACGTTGAGGATGGAAAGATTTATGGTAGAGGGACATGTGATATGAAAGGATCTCTTGCTAGTATTTTGGAAGTAGTAAGAGTACTGGAGTTGTCGAAATCAGTTGTAAATGGTGAGATCATTGTAATTGCAAACAGTATGCATGAAAGCCCAGGAGGACGTGGAGAAGATTTAATTGCTTTGACTAAAAATCTGGAGTTACAAGCTGATGCTGCAGTTGTGATGGAAGGCGCCACGTATGATTGTACAGTCGCACAATTAGGATCTGCTACCTTTAACGTAACTATCGAAAGAGACGGACAACCAAGTCATCAACTATACACACCTGATAGAACACCACATCCAATTACTGTACTAGCAGACGTTGTTGAGGCATTGGACCAAGAAAATGATAACCTTAGAAAATTGAAAATAGAAGATATTGGATATGGTTCTTACTTTATTGGACAAGTACAAAGTGGAGCATTTTATAATCAAATGCCAAATCAGTCCTTCTTAGAAGGTGTTAGAAGGTATGGACCAAGTGAATCTTATAATGATGTAGAAGGTTAAATATCAGAATTATTAGAAAGTATAGCGAACAAACATGGTGTAAAAATTTCCTTAGAGATGAAAAAGGTAAGAGATGGTTACCGAATAAATAAAGAGGATAAAGCAGTTAAAGCTCTTCAGGAATCTGTAAGGCAGGTAAGAGGAATTGATTTGCCACTTGTAGGAAAGAAGTTAGTTACGGATGCTGGTATTTTTGTAAAAGAGATGAATATACCAACTGTTTGTTATGGTCCAGATCAAAGTAAGGCACATGGTGAAGTTGAATATGTAAAAACAAGTGAATTGGAAAATACGATAAAAGTCTATTTACAGTTTATTCATGAGTATTTAGGTATCAAAAACAGTAACATATCTTATCGTTGAGGGGTGGCATGCTTGGGGAATATACGAGTGTTAGTAACTGGAGCTGCGAGTGGAATTGGAAAAGGTATTGCAGAAAAATTTTTGTCGCAAGGTGCAAAGGTAATTTTATTAGATAAAGATGAATTAAAATTGTCTGAAACAGCGAAAGAATTGGAATCCTCAACAGAAGTTGTTGAATCTATAATATGTGATTTGCGAAATGAAAAAGAGCTTCAATCAAGTATTGATTGGACATGGAATAACTTGGGAGGGTTAGATGTATTAGTTAACAATGCTGGTTTGGCTATACGCGAATCATTTGTAGACATCCCTTTATCTACTTGGGATCAAATTATAGATGTAAACTTACGAGCAACATTTCGATTAAGCCAGATCGTTGCCAAACGAATGATCGAAGATAAAGTTTCAGGTTCTATCGTAAACATCTCTTCAAAAAATGGGATTTCAGGTAGTTCGAAGTTAGCTCATTACAATACTTCAAAGGCAGGTATCAACCTTTTAACACAATCGATGGCTGTAGAACTGGCAACATATAATATTCGAGTGAATGCTGTTGCTCCAGGGTTTATTGATACACCTTTAGACCGTGAATTAAAACAGAAAGAAAACAATCTTAAACTGACAGAAAAGACGCCCATGAATCGTTTGGGTACCGTACAAGAAGTTGCAAATGGAGTATATTTTTTAGCATCACATCAAGCATCTTATATAACAGGAACAACATTAATTATTGATGGTGGTCATCTTGCTAACGCAAGTGAATTTTAACTTTTTATAAAGGAGAGGTCATTTTAATGAAATTATTAACAATTCGGACAGATAAAGAGGAGCAACTAGGGATTAGTACAAAAAAAGGGATATTGAATGTGACTGAAAAGTTCCCTAATTTTCCTGACGTGAAAGCTGTTATTAAAAATAGCTCAATCCATGAATTGATCAATTTACATGACAAAGCACTTAAAGATGATGAGTTGAAATTTTTAAATGAAGGTGATCTCGATATAGGACCGTGTGTAACAGATCCAGGTAAAATTATTTGTGTTGGACTGAATTATCGTAAACATGCGGAGGAATCTGGAGCAGAGATCCCCAAATCCCCTATATTGTTTAATAAATATAATAATACACTTGCAGGTCACAAGGAATCTATTAAATTACCAAATGATTCCACACAAGTTGATTATGAAGCAGAATTGGCCATTGTAATAGGAAAAGAAACAAAGGAAATTTCAAAAGAGCATGCACTTGAACATGTTTTTGGTTACTCTACAGCAAATGATCTAACAGCCCGGGATCTGCAATTTCGAACTAATCAATGGCTCCTTGGAAAAAACCTTGATGGGTTTTGTCCATTAGGCCCCTATTTAGTAACAGCAGACGAGATTGAAAATCCTAATTCGCTAGATATAAGTTGTACGATAAATGGAGAAGTAAGGCAAAAATCTAACACGAAGGACATGATTTTCTATTGTGATGAAATTGTAAGTTATATTTCGCATTATATGACCTTGAATCCGGGTGATGTTATCTTGACAGGGACCCCAGAAGGTGTAGTTTTAGGTTTGGAAGAATCAGAACAGGTGTGGTTGGCAGATGGTGATGAAATCGAGGTTGAAGTTGAAGGGTTAGGTAAACTTCATAATATTATAAGGAAAAGAATTGAAGAATAATCTTAAAGTAATTTAAGAAGGAATTTGTTAAAAAGAGGTGGAAAAATGAAACCATTAAAAAAAACCTTCGTTAAAGAGTTAAAATTATTTGGAATGGGTTTATTATATTTGCTTCCTACTTTTTTAATTTTGGGAGTATTTCTTTTCTACCCTATTATCAAAACACTTCAATTCAGTGTCTCTGATGTGTTGGATGGAGGAATTGTGACTGAATTTGTGGGTTTAGAACATTTTCTATCTTTATTTAGCTCTTCGGCGTATTTAAATAGTATTAAAGTAACTTTCCTGTTTGTACTTTATACCGTTCCACTAACAATTATGCTTTCCCTTTTTTTAGCAGTTATAGCTAATGAGAAGTTAAAAGGGAATAAATTTTTTCAAATGATTTTTTCTTCACAATTGGGGATTTCTGGAGCAGCTAGCTCTGCGATTTTGCTTTTTTTCTTCCATCCGACACTTGGAACAATCAATAATATCCTGGGGTATTTTGGTATACCGAGTGTTGAATGGCTTACATCTCCTGATTGGGCATTATTTTCAGTAGCCTTAGCAACCATTTGGATGGGTCTTAGTTTAAACTTTATTCTTTTTTTAGGTGGCCTTCAAAATATCTCCAAGGATTTATATGAGAGCGCTACTGTGGATGGGGCAGGATATTGGGTTCGTTTATTTAAAATAACGATACCTTTGTTAAGTCCGGTTTTGTTTTTCGTTACGATTATTAATTTTATTAATGCACTTCAATCATTTGGACAAATTCATATTTTGACCGAGGGAGGCCCAACAGAAGCAACGAATTTACTTGTTTATTCTATATATAGAGAATCATTTATTTATGGTAATTATGGACTTGCCAGCGCTCAGGCCGTCATGTTATTTATAATCACCTTAATTATCACTTTAATTCAATTTAAAGTGGGAGAAAGGAGGGTGCATTATCAATGACGAAAAAAATTGTTTTGTATGTGTTGCTTTCAATAAGCGCATTTATAATGTTTGCACCTATTCTTTATGCTCTATCAGTGAGTTTTATGTCTGCAGATGATATTAACAATGCAGCTTTGCTACCATCCGACCCAAATGTTCAAGGGTATTTAGATGCAGCTGAAAGAATTCCACTACTCGAATTTATCTTCAATAGTTTTCTTATTGCGACAGTAACTATGGTCAGTCAGATAATTCTTTGTAGCTTAGCTGCATATGCGTTTGTCTTTATTCCTTTTAAGGGAAGAAATTTTTTATTTATTTTGTTGTTGAGCACGATGCTTATTCCCTTTGAATCAACAATTGTACCTAATCATGTAACGATTCTTAATTTAGGTTGGCTGGATACTTATCAAGCCTTAATTGCACCGACTTTGGTAACGCCATTTGGAGTCTTTCTACTAAGACAACATTTTTTAACACTTCCTAAAGAGTTGTGGGATGCTGCTCGAATGGATGGAGTTTCATACTTTCGTTATTATCTATCAATTGCACTACCATTGTCTAAAACTACTTTAGGGGCACTTAGTATATTTGCTTTTATTTCATCTTGGAATAGCTATTTATGGCCACTTATAATGACTAGCGATGATAGTGTCCGTCCTATTCAAATTGGCCTTAAAATGTTGGTGAGTTCACAGGCTTCGACAGATTGGCCTATTGTTATGGCAGGTGCCATTATTGCCTTGTTACCTACATTACTTATTCTTTTCTTTGGATTGAAATATATTCGAAAAGGGTTGCTTTCTGGAGGTGTTAAAGGATAAAAGTAAAAAGGGATAGAGGTGTAATATATTTAGATTAATGAGCATATGCCCCTGGTGACTTTGGAAAATATGGATCTAGGTTAAAAAGGCCTAAATATATTTTAAAGGAATGATTGAATTGAAAAAACTAATAGTATTAATTGCTTTAGTCCTTATAATAGCCGGATGTAGCGGCAACTCGAGTGAAACCACAACCACGGAAGATGGTAAAACAGTTATTTCATTTTGGCATAATCTAGATGGAGATAATGCAGTCACTCTTGAAGGGATTATTGATAATTTCAATGAGCAATCAGATACTGTAGAAGTGAACGCTTCATTTCAAGATGATGTGCAACAGCAAATGCGCACTGTAGGGGCAACGGACTCAGCACCAGAAGTATTTATGGGAGGAAATACAGCATATTATAGTCAAAGTGGTTTTATTAGACCAATAGAAGAAATGATAGACGAGGATAGCGATTTTGATATTTCAACAATGAATGAAGCGGTAATTTCAAATCACTCTTTAGATGAGACATTATATTCTATGCCATTTAATGTTTTTGTTCCTTTATTATTTTATAATGTAGAAATATTTGAAGAAGCAGGAGTAGATCCAGACAATCCACCACAAACGTTTAGCGAAATTCAAGAGGCAGCTGGTACTTTAACAGCTGGTGATGTTTATGGGTTTTCTATTCCTTTGGACACTTCTTTTATTTATAATTTCTTTGCCGTTCAAAATGAGCTTGTTTTTAATAATGATAATGGACGATTAGGAGAAGAACCCAGTGAAACTAATCTGAATACACCTACTGGACAGAACATATACAATTGGATCAATGAAATGAATGAAAATGGGCATTTTGGTAACTATGGACGTGAATGGTCCAATATGCAATTAGCCTTTTCTTCTGGAGAACTTGCCATGTATCCGGACTCTTCAGCTGTTACAGGAATTTGGCTTGAAACGCTTGACTTTGAATTTCAAACAGCACCTCTTCCAGTTCCGGATGGAGAAGAATGGGCAGGTGTTAACCAAGGCGGTTCACAACTTTGGTTATCTAATCAAGGTACAGAAGAGGAGCAAGAGGCTGGCTGGGAGTTCATTAAATTTATGGTTAGTGCAGAAACACAATCAGAATGGGCTGCATCTACTGGATATGTTCCTGTAACACAAGAGGCGGTTGAAATTGATCCTTTAAATGAAGCTTATAATGAAAACGAGCAGCTGAAAGAAGCGTATGACGCTCTAAATAATACCAATCCGTCTGAGGCTACCGCGGGGCCATCAATTGAACAATTAGAGGTATCCGAAGCTATTGCACAGTCCTTTGAAAGGCTTGTACAAGGGGAGGATATAGAAAGTTTATTAGAAGAGACCGAAAGTGAAATTAACGAATTACTTCAAAAGTAAAGAGACAGTTTTTCATTAGATTTGATGGGGCTGGGACATAACTAGCCTAAAATAACTTAAAAAGGAATCCCTTCATCAAAAATAAATGAAGGGATTCCTTTTGGTTTGGATGATGGCTTCCATTTAAACTCGGACTGGCCTTCATGGCGGTATACTTCCTCAAGTTTACCGCCATGAAGGCAAATCCTAATTCATTATCCACCCTTTCTTTTCCTCGAACGGAAAAACGAGTGAAACGTAAATTAGCCTTCAGAAATCCAAAAAACAGGTTCCATATTGATTTTACGTTGAACCGTAAATTTCTCCTGTTCTTCTTCCGAAAGCTTCTGCCTTGTATAGGCTTTTTGGTTTTCCCATTTTTCGTTATAATAAATTTTCTAGTTGTTTCCTTCGCCTTCGTGCATTGAGGGTGTAGCGAGTAATAGGAACAATCTTCCCATTCATAAACTTTAAAGGTTCGGGTATAGCCGTAACGGTCCGTTCGGTAAGACCAATAGTGAAATAAGACCTTCCTGCATTTTGACAGGTGAATGCATCCTTTTCCTCGTCATACACCCAATTGGCGGCGTTAATAGTATTTTCCTTATATTTCTTTTTCCTTTCTTTGCGATTTTAATTTCTAAATCTAAAGGCAAAACAACCTGATCTATGTTTTAAACATAAGGACACTTCCAAAAATAATGTTTGGTAACTTTACTTTATCAAAAGGTGTCCTTTTTGTTGACCTAAAAGTGAACATTAACATTAAACAAATATAAGCATGATACCTCAACCAATTTCATGATGATATCAGGCTTATTATTTTCATTCATTAGGGTTTTGTCCCAGCCCCTAAGTTTAGTGTTTAGAAGGACTATCAGTTTATACTCCCTGGCCATATCCAAAACCGATCCATGGTTATGAACCAACTCCTTCTACATCAAAATCTTCACGATGGGGTTTTAAAATATCTTGAGTAAGAGTTAACTTACACACTTTATTTGACAAATCCATAAAAAGTATAACGAATTAGCACCTTTAGGTCAGCATCTTTCTTTGAATATTCCTCCTACAATTTGCGTAACTTTCAATAAACATTGGAACGATGAGTGGGGAGTTATCGGTAAGAAAAAAGATCGGAAAAAAAGTTTTTGAAAAATATTGACTTGAAATCGCTTTCGTATTACACTTTGCTTAGATAGTAAACCTAACTAACTAAGTTCATCCAGAAATTGGCTTATTAAGGGGATGTTTAACATGGATTAAAATGAATAACTATATTATGCTGATGCAGATTGGATTGTAATAAATGAAAAAGTCTACGCCAAAATTAGCGAAAATAATGAATCGAGAGTTAATTATTAATGAACTGAAAAGCAATCCTGAGCAATCCCGAGCAGATCTTTCAAAAAAAACAAAACTCAGTAAACCCACAGTATCAGAGATTGTGAACGATTTAATTAAGGAAGAGCTCGTATTTGAAACAGGGGTAGGACCCTCCAGCGGTGGGAAAAAACCGATATACCTTGTATACAACGCTCGATCTAGTTATGTAATCGGTATTTCAATTGAGAATGATATAATCTTTTTTGCAATTGCTGATATGAATGGTGAAATCATAAAAGTTTCCCAAACAATCTTCACTTCGCAAACTGAAGGTCAGATTATTATTGATTTAATAATAGAGGGAATTATGAGTTTATTAGAATCAGTAAAAGCAGATTTTAAAAAGGTTTTAGGTGTAGTTGTTGGTATTTCAGGTATTGAAATGGATTCAGAAGGTATTATTATTTCTTCTCCAACAATCAAATGGCATGATATTAATTTGCGAAAAGAATTATTAAATCGGTTGAAGAAGGATGTCATTGTTGAAAACGATGTCAATCTTATGACAGTTGGCGAGTTCTATAAAGGACAAGGAAAAAATATTTCTGATTTTGTTTACTTATTTATTGGGAATGGAATTGGAAGTGGACTCTTTTTGAATGGCAAGTTATACAAAGGATTTCATTCAGCTTCAGGTGAAATAGGCTATATGATGTTAGGTGACGAACAAAAAATGAATCTGGATTCGGGTGTGTTTGAAACAAACTATGGGATGTTTGGTGTTACTAAGAAATT
This sequence comes from Virgibacillus sp. NKC19-3, assembly GCF_019837165.1. Taxonomy (NCBI): domain Bacteria; kingdom Bacillati; phylum Bacillota; class Bacilli; order Caryophanales; family Bacillaceae; genus Virgibacillus; species Virgibacillus saliphilus. The sequence goes on from NZ_JAGYHC010000001.1 coordinate 1,453,616, forward strand.
GCGAGAGATAAACGTTAACCCTACAGATGGAAAAAATTATTCACTATTGCAGGTTTTGCAAAAACATAAAGATGATAAAATGGTTGGAAATATTTTAAATGATACGATTGACCATTGGGCTAAAGTAACAATTAATATCATCAGTTTAATAGACCCACAAGCGGTCATAATTTCAGGGGAACTTGTAAACATGGATCAATCTTCTTTGAATCGTTATAAACAAACAATTGAAAAATTTGTCCCTAGAAGAATGCCTGAAATAAAAGCAACTGAGTTGGGTTCCAAGGCTGGGTTATATGGGGCAGTATATTTAGCCTTAGAGAATTTTTCCACTTCGGTTTTAAAATAACTTTAATTTATTAGGAGGTCTAATTATGGGGAGTAAAAAGAATTGGCTATTCATATTTATAATTGCCATTCCTTTCATCCTTCTGGCTGCTTGCGGAAGTGATGAAAGCTCTGGAGATGGAGGCAATGAAGGTGAAAATGAAAGCGGAGATTTGGTCATTTATACAGCGAGAGATCAGAACGTTGTTGACGAGGTTATCCCACTATTTGAGGAGGAGTATCCAGATATAAATGTTGAAGTATTAACAATGGGTGCACAAGATATACTTGAACGTGTCCGCGGCGAAAGCAGCAATCCACAGGGTGATTTCTGGTGGGGCGGTACACAATCTGCCTTTGATTTAGGAGTTGAAGAGGAGTTACTTCAACCCTTTGAGCCAGAATTCGCTGACACCATCCCCGAAGAGTATAAGGAACCTGAAGGTCATTGGTACGGGGAAATCATTTTACCTGAAGTTATCATGTACAATACAGATGCACTTTCAGAAGAAGAAGCACCACAGGACTGGGATGACTTACTTGATCCACAATGGGAAGATGAAATCATTATCCGAGATGTATTACCATCAGGGACAATGCGGACGATTTATTCAGCTATGATATACGACCAGAATCCCGAAGATCCTGAAGCGGGCTTTGAATGGTTAAAAGAATTTGATGCAAATACAGCAAATTATGCACAGGATCCAACGAATCTATATTTGCAACTCGCTCGCCAGGAAGGAACGCTTTCAGTATGGAACCTGCAGGACATATTGTTGCAAAGCGAACAGCAAAGTCAGCCTTTTGGTTATGTCATGCCTGAAAGCGGTGCGCCGATACTGGTAGATGCTGTTGGTGTTGTAAATGATGCGCCAAATGCAGAAAATGCAGAATTGTTCGCTGAATTCCTGTTTTCAACAGAAATACGAGCAAACTTAGCAGACGAGTTTTTTCAAATTCCAACGCGTACTGATATAGAAGATGAAGAGCAGGCTGATTGGTTGAAGGATCTTGAATTAAATGAGATGGATTTGGATTGGCAGATCATGGCTGAGAATGAAATGGAATGGATGGAACATTGGGATCAAAATATAAAAAACTCTAACTAAAAATTGATGAAAGCAATTTATCAGGAACAGGGCACAGTGGTACCCTGTTCCTTCCCAGATGACCGCCAAAACAAACAGGAGTGATAACAGTGAAAGCTATAGATATACACGGAAGAGAATTGGACGAACTTACTGATGCAAAATTTGCAGTTGTTCCTTTAGGCAGTTTTGAATACCACGGGCCGCATTCACCGCTTGGAACTGACATCTTTTTGGCAGATGGATTTGGTAATAAAATTAACACTGAATTAGGTGGCGTCATTTTTCCTACTGTACCGTATACAGCTTGTCCAGGAAAGACAGTTAAGTATAATGGTACCATTCCTATTCGATCATCAATCGTTCAAGAATATTTAATCGACATTGTCGATGGGATTATAAATCAAGGTATAGAGAAAATCTTGCTTTTGAATGCGCATGATGGAAATATAGGGATCTCACGAACTGTCGCTGAATATGTTACAAGTAAACATAACAATACCAGCTTTTTATTGATTAACTGGTGGCAAATGGTTGAAATCGAAAAAGCAAAGGAATTGGGAATGGTTTATACAAAAGGTAGAGGCCATGGAGGACCCTACGAGATGTCAGCAACCAAAGCATTTCAGCCTCATCTGGTACATATTCAGGAAGGTGATACAGAATTTCCTGATGTCGAAAAACTCTCTCCTCAACCGTATACACTTGTTGAAGGCAATCCTAAGTCTTGGGATGGCTATACAGGATTGATTCAGCAAACTTCATTTGAAATGGGTAAAAAAATTGTTGCGGAAGCAACAGATAACTTAAATAGACTAATAGAAAATTGGATACAGTAGTTTTTCACATATAAACCAAGGAGATAAGCATTCACTAACAATACCACTTTTCTCGTAAGATTTCTCTCCATATATCGTGAATTAGCTTTTTCCAGTTTTTCTAATCAAATAAAATTACCTACCGATTTTTGTAAAAAGAAAGGTGAAGGAAATGAAAAGTGTTAGATTGGAAAATATAACGAAAATGTTTGGTGAAACGATTGGTGTTGAGGATGTCAACATTGATATACAAAGCGGGGAATTTTTCACATTCTTGGGTCCAAGTGGCTGCGGTAAAACAACAACATTAAGAATGATCGCAGGGTTTTATTTTCCTACAAAAGGTAAAATAGCCTTCGACAATAAAGATATCACCGCGGTAAAACCAAACAAACGAAATATCGGCATGGTTTTTCAAAATTATGCGCTCTTTCCGCATATGACTGTCTTTGAAAATATTGCATTTGGTCTACAAGTTAGGAAAAATTCAAAAAGTGTTATAAAGGAAAAGGTGGAAAAAGCACAAAAATTTGTCCGATTGGTGGGCTATGGAGATAGAAAAATTACAGAATTATCCGGGGGACAACAACAACGCGTGGCACTAGCAAGATCGCTTGTCATTGAACCGGACATATTATTGTTGGACGAACCATTGTCTAACTTGGACGCAAAATTACGTGAAGAAACAAGGGTTGAGATTAAGCGACTTCAAGCTGAACTAGGAATCACCACAATCTATGTCACGCACGATCAGCATGAAGCGATGGCGATGTCTGATAGAATTATGGTCATGAGTGAAGGTGAGGTTCAACAAATCGGTACTCCTCAAGAAATTTATAACAGACCGATTAACCAGTTTGTTGCTTCATTTATCGGTGAATCAAATATTTTAGAAGGTACTATCACGGAAGTATTGGGTGATCATGTCATTGTTGATGTTGGCGAGGGCATTTCACTTAAAGGAATAAAAGAGAACGGTTCCCCGCATGTTGATATCACAGAAGGCAAAAAAGTATTACTCTCCATACGGCCCGAAATCATTGAGATCGATGAAGGTCTTAATTCAGTCGATGGCAAAATTCAGATGGTTGAGTTTTCCGGGGTAAGTATTAACTATCTTGTCAAGGTTGGCAATCATGAATTGAACGTGATGATTGTCAATTCGGGCTCCAATATATTGGAACGTGATCATACTATCACTCTCAACATTCCCGAAAACGGGATATATTTTATGAGCGAAAAGGGGTGAGGGCATGACTGATGGAACAATCGCCCCCAAAAAGACAATTTGGGAGAAAATGACACAATCGAGATATTTTGTATATATATTAATTTCACCTCTGGCTCTGGTATTATTAGCTTATGTGATTTATCCGATGTTCAGTACGCTTTCACAGAGTGTAAAGGATCAAGAAGGTGCTTTATCATTATCCAATTATATAAACTTTTTTTCTACTGAAGCCAATCTGGAATCATTAAGAAATAGTGTGTTTATATCGATCGTGAGTGTCATTACATGTGCTATTGTCGGAGTGACGATGGCTTTCTTACTAAACCGATTTGAATTTCCGGGAAGAAAAGTTTTATCTGTACTTGTTTTGGTACCTATGGCTTTACCGGATTTAATAGGTGCCCTTTCATTTGACTTTTTATATGGCCAAACAGGAATTTTCCCTCGTTTTTTCCAACAAATTTTTTATTTGGAGGACGTTCCATTCTCCCTAGAGGGGATTTTGGGTGTTATGGCTGTTCATACCTTTACAATGTATCCCTATTTTTATTTGAGTGCCTCCGTAGCGATTAAGGGATTGGATTTATCATTGGAGGAAGCAGCTTCAAATTTGGGTGCAGGTCGATTAATTATTTGGTTAAAAGTTATTTTACCTATGTTGACACCTGCAATGGTAGCATCATCATTACTTGTGTTTATGATTTCAATGGCATCATATACTGCTCCATTAATGTTCGGTGTCGAAAGAACGATGACAATGCAAATAACGCTTTCCCGTACAAATGGTAACCTAGAAATGTCGGCAACACAATCGACCATTCTTTCCATTGTATCAATTGCATTTCTGATACTGATGATGTGGTATCAAAACAGGAGAAATTATACAAATCAGAGCAAAGGTGTCGGTGCTCACAGGGCAGAGGTCCACTCGTCTATTGCCAAATATCTGGCAGTAATCGGATCCATCATTGGCGTTGTCATTTTAATGCTTCCGATCGTGGTCATCGCGTTGATTTCGTTCGCTGAAGACGGAGCCTGGACAACGCAAGTGATACCTGAATCCTATACCTTACAGCATTATATTGCTCTGTTTACGGATTCAAGTATATGGGCGCCCATTTGGAATAGCATTCAAATGAGTACAATTGCTGTTATTGGAAATATCATTTTTGGTGTTGCAGCTGCTTATGCGATGGTTCGTTTTGATTTTAAAGGAAAAAGCTTCATGGATATATTGATTATGGTACCTTGGGCGCTACCAGGCACTGTGGTAGCAGTTAATCTGATTTCAGCTTTCAGCGATCCTAGTGTTTTTTCATTTAACCAAGTATTGGTTGGTACTTTTTGGATTTTGCCTTTAGCATATTTTCTCAGACAGTTGCCGCTTGTCTTCCGCAATGCACAGGCAAGTTTAATGCAAATGGATCAATCAATTGAAGAAGCAGCACAAAGCTTGGGGGCATCTTGGTGGCATTCATTCAGGAGAGTTGTTTTACCACTTATTATGCCGGGGATTTTAGCTGGCACACTACTGGCTTTTATTCAAGGTCTAACGGAGTTTGTTGCGTCAATTTTAATTTATACACCTTCCAACATGCCATTATCTGTCGGTATATGGAATAGGTTGTACTCATTTGAGTTCGGAATAGCATGTGCATATGGCGTACTTCAAATCATTTTGGTTATTATTGTTCTCTTCATCAATGAAAAAATTAAAGGTGATAATAACAATACAAGTACTACTTTTTAAGAAGGAGTGACTGGAAATGACGACATTTCATCGACAAAAAATATTGGATATGGAAGGTATCAGATTCCCATCAAAAACCTATCGGGAACTTGTTCTTGAGCCAGCTTATAACAATGCAAAAATGAACTCCATTCAGCCCATGCTTCAAATACATTATGCACACTTAATCATGCTTTATGAAGAAGGGATTGTGAATAAGGAAGATGCAATTCAAATTGTTCAATCATTGAAAAAGATTGATGTCGAAGAGGTTAAAAAAAGAAGATATGATTCGTCTTATGAAGATTTGTTCTTTGAAATTGAGCATTTTCTCATTGAAGAAGGAGGTGAAATTGCAGGAAACCTTCATATTGCCCGGAGCCGAAATGATATGGGAATTGCCATTTACAGGATGAATCTTCGTAAAAGGCTGCTGAATCTGATCGAAGCATCTCTCCACCTACGTAAAAGTCTAAATGAATTGACGGAAGAACATCTTGATACAGTGATGATCGGATATACGCATACACAGCAGGCACAACCCACGACACTGGGGCACTATTTTAATGCTATGACGGATATGCTGACAAGAGATATCAACCGTCTAATGGCAGCTTATAATACGGTGAATCAGAGCAGCATGGGAGCGGCGGCTTTGACGACTTCTGGGTTTCCCATTAACCGGCAATCGGTTCAGGAGATGCTCGGATTTGAAGAAAGAATCGATAACGCTTGGGATGCTGTTGCTGGCGCGGATTATATAGGCGAGACGGCAACGTCTATTCAATTGGCTGCCATAAATTTGGGCAGATCAATGCAAGACTTGCTTTTGTGGGGAACGCAGGAATACGGAGCCTTCAAGTTGTTTTCGCCGTACGTTCAGATCAGTTCAATCATGCCCCAGAAACAAAATCCGGTTTCGATTGAACATATGCGCTCACTATTATCAGGAGTTGTGGGTGACACGCAGACAGTATTGACAATGATGCACAACACACCGTTTGGTGATATTGTCGACACTGAGGATGATATGCAGCCATATATGTGGAAAGGCATGGAGAAACTTGAAAGTATTTATTATTTACTATCGGGCGTATTAATGACAATGGAAGTAAATAAAGAAAAATTATACAAACGAGCAAAGGAAAGCTTTGCGAATGTCACAGAACTTGCTGACACTCTAGTTCGGACTAACAATATCTCTTTCCGAAAGGCACATGAAATTGTCAGCTCTTCAGTAAAAGATTTGACTTCGAAAGGAAAAGAGTCTTTAGAAGAATTTCATTTGTCCCATTTAAATGATCATGCCGAAAAAATAACAGGAAATAAATTAAATTTAACGGAAAAGGATTTAAAAGACGCGCTTGATCCAAAACATTTTATCAATATTCGCTCACTTGAAGGTGGACCGAGCCCGGAAAGAATGAAAAATACAATTGAGGACAGGGCTCAACAGCAAAGTCATTTAAATAGTTGGTTACAGAAAAAAAGAGATGTATTAGAGTCTGCAAATAAAAAGATTAATGAGAGAATAAAAAGAATGGTGAACCATGATAAATAAAGTAAGATATCATCATTTATCAGAAGGAAGGAAATATAACTGCTTTTCGAAAGACGAATCTGGCAGAAGTGAGACTGAGTTTTCATCTGGTGCATCTATTATGAATGGTCTAATAAACCAGAAGGAAAAATCATATCCTAATCCAACTATGCAGAGAACGGGTCGAGATAAATTTCCGCTCTTGGCTATAGATGGTGGTGGGACAAAAACTATTGCTGTCATTACGGATTCCCGTGGAAAAGTATTAAGTTCCGGAACATCCGGTAGTTCAAACTACCAGGTTTCTGGGAAAACAGAGACTATTAAAGCACTGAAACACGTAATAAAAAAAGCAATTAATCTTCTAAATGGGACTGCTTTCCCTCATGATACAGAAATCACTTTTAATGTAGGTGTATTTGCTTTAGCTGGAATAGATACTAGAAAAGATGAAGTAAATGTGCAAGAAATTGTAAAACAGGTAATTGGAGAAATCGGCATTCACATTGATAGAGTAATTGTAGAGAATGACGCATTGTCCGTATTGCTTGGGAAGACGAACCGTACACCAGGTGCCATTCTCATTTCCGGAACGGGCTCGATTGCCTTTGCTCATGATGGAAAGGGTCATTATGTCCGTTCCGGTGGATGGGGCATAGGATTGGCGATGAAGGTGGAGGATACTGGATTGGAAAAGAGGCTATAAGAACTATCATGAAAATGCTTGATGGTAGGGAACCTGAAACAATTTTATCCCATCTAGTGTTAAATCACTTTCAGTTCGAAGACTATGAACAATTATATGATTGGGTATATGGACCTAATTATTCTATTCACGAAGTGGGTAAAGTATCAACCATTGTTGGAGAAGCGAACCATCTAGGTGATCCAGCCAGTAAATGCATTTTAAATCGTGCAGTTACAGAACTTTATTGTCTGGTATCTACGGCTGTGAAAAGAGCTGATATTTCAGATGAACCATTTAAGTTATTAATGCTTGGTGGAGTCTTACAAAATAGTGAATATATTAATAGTGAATTAATTCGCCAAATTAAAGATAACATGGCAAATGTAGATATAATTACTGATTACGATATACCCATTGATTTAATTATTCAAAGAGGGTTGAATGGATAAATGTTTTAATTGGTTTTCTTATAAGCAAAATCATTACATTAATTAGTGAAAAAGTAATACTGAATTTGAACTCGATATTAGTCAGTTTAATTAACTGAAAGATTCCCTTGAGAGGGATGAATCCGGTGGCTATTAATCTTGGAACAGAAAGAAATAAACATTAGATACAAGGTTCTATTGTTGATCAACAAATGAAGAGAAAACATACTCTATGTTTAATCCCCCTTGTTGCAATTTGAAATTAATACAAGGGGGATTAATTATTTTACTGCCATTTTTCAATCAAATGGTTCGCCTCTCTATCCAAATCACTGTACGCTTTCTCGGAAACAGATTCGTTCTCAAGCATTTGATTGATTAGTTGTTTAAAGCTGGACATATGTTTAACAACTTTCATACCTTGCTCTTTATTCTCATAGTGGCCTACAGATGTTAAGTGAGTTGTTAATAAATGAACATCATCTTCATTGTTAAATTCACCATCATCCGCTAAACGTTCGACGGTTGCTTTTATTTTAGATGCACTAATTTCTTCAATATTTTCATCGGCACCATAACTTAAGAGATTGGTGAAGATGCGATAGCCACCAGGTACTTGATTATCGATTTGACGATAGAACACTAAACTGGAATAAAGATAGGTTCCTTCTCCATAATTTGTCATCAATATACCACCATCAAAAGGATCTTCTCCTGGGTCCGCCATGCTTACAAACGTTTCATATCGATCATCCCAGTTCATAGGGAAGTACAGTCCTCTTTCTTGTACCCAGCCATCCCAGTCGTTGTCTGATATTTTGTTTGGAAAGTTAAATAGTTTATGATCTGGCTGTGTCATGGTGACTGGTGCATTTTCATCTGTAACCCTCCATTCAATAGACGGGCTACCTAATTCTAATGAGTAGGGTGGAGTTTCATTTGCATTCCAATTATCCCCCGGTTTATGGTATTGGACAACTACATGACCACCATTTTCAGCATACTCAAGTAAACGCTGATTGTTTTCTATTAAATCTGGCCGTGATAAGTTTGCTCTAATACCTGTTACAATCGTATCGTATTGACTCAAGTCACCTGATTGTAAATCTGCTTCACTTAATTTCGTTACATCAATTCCAACATCTAGTAGATAATCGGCTACCTCATCGAAACCACTTTCAATATAACCGACCTTAAGATTATCCGGTTTTAATAACTCAAATGCTACTGTATTTACAGTAGATGGATATTGATAATAGGAGTCGTTTATATGATCGTATTCTATTTCTTGAACAGTAGTATCATAAGTTTCTCCATCCGATTCAGCAATCACATCAAAAGAAAAGTCTCCTTCTTCTATATCAGATGGGGACTTACATTGAAAGTTACTTCTTGCTCCTCTAGACGTTCAGTTAATGTTACTTGCTCCTGTTCAGTTTCCGTTGTCCAACCTTCAGGCAAGTTTAATGATACCTCTACATCTTTTTCTCCGTTAAAATAATTTTTTACATTAGCAGAAATAGGAATCTCTTCTTGTAGATCTGCTGTATTTATCGTTAATTTATCTGGATTAGCCTCTACACTAAGATCAGGTAAGACTGCAATCGTATCATCGAGTTCAAACGTTTTTGTAGTATTTGTTCCGCTTTCTTCAAACGAAACTTGAGCTTGTAAAACTGAATCGTCATAAGGTTCATAGTATGCCTCATCTTCAGGAACTGTGACGTTGAAAACAAATGTTTCAGATTGATCCGGATCTAGATCATTAAGATTTTGGCTTTCTTCGTGTTCCCAGTCTTCAGGTGTAATCAAAGATGCCTCGATGTGATTTCTTTTTTCATTTCCATTATTAGTGATTTCCATGGTTACTTGTGTTTCCTCACCCTGCGTTAAAATCCCAGAATCGGCTGTCGTTTCAACATGAAGATTGGATGAGATAAAGCTCACTTCTTGTAATTGTTCACTTTTTAGTTCGAGTTTATGGATCAAATCGTTTTTAACATCCTTATTCATGTCCGTATTTCTAGTCATTTCCAATGCCTCTTGAACATCTTTTAAAGCGTCTTGGCTAGGAGGCAAAATGTCATCTCTATTTGGATAAAGATCAATAATAGTATCCAGCTTCTGCTGCAGTGCTTCTAATTGGTTACTTAACTCGCTTGTAGGAACTAGTTGCGCCCATTCATTCAAGTTATAGGGGATATTTGAAAATAAATCATCATTTTCGTTGTCTACTGATGATTGAATCAGTTCCAAGTGAGTTTGCCTAGGCTCCGCTGGTATGTCGTTTCCCATTCCCTGACTTTTATGCAAATACCTGGATTCCTCTCCAAGTTGAGGATAAGTCATTCCATAAATAGGGTCATAATCACCTATTTCAATGGAGGTTGTAGCAGTTTCTTCAGATTCAGCAGGCAAATATAATTTCTTTATTTGCCAAACGTCCAATCCTTCTTCAAGGTGCTCAGGATAAACAGATGGATCTGCTGCATCCTCAAATGCTCGTTCACTCAAGATTGTTAGTGTTCTATGATGACCGTGTTGACTTTCCACATTGCGGAAAGATGGCATAACAATATCTGGTTTATAGGTGCGAATGAAGCGAATGAAGCGTTCGTAAGTCAATTCTTCTCCCCATTCTTCCAATGTTTCCTCTGGTGACTTGGAAAAGCCAAAATCGTAAATGGGATCAGAAGTGGTTTCGCTCAAATGATATGCTGTTACCCCATTGATTTTTGCTGCTTCAATCATCTCATTTGATCGTATAATACCCAGTCCGTTTCCTAATTCATTTCCAATCTCATTCTGTCCACCTTCTCCACGATTTGCTATAAGACTAGAAGTTTGCACCCCCAATCCACGTGATAGATATGCAAGGAAATCACTCCGTTCATCATCTGGATGTGCTCCAGTATTTAGAAAACTCACAGTTGTACTAAGCGGTTTAACTGCATTCCATAAATCTACATCTGAATCATTTTCATTTGCTACTGAACTCTGCAATGGCAGAAGAGACAGAATCAACACCAGTGAAAAAAATAAAGAGAAAATCTTTTTCATACATTGAAACCCCTTTCATTATTTTTGAACAAAGTAATATTTAATCATTTACACCTCCTTTTCTTGATTAGCTTAGTTAGTAAAGGTTACTTACTAACCATTCAAAAATTACTTTATAATAGAATAATATCATTTTTTAGTGAAAATAGTAAATATTAAAAAATAACTATTTTAAAAATTTAATAGTGATAAAGTGATGGTCTAATAGAACTACCCTAAAAGCAGGAACAGAATCATTTATTGATGGTGCGGAATCTTTGTTGTCTTCATCCCACTAGAAAGCTAGACTGTGAGGCAAAATTAACTCCTTTATTTCTGAATGTTGTATATCGGTAAAATAGATTATTTATAAAGTTCTATATAAAGTTAAAATTAAAATGTTTATGCTGAATTTTTTGAAAAGAACTATTGACAAAATATTTTTCCACATTAAAGTGGAAGAAAGTCCCGAATGTCGACATTACAATGGTCGTAGGTTAAGTTAATAAAGGTAATTGGAAAAAGGAAAATTTAAGGGCGAATAAAAGTGAACATACCAAAAGCGACTACTTTCGATTATTATGGAACTATCATTGATTGGAATGGGTAAATTTAAAAAAATTTAACATCCTGGAAGGGTATGGTGCAAACAATGCAGATGTTGTTGCACCTCACAAGCACTAGGAAAATATCCAATTTGAATACTTTCAAAATCAGTACCGTCCTTATAAAGAAGTTCTTAAAAACACAATGGCGATGGCATTTCGGGACTATGGCTATCCTTTTAGTCCAGAAGATTGTTTGCCTTTTCTGAATCCATGGGAAAATGGGGAACCTATTCCTGATTCCATAGAAACTTTGTTAGAATTAAAGAAAATGACGAAAATAGCGCTAATTTATCCGCAATTCTAGTGATCTAATATCATTATTCTAATTTACAAAATAATAGAATAATGAAGCAATAATCATAAAATATAAAACAACATCCATATTGTGGAAGCGCTTAAATTAAAGTATATTTAACATGTGGTTTAGTAAAGGGCTCTGCAGGGTTATATTGATATCTATTACAAGTTGTGGGAGAGGAGTGAACATAATAAGAAGTAAATTGATTGCGGGGCATTTTGCTGTTTAATTAAAGGAGGTAAAAATTAGTGTCAAATAATATGACAAAAAAAGCCTTTGCCCTATTAGTTGCTTTCATGTTGCTGCTATCACCAGTGATAAGTGGTTTTTTATCTTCAGTACATGCAGAAGCAGATGCAGGCACTGGGAATTTGAATACTGTGAACGATACTGAAATGGATTCCAATGAGCATAATTCCGAAGAAGGAGTAGAAGTAAACAACTATGAAAATGTAAGGGAACAATCGATTAAAGAAGATAGTGTAGTAGAAGAAGGAGACTTTGACGTCATCGAAGGCGATGGGGAGTTAAAATATAATGATGATGGTTCTGTTACTTTTGGTACTACATCGTCAGGGAAGAATAAAATTGTCTACAATGAGGCAGACGAAATGGAAAACGGAATTTTTGAAGCGGATATAAAATCAGATCAAGATTTGAATAGATTTGGTTTTATTTATCGGGTTCAGGATGCTTCCGAATATAAGTATGTCGGAACAGGCGATCAAAACAATCAGTATTTTAGCGAAATATTTGGTGATGCAAATGAATGGACCTCCATGACGAATGGTGTTCCATTGGAGGCGGATAATACGTATCGTTTGCGTGTCAGATTTATCGATGATGTGGCAACGTTGTATATCGATGGTGAAAGAATCGGATCCTGGTCACAAGATGGGGTTGAAGATGCAGGCTTATTCGGATTCGAGAAAAGCCGTGGTGCATCGAATATCACTATATCCAATGTAAGCATGGAAGAATATGTTGCACTGGAACCGCCTGAAACAGATCCGGAAGAACAAGTTCTAAGTTCTGATTATATGGATGTAACGATAGACGAAACATTCCCCCGTGTCATCGATTATAACGTAGATGATAAGTTGATGACCGGCCAAGAAACACCTGTATATGGATTAAAAATCAATGACATGTTTTATTATCCGGAAATTAGTTTCGAAAAGGTAAGTGATAATGAAGCAGCATACACGATGACTGTTGAGGACAGCTTCGATGACCTTGATGTTCAATTTACTTTATCATTAAAAGTAGAGGATAATCATGTAATTTACAGCTTTGAAGATATTTCGAATCACGGTGAAGCGACAATTGAAAAAATTGAGTTTGCAGATATGAATCTAATTTCGGTAGATTCAAGTCAAGCGGAAGCACATGCAAAATTAACGAATATTAGCAGTGATGTTACCGTGCCTGGTGACACGGATGTTGAGGTTAATGATTCCATGGATGAAATAGGGACATCTTCTGGTCATTATACGGCATTTTTAACGACAGGTGAATTAAGTGCAGGAGTATGGTCCAGTTCTGAAGTGGATGGATACAATAACCTGCTTGCGAATCGTTATGAAGCAGAAAATGGTGATAAGGCAATGGGTATTAGCTCTAATTCGCTTTTTTACCATAGGGACTTTATGCCGGAACCATCATCAAATAAACCTACCATCAAGATTGCCATTGCAGAAGATTTAAATGATGATGATAAAGTAGACTGGCAAGATGGCGCTATTGCGTACCGAGATATTATGCAAGATATTCAAGGCTGGAAAGATGTAAATAATAATGTTGGTACACGTATTGCCATGAATTTTGGATCGCAGGCACAGCAGCCATTTCTAAAGACTTTGGATAATGTGAAGAAAACTGCTCTTGCAACTGACGGCTTGCGACAGCCTGTTTTATTAAAAGGATATGGAAATGAAGGACATGACAGTGCTCACCCTGATTACGGTGATGTTGGTGAACGCATGGGTGGAAAAGAAGATTTAAATACACTGATTGAAGAAGGACATTCGTATAATGCTGAAATCGGTGTTCATATTAACGCACAAGAGACTTACCCAGAAGCAAAGGCATTTAGTGAAGATCTAATTGAAGGTCCAAATTCTCAAGGCTGGGGTTGGATAGATCAGGCTTATGTGATTGACAAATTATATGATTTATACTCTGGAAAGCGTGCGGAACGACTTGCTGAACTAGAAGAAGCTGCACCTGATCTTGATTTTGTGTATTTAGATGTATGGCATCAGGATCAGTGGGAATCCAATAGAATTACGGAACAATTAAATGGTATGGATTTAAGGTTGACAACAGAGTTTGGTACCGCCATGCCAAATAGCGCGACGTGGCAACACTGGGCTACCGATAAAAATTACGGTGGAGCGGAAAACAAGGGAATGAATTCAGAAGTGCTGCGTTTTATTGGTAATCATCAGAAAGATTCATGGGTATTGAATTGGCCAGAAGCCGGCGGAACAGCTGACCATCCATTACTTGGCGGATTTGAATTGGCCGGTTTTGAAGGATGGCAATCTGATAAAAACTTTGACAACTTTATTCATATGACGTTTGATACGAATGTACCGACTAAGTTTTTACAGAAATATTATATTACAAATTGGGAAACAACAGATGGAGATCCAACAGAAACGAACCTAGAACAGGAAATTAAACTTGAGGATCCAAGTAATGGGGATGTTGTCGCTGTTACAAGAAAAGATGATTCTAGAGAGCGCGTCATTACTTTAAACGACAATGTTGTTCTTGATGAACAAAAATATCTAATCCCTTGGGTGGAACAAGATTTTGAAACTCCTACACCTGATTCCGAGAAACTATATCACTGGAACCTGGAAGGTGGGGAATCAACGTGGACGCTGCCTGATGAGTATGAAGGTATTTCAAGTGTAAACGTGTACAAGCTGACAGACCAAGGCAGAACAGATAAGCAAGAAGTGGAAGTGGTTGATAATCAAGTCACCCTAACCGCTGAAGCAGCAACACCATATATTATTGTTGCCGGTGATGATGACAGTGTTCGAGTTGACGAATGGAGCACCGACGCCCATATCCATGATTCGGGGTTTAATTCGGCTACGATCGATGATGATTATACAACAGTAGATGGGGACTCAGAATCTGTGGACGTTATAAGAACAGATCAAACAGACAGTGCTAGTCAATTGAGCAGTGGTGATTATTACTTGAATTTTGATAGCCCGGAAAAGGATTCAACAATTTCACGAACGTTAACCGATTTAGAACCAAACGAAGATTATGTTGCAGAGGTCTATGTAGAAAACAATAGTGATGAAAAGGCAACAATTGAAGTTCTCGGCGGGGTAGAAGATGCAACTAATTTCACGTTGCGCAGTTTACAGAAAAACTATGTTAAAGCAGATTCGCATGCCGCAAATAATGGATATGACAGCAAAATGCAGCGAATGCAAGTTAGCTTTACCGCAGCGGATGATACAGCGACTATTAAGCTCGGTCGCGAAGCTGGGGAAGGACAAACGAAATTTGATGATATCCGGATTATTCAAAAGACATTGACAAATGATGAATCCGAAGATGCATTTACACAAGACTTCGAATCTGTCGTACAGGGTATTTATCCGTTTGTCATTGGTAATACAGAGGGTGTAGAAGATAATCGCATCCATCTGTCCGAGCATAATGATCCATATACACAAAAAGGCTGGGCAGACAACCTAGTGGATGATGTTATCGACGGAGATTGGTCCCTTAAAATTAATACCGGAAATAGTGGTCTGACCTACCGCACCATTCCACAACATTTCCATTTTGAACCTGGAGCAACATATAAAGTCAATTTTGATTATCAAACAACAGCCGATTCTTATCGTTTTATTGCCGGAGATGAAGCCATTGATGTTAGTGATATCGATGAGGCTGAGGGACTTAGCATGAACGAACAGCTTGCTTCAGCAAAAGATACTGAAACAGCAGAATTCACCGTGACAGGATCTGAAAATGGCCAAACGTATATAGGTATTTTCAATGATGGAACGACTGTCGATATGCATACAAAAGAAGGTGCGTTCATGCTGGATAATCTCCGAATTGAAAAAATAGAAGACGCACAGCCACCAGTGTCAACTATATCTGATTTGAAAAACTTCGTTGAACAATTCGAGGAATCTGGAGATTTTTCAAGCGATGAAGCTGTACGTGCTTTGAAACTTCATATAACAGCATTGGAACAATATGAAGAGACAGGTCAAAATGAGAAAGTTGTTAAACATTTGCATGGGTTTAAAGATTTACTTGATCATTATAGTGCAGAAGAACAAATTTCTGAAGAAGCCTATGAAACTCTCATTGACGGGACAGATACGTTGATTCATGAACTAGAGTAAAACGTACTATAAAGAAGAAAAGTAAATTAAAAAAGCCTATGAAATGCTTATCGATGGCACAGGTATGTTGACGGAGCTGGATGATTTAGTTATATTTCAAAATCCAAAGACACTCTTAAATGCCGAAAGCAAGAAGATGTCAGTAAAATGGTGAAGCATATGAACGGGTTCAAAGAAATTCTCGATTACCAAAAAGAAAATGAACTTATTTCCGCTGCAGCGTATGGCGCACTATATGATGTGACAGAGACCCTTATTGAGAAGTGGGAATAGACTAGCGGGACAGGAACCAGGTTTTGGACCACGGGTATCTGTCCCTTTGGTCTATTCAATTTTTTTACGTGTAAATTAATAGAGAGACATTATATGAAAAACATATGGGATATTTTTAGACAGATGTTCCTGAGACAAGTAATCAATACATGCCAGATTGGTTCTGTTGGACTTTTAAAGGTAAAATTATGGAAATATAAGGATGGGTAGAGCGATTAAGTGCTTGATATACAAAGACTTTTTGTTATGATTAAGCTACTGTACCAAATTTACATAAACGGATGTATTATCATGGGAAGGGAGATAACAATGCAACCAAAAACAGCCATTATCATAGGAGCCGGAGACCGTGGTGCAAGAGGATATGGGCCTTATGCTTTAGATCATCCGAATGAGTTAAAAATAGTTGCAGTCGCTGAACCTAATAACTACAGGAGAAATAAAGTGTGTGAATCGCATTTTATCTCACAAGAAAACGCCTATATATCGTGGGATAGTTTATTAGATGAGAAAAAAATAGCTGATATAGCAATTATTTGTACGATGGATCAAGAACATTTTGAGCCAACTATGAAGGCATTAGAATTAGGATATCATGTACTACTGGAGAAGCCAATGTCTTCGGATCCGTTAGAGTGTATAGAAATGGAACGGACTGCTAAACAATATGATCGGCAGCTTAGGATTTGTCACGTACTCCGGTACACTGAATTTTGGTCAAAAATAAAGGAAATCGTTGATAAAGGAACCATTGGAGATGTTGCTTCTGTACAATTGAATGAAAATGTAGAGATCATGCATATGTCACATAGTTTTGTCAGAGGTAATTGGAAAAATAAAGAGACGTCTAGCCCAATGATCTTGCAAAAATCATGTCACGATATGGACATAATCAGTTACATTGTGGATAAAAAATGTGAGCGTGTCAGTTCCTATGGCTCCCTTATGCACTTTAAAGAAGAAAATGCTCCTAAGGGTGCACCTGAGAGGTGTTTAGATGGATGTCCAGCTGAGTTGAAATGTCCTTTTCACGCAGGTCGTTATTACTTAGGTGAAGGGAGGTCATGGGCTAGAAAATTTACGGAAGATGATTCTAACGAAGGAATTATTAAAGCATTACATCAAACGGATTATGGGAAATGTGTTTATCAATCTAATAATAACGTGGTTGATCATCAAGTTGTTAATATGGAATTTGAAAATGGCGCTACAGCAACTTTTAGTATGTCAGGTTTTACTCGGGAACAAACAAGAATCGTTCAAATCATGGGGACGAAAGGTGAAATAAGAGGAAATATGGCGGAAAACAGTATTTCCATTTTTGATTTTCTTACAAGGCATGAAACTGTTATAAACTTTGCTAACCCTGTTGGTGGTCATGGCGGAGGTGACATGGAGATTGTTCGCTCTTTCCTGCTGGATATTGATAATGAGCAGTATGAAAGCAAATCATCTGCTTCATCCTCCTTAAGTAGTCATCTAATGGCGTTTGCAGCAGAGGAATCGCGACTTACCAGAGGTCAGTCTATTAATCTTGATGAGTATCGTCGGAGTTATATGAAGGAATCTATTAAGTAGAGCTAACACTAGTAGTTTCTGATCTAAATTACAAGGAAGAAACTTGGAGATTGTGTCCACAATGTATGATATAGCAAAAAAGTAAATGTTTCGTCTGCAACGGCTTCTAAAGTCTTTAACTAAGACAAAACTTTATCCGTTGCAGATATGGCAAAAGAAAAAATAGTTGGGATGTTGCTATAATTCGATTAGCAAAAATTTACACAATAATGACGCTTCACTGTACATTCTTACGTACTTTTTTCCGATAGTTGGAAGGAGGCATCTTTGTTTCACGTTTGAAAGCCTGCGAAAAAAAAGAATGAGATGAAAAACCATTGATACCAGCTATTTCCGCAACGGAGTAATCTGTACTTTCAAGAAGCGTCTTGGATTCCTTAATCCGTATATCATTCAAATACTCGATAGGTGATACCCCCATTTCTTTTTTGAATGTATGTGCTAAGTAGTATTTATTAATATGCCCTACTTTTGCAAGTACATCCAGTGTTATGTCACTCCGATAATTTTGGTTGATGTAGTGTTTTACAAACGCAGTGGTTTTGTTTAGATTTTTTGTTTTCGTTTGCTCTATCGTAAAATTTCTTTCGCGCTGTAATTTAACAATGAGGATTTCAATGACATTTTGACAGACAACTTCATATTCAAGATAACTGTGTTGTACTTCATCCAATAATTTATTCAGGTAGAACAGGATATCATTGCGATCTCCCCGGTAGGTGTACACTCCAATAGGTGTTTCATTTTCTTCTTGAAGCCAAAAGGACAACCCTTCAATTCCTAGTGCAATATATTTCATAGAGTCTTGATCATTGGAGCGTTCCGTATGTTCGACGTGCGGGTTGATGATGACAAGATCGTTTTCTTTGACTGGGATATCATGATTCGGTAGGACAAAAGCCCCCTTGCCTTTAACAATATAAAATAATTCTGTGAAATGATGCGTGTGAGAGGTACTATGCCAACCTTTATCATACTCAGAATGTGTTACATAAAGAAGTTTGAAAGGCACTTTCTTCGTTGATTTGCTGTTCATTTTATACAATTCGAATGACATGATATTCACCTCTTTTGTCGGATTTTTACCATAATTATATTGGTATAAGATAAAAAAAGCAATATCTGATTAATACATAAATCTCCTTGTAGTCTATCAATTCAGGGTTTTAGAAGACTATTAGCTTAAAAGACAATTCAGACGCAGGAATTTTACACGCATAATAGCAATATACCTAAAAAAGTAAACAATATCTTTATTGTGGAAGCGCTTCAAAAATAGATATAATCTAATTGTATTTCATAAACCTAAGGGGGGAATCACGATGAAATTGAGGTATCTATTATTTGCCGGACTCATAATACTGTTGACAGCTGGTTTGGTTGCTTGTGGAGGTGCTGAGGAGAGTGGTAGTACAGCACAAGATGATTCAAGTGCAGACGAAACATCCGGCGACGAAGAAGTTACCTTGCATTTAGCTGCATTGGAATCAGCTTATGACGACGAAATGTGGGAAAATATTATTGAGAATTATGAGGCGGCTAATGAGAATGTCGCCATAGAATTAACCAGTGAAAAGAATCTTGAAGAAGTAATTAGACCACAAATGCAAGCTGGAGACTATCCAGATGTTTTTTTGCTGGCGACTGATCGTGAAGAAGCGTTGACGGAAACGCTAATTAAGGAAGATGGACTTGAGAACATAAGCGATGTTCTAGATATGACTGTACCAGGTGAAGATGTTGCTGTTAAAGATAAGATGTTGGAAGGATTCAGCGATACACTTGCTACCAACCCATATGGCGATGGGGAAATGTATATGGCCCCCATGTTCTACAGTCCATCCGGGATGTTCTATAATGCCGGTCTGTTAGAAGAAAAAGGTTGGGAAGTACCTACAACATGGGATGAAATGTGGGAACTTGGTGATGAATCTGTTGAGGAAGAATTGTCCTTGTTCACTTACCCGATTGCTGAGTATTTCGATACGTTTTTAGGGTCCATGTTTTATGCTTCCGGTGGTCCTGATTTCTTCAATTCTGTGATGACGTACGAAGAGGGGATTTGGGAGACAGCAGAAGCAGAACGGGTTCTGCAAACGGTGGAACAACTCGCCGACTATACACACCCAAATACAGTGGCAAATGCAAACCCAAATGATTTTACTAGAAATCAACAACTAATCTTAGATAATGAAGCATTGTTTATGCCAAATGGCACATGGGTTGTTGAAGAGATGGCCGATGCTCCAAGAGCTGATGATTTTGAATGGGGTATGACGTCTGTGCCTGCATTTGAAGATGGGCAAGGTGATCGCTATGCCTTTACATTCTTTGAACAGATGTGGATCCCTGAACAAGCTGAAAACAAAGAAGCAGCTAAAGAATTCATCGCGTATATGTATTCGGATGAAGCAGCTGACATCTTCCTGGAAGCTGGTGCAGTGCAGCCGATCGAAGGTATGACGGATAAACTGGAAGGACAAAAACAAGAGTTTTACAGCATCTATGAAGAAGACGTGCTTCCTGCAATGGGAACTTTCGCATCTACCGAGCCGGTACCTGGGGCTAATATGGGTGATGCACTATATGGAAGTGTCGATAGCGTAGTCAATGGTAACATGTCTGTTCAGGAATGGCAGGCAGATATACAAGAAGTTTCTGACAAGTTAAGACCTCAAATGAAATAGGGGATGTCAGATCGGTCTTAAAATAATTGACTAGAAGTTTTATTGATTCATGGAACTATCGATTACAACTTGTTAGTTATATAAACACATGAAAGTTGATTGTTGATATAAAACAGAACAGCATCTTGGTTTCTTGCATTTGTCACTAGGTAAGAAACCAAGGTTTTCTCTGAAGAGAGGTGAGCTACTTGAGTAAAAAAATGGCAAGATCTATATTTATAGCGGTATGTATATCTCCTGCGCTTCTATTATTTATCCTCTTTATGGTTGTACCAACATTTGAGGTTTTTCGAATGTCCCTGTATCGATGGGGAGGACTGTCCAGCACACAACAATTTGTGGGCTTGGACAACTTTCAAATCTTGTGGAATGATATGCAGTTTATCCAGTCATTTCAGAATACGATCTTACTGATTGTTTTGGTAGCTATCGTCACCATGTTTTTTTCACTTGTATTCGCAGCTATATTAACAAGGGAAAAATTGATTGGTGGGAATTTTTTTAGAGTCATATTTTATATTCCAAATATTTTATCTATCGTTGTTATAGCAGGTATATTTTCAGCTATTTATAATCCGGAAAATGGATTATTAAATAGTATTTTTGGAATTTTTAAC
This sequence comes from Virgibacillus sp. NKC19-3, assembly GCF_019837165.1. Taxonomy (NCBI): domain Bacteria; kingdom Bacillati; phylum Bacillota; class Bacilli; order Caryophanales; family Bacillaceae; genus Virgibacillus; species Virgibacillus saliphilus. The sequence goes on from NZ_JAGYHC010000001.1 coordinate 1,474,965, forward strand.
TTAGAAAACTGGCAGCAGCTCTGGTTGGGCAATCAGGATATCGTTATCTATAGTGTTGCCGGGGCGCTAGTCTGGCAGGCTATTGGCTATTATATGGTTATGTATATGTCCAGTATGGCTGGTATTCCAGCTAGTTATTATGAGGCGGCGGCTTTGGAAGGTGCGGGTAAGATTAAACAATTTACTGCCATTACACTTCCATTGATATGGAATAATATTCGAACAACAATGGCATTTTATATTATTAGTACCATCAACCTTAGCTTTTTGCTGGTAATGGCGATGACAGGCGGAGGACCAAATGGATCAACAGAAGTTTTTCTCTCCTATATGTATGATCAGGCATATAGCAATTCAACTTACGGCTATGGGATGGCCATAGGAGTTGTTGTTTTCACCTTCTCGTTTTTACTTGCTGCTATTGTCAGCCAAATTACCAAACGTGATGTGCTGGAGTATTAAGAAGGGAGTTGCAGCTTATGAAAAAAACAAAACGAATTCGTACAGAAACGCTATTTAAATTGTTTATATATGTGGCGCTTATCGTGCTGGCTATTTCCATTATCGTTCCTGTTGCTTGGGTTTTTTTGGCTTCCATTAAGGAAAATGCAGAATTCTATGGGAATCCGTGGGCGTTTCCTGCTGATATGCACATAAAAAATTTTGTCGAAGCATTTATTGAAGCAAATATGGGGCAGTATCTATTAAATTCAGTAATAGTTACTTCATTAGCATTGTTTTTCTTACTTATCATTGCACTGCCGGCAGCTTATGTCCTTTCTAGGTTTAAATTTTTCGGTAGTGGTTTGCTCAATACGTTCGTAAAAGCCGGTTTATTCATAAATGTTAGTTACATAGCTGTACCAATCTTTTTATTATTACTTGGCTGGGATAATGAATTAAGGGCTTTGATTGGGGAGGATTTCTTTTTAAATAATCGAGTTATGCTCGGCTTGATTTATGCATCAACCGCATTGCCGTTTACTATCTTTCTATTATCGAGTTATTTTGAAACATTGCCATCTGATTTTGAAGAAGCGGCAAATATTGACGGTGCCGGTTATTTCAGAACAATGTTTTCTGTTATGCTGCCGATGGCAATGCCAAGTATTGTGATCGTAATATTGTTTAATTTTTTATTATTTTGGAATGAATATATTTTGGCGCTCACCATCATGCCCGGAGAAAATAAAACCTTACCAGTCGGGTTGTTGAATCTTCTTGCTGCTGAGCGCGCGGCTGTGAATTACGGTCCAATGTATGCAGGAATGGTGATTGTTATGTTACCGACATTAATCTTATACATTATTGTTCAAAAACGTTTAACTGAAGGAATGACAGTAGGTGGAGTGAAAGGATAGGTGACGGAGATGAATAAATCAAAGGGAAGGGTAACCCTTCCAATCGAAGAAAATTTCCTGGAGGAGACGAAAGAATTAATGGATCGCTGGGGTGCTGATGCACTTCGAGATAGTGATGGAACAAAGATGGACGAGGAAATGAAAAAACTTCATTCCAAAATTTATACGACATATTTTGTAGCACGTGGACATAACGAATTTGCAGAGCAGCATCCCGAAGAAATGCAACAGCTATATCTCATGTCTTTATATAATACTGCAACAGAGTCAAGCTTAAAAATCAATTTTCTCCAAGGCTATTTTAAGGAGCAGATAGACGCTGATTATGTTCATGATCCAAAAAAATGGTGGGAAGTTATTGACAGAACGACTGGGAATGTGATCGATCCAGCTAGTTGGGAGGTCATTCAGCAGGATAACCAGTTGCTTATTCGTGATGCAGAACCTTGGCATGAATATACAGTATCCTTTTTGGCATATATGAAATGGGACCCGACGCAAATGTATAATCACATTACAAATAATTGGGGTGATAAACCGCATGAAATTCCATTTGATGCACGTCAACCCTACTCTCAGCAGTTTATACGGGATTATTTACAAAAATGGCTGAAAGAGAACCCCGACACGGATGTGGTTCGATTTACCACGTTTTTTTATCATTTTACGCTGATCTTCAACCATCTCGGGAAAGAAAAATTTGTAGACTGGTTTGGATACGGTGCAAGTGTGTCAGTTGCCGCCTTGGAAGCTTTTGAAAAAGAAAGGGGATATAGGCTTCGTCCAGAACATATTGTTGATCAAGGTTATTACAACACGTCATTTCGAGTTCCTTCCAAACCATATTTGGATTATATTGATTTTATCCAGCAGTTTGTAGCTCGACAAGTAAAGGAACTGGTGGACATTGTTCATCAAAGTGACAAGGAAGCGATGATGTTTTTGGGAGACAATTGGATCGGTACGGAACCCTATGGTAAATACTTCAGAGAAACAGGGATAGATGCGGTTGTGGGAAGTGTTGGCGACGGAACGACATTGAGACTGATATCAGATATTCCGCATGTTGACTATACAGAAGGTCGCTTTTTACCATACTTTTTTCCGGACACCTTCTATGAAGGAAATAACCCGGTCATTGAAGCGAATGAAAACTGGCTGACCGCTAGAAGAGCGCTCATGCGCAAGCCGGTGGATAGAATCGGCTATGGTGGGTATCCCAGCTTACCCTATAGGTTTCCGGATTTTATTGATTATGTGGAAAAGGTTACAAATGAATTCCGTGATATTTATAGCAAGATCAAAGACGCTAAGCCCTATACCGGTATCAAAGTTGCGATCTTAAATGCTTGGGGGAAACTCCGAACATGGCAGACGCATATTGTGGCTCATGGGAAGTTCTATAAACAGACATATTCCTATTATGGCGTGGTTGAGGCCTTGAGTGGAGGAGCTGCAGAAGTTTCATTTATTAGTTTTGATGATGTAATAGAAAATGGGATTCCAAATGATGTGGATGTCATCATCAATGCAGGCGATGCAGGTACTGCCTTTTCAGGTGGTGAAAAATGGAAAGATGTCAGATTGGTTACTGCCATAAGGGAATGGGTATACAATGGCGGGGGTTTTATCGGTATCGGCGAGCCATCTGCTGTTCATCATGAAGGTCGTTATTTTCAGTTGGCAAACATCCTCGGTGTGGATAAGGAATTAGGTTTTGGTTTATCGACCAACAAGTACTTTACTGAAAAGACTGATTCCCATTTTATGGCAGAAGATCTGGATGTGTATTATTTCGGTGAAGGAAGCGGAAATATCTACGCACTTAGTGAAGATACGGACATTATCGAATATAGTGATGGAAGTGTCCGGTTGTCGAGTACACCATTTGGCAAGGGAAGAGGTGTTTATATGGCAGGTTTGCCGTACAACCACGAAAACACTCGTTTATTAATGCGAGCTATGTTTCATGCGGCAAGCAGGGAACATGATTTCAAAAAATGGCATGCTTCCAATATGCACTGCGAAGTCCATGCATATCCATCTATAGGGAAATACGCTGTTGTGAATAATTCCAGTAGTCAACAACAAACGGATGTTTATGATGGAAACGGTTCAATACATAACTTGACACTTGAACCAAGTAATATTATATGGGGGGAGATGTGAAATGAACGATAGTCTGTCCCGTGTATTGAAAGTTGTCTTTTTTCTTTTTTGTATGTTTTTGATTGTGTTTGGTCAACAAACAGTCGGTAAAGTATATTTGCTTCTTCAATTGATCGGTCTTGCGGGGCTGTTATTTTTGCTATGGAATTACAATCGAAAATTTATATAGGAACTTGTAAAATGCTATTTAAGCATTAGGATAAAGGTACGTGAATAACGTAGATGCAGAGAAGGGGAGATGGATAATGAAGTATGCCATTGGTTTGGATATTGGCGGAACAAAGGTTGCAAGTGGTATTATCAATCAAAATGGAGATATCATTCAACGGGAAATTGCAAAAAGTGATCCATCCACGAGAGAGAATATGTTTTCTAGCGTGGTTACATGTCTGGAACAGCTTTTGGGTCACTCCAGCATCCCAATATCTGACATCTATGGTATTGGAGCAGGAGTTCCGGGAAAAGTTGATCGAAAAAATGGTATTGCTGTCTTTCAAAATAACCTGCCATGGCGCAACTTTTCTTTTGTGGACAGAATACGCAAAGCATTTGAAATCGACCGCGTTCTTATCGATAATGATGTGCATATGGCTGCATTTGCTGAATGGAAAGAAGCACATCTTCACCCGGATCAATTATTCGTTTATATAACGATTAGTACAGGGATTTCGAGTGCGATTATCCAAGGTGGAGATTTCATTCGCGGAGCGGGCTTTGCTGGAGAGGTAGGCTTCATCCCAGTCTATCAACATAACGAAGATTCACTGGAAAGGCTTGAGGATACGGCTTCCGGCCCAGCTCTTCAAAAACATGCAAACAAACAGTATAGAAGGTCGGACATGACTGCTAAGCAATTATTTGACAACTTTTATACTGGTGATCCAAAAGCGCAATTGCTAATTGATAACATAGCTGGTGCACTGGCTCAAGGTGTGTATACATTCAATTGCCTGCTGGATCCACATAAAATGGTCTTTGGCGGCAGTGTGATGTTCAATAATCCTGATCTGCTTATGCGTGTGAAGTCTAAATTAGATTATTGGCTTATGGAGGAGCAAAAGCACATATTGAACAACATGGAATTGAGTCACATGGGAAATGAGCAGGGGATCATTGGTGCCGGTCGCAGTGTTATGGAAATTGAAGGCAAAGTACAGGGCAGTGCGTGAAGCTACAATAAGAAGATGAATTCAGGAATCTCGGTTCTAAATTATAAAACGTCTCACTCAACTTGGTGTGACAATCACTTGTAGAAAACAACGTAGAATACTAAAAATCACATTTTTACTGGAGACTCCATTTCATGCCTTTAAAATTGGAAATTAGAACCGAGATTCCTGAATATAAATAGAAAGGGTTTACATTTATTAATTTATGATCTATACTATAATCAACTGGTTATAACCGCAAATTTTTATAGGAGGTGGCAAACATTCGTTGGATAAGCAAAGCAAGGTGCCATTGTATTTGCAATTAATGGAGGATATTATTAAGAAAATCGATGCAGAAGAATACCGAGAACACGAAAGGCTACCGTCTGAACGGGAACTGTGTGATCGGTTTGATGTAAGTAGAATCACGGTGAGGCAAACGTTACAGGAATTGGAACGAGAGGGATATATTTACAAGTTGCATGGAAAAGGCACTTTTGTTGGGTTGAAGACTTTTAATCAAAACTTGGTAAAAATGTACAGTTTTACAGAGGAAATGAAAACGTTGGGAAAACAACCTGCTACCCACGTCCTTTCCTTTCAAATAATTGCGGTAGATGAACGATTAGCTAGTAAAATAGATTTGGAACCGTTAGATGACGTCTACCAAGTGATTCGTTTGCGACTTGCTGATGATGAAGCCTTAATGTATGAAACATCGTACTTGCCAAAGCGTATTTTTCCGAACCTTACCAAGGCAGACTTTGACCAGCGTCCTATGTATGATATTTTCTTAGAAGATTATCAGATTGGTATAACTAAAGCAATCGAGCGTTTTTCACCAACAAGTGTCAGACAAAAGGAAGCTGATTACTTACAAGCTCCAATCGATCAACCAGCCATGCTCGTGAAACGTTTTGCTTATCATAATGACAAGTTGGTTGAATATACTGTTAGTGTGGCACGTGGTGATAAATTCGACTATACTGTAGAATTAACATAAGTGATGTAGCTGAATGCGATCAAATTCAAATGATCGTATTTTAAAGAACAAACTGGTAATGACAACATAACCATAAGATATGCGTGATGGAGGATGGCACATGTTTAATCTAACTAAAGAATTTTTAGAAAAGCACAAGGCAAATCATACAGCGACAGAAATAAAACAGCAGCCGCTAGCATGGCAGGAACTTGTTTCGATGATGTATCAACGGAAGGATGAGCTGAATGAGTTTATCACGTCCGTTTACCGAAAACACCAGCAAACCAGAGTTATTTTCACAGGTGCTGGTACATCAGCTTTCATAGGAGATATTCTATTACCGAAACTCCGTAAACAGACGGATGACCAGGTTCGATTTGAGGCTATTCCAACGACTGATATTGTTTCCAATCCGGAAGAATACTTGATCAAAGATATGCCAACGATTATGGTATCATTTGCCAGATCCGGTAATAGTCCGGAAAGTCTTGCATCTGTATCATTTGGAGAACAGCTGATTGATGACTTTTATCAAGTGGTTATTACATGCAACAAAGAAGGGAAATTAGCAAAAAAAGTTCGGAATAATGAGAAATCGGTCACAATTTTAACTCCAGAGAAGGCTCATGACCAAGGGTTTGCGATGACAAGTAGTTTCACATGTATGATGATGGCGACTTACATCTTGTTTACACCTAACGTATTTACGAGTAACGCTGCTAGACAAGTAATTGCCAATGCGGAACAATTGATGGATACCGTAGCGGTTCAAGTGGATGATATTTTACAGTTTGATTTTGACCGGATTGCCTACTTGGGTTCGGGGTCGCTAAGTCAATTATCCCATGAAGCATCGCTGAAAATGCTTGAATTGACAGCGGGAAAAGTTGCTGCAGTTTATGAATCTTCCCTGGGATTCCGTCATGGTCCAAAGTCTATTTTGAATGATTCATCGGTCGTTGTCCTGTTTATGTCACAGGACACTTATACAAGAAAATATGATATGGACATGTTGCGAGAACTTTCAGGTGACGATTCCAATATGAAAGTCATTGCCGTAACCGAAAAGAAAGATCCGATAGTAGAAGAACTTGCAGACTGGACAATAGCTGTGAATGCCAGCCAGAATGCATTTACAAATGATTTCCATCTGGCATTCCTCTATATTATTTTTGCCCAAGTTCTGGCAATGAAAAAATCTCTGCAATTAGGTATTACTCCGGACAATCCAAGCCCGAATGGTCGGGTGAACCGTGTAGTTCAGGGTGTTACGATTCATGAGTACAAAGAATAATGGGCAGGTCGTGTGGTGAGATTATGCTGCACGATTGAAGACAAATTATGATAGCGGTATCAAGAATGGTTAAAATAAAACATTAGGAGATGACAAAAATGGAACAAGGTCCAAATCTTTTAATCACAAGAATTGATAATCGGTTAATTCATGGACAAGTAGGGGTTACCTGGGCGAACCATTTAGGAGCAAATCTGGTGGTGGTTGCCAATGACGGAGTTGCTGGAGATGAAGTACAGCAAAATTTGATGGATATGGTGCTTCCGGATGTGATTCAAACACGTTATTTTACGTTACAGAAAACAATTGACATTATTCATAAAGCCGCGCCACGACAAAAGATATTCCTAGTTGTTCGTGATGTACATGATGTTCTGAAATTAAAAGAAGGGGGTGTGCCGATTGACCAGTTGAATATTGGCAATATGCACTTTGCTGAAGGGAAGAAACAAATTACTTCCACTATCTCCGTTGATGATGACGATATTCAGGCATTTAAAAAGCTGAATGAATTGGGTGTGGAGATGGATATGCGTGGCGTACCGACCGATCGAAGCCAGGATATTATAAAGCTCATTAGTTGATAAGATTGCTAGTCTATATCATTAGATAGGGAGGGAGAAGTTTATGTTACTGGAAGCAATTTTAATTGCTCTGTGGGCTGGTATTATCGGGATTGATATGTACGTAGGGCTGTTGCATATTCACCGTCCGGTTGTTACTGGTCTTGTTGTTGGTCTTATTCTTGGAGATGTGACAACCGGTTTAATGGTTGGAGGAACACTTGAATTAGTTTGGATGGGAATGGTTCCGCTTGCTGGTGCACAGCCACCAAATGTTGTTATTGGCGGTACAATTGGAGCAGCATTCGGTATTATCCTGGGAGTGGACGCGGAAGCTGCTGTTGGGATTGCGATTCCGTTTGCTGTAGCTGTGCAAGCTTTAATTACGTTATTGTTTACTGCGTTTGCACCTGTCATGCATAAAGCGGACCAGTATGCATTGGAGGCCAATTACCGAGGGATTGAGCGAATTAACTACATGGGAATAGGCATTCACTTTGTGTTTAATGCTACTATTGCCTTTCTACCAATCTATTTTGGTGCAAATACAGCCAGTGCAGTCGTTGAATCAGCTCCACAGTGGATCATTGATGGTTTCTCCATTGCTGGGGGGATTATGCCGGCGATCGGGTTTGCCATGCTGTTACGTATTATGATGAAAACAGAGTATATCATGTTTTTTATTGTCGGGTTTATCTTGGCGGCATATCTTGGATTACCAATTCTCGGTATTTCGTTAATCGGACTTGCGATTGCGCTGTATGATTTTTATCAAAACAAAAATAAAGGGAACGGTCCAACACCACCGAGAGAGGAGGAAATAACCGATGGCATCTAATAGCTATGTTTATCAAGATCCTAGTGAGGGTGAACAACTTACCAATAAACAGCTGAATGGACTTGCTTTTCGATCAATGCTTCTGCAGGCTTCGTTTAACTATGAGCGAATGCAGGCTGGAGGTTGGCTGTATTCCATTCTTCCCGGACTTCGAAAAGCGCATAAGAATAAGCAGGACTTAAGTAAATCAATGAAAGATCACTTGGAGTTTTTTAACACTCATCCATTTGATGTCACGTTTATTATGGGTGTTATCTTGGCGATGGAACGGACGAAAGAGGATCGGGAAGCCATTAGAGGCATCAAAGTAGCCACCATGGGCCCGCTCGGGGGTATTGGTGACGCCTTATTTTACCTAACAGCTCTTCCAATTGCAGCTGGGATTGGATCATCACTTGCGATAGATGGCAACATATTCGGACCGATCGTGTTTCTGTTGTTGTTTAACGCAATTCATTTCGGTTCCCGCTTTGGATTAATGCATTACGGCTATCGAACAGGCGTGAAAGCAATTGCGAAATTGAAAGAGGGAACACAAAAGGTATCCCGTGCCGCTTCGATTGTCGGTTTATCGGTTGTTGGCGGACTGATTGCAACCTATGTAGAATTTTCCATTGACTATACGTGGACACAGGGAGAAGCAGAACTTGATATCCAAAATGAAGTGCTCGATGAGATTATGCCGGCCCTTATTCCACTTGGTTATACCTTACTCATGTATTGGCTGTTAAAAAAAGGATTCTCCCCAATATGGCTGATTATTATTACTGTTGTTGTTGGTATAATTGGGTCAGGACTGGGAATTATGTCAGCAGGTGAATAAGAAAGGGAAGGCTCTTTTCACAGAGTCTTCCTGTGTGTGGAGGAGATTAAATGATTGGATTTGTATTGACCGGACATGGACCCTTTCCAGAAGGTGTTTTACAATCGGTGCAACTGATCACCGGCGAAGTTTCTCAGGTGAAAGTGGTTCCGTTTGAAACAGATACAATTAAATTACAAAATGAATTGGAGACGGCCATTGCGGAGGTAGATACTGGATCTGGTGTTGTTTGCTTCGCCGATTTGGCGGGGGGAACGCCATTCAATGTAAGCTCACGGATTGCCGTCGGGAAGGAAGCTGTACAGGTTATTGGAGGTATCAATACGCCTATGCTGCTAAGTGGATTTTTTCAGCGGGAGCAGGATCTGGACACCTTTGTGAATGCAGTTGTGCAGGAAGGTAAAGATAACATTAAACCTTTTGAAATGAACAAAAAAGAAAAAGCTGCGGATCATAGCAATGGCATTTAAACAGGGATGTTGAAGTGTTCGCAGTGGGGGAGTTTATAAATATGGAAGCAAAAGGAAGTATACACCATGAACTATTACGTAAAAGCAGATCATTTTTTACTCGAAACAGAAGAGCGTGAAGGTGGCTATTTGGAAAGACAGTGTTCGCTCATATGCAGAAGAAGGGCAAGAATCGCAATATCAATGGCTCGAAACAACAGGTTTGGAGAATTTAAATAAAGTGAAAAAGGCTATTAAGCATACAGCAACACCATGGACTGGGTTTATTGAGTAGGGTAGTAAAATGTAAAAACCAAGTTCAGTTAGAGTGAGCTTGGTTCTTACTAACTGAAGAATATCACATGCTTAGCCTGAGATATGATTATTCTGAAATATATTGGCCTATAGTGTATTGATTTTTATACAATTAAGAGTTTATTTAACAGAAAATATTAAACTAATTCGGTATAAAATTTACACCGATCTCCACGTACTATGGACTTACAAAATTCTACTGGTTTTTTTGATGGGTCATACGCTATTCTTTCTAATAACAAGGCTGGAGATCCAACCTCTACCTCTAAATGAAATTTTTCTTCTTCTCGTATTAAAGTAGGTTCAAATGTTTCTTTAGCAGAGTTTACGGATATATTGAAATTATTGTTCAATATATTGTATAGTGGGGTACACGCCACGAACTTTAATTTCTCCTCATTATTAATCAGTATTTTTGGTAAATAAGAACTTTCTAAAATAATTGGTTCATCGTTAGCATATCTTATCCTTTGTAACATGACGACTTGCTCTCCTTTTTCTATACGTAATGCTTTAGCTACTTGATGTGATGCCTCAATTACCTTTATACCTAACACAACATCTTTTGGTTTTAATCCTTTTTTACTAAGTACTTCACTAAAACTATAAAATGCAGATAGAGATTGTTCTATTTTGGGTAAGCTCACGAACGTTCCTTTGCCTTGGATTCGGTAAAGTATTCCTTCTTGAACTAAATCTTCAATTGCTCTTTTTGCTGTATTTCTGCTGACAGCAAACATTTCATATAGTTGATTTTCTGAATATATTTTGTCTCCCGGTTTCCATATTTTCTTATCGATCTTCTCTATAATATGTTCTTTTAGTTGCTGATATAACGGCACAAAGATTGATGTATCCAATTGAAACTTTTCCATATTATTTTTCTCCTTCAGTTATATGATATAAAGTAAAACTTCATTTAGTCAGAACTTCTGACACTTTCTATAATTTTACCAGATAAGCATAAAAGTTTATACATCTTGTTTGGTTATTAGAAAACGAGGCATTCGCCAACACTTTGGGCGAATGCCTTAGTAGCACTTATGCATTTTCTGCTTTCTATATAATTATTGCCATTTTTCTAATAAGGAATCACTTTTTTCTTTCAACATGCTAAATCCTTGTTCTGAAATCAACTGATTTTTCCTTTGGTGATTCAATAATTGTTTAAAACTATTCATGTGTTTAACAACTTTTTTGGCTTCTTCATTTCCTTCGTAATGGCTAACAGCTTCCAAATGCATCGTTAAGGAACGAACAGTGCTATTATCTTCAAATTCTCCTTCTTCGTTCAACTCTTCTACAAGTGACTTTATTTGAGCTGCACTGATCTCATCATCTTTGGGTTCTAATATATCTCCAATTTCATCAACTGTGTCAAAGGATGTGTTTAAAAGTAATGATCTTGTAATAGAGGCGTCAAACTCGGTATCTTCTCTTGCCTCTAATTTGACTGTGGCTATTGTTTCATTACCTTCCAATGTTGGCTGGGAACCTTTATTCGAGAGTGCCACCATCATTCTTTGTCCATTTTGTTTGGAATAATTCAACATATGTTTTGTGGCATCAGTTGGATTTATTCCGTCGTCTGCCAGTTTATATTTACTTGGATCAAATGTTAACTCTAAATTAAAAGCATTTATATCTTGCAGGTTATTTCCAATAATATCTACCGTGAACTCTTCTCCTTTTTCTAGTTGCAGTTTACTAGGTCTAACATCCAGTGATCCTTCTATTGACTCACCAGTTTCTTCAAGAGGTTCTTCGCCCAAGTGACTGGCTACATACATCAGGTCATAGGCGTCAATGACACCATTATAATTAATATCGCCTTTCATCACTTGATTCCAGGAACTATCCGTTTTGTCCACTCCCATATAACTTGCGAAGAAATTCAGATCATCTTCGCCTATTTCGCCTTCTGCTCCATCGGATATATTTTTTCCAACAACCCATCCCTCCGTTTTATTTTTCTTGTAAGGTCTGAATTCTCTTGCAGATCCGAAGTCGCCTACACTATCTGTGATTGTTAATTTTATGAATCGAGCGTGTACGGTTTCATCAAAATCAATCGTTTTAAGTTGATTGTTTGCCTCAAAGGAACCATCTTTAACGATATTTTTATACGTTTTGCCATCTAAACTGACATCTAAATCGTAATTTAAAATCGTTCCATTGCCAGCATCTATTCTAGGCAGATATTCAAATTTGTCTAAATCATAGGCAAGCTGCATATCGATTTCATATGTGTATGGTAGATTTGCCTCTCCCCATTCCGTATGCCATTGTGTATTTTCATCTCCATCTATTGCATTCTCGGCTTCTTCCCCTGATTGATAACTGCTTGCGGTTGCTGTCATATTTTCAGGTACATTTCGGAATGGGTCAAGTTCAGTTCTAACTTTTAGCTCTTCACTCCATTCTGAAGGCCCTTTTGTATTCACTGCTCGGACCTTATACGTATAGTCAGTATCGTAGTTTAAATCTGAGTGAGTAAAGTAAGGATCTTCGTCATTTTTCGTAAAGACGTTACTATGAATCACGCCATCTATCATTACTTCATATTGTACATTTTCATCTTCCACCTGATCCCACTCTAATTTGATTTCATCGGCAGTAACCTCTTCCTCATTAGCTCGTAAATTGGTTGGAGTTTCAGGAACTTCGTCATCTATTACTTCCTCTTTTGGAGTGTTATTAAAACCATCTACAGTTAATGAAATATCATTCGCAGTGATATCTGTTTTCTCTATTTTCACATATAGTTTTGGTGTTGTTATTATTTCGTTATCTTCAAACTCTGACCCTTCTGTCGAATATTTATTCAAATTCGGTTCTTCATTATAGAAGAACACGTTACTTGATTCTTCATATTCTTCTTCCGTTTTTACTTCTGTTAAATCAATTTCTTCATCACCTATATGAACAGTTAAATCTTCAGGTTCTTGTTGTGTATTTACAATAAACTCTGTACCTCTGTCTTTAATTATGCCATCATATCCGTTTCCTTTCGCTTTATCAACGGTTATAACAGCTGTATCTTCTTCAACAATGGAAGTGATCTTCGTTCGCATATTTTTATTATCTTTATAATCCACACTCTCACCATCATCTTCATACATGGTGAACTCCGATTCTCCTTCTGGGTATATATCAAATATTCTATTTTCCGTACCATCTAACTCATCAGGTGAGTTGTTTTCCGGTGCCATTGGAATAATTGCACCATTTTTTACAAATACAGGGGTCTTCCATAGTGGAGCTTCGAAATTATGAATCACGGAACCGCCCTCATATTGCTCACCTGTAAAATAGTCTATCCAAACTTGATCCTCATCTGGAAGGTATATTTCATCTCTTACCCCTGCTTCATGGTCGCTTTCCTTATAAACAGGAGCAACTAAAAGATTAGGACCCCACATATACTGATATTGCGTTTCCGTTCCATACGTATATGGATCATCTGGATATTCAAGCATCATCCCTCTAACCATTGGCATAGACTCAGACGTTGATTCTTCAGCAATCGTATAATTATACGGAAGCATTTGTGACTTCAATTTCAAATACAACCTATTTATGGAAGCATATGGCTCACCATAATTCCAAGGGGTTTTCTCGTGTGTATAATCGTCACCACTTGAAGCCCAACCATCCATATCTAACTGCGTAGGAGTAAATGTTTTCCACTGGAAATCTCTAGTTTGAATGACTTCATCTCCACCAAATATGCCATCCATGTCTGAACCGACATTTGGGTTACCTGATAAACCTGCTCCAATGTAAGTTGGGATATGCATTCTTATATATTCCCAGTTGCCACCATATTGATCACCCGACCAAAGACTCGCATATCGCTGAGTGCCTGCCCAACCATTTAATGAAACGATGAAAGGACGAGCTCCACCAGAGTTTTCTTCTTTGGAAATACCTTCTGCAGCTAGTCGTGTAGCATCTAATGCCATGGAATAGCCTGGACCAACCCAAGCAACATCTGTTTTAATCGCTCTAACGCCAGCTTGAATTTCACCGTCGAGGTCTCTGCGCAATGGATCATCTTCTGGTAAATCGGGGTCTGGCTCAAGTTCACTTTCTGTCCATAAGCCTGTTTTAACATTTTGCTCATTTGCTGCAGTAGTAAATTCTTCTAAATTATCTAACCCATCATATCCACATCCATAGCCGTCATTGGGTGTGAACCAACCCAGGGGCATATCATTCTCCATATAGCTATTCAACGTGTTAAGTCCATCTTCCATAAGTGATCGATTATCACCATGCCCATTATGTTCACCATTAAAACAATCTAAATGTCCTACATAAAAGGCATATTCTGGTAAGAGCGCGGGTTCTCCCGTTAATTCTGTATATTCATCGATGATGTTAGGTATAGAATCTTCGACAAAATAGTAAGCATCGTATCGCTCTTCAGAATGCTCAAATGTAGCAGTTTTGGAAAAGTCATAAGTTCCTGGCTGGAAGGTATTACGCATAACACCATAACCATCAGTGCTTAAGTAGAATGGCACAGGACTTGACGCAGCCCCCGCATCCCAGCCGCCACCAACTGAAATATTTATAGTTTCATTTTTATGGGAATAGTATCCGTTTTGTTGGCCACCACCATAAAAATACTCATTTTCACTTGTCGATAATGTTTGTACTGTGTTGTTGCTCTCATATTTAAGTGGAGCGGCCTCTTCCCAAAGAACTTTAGATTGATTTTTATCATACAAGCTCATTTTAGAAGTTTCTTTTTCAATTCTTAGTTCTACTGCTTCTGTAGAGATCTTGAAAAGCTCAGAATCCTCATCAATATCTACTTTTATGGAACCATATTCATCACTGTATTCGCTTTCATTTTTGTCAATAATTTTAGTTTCGTGATCTGGACTATTGGGTTCAGGGTAATCCGGGAATTCTTTGTCTGGATCTAAATGAAAACGAAAAAGGTTATCTTTTAAAAAGGTTACCTTTATCCCTTCGCCTGTGGATAAGTCTATATACACTTCCTCGTTATCTACCGTGATGTCTTCTATCGTACCAATAGTTCCTTCTTCCTCTTCAGCTGCATTTACGCTGCTCCCACCAAGTGTTACTGTGGGAATTATTACTAATAGTAAATAACCTATTACAAATATACTCATTATATTTGTTAGTGACCTTAGATGATACGTATAATTTAGCATTAACCTCCACATCCCTCGTTTACAATTATTGTTTCGTTTCCAATTCACTCATGAACAAGTCCTGTCCTCACAATAAATTATCTGCATTAAAATTCGATCAATGATGCACATTACTCACTCCTTTATTACTTTACAAAGACAAAATCTTTCTTTATTTTTACATTTGTCATTGAAAGTATGTAATCTATTACTGTTTAAATTGTATGGTTAATTGGTTGATGGGTCAACCCAACTTATTCCTTATTTTCAGAAATTTTATATAACGTTTTGAGTAAATAGTACTAAGATAGATGACCTGGGTTTGGATTTAAAAAATGAGCCTCCTTTTAGTAAAGATATACAAACAAAGTCATGTATCTATCCAATGCGTAACTTTTACTTGGTAAATGTGAAAATATGAACAAAAAGTGAATTTGAATAAAAGGTATTGTAAAAATAGCGATTTCATATTACAATAACATTATAGAACAAAATAAAACATTTTCGAACATTTTAGGAGGTGTTCTTCTGAAAGAAGCAAGGCATCAACAAATTCTTCAATTAATAGATGATAGGGATTTTCTAAAAGTAAATGAAGCAGCTGAATTATTAGATGTTACTGAAATGACGATTCGACGTGATCTTGTAAATTTAGAAAAACAAGGATCAATTGTGAGGGTTCATGGAGGTGCTAAGAAAATCCCGGAAGACGAGTATATTGAATTGTCTCATAAAGAAAAGGAAACCTTAAATGTTGAAGAGAAGAAATATGTTGCCAAGAAAGCAGCTGAATTAATTAAAGATAAAGATATCGTATTTATAGGACCTGGGACAACAACGGAAATGATTTACGATTATATTGATGTAAATACAGCAAACATTATTACGAACTCTATCTCTATATTTAATCGCTTTCAGGGAGATACTAGATTTGAAGTAATTCTCATCGGTGGCAGACTACGTGAAAGAACCAAAACTTTTGTTGGTTATTTTACGCGAAATTGGATAAAGGATTTTAAGGTTCAGAAAACGTTTATTGGAACAAATGGAATCTATGAGGAAAAAATAACCACCGCAGATGAAGAAGAAGGGTCTATTCAGCAGACCATTTTAAATAACTCAAAAAATAATTACGTAGTGTCTGACAGCAGTAAATTTGGTATTGAAGCATTTCAAGTAATATGTCCCATTCAAGATGTTACAGCTATAGTTACAGATCAACAAATTCCAGCAAAAATTGAAGAATTTTATAAAGGTAAGTGCAAAATAATTAATTAGGAGGGTCATGTATGAAGGTTGTTATCGGTAGTGATCGTAATGGATTCGAATTAAAAAAAATATTAAAGACGTATATCACTAATTTGGGTCATGAAATAATAGATGAAACGCCAGAAAAGGATTTAGATCTATACGAAGCCACTACAAAAGTTGCAAAAATTATCCAGGAAGAAAAAGCAGATCGAGGTATTATTATTGATGAATATGGCGTTGGATCATCCATTACAGCTAATAAGTATAAAGGTATCATTTGCGCAAATGTGTTTGATGAACATTCGGCTACAATGACCATTAGACACAATAATGCATCCATCATTAGCATTGGTTCTGGAATTGTGGGTCCTATATTAGCCGAAAAAATAGTTGAATCTTTTCTAACAGCAGAATATGACGGTGGCAGGCACCAAGTTAGAGTAGATATGTTAAATAAAATGTGCTAAGGAGTGAAATGTATGAAAATTTCAATAGGTTGTGACCATATCGTTACAGAAATAAAGGATCATATCGTGAAATATCTAACCGATAAAGGGCATGAAGTCATTGATAATGGAACATATGATAAAGAACGAACGCATTATCCAATCTATGGTAAAAAAACAGCTGAAGTAGTAGCGACTGGTGAAGCAGATGTAGGAATAGTAATTTGTGGAACCGGTGTTGGAATTTCTGTTAGTGCAAACAAAGTGAAAGGAATACGTGCAGCATTGGTAGGAGATGTAGAAACTGCCAGATATGCAAAAGAATCCCTTAATGCAAATGTATTGGCTATGGGAGGACGAATTGTAGGACTCGGTGTTATTGAAAATACAATTGATGTCTTCTTAGGAACGAAATATAAAGAAACAGAAGAAAACAAAGCATTAATTGAAAGAATAGACTCCATTGATATGAATCAAGATTTGGTACAAGATGAACACTTTTTCGATGAGTTTATCGAAAAATGGGATCAAGGTGTATACCATAAGTAAGAAATAGATAAAAGAGAAAAAAAGGGAGGTGATGCTATGAATGAAATTAAATCATTATTTAATAAAGAATTAATTTTTATCGAAAGTGCTGAAAGTCAGTCGGATATTTTCACTTATATTGGAAATGTGCTAATTGAAAAAGGAAAGGTGAAACCGGACTTTGTGAAAGCAATCAAAGAGAGAGAAAAGAATTATCCCACCGGATTGGATTTAAGCCCAGTAAGCAATGACATCCCAAATGCGGCTATACCACATACGGAAACAGAATATTGTAAAAGTAAGCACATCGTTTTTGTAAAATTAAATGAGGGTGTTAGGTGGAATAATATGATAGCACCGGAACAGGAAATGGAAGTTAAATATTTATTTTTCATTATAAATGATGAAAAAGATAATCAAACGAATGTGCTTTCAGAAATAATGACTTTTGTAACAGATGCAAGTAAGTTAAAATCTTTGGAATCTATGAACTCCGAAAACGAAATCTATCAGTTTTTAGTAGGACAAAAAAATAAAAAACTAAAGGGAGCGGTTACAAATGATTAAAATTTTAGCAGCGTGCGGAGCAGGTATTAATTCAAGTCATCAAATAAAAACAGCTATTGAAGAGGAAATGAAAAAAAGAGGGCATAAAGTTCAAGTAGATGCGGTAGTAATCAAGGATATAAATGAAGCAATGATGAAGCAATATGATATTTTTACTCCAATATCCAAAACGAAATTTAGCTTTGATATTACGATTCCAACTGTGGAAGCTGGACCAATATTATATCGTATGGCAGCGATGGCTGATCCAGTTTTTGACGAATTGGAAAGCGTTATCAAGAAATTAAATAAATAGAATGATAGGGCTGATCCTCCTTAGCCCTATTCATATCTACTATATAAGGAGAGAATTTAGTTATGTTAGAAAAGATAATAGAATTTGCTAATATGATCTTCGACCCTTTAATAGCATTAGGCGCGGCTCCGATGATGTTTATTTTGTTAACTATATTTGCACTTTTAATGCGTGTCAAAGTAGGCCGAGCACTTGAAGGTGGGCTGAAACTGGCTATTGCCTTAACAGGAATTGGTGCAGTAATTGATATGTTAACAGGGGAATTTGCCCCTGCCTTGGAAGATTTCGTCTTAGCAACTGGTATTGAATTAAATATAACGGATGTTGGTTGGGCGCCTCTAGCAACTATTACATGGGGATCAGCATACACGTTGTTTTTCTTATTAATACTGGTTGTTATAAATCTGGTTATGCTCGTTATTAATAAAACAAATACACTAGACGTAGATATATTTAACTTCTGGCATTTATCAATTATTGGATTACTCGTCATGTACTATTCAAATAACTTATTGTTGGCGACATTATTGGTTACGATGCTTGGTGTTATGAAATTTATCAATGCAGATGCTATGAAACCAACATTTAATGATTTACTAGATATGCCTGAATCGAATCCGACAACAACAACACACTTAAATTTCATGCTTAATCCAGTAATTATGCTTTTCGATAAGTTTTTTGAAAAAGTACTTCCATTTCTTGATAAATACGATTTTGATGCGGCATGGTTAAATGAAAAAATAGGGTTCTGGGGGAGTAAGTTTGCCATTGGTATTTATTTAGGAGCTTTTGTTGGTATTTTAGGTCAGCAATCACCACAAGCAATATTCAGTCTTGCATTTATTGGCGGGGTTTCATTAGAGCTCTTCTCCATTGTGGGGACATGGTTTATTTCAGCGATGGAACCAATATCACAAGGAATTACCGATTTTATGGGGAAACGATTAAAAGGAAGAAAGTTCAATATTGGTATAGATTGGCCGTTCGTAGCTGCTCGTGCTGAAATGTGGGCTGCTGCAAACATTATTGCGCCAATTATGCTAATCATCGCTTTATTCTTACCAGGAAATGAAATACTTCCTTTAGGCGGAATCATAGCAATCGGATTAACACCTGCATTGTTGGTTGTTTGTCGAGGAAAGATCATGCGAATGATATTAATTGGAGCATTCATGGTACCAATATTTTTATGGTCAGGAACTGCAATTGCACCATTCGTAACAGATACAGCAGCATCAGTAGGAGCATCACCAGCTGGAATAGAGGAGGGGGCTCTTATCACGCACTCCACATTGGAGGGACCAGTCGAAAAATTCCTTGGGATTTTAGTAGGTCAAGCTGGTGAAGATTTTAGTATAGGTCCTGTTCTTACTGCTTTAGGAGCTATTGCAGCTTATATTCTACTATTCATATGGTATATCAGACAAATGAAAAAACGTAATAAGGTATATAAAGAAGAAAAAGAAAATGAAGCAGAAGCGGTATAGGCTAGGATTTATAAGGAGTTAGATAGTAGGACGAGAATTCTAGCTCCTTTCTTAATACAAATTTTTATAGCACACAATTTAGATAATGGACTCGATTTAAAAAGATAAATTTTAAACGTTAAGGGAGATATTATCAAATGACAATGAGTGAACTTAAAACAAAACGGTTAAATAAATTAATGAATGAAAATGGTTACTTCAGTGCATTAGCCATTGATCAAAGAGGTGCATTAAAACGCATGATGGGTGAAGATTCGACACAGGAACAAATCGAATCGTTTAAGTCACTTGTTTCGGGAAAATTAACACCTCACGCTTCTGCAATTCTACTAGATCCCGAATATGGTTGGCCAGCAGTAGGAACTAAGGATGAAAAATGCGGGCTGTTAGTTGCTTACGAAAAAACAGGTTATGACACGACAGAAAAAGGCCGTATGCCCAGCTTGCTTCCGGAATGGTCTGTGAAACGCCTTGTAGAAAAAGGAGCAGATGGTATTAAAATATTAATCTATCATGATATCGATGATAATAGTGGAGTTAACGATAGCAAAGATATATTTATAGAAAGAATTGCATCAGAATGTGTGGCTGAAGATGTACCCTTTTTCCTGGAAATTTTAACATATTCAGAAGAAATAGAGGACACTAAGGGAAAAGAATACGCTAAGTCTAAGCCACATAAAGTAATCGGATCGATGAAGCATTTTGCTGATGAGCGTTTTGGTGTAGATGTTTTAAAAGTCGAAGTACCAGTCAATATGAATTATGTTGAAGGTTATAATGAAGGAGAAATACTTCATAAAAAAGAAGAAGCAGCAAAAATATTTAAAGAACAAAGCGATGCTACTAACATCCCCTATATATTTCTTAGTGCAGGCGTAAGCTCAGAATTATTCCAGGAAACATTGAAATTTGCGAAACAAGCAGAAGCAGAATTTCACGGTGTGTTATGTGGTAGAGCTACTTGGAGTGGTGCAGCTCATCTATACAAAGAAAAAGGAGAGAAGGCGGCCTCAGATTGGCTTGATTCAGAAGGAAAGAGAAATATTTCTAGTCTAAATAACGTTCTTGCCTCTACCGCTTCTGATTGTGGTTTTTAATAATGTTCGCTCGAATGATAGTGGTCATTCGGGTGATTCTATTCATTAAATAAATACTTACCAATAGTAGAATGAGGTGGCAACATTGATTTTAACTATAACATTAAACCCATCTGTCGATATTAGTTATAAGCCAAATACATTTACATTGGATTCAGTAACAAGAGTCAAAGATGTTTCCAAAACAGCTGGTGGAAAAGGATTGAATGTAAGTCGCGTGTTGCAACAGCTTGGAGAAAGCGTTGCAGCTACAGGGTTTCTTGGTGGCAGTTTAGGAAAGTTTATTAGCAAAGAAATTACTGCACAGGGAATCCAGGATTATTTTATCGGAATAGATGGAGAAACACGTAACTGCATTGCGATTATTCATGATGGTCAGCAAACAGAATTATTGGAAGCTGGACCAACAATCTTAGAGCAGGAAGAAACACGATTTTTGAATACATTTTCTGAATATGCACGACAAGCTGAGATCGTTACTATTTCCGGAAGTCTGCCACAAGGATTAGCAATTGAGTTTTATCAAAAGATAATCGAGATAGCAACCAGTTATGATAGCCCGGTATTGCTCGATACAAAAGGTGAATTACTTAAAAGTACGCTTAAAGGTAAAATCAAACCGTATCTGATCAAACCGAATCAAGATGAACTAGGTGATTTGTTTGGGCGTAAATTAATAGATGAATCCGATGTTGTTAAAGCTTTAAAATCAGAACTGTTCTTAGATGTACCGTGGATTGTAGTCACACTTGGAGCTGATGGGGCGTTCGTAAAACATAAAAATATGCTGTATCGCGTGTATATACCTCCAATCGATGCAATTAATCCAGTTGGTTCTGGAGACTCTGTGATCGCAGGTTTTGCGGCTGGAATATCAAGAGGTTATACAGATAAGAATCTAATTAAATTCGGATTGGCAATGGGTGTGTTAAATGCGATAGAAGAAAAAACGGGGTATGTAGACCCAGAAAACATAGAATGGTGTGTAGGAGAGATGGATATTATTGAGTTTTAAGGTTGTTGAACCAGAAAAAGATGAGAATGGCGTTTATTTACAAGTCTTTGCAGATCCAGAAAACAATGAAAAAAATACCATTATAGGGATTACGGATCCGAGTTTTGAAGTTAGTACAGATGATTATGTAAAAGTAACTGGTGTTATTCAAGATACATTCGAAGGTGAAAATGTGTTTGGCGGTAATGTTAATGCATCGGTTGTTTTGGCAGATATTGCGGAGGTGGTTGATTATGTAATAGCGGTATCGCCAGCCATCGAAACAATTGAAGTTGACGATGGAAGAGAACAATAGCTTCTATGATACTGGTCTACCGGAGTTACAATCTGATATTTTGCCGGGTATAGAAAAAGATGGTGTGATTAATTTCCCGACGATTGAGCCCGATACAAATGAGATGATATTACATACGGAGGGATCTATAGTAATTATGATTTGGATTTTGAACTATTTACCTTTGAGATCAGCAAGGAGTAGGCTTTTCTGTATTAGGTCGACTTTGTAAAATGGAGCGGGTTCGAAAGGGGTTCCCTATTAGCGTCGAGCAGAAAGCCCCAATAATGTCAGTGGACGAATGATTTAGGCAGGCTGTCGGGAATTTGAAGCAGGTGAATATTGCAGAGAGTGCTGGAGATATATTGTGGATTTAATTGTTAGCAGAGACTGGGTACGCTGAAGGTGCCTGGTCTTTTTTGTGTGAAACAACGCAGGTAAGTCAACCTAGATAGGTTATTTATGAGGAATCGAGTCATATGATAGGGATAGAGTTATATATTGATGGAGTGAAATCTCTGTTGGGGTGACGTGGATGTAGATGTGTATTTGGAAAATTATAGGCTGCCATATTAAATCAAAATAACAATGCTGAATTTTTTGAATAAATATTGACAAAACGTTCTAATCACATTAAAGTATAAGAAAACGTATTATGTCGACATAGTGATTTCTACCGCCTACGCTTATCAATTCATTTAAAAGCAGCAGTTCTGAGATTTTGTATTCCATTAATTGATAACGCTTACAAATGGATTTTAATATGAAAGGGGGATTCGTCATGCATGGATTAACATTTGCCACCTGGTTTTGGTTGCTTGTTCCGATGTTAGCGACCGTCGTTCTGTCTTTGATCAGCTTGATAAGAGTAAGGAGGGGTAAGAATGACTATTGATACGCCGACATTAATGACCTTTATCATATACATCATTGGCATGTTGATTATCGGTATTATATTTTACCGTACGACAAACAATTTATCTGATTATGTACTTGGGGGAAGAAAGTTAAATAGCTGGGTTGCTGCGTTAAGTGCCGGGGCATCTGATATGAGCGCTTTTATGGTCCTTGGGGTTCCAGGAGCCATTTACTTATCAGGGATGAGCGAATTATGGTTGCCGGTGGGCTTAACATTGGGCGCTTATCTCAATTGGCAGTTTCTTGCCAAACGTCTGCGTCGTTATACGGAGATTGCCGGCAATTCGATTACGCTCCCCGACTTCCTGGAGAACCGCTTTCGGGACGAAACAACAGTGACGCAAACGAAAATATTACGCATTGTATCGGCTTTTTTTATCCTTTTATTTTTTACATTTTATACATCTTCCGGGCTTGTTGGTGGGGCAACACTTTTCTCCACTACATTCGGCTGGGAATATCAAACGGCTTTATGGATCGGTGCTGTTGTCATTATTTCTTACACGTTTTTAGGAGGATTTATGGCTGTTAGTCTTACCGATTTCATCCAGGGAATACTAATGTTTTTAGGTTTGATCATTGTTCCGATTGTTGCGATTACGAAGATGGGTGGTTGGAACGAGACCGTTTCAGCTGTTGGGGAGATTGATCCTTCCTATTTAGATGCTTTTGCTGGGACGTCGGCTATCGCAATCATTTCTTTACTCGCATGGGGCCTTGGTTACTTTGGTCAACCGCATATTATTACGCGTTTTATGGCGATTCGATCAGAAAAAGATATCCCTGCTGCACGTTTTATTGGGATGTCATGGATGACGTTTGGTCTTTTGGGAGCGATATTTGTCGGCTTTATCGGCATTGCCTACTTTGAAGGAGCAGGCCCTGGCACCCCGCTGGATGATCATGAAACTGTCTATATATTTTTTTCTCAGCTGCTTTTTAATCCTTGGATCGCCGGTATTTTACTTGCTGCAATACTGGCCGCGATTATGAGTACCATCGATTCTCAGCTTCTCGTGTCATCAAGTGCGCTTACCGAGGATTTTTACAGAGGGTTGATCAAACCCAACGCTTCTGAAAGTGAACTGGTATGGATTGGCCGATTCGGAGTTCTAGTAATCGCCTTGATCGCGACCTTTTTGGCGATGGATCCTGATAGCACGGTTCTTGAACTTGTTGAATATGCTTGGGCTGGATTTGGAGCCGCATTTGGTCCGGTAATGTTATTTAGCGTCTTCTGGCGTCGCATGACCGCTTGGGGAGCGATTACCGGAATAACTGTCGGTGGATTGACAGTTATTGTATGGAATTTCTTTGAAGGTGGCTTGTTCGATCTTTATGAAATTGTCCCGGGATTTGTACTGGGAAGCTTGGCGATCATTATTGTCAGCATGCTCGGAAAACGGCCATCTGATAAAATTTTGGAAGAATTTGATTTCGTTGATAACGCGACATATGATGAAGAGAAAGGAAAATACGTTAGAAAAGGTTAAGGGGAATTTGAATTATTATAAAGGGGGTACGGCAACAATCAGGAATCAAACATTTGGAATAGTTGCTGTATTCTCTTCTTTTTATACAATGGATCATACATGATTTCAATCAGTTCAGCAGCTATATTATTTGGAAAAAACTACGCTCCATTATATCATTCTTTTAATTAAATTAATTTAACTAAATATGTTAAAATAGTGGCATAAAATAGGAATGGGAGGAGCACCTATGCAGCGCGGAACATTCCAATTAATGAAATCGGTAAACAAATCAAACATCCTAAATAAAATACGTAAATCGGAACCAACTTCTAGGGCTTAAATTGCAAAGGAAGATGGAGCTTACGCCACTTACAGTGAGTAGTACTGTGAAAGAACTACTCAAACAGGAAATTATAGGCGTACGTCATGGTTAATCCACATGAAAAATATCATTCAATTACCAGGTATCCATTTGGTGTTGAATGGTCAGTTCCCTCCATTTTTAGAAAGAGGCTGGGACAAAACAAACGTGTTTCATTAAAAAGACGAACATTATCAAACTTAGCGTAGGAAATATGCGGAGACTTCAGCGGGAGGGAAGGCATAGGTGAGACACCGTAGTGCGATAGCAATCTTTTTTGCGAGGAGTGCTGCCCCTCGAAGTCGCTTGCAACACGACGAGCACAAGGAGGCTCACCAGCCGCCCTAAGGTGCGCGAAGGATATTTTTAGAAGCGATGTATGTTCGGAATTTATTTGTTAAAAACACTTTTGTCCCAGCCCCTTTCTTTTTTAATGCTATACTGAAATGAAATATAGATTTATCATAAGGCAGATGCAGGAGATGACAAAGAGGTTATTACTAACTGGATTTATACCTTTCCTTGATTTTGCAATTAATCCGACAATGAAAATTGCAAAGGAATTAAATGGTATAACTATTGGGGAGTATACAGTGATTTTCCATGTACTCTAAGTAGATTTTTACCAGGCAGGAAAACAGCTCTTGCAATTGATGAACGAGACAATACCGGATGCGGTTATTTTGCTGGGACTTGCCGGAGCAAGGTTCAAGATTCATCCGGAAAGAATTACAGTGGATGTGAATGACGGGCCTTATGTGCGGACAAATTATCTTCCAGCTTGTTTTATCCATATCCCTGTATCACAGGAACTTGCTATTGAGAACGGAATAAATATCAAGTTGGAACTATGATGATTTGAAGAGGGATGTTATTTGTATAGAGACTTTATTGGAAATAATGGAATAGAACATACTATACTTTACAACGGAACAGTGATAATATTTTTATTATATATCCGTATAATCAATAATTTATTTAAATAAGCAAAAAATCAATAAAACGATAGAGAGGGGAAAAGTTATGTATTCCAATATTCTTAGACATCCTGGGCCTACTCCAATTCCTAAAGAAGTGGAACGGGCAATGGGGCAAAATATGATTAGTCATCGTTCAGAGG
Organism: Virgibacillus sp. NKC19-3; assembly: GCF_019837165.1. NCBI lineage: Bacteria > Bacillati > Bacillota > Bacilli > Caryophanales > Bacillaceae > Virgibacillus > Virgibacillus saliphilus. Next base: position 1,500,921 of record NZ_JAGYHC010000001.1, read on the forward strand.
AATTTACCAAGTTATATCAAGAAGCGACAGAACGTGTGAAACCCTTATTCGGGACGAAGCAAGATATTATGCTTCTTCCTTCAGGCGGGACAGCAGCATTAGAAGCAGCTGTAGCCAATACCTCCTCCGTTGGTGATGAAGTAGTTGTTGTCACGATAGGTGCTTTTGGGAACTATTTTGTTTCGATCTGTGAAAAACATGGTTTGCATGTTCATAAACTTGAAAAAAACTGGGGAGAAGCTTGTACAAAAGAAGAACTCGCTAACTTTTTAAAACCTTTGTCTGGTATCAAGGCTGTTTTTGTGACCTATAATGAAACGTCTACGGGCATTTTAAATCCGGTCAAGCAATTGGCAGATGCGGTACACGAGCACTCAGACGCTTTATTTGTTGTGGATGGGGTAAGCTGTATTGGAGGAGCTCCTGCAGAAATGGATGCGTGGGGTATCGATATTTTAGTAACCGGATCACAAAAAGCAATCATGCTTCCTCCAGGACTTGCTTTCGTAGCTGTAAGTGAAAAAGCTTGGAAAGTCATAGAGGCTAATCGGACGACTGTCTATTATTTAGATTTATTAAGTTATCGTGAATGGGCGGAAAAATCAATGACACCGAATACACCAGCTATTTCATTGATTATGGGGTTATCTGCTGTGTGTGATTTAATTGAAGAGGAAGGTGGATTTGCCAAAACAGTAGAACGGCATGAACTCATGAAAAATATGGTTCGGAAAGCGATGAAGGCACTTTCTATTGATTTGTTAACAAGCGATAAATATGCATCACCAACATTAACGACGATTTGTGCTCCAAAGGGGTTGGATCTGTCAGCCTATTTAACACACTTGAAGAAGGAGTACCATCTTGATTTTGCTGGAGGGCTTGGCCATCTACAAGGCAAAGTTTTTAGGTTTGGACATATGGGATATTGCTTCCCTAGTGATATACTTCAAGCAGTTTCCTTAATAGAAGCAGGTCTACAGGACTTTTCCTACCAATTTGAGAGTGGCGCAGGAGTGAAGGCGGCGCAAAATGTTTTCTTGTCCTCCTTAAAAAAATAATCTATAAATCGCAAATGAGGATAACGTGTGATTTTGTTCCTGTTTGCAACAAGGGGAATCCGATTCAATAAATCAAGCAACAAGATATGTTTTTTCAAAAACAACGATTAAAAGAAGAACTTCTGATAAATACTAGAGGTTCTTCTTTTATATCTGTAAATGCACGAATCCTTTTAAGTACTAATGAGGTATATCATCTTCTAAATTAAATTAACTTAACTAACTATGTTATAATGAACCTATATATATTACTAGTTAAACGGAGGAACTTTCATGCAGCGTGGCACATTTCAGCTAATGAAATCAGTAAACAAATCAAACATCCTAAATAAAATACGTAAATCTGAACCTATTTCCAGAGCACAAATTGCAAAAGAGACGAAGCTTACGCCACCTACAGTAAGTAGTATTGTGAAAGAACTACTTGAACAGGGCATAATAAGGGAGAGTAATCTCGGGGATTCAAAAGGTGGAAGAAAACCAACCATGCTTCTTATTAATAAGGATGCTTTCTATATTATTGGAGTAGATGCCGGACCGGAAAGAGTGGAATGCATTCTTGCTGATTTATCAGGAGAAGTATTTGAGCGAATGTCAAGCAAGCTAAGAAAACCCGTATCAAATGATCAATTCATTACGATTTTAAAAGAAAATATCAATAAAATTTTACAATCATCAATGACAGACAAGGAAAAGGTTATGGGTATTGGTGTGGCGATGCATGGGGTTGTCGATGTAGAAACAGGCACTTCCCTTATTGCACCAAACTTAGACTTAAAAAATATCCCGATTAAAGCTGAACTTGAAAAAGCCTTTAACTTAATTGTGAAAGTAGAGAATGATGCACGGGCAATGGCGCTCGGTGAATCTTGGTTCGGCGGTCATGGTGATCTGGAGAGTATGGTTGCTGTTAACATTGGCCGCGGTGTAGGTTCGGGAGTTGTTATCCATGGAAAGTTATATCACGGGGCGCAGGACATCGCTGGCGAAATTGGTCATATGACTATTGATATGAATGGGACGATTTGTGAATGTGGCAATCGAGGCTGTCTACAAACATTTGCTAGTGGCGAGGCCATTGCAAAGAGAGCCCAAAAAGAAGTGCATGATGAGACAGAATCAGACACGCTAACAGGCCAACGTGTTCATGAATTAGCCCAACATGGAAATGAACCCTATATTCATGTTCTCGAAGAAACCGGGAGGGCAATCGGCATTGGTTTAACGAATTTAGTACATCTTATTAACCCCAGTGAAATCGTTTTGGGTGGTGGGGTAATGAAAAGTGAAAAATTCATCCTACCTGCCATTAAGCAAACAATTCAACAGCAAGCCCTTACAGAAGATTCGAAACAGACACAAGTAACAGTGACAAAGCTTGGTGACGATGCGACATTATTAGGTTCGGTTGCACTATTATTGGTGGAGTTATTTGATCCAGTTGAAAAAAGCTGAAGTAGGGTTTCGGCTTCAGCCATCATTCTCTCCTTCCAAAATAAGCCTTCCATTTGTATAAAACAAATGGAAGGCTTATTTTTTTGCAATATATTTTACACGAAAACTAAGTTATTTCGAACAATAGGTCAATATGAATGGCACTAGCTGTAAGTTGGTGGTAATTTACCTAAATTAATTACTATTTTCCAATAATAAGAAAATAATTTAGCAATTTTTGTTTGGTTATGAGTCTGTGTAATCATTTTCTGAGATGAAAATAAAGCATACCAAAAACAACCCATTGAATAAAGCTTAGATAATGATTTCTTTTTACAAACAGGGACTTTAACCCATGTAATAAACAAGGAAAAAGCATTACTATTCTATCAAATTTGAAAATTATATATATTTATATTAAAAAATCTATTATACTTGTGTTACCGCTATAAAAAATAGTGTTTTAACAAGTAGGAGGTGGTTTCTATTAAATTAGTTATTATGTTTACAACTACCAACTAGACTCTCGGATATTGAAATAAAACAGTGAAGGGGGAGCGCTAATAATGGTAAAGGGGAAAACCAAGCGTATCTATTTTATAGCTATTTTACTGCTTTTAATAGGAGTCTTAAACATTCCAACGGTTCAAATTGCTTCAACGAATGAATCAAATGATTCTGATTTTTTTAGTTCGTTTGAGCCTGGTGATCCAGAACCGAATTGGGAAAATACTGTAGAAGAGGACTCGGATGGTAATAAGATGACATCGGGTATTGATGGGAATCTACCACTTGAGGGTATTCAGGGGGACATCACAGATAACGTTGTAAATATCGAAGTACCTGGAGAAAATCCTCCAAATGAAACCAAAGAAAAATTAATTGATCGGGATATTAATTCGAAGTGGTTAATTTTTGAGGAGAGGGCATATATAGAACTTGAACTTCAAGAGCCTGACGCGGTGGTCAAATATGCATTAACATCGGCGGATGACTTTCCGGATAGGGATCCTAAAAATTGGCAATTATTAGGATCCAGGGATGGAGAGAATTGGACAACCCTTGACACTAGAACAGATGAGGATTTTGATGATCGTCATCAGACTAAAACCTACGAGGTTGAAAACACCACAGAATATTCGCATTATCGTGTAGAGATAACGGCTAATAATGGTGATTCCAGCTTACAATTGTCAGGAATTGCTATATCAAATGGGATTGATGTGCCCTCTCCACCACCTTCTGATATGAATTCATTGATCTCGACAGGTCCATCAAGTTCTTATACTGCTAATACGAATGCAGGATGGACCGGATTGAATGCGTTCGAATATTCTGGGTCTCATCTTTCCGACGATCGAGCGTATTCCTATAACAAGGTTTATGACGTTGACATTCCTGTTAAAGCAGATACTGCATTATCGTATTATATTCACCCTGAGTTTACTAATTCCGAGCACACGGATTATTCGAGTACTTATGCGGCGGTTGATCTAGCATTTTCCGATGGAACATATTTACATGAGCTTGATGCGTTGGATCAACATGGTATAAAGCTGAATCCACAAGATCAAGGAAACTCAGATACCTTGTATCCACACCAATGGAATTACAAAGAATCCAAGATCGGTGATGTGGCCGAAGGGAAAACGATTGAACGTATTCTTGTTGCTTATGATAAACCTGAAGGGTCGGCAGAGGCTGAAGAACCGATAACATTCAAAGGACATGTTGATGACATTCAGATAGAGGGAGATCCAGTCGAGGAAACCTATTCCAGATTGACGGACTACGTTGATACATTGAGGGGAACAAATGCGAACGGTACCTTTTCCCGTGGGAATAACATCCCTGCCGTTGCCGTTCCGCATGGCTTTAACTTCTGGACACCCGTGACGGATGCCGGTACAGACAGTTTCTTATATAACTATCATGAAGACAATAATGATGAAAACCTCCCGGAGCTTCAAGCACTCTCATTAAGCCATCAACCAAGTCCGTGGATGGGGGATCGACAGACATTCCAAGTGATGCCATCTGATACTACAGGAAAACCCAGTGAGAATCGGGAAGAGCGTGCGCTAGCTTTCGAACGAGACAATGAAATGGCAAAGCCTCATTATTATAGTGTGACATTTGAAAATGGCATTCAAGCAGAAATGACGCCGACCAATCACGCTGCAATGTTCAGATTTACGTTTGAGGATAACGCTTCTAATTTGATATTTGATAATATCAGTAATGATGGAGGGATTGACCTTGATCCTGAAAATGGCATAATGTCTGGTTATACAGATGTTAAAAGTGGACTTTCAACAGGGGCTACACGCATGTTTGTTTACGCAGCGTTCAATCAATCGGTCTCTGATAGTGGTATGTTAACGGATGAAGGCAGAGATGGTGTGGCCGCATATTACAAATTTGACACCACGGAATAAAAAGAAGTGACGATGCGAATTGCTACCTCTTTAATTAGTGTGGACCAAGCGAAGAAGAATTTAGATCTAGAAATTGGTTCACAAGACAGCTTTGAAACAGTTAAAGAAAGTGCGCAACAAGCGTGGGAAGATAAGTTGAATATCATCGAAGTTGAAGGGGCAACAGAAGATCAGCTCGTTACTTTATATTCTAATATGTATCGCCTATTTCTCTATCCAAACGCTGCGTATGAAAATGTCGGTACGGTAGAACAACCTGACTATAAATATGCAAGTCAGCTCGATATTGACGCTTGTGATACAAGTACGTCTAATGAAACATATGCTGATATTGAAGATGGGGAAGTCTATGTAAATAATGGCTTTTGGGATACTTATAGAGCAGCCTGGCCGGCGTATTCGCTTCTAACACCTAAACACGCTGGTGAAATGATCGATGGCTTTGTACAGCATTATCGGGATGGAGGTTGGATTTCCAGGTGGTCTTCACCGGGATATGCAGACTTAATGGCAGGAACAAGCGCCAATATTGCGTTTGCTGATGCTTATCTTAAAGGCGTCACCAACTTTGATGTGGAAAGCTTTTATGAATCAGCGATAAAAGATGCAGCTGTTGCTTCTCCTAATAACAATGTAGGGAGAAAAGGAACGGAAACGGCTATATTCGATAGATATACTAATACAGAAACTGGTGAAGGTATGTCATGGGCACTTGATGGCTATATTAATGATTTTGGCATTGCTAATCTTGCGAAAACATTATCAAAAGAGGGAAACGATGAAATGAACTACAATCATTTTGAAGAAGACGCTCAATACTATTTGAATCGTGCCCAAAACTACATTCACATGTTTGATGCCAATGTTGCGTTTTTCCAGGGAAGGTCGTCATCAGGGGAATGGCGCCATTCATCTGAAGCATTCAATCCAGCTGAATGGGGGTATGATTACACGGAAACTAATGCTTGGAATATGGCTTTTCACACGCCGCAAGATGGACAAGGATTAGCAAATTTGTATGGTGGCAAGGAAGGGCTTATTCAGAAACTCGATACGTACTTTGATACACCAGAAACTGTTGAATTTCCAGGAAGTTATGGTGGTATTATTCATGAAATGAGAGAGGCAAGAGATGTGAGAATGGGTATGTATGGGTTTAGTAACCAGCCGTCCCACCATATCATTTATATGTATAATCATGTTGGCCAACCGTGGAAAACACAAGAAAAGGTTAGCGAGGTCATGAACAGACAGTTCATTGGAAGCGAGATTGGTCAAGGGTATCCAGGTGATGAAGATAATGGCGAAATGTCTGCTTGGTATATTTTCAATGCGCTTGGATTTTATCCATTCACGATGGGAAGTTCTGATCCAGAATATGCCATTGGTGCTCCTTTATTTGAAAAAGCAACTATTCATTTAGAAAATGGGGAGGAAATTGTGATTAATGCCCCTGACAATAGCAAGGAAAATAAATATGTGCAAAACCTTCAGGTAAATGGCGAAGATTACACAAACACTTCGATTTTGCATGATGATTTAGCTGGTGGAGCAACGCTAGATTTCGAAATGGGGCCGGAACCTTCAGATTGGGGTACTAAGCAAACGGAAGCACCAGAGTCGATTACGCCTGCTGCAACGGAAGGATTGTCCGCTCCACAACCGTTGAAGGATTTGACAGATGGATTGATCGATGGAGATGAAGGCATCGCAATCGACAGTGAAAACGATAATACAAATCTGCTATTTGACAATACGTCCGAAACAGAATTAATCTTTGAGAATAACACGCCTTGGATTCAGTATCAATTTACGGATAAAAAGAAAAAAGGCCGTATGTATACGCTAACCTCGGGAGACAGTGTCTCCTCAGACGAACCTGAATCACAAATGGCTGATCCTCAAAGTTGGGTATTGAAAGGTTCCAATGATGGTGAGGATTGGACCATTTTAGATCAAAGGGAAAATGAAACATTCAAATGGCGTCATTATACGCGAGCATTTGAAATTGAGAATCCAGGGGAATACGAATTTTACCAATTAGAAATCACGGATAATGGAGGTCACCGTTCTACCGCTTTAGCGGAAGTAGAAATTCTAGGGTATGATGGTCCAATTAAAGGTTTAAGTAGTGGTATACAAAACTTAGTTGAGAATTTGGACAAAGATGGCGAATTTACGAGCGGTGAAGCGGTTTATGCGTTAAACCTCCATTTGACTGCAGTCGATCATTATGAGAATGAGGGAGAGGAAGAAAAAGTTGTTGATCACATGGAAGGTTTCCTTGGTTTATTGCAACACCAACATGACAATAACTTAATGTCTACTGAGGCTTATCAATTCTTAAAGTCGAATGCGGATTATATGATTAAGATGTGGGATTAGATTGAAGATCTATATGTGATAGGAAGTCTCTGTCACCTAGATTATTTTACCCAGTATAAACAGAAAAAAGATGGCCAACTGCTAATAACAGCTGGGCATCTTTTTGTAAGGAGAAATTCCATCATTTCCCGGGTAATGAGACGAGTGGCATCGTTTATCACGAATAATTTAGTTTTCCACTCCAAAAGAAAAAAGCGTACGTTTATTATATGTTGATTCACCTTCTAAAATCACATTTGGGAATCCTTCGTGATGTAATGATGCTGGTGAAGCCTGTGTTTCAAAACACACGCCCAGATGTTTTTTAGAAAGGCCTTCTGCTAACTCCAAACCTTCCTCTAAGGTGTTTGCTGTATACATAACCATGCCTGGTTGATCAGTTTGTATAGTCAATGTTCGTCCAGAATCTGAATCTCGAACGATTACGTTTTGCTCCTGCTTGTCATCAAAAATAAAATAATGATCATACCCACTTCCGGCAATTTGATTTTGCTCTAATTTATCATTGAATCCATCTTGAAGTAGACCGCCATTGCGAAAATCAAAGGTTGTGCCGGCAACTCTATACCATTGCCCAGTCGGAATTAATTCCTCATCCAATTCAATAAATTTTCCACTATCCATCGTCACATGATGATTATGGACTGTGTTTTTTAGATTTCCGCTTAAATTAAAATAGGAATGATTCGTTACGGTAAATGGCGTCGCTTGATTGCTCGTTGCTCTGTATTCAAGCATAAGTTGATTCGCATTATTTAAGGTATAAATCACACAAACATCTACATTGCCAGGATAGCCGCCTTCTTGATCTGCCCTTGTATGTGACAGTTTCAACCCAACGCTACTATTTGTCTCAAAAGGTTCAACATGCCAGATCACTTGATGGAACCCGTTTGATCCGCCGTGGAGATGATTTTCCCCATCATTGGCTTCCAAGGCATATGTTTTTTCATTTAGTTCAAATGTAGCATCTTGAATTCTTCCAGCAACCGGTCCAATTAAGGCGCCGAAAAAGTTGGGATTCGTTTCATAATCACCGTAGTCTTTATAGCCGAGAACAACATTCTCCATCTTTCCATCACGATCTGGGACAATGATTTTTGTAATAATCCCCCATAATTAAGTACACGAACTTCCATGCCGTGATCATTTCTAAGTGTGTATTCCTGCCATTTACCTGAGATTTCCTTTGTATGCATATTCATATCATTCACCCACTTCATTTAATGTCCGAATAAAACGGTTGAAAGTTGCTTGTTCCTTAAATACACCCGCATCTTCTAGTACGCGGGCGAATTTCTTTCCGAGCTCATTTTCAATGATTTGATCTACCTGTTCAGGACTTGAAATCGTGCCATACGCTTGTTTGATTTGCTTCGCCCACGTTTGATGATAAGCAGCGATATTACTTGAATTGTCAAGTAAAAATTGTCTGATTTCAGCTAACTCATCTTTTAATCTTGCTGGTAAAACTGCAAGGCCCAATACCTCGATCAGCCCAATATTTTCCTTTTTAATGTGATGCACATCAGCGTGTGGATGGAAAATACCTAATGGGTGCGCTTCTGATGTTCGATTATTACGTAAAACAAGATCAAGCTCATACATACCATCACGTATCCTTGCGATAGGTGTGATCGTGTTATGTGGTGTATCGCCGGTAAAGGCTCTTATATCCGCATCATCGTCGGAATACCCTTTCCATGTTTGTAAAATATGATCAGCTGTTTGGAGGAGCTGGTCTTTCTCCCAACTTTGAAGCCTGATTACGGACATCGGCCATTTCAAAACAGATGCTTTTATTTTAGGAAATTGCTTCAACGTAAAGGAAAAAACATCGGTAGCTTGTGCCATTGGAAATTCATAACGACCTGCCTGATAATGATCATGACTCAAAATCGAACCTCCAACAATCGGCAGATCTGCATTGGATCCGATAAAATAATGCGGAAATTTCTCTGTGAATAGAAGCAGTCGCTCAAATGCGTCCTTATCCATTTTCATGTTACGGTGTTCTTCGGCAAGCACAATACTATGCTCATGATAATAGACATATGGAGAATATTGCAGGTACCAGTTTTCTCCTTTTAATGGAACGTTGACGATACGATGATTAGCACGTGCTGGATAGCCGGTCCGACCTGCGTATCCTTCATTCTCGATGCATAATACACATTTGGGATAAGCGATCTGTTCCTTCTTTTCTCGTTCTCGTCTAATTTGCTCTGGATCCTTTTCTGGTTTCGATAGATTTATTGTGATGTCCATTTCACCATAAGAAGTGTTTGCTTTGAAATGGATATTCTTTGCTATGCGGTTCATCTGAATATAGTTGCTGTTTTTGCTTAATGTATAAAAATAATCTGTTGCTGCTTGAGGGGACTGTTCATATTTTTTATAAAATGTCTTGTTTATAACGGATGGACGTGCAATAAAACAATTCATGATTGTTGCAGCAAGAATTTCCTTATCATCGAAAACATTTTCAATAACGTCATTTTCCACGGCGTAGGCAATTATCCTTTCTAGGATATTAGGGATGGAGTCTTTTGTTATATTGGTTACGTTTTCGGGAAAAGACTCTAAATGTAAAAGGCGCATTACCTGATTTCGCACATAAATCTGATCTGCTTGCTCGATGAGCGCTGCCTCTATTGCCTTTTGAATAAGTCCGTTGATATGCTGATAAATCATTATTTCACGTCCTTCTCGTAGCCATTGGGATGGGTTGTATGCCACTTCCAGGCATCTTTTATGATTTTCGTAATCGATGTTCGTGTTGGTTTCCAGCCTAACTTGCTTTTCGCTTTCTCGGAACTGGCAATTAAAACACCTGGATCACCTGCACGTCGTTCTCCAGTTTGAGTCGGGATATCGTTATCCGTTACTTCTCGTGCTGTTTCGATTATTTCTTTAACGGAAAAACCCTGATTGCTTCCAAGGTTGAAAATGTCGCTATTACCGCCATTTTGTAAATGGTTCAAGGCTAAAAGATGTGCTCGGGTGAGATCTTCCACATGTACATAATCACGAATACACGTGCCATCACGTGTATCATAATCTTCTCCAAAAATGGTGATATGGGAACGCTGACCAAGAGCTGCCTGTAAAATAATCGGGATAAGATGGGTTTCTGGACGATGATCTTCTCCGACTTCTACAGTCTCCCTAGCGCCAGCCACATTGAAATAGCGTAGGGAAACGAACTTTATTCCATGAGCTGCCTGCGTCCATTTCATCAACTTTTCCATGGTTAGCTTTGTTTCCCCGTATGTGCTGGTTGGATTTGTTGGCTGATTTTCTGTAATCGGGACCGCTTCTGGTTCTCCGTAAGTTGCAGCAGTAGAGGAGAATACGATATATGTTACGTTATATTCCACCATCACCTGCAACAAAACTTGCGTACCATAAACATTATTATCAAAGTATGAAAGTGGTTTTTCCATGGATTCACCAACAAGGGAATGGGCTGCAAAATGAATAACAGCGTCTATTGTTTCTTTTTCGAATACATGGCGGAGAAAATCGATATGCCGAATATCGCCTTCATAGAATGTGGCTTTTGGATGGATTGCTTCTCTGTGACCGGTTTGGAGATTATCGACGACTACCACGTGCTCTCCCTGATCCATTAATTGATAAACGGCATGGGAGCCGATATAGCCAGCTCCTCCCAATATAAGCACACTCATTTTAACACTCCTTCTGTTACTTCTTTTGCTCCGTCCCCAATTGTTGCTGTGTAAAATGTGGCATCATAGCCAATTGCTTTATAATAGATCGCATTAACGTTTTTCTTAAAATCTTCTATTTTATCTTTGTCTACAATAGCAATCGCACACCCTCCGAATCCAGCGCCAGTCATTCGAGCTCCTAATACTCCTTCCTGATCCCATGCAGCTTGAACGATGGTATCGAGTTCCATTCCTGTCACTTCATAATCCTGTTTTAGGGAGAGGTGAGATTCATTCATGCATTTTCCGAAACCTTTTAAGTCACTTTCGCGTAATTTTTCCAACGCTTCTAATGTACGGGCATTCTCATAAACGGCATGTTTGGCACGTTTTTGATTCGTTACGTCTTTGATGAGATGCTTATGTTGATCAAATTCAGCTTTGGTCAAATCACCTAAACTGGTAATCGAAAGCTTTGTCTGTAAGTCTATGATTGCTTGGTCACATTGCTGGCGTCGTTCGTTATATTTGGATCCTGCCAATGTTCGCTGTTTGTTGGTATTAATAATTTGGATGACATAACCTTTTAACTCTAGTGGTGCATATTCGTAGTTTAATGTCTGGCAGTTTAATAAGATGGCATGGTCTTTTTTTCCCATTCCAATCGCAAATTGATCCATAATACCGCTATTAACGCCGATATACTCGTTCTCAACTTTTTGACCAAGCTGAACCATGTGGACGCGGTCTATCTTCAAATCGAAAAGACCTTCCAATAAAACGCCGGTAGCCATCTCAATCGAAGCAGAAGAGGAGAGTCCTGCACTGTTTGGGATATTGCCGTAAAATAATATATCTGCACCATAGGAAAATTCATATCCTGATTTCTGTAAATAAAGAAGCATCCCCTTCGGATAATTGGCCCAACCATCTTCTTTGGTGTAATCTAAATTCGATAGATCGCACTCGATCACTCCCATATTCGGAAAATTCATGGAGTAAAAACGTAATTTCTGATCCGAGCGCTTTTGACCAAGTGCATAGGTTCCAAATGATATGGATGCCGGAAGGACGTGCCCCCCGTTATAGTCCGTGTGTTCGCCGATCAGATTGATGCGTCCTGGGGCGAAGAAAGTGCGGGGTGTATCCGTTGTATCAAATGTTTTTTTAAATGTTTGACTTAAATTTGACTTTGTCATAATAGCCTCCTGGGTAAATAGTTTTGATTTTTAATACCAGCATAGAACATAATTAATTAATTTAATTAACTTAAGTGTACTATGTATACTTAAAATAATCAATAGCTGTTACCTGATTTCATTCATCAATTAGAAACAAGAATAAATGTTGTTAATCACTTATTAAATAATCAACCTGGCTAAATGTTTTATTATTTCGATATACGCTAGGAGATACGCCAAGGTAAGATCGAAAAACTTTCGTAAAATAATTACCATTTGAAAAACCTACTTTTAAGGCAATTGCTTCCACTGTTAATTGTTCATTTTTCAGTAATTGTATAGCTTTATTCACCCTTATTTTAGTCAAGTATTGAATTGGTGTTGCATTCATACTTTCGTGAAATAGTCTGGTGAAATGATATTTGGAAAGTCCGGAAGCTGCTACAATATCGTCCAGTGAAACGGGCGCAGCGTAGTTCTCGTTGATAAAGGCAGTTGCATTCTTAATTGCTGAAGGTATAGTGTTTTTTCTGTTTACTTGGAATACGTCAGCGTACAGGCTCATCAAAAAGTCATATGCACATGCTGATGCTTTATATACATCATTGATTTGTTCATTAGATATTTTATCTAATGAACTCATAATGCTCTGTATTGGGGGAGAGTAAACATCCAATTGAAAGATATTACCGACTGCTTTTGTTATTTTTTCATAGCACTGGAAGACCTCATTACCAAGTAAGGTAATATAAATAAACTCCCACTCTTCACTTTCTTCAGGTAAGTAGTATATGTGATTACTAGGGATATGTATAAAAAAGGCATCACCCGGATTCAAATCATACGTTTGCTGTTCAAATTTGATTTTGCCAGCACCTTTTAATGTATATTGAAGTACGAAAATGTCATTCTCGCTACGTGCTTGGCCATTCCAATAATAAGACGTGTCTGTTCTGATTTCTTTTCCGATGGAATATATCCCTGCAACGCGATACTGATGGTCACCTTTGAAACGAAGACCATAAGATTTATTGGTTAAGGATTGATAATTAATAAGCAATATGTTACCTACTTTCAAAAATATTCACCATTGAAAACGCTTAACAATACATTTAACATAATTATAATAGTTATTTTAATAAAGTGAAAGACAAAGATTTCCTTTTTTGTTTTTCGCAATAAATTACCATTCTATATAAAAGGAGATGGATGTACATGGATAAAATTACTTTTCTAGGTGCAGGAAGTACTGTTTTCGCAAAAAATGTGCTTGGAGATAGCATGACAGTTCCGGCTTTACAAGATTTTGAATTTGCTTTATTTGATATTGATCACGACCGATTAAAAGATTCTGAGATAATGCTGAATAATCTCAAAAATAATCTTAACTCTACGGTAAATATTGTCGCGTATACGGATCGAAAAGAAGCAATGCGCCATGCAAAATATGTGATTAATGCGATTCAGGTAGGGGGTTATGATCCAAGTACGATCATTGATTTTGAGATTCCGAAAAAATATGGACTACGTCAAACTATTGCCGACACGGTTGGAATTGGAGGTGTATTTAGAAATCTGCGTACCATTCCAGTTATGATGGAGTTTGCAAAAGACGTGCAGGAAGTATGTCCGGATGCCTGGTTTTTAAATTATACAAACCCAATGGCTGCCTTAACAGGTACAATGCTTCGTTATGGCGAAATTAAGACAGTCGGCTTGTGTCACAGTGTGCAAGTATGTACGAATGATTTATTAAAGTCGTTAGATATGCCTACCGATAATGTCCAATCGAAAATTGCCGGAATCAACCATATGGCCTGGCTTTTGGAAGTAAGCCGGAATGGGGAGGATTTATATCCGGAGATTAAACGAAGAGCAAAGAAAAAACAAAAGAATGCGCATGATGATATGATTCGCTTTGAGTTGATGGAGCGTTTTGGATATTATGTAACTGAGTCATCGGAGCATAATGCTGAGTATCACCCATATTTTATAAAGGAAAAATACCCAGAATTAATTGATCGGTTTAATATTCCATTGGATGAATATCCGCGTCGCTGTGTAAATCAAATTGAAGAGTGGAAACAAATGCGTGATGATATGGTCCTTGATAAAGACTTGAGTCATACACGAACACATGAATATGGATCCTATATCATGGAAGCGATGGAAACAAATAACCCGACCAAAATAGGGGGAAATGTGCTAAACACAGGTGGATTGATTAGCAATCTTCCGGAAAATGCAGTAGTTGAAGTACCATGTTTAGTGGATGCGAGCGGTGTAGCTCCGACTTATGTTGGAGATTTGCCGGAACAGTTAGCAGCTTTAAACCGGACAAATATTAACACACAGTTGTTGACGATTGAAGCGGCAATGACAAGGAAGAAGGAACATATTTATCAAGCAGCAATGCTAGATCCGCATACCGCTGCAGAATTGTCGATTGATGAAATCGTTTCATTGTGTGATGATCTGATCGATGCGCATGGTGATTGGTTACCTTCTTATAAATAAATGACTGAGCCCATCATAGCTAAATATATGGTGGGTTTTAAGTGATAGAATGATAGTATTTCCTGTTTGTAAAATTTCGTGTTATTTGTGTTGATAAAAGTAAAATAATCATGTATTATTAAATTAATTAATTTAATTAATTTACATATCCTTTAATATAATGTGCAATAGAAAGGGGTTATATAAAAATATGAAACATGAAATCGAATAAAATACTTTTACAAGGAGGATTGCTTAAAATAAGATTATGTTTGGAAAGGATATAAAACCGCTACTGAATAGCTGCTATTATAGGGCAATGTTTTTATTTATTTTCTCTGAGTCATTCAGACATCTACTACAGTCTTAGATGAATTTTGAAAAGGCTTACTTAATCCTAAGCAGGAAATCATCAAGACGTGCTGAGACGATCGATAGGTAGTGAGTAACTTTAAGACAAAATGAAGACCAGATTCCTAATTAGAGACTTTCTCAATAAACAGTCATCCTAGTTTTACTTGTCGATAATAAAGAGTTATTTATAACAAGACGTATTACAATAATACTAGAAACGAAAAGGGTGCTTAAAGTGAGTAGATTTATAATTAAGATTTCCAAAAAGGCTTTTCCGCTTGGACTAACTGTTCTCCTTTTATTGGGACTTTGTATTCCAGAAACGGCTATACAGGCAAGCGAATCGAATATAAGAAATGCAGATAAGACAGTGAAATTGGATCCAAGTTATCAACACGAATCATTTGATGGATGGGGAACAGCATTAGTGTGGTTTGGCAATGTAACGGGTGGATGGCCTGATGATATAAAAAATGAACTGGCAGATGCTCTATTTGGCGAAGAAGGTTTGAACCTTAATATTGCTCGTTACAATATTGGCGGAGAAGATTCTCCTGGAACAGAGCCGTATATGCGAATTGGTGGTGCGGTACCAGGATATTGGAACCGACCGGCTGAGTTTGCACCACCAGAAGATGCCGATGAAGATTGGCAAGAAGAGGATGATTGGTGGGATCCAGAAGACCCTAATCATTGGGATTGGGATAAAGATAAGAATCAACAATGGTGGTTGAAGGCAGCAAAAAATAGAGGAGCTAACCTCTTTGAAGCTTTTTCAAATTCCCCGCCTTATTTTATGACCGAAAGCGGGTATACATCGGGGAATTGGGATAGCTGGGAAGACAATCTTCGTTCCGATCAGTATGAAAATTTCGCGATTTATTTAACGAACGTAGTTGAGTATTTACAAGAAGAAATTGATATCGATATACAAACACTTTCCCCGGCGAATGAACCTAATAATGGCTATTGGGGAGCGCTGGGTAGACAGGAAGGGTCTAATTGGGCTCCTGCTTCACAAGCAAAAATTATTAATGAAACGGCAGATCAGTTGGAAAAGTTAGATTTGGATACGGTTGTTTCGGCCATGGATGAAACAAATCCTCAAGTATTTAGGGAGAATTGGGAAACGTATGAGGAAACAACAAAGGCGAACGTGGGACAAATGAACGTTCATACGTATTGGCCTGCACAACGTTCATCGATACGGGATATTGCAAAAGGCGAAGGGAAACGTCTGTGGATGTCTGAGGTTGATTTGGGCCCAGATGGTATTCCTCAAGACTTTGATAATATTGAGCCGGGCCTTGCATTATCTGAACGTATTTCATCAGATATTAGGAATTTGGAACCGGAAGCATGGGTGCTATGGCAAGCAATTGAAGATGAGATAAATATGAATGATGAAAATGAAAACATGAACTGGGGGCTTATTCATGTAGATTTCTCCCCTGAGGACTTTGATAAACTCGAATGGCACAAAAACAAAAAGTATTATACGATGGGAAATTACACAAAATTTATTCGTCCGGGAAATCAGTTTATAAATACGGATAATGAGGATACGACAGCGGCGATAGATAAACAAAGTAATGAAGTAGTGGTGGTTCATACGAATCATTCTGATACGGAAGAAGCGATTGATTTTGACTTATCAGGTTTTGAAACAGTTGCTAATTCCGCCACAGCAACTCCTTACGTAACTTCTGAATCAGAGAACCTTAGTGAAAAGGATAATATTGAAGTAAGTAATGAAGTACTGTCAACAACTGTTGATCCAAAGTCAGTAACATCTTTTGTTATTTCTGATGTTTCCGGTGTTGATACAAGTTTCTTAAACGCTGATGATAATTATAAACTATTTAATGTAAATAGTGAGCTCGTGATGGACGTTGATGGAACGTCATTAGTACAAAATAAGAACAACCGATACAAAGACAATCAAGAGTGGATGATTGAAAAAGCCACCGGTGGCTATTCCCATAAAGAGAAATACAAAATTATCAGTCCTGAGAGTGGTGACGTGCTAACAGATGATCAAGGATCACTCATACTAGCTCCTGATGAAAATCTAGCTGCACAACAGTGGATTATTTCAACAAATGGAATGGGAGAATACACATTTGTTAGTACGGAAAGTGGTCAATTAATCGAGGTTGTTGGACAGTCTTCAGATATAGAAGCCTCCATTGGATTGTATAAAGCCAATTCGGGTAGCAATCAGGAATGGAAAATTATGCAATCGGATATGAATAGTATCGATATTAAGACTTTAGTTGAACAATTTGAGGAACAAGGAGAATTCAAAAGTGACCAAGATGCTCTTTCCTTAAAAATCCATTTGACTGCTGTAAATCGGTATGAAGAAAAGGAGGCATCGGAAAAAGTCATTAAACATATGGAAAGCTTTAAATTATTACTTGATCACCAAAAAGAGGAAGAATTAATTTCGGAAAGGGCGTATGACACTCTGTATGCAAATACCGAATACCTGATTACTGAATGGGAATAAGCCTCCCATTTTGACAAAACTCAGGCCCCAAAAAGAAAGGTGGTGATAATACAAGTTAGTTATTATGCAAACGTAAACATCCTGTTTTGAAAATATTACGAATGTATTTCAAATATTTTACGAGGGGGAAAATAGATGAAGAAACTCATGCTTTTGGGTTTAATGTTCATTGGTATTCTATCATTGGTAGCCTGTTCTGGTGGTAATGAGGATGCGGGAACAAATAGTGATGATTCTTCTGATTCAGGGTCAGAAAATGAGAATGAAATTACTGCATGGGCCTGGGATCCGGAATTTAATATCGCTGGTCTTGAAATTGCAGATGAAGCTTACGATGGTGAAGAAGATGTTGATCTAAATATAGTTGAAAATGCTCAGGATGACATTATCCAAAGATTGAATACAAGTCTTAGTTCTGGAGCTGACACAGGCTTGCCAAATATTGTTTTAATTGAAGATTACCGTGCGCAAAGTTTTTTGGAGTCCTACCCGGATGCATTTTATGCAGTGGATGATTATATTGATACAAATGATTTTGCTGACTATAAAATGGCAACAACCAATCTTGATGGAAACCAATATGGCGTACCATTTGATTCTGGTGCAACAGGCATTTATGTGCGTACGGACTACTTGGAAGAAGCTGGATTCACTGTAGAGGACCTAACGGATATTACTTGGGAAGAGTATATTGAGATTGGAGAAGAAGTCAAAGAGCAAGTGGGAGTAGATTTCCTTACCTTGGATCCAAACGATTTGGGGCAAATTCGTATGATGATTCAATCTTCCGGTTCTTGGTATGTGGAAGAAGATGGAGCCATTCCGGATCTTGCTGATAATGATGCTCTGGCTGAAGCATTTCAAGTCTATAAAAATATGATGGATGCTGATATCGCAAAAGTAGTTTCTGACTGGAGTCAATTTGTAGGGGCCTTCAACAGTGGTGAAGTAGCAACCGTACCAACTGGAAACTGGATTACTCCAAGTATTAAAGCGGAAGATTCTCAAGAAGGGGAGTGGGCAGTCGTTCCTACTCCAAGGTTAGATATGGAAGGTTCTATAAATGCTTCCAACTTGGGAGGAAGTTCGTGGTATGTTCTTAATATTGATGGTAAAGAAAAGGCTGCCGAATTTCTAGCCAATACGTTCGGTTCTGATGTAGACATGTATGAAGAACTTGTGACGGAAATTGGGGCAATAGGTGCTTATCTACCTGCAATGGACGGTGAAGCCTTTGCAGCTGAGGACGATTTTTTCAGCGGACAGTCAATCGTTGAGGATTTTTCCAATTGGACGGACCAAATTCCAGGAGTTACTTATGGACTGCACACTTATGCAATTGAAGACATTATTATTGAATCAATGCAAAATTATCTCAGTGGGGGAGAACTTTCAGAAGTGTTAAACGATGCTCAAGTACAAGCTGAAACACAGCTTAATTAAGCGAAAGATAAAGCCTTGAGTTTCCGTCTACTAGTTGAATTTAACAGCAACTTTTAGACTGTGCTCTAGGCTTATTTTTAAAGAAAGGAGTGAGATTGTGAGACAGCTTATCAGAAAAAATAATATTGGCTGGCTGTTTATTATATTTGCGGTTATGGCAATTTCTGTGTTCTACTTTTATCCAATGGTACAAGCATTACTACTATCTTTTCAATCTGGTATGGGAGCAAGCTTAGAGTATGTCGGTTTGGATAATTATATTAGGCTTTTTAATGATCCGACCTTTAAAACCGCTTTAATGAATACAATCATTTATTTAATCATTCAAGTCCCAGTCATGATTGTATTGGCACTTGTATTTTCGGTGATGCTCAATGATGCAACATTAAAATTTCGAGGTTTTTTTCGAATGGCGATTTTTCTGCCATGTGTGACTTCACTTGTTGCATATTCGGTTATATTTAAATATATGTTTGGAGTCGATGGTATTTTTAATAAATTTTTAGTAGATCTTTCTATTATCTCTGAACCAATAAATTGGCTTTCGGATCCATTTTGGGCAAAAGTCATTATTATAATCGCAATAACTTGGAGATGGACGGGGTATAACATGATTTTTATTTGTCATCATTACAAAATATAGATAGATCTATTTATGAAGCTGCAAAGATTGATGGTGCAAATTCTTTTCAACAATTCACCAAAATAACAATACCGATGCTAAAACCGATTATTTTATTTACTTCTATCATTTCAACAATAGGGACATTGCAACTGTTTGATGAGGTTATGAATATAACTGGAGGTGGGCCAGGTAATGCAACATTGTCCATATCCCAATATATCTATAATCTATCATTTGAGTATAGCCCAGATTTTGGTTATGCATCTACTGTGTCTTACGTAATCGTATTGTTAGTTGTTGTACTATCTATTATTCAGTTTAGAGTGGCAGGTGATAAAAAGTGAAAAAACTGAAGCGTATTTTTATTTATGTATTCTTGGTAGTAGCCTCCTTTATTAGTATCTTTCCTTTTTTGTGGATGATTGTAAGCATGACAAATGAATCCGTTGACGTAACCAGGGGGCGTTTATTACCCGGCACGCATTTGTTGGAGAACATAAAAGCATTGTTTGGAACCGTTGATATTGTTACTGCCTTAGTTAACTCGGCGATCATTGCGGTAGTCACAACTATTTTAACTTTAGTGATTGCTTCATTAGCTGGTTATGGATTTGAAATATTTCAGAGCCGTGGAAAGGATTGGGTGTTTAATATTCTTTTGGTATCCATGATGATTCCATTTGCATCAATAATGATCCCACTATATCGGTTATTTGGTAATTTAACAGACACGGTACCAGCAATGGGAATCGATACATTAGCAGCTGCCATTTTACCCACGATAACGACGGCGTTTTTTATTTTTCTATTTCGGCAAAACACGAAAATGTTTCCGAAAGATTTAATTGAAGCGGGAAGGATAGATGGATTAAGTGAGCTTGGTATCTTTTTCCGTGTTTTCGTACCAACGATGAAAACAACGTATGCAGCAGCAGCTATTATTGCTTTCATGAATAGTTGGAATAATTACTTATGGCCGTTAGTGATCTTGCAATCTCCTGAGAATCAAACTGTACCATTACTCATTTCCAATTTAGGTGCAGGATATGCTCCCGACTATGGAGTGATTATGACTGCTATTGTTATTACTACATTACCGACAGCACTCGTTTTTTTCTTTATGCAAAAACACTTCGTTGCTGGAATGATGGGTTCAGTAAAGGGATAATAATGAACCATTGGTGGGAATTAGTTATACGCATCAAATTCGTTAATATAAATTTATTCGTTAGAAAAATTACTATAGTAGGAGTGGAATAAATAATGGAACATCATCCCAAATTAAGTTGGTTAACAGATGTTAATGTATTTGCGGTTAACCGGGTTTCTGCGCATTCTGACCATACATATTACGAGACAATGAAAGAAGCACAAGAAAAAGGTCCAATGAATTTTCGTCATAGTTTGAACGGGACATGGAAATTCAGTTATGCTCCAAATCCAAAGAGCAGGATGGAGCGTTTTTATGAACAAGATTATGATTGTTCAGGGTGGGAAACAATCCAAGTTCCAGGGCATATACAACTGCAAGGTTACGGAAAGCCGCAGTATGTAAATACGATGTATCCGTGGGATGGGCATGAAGAGCTTCGACCACCGCAAATTTCAGAGAAACAGAATACGGTTGGAAGTTATGTGAAGCATTTTGAAGTTCCACAATCTATGAAGGAACAACCATTATTTGTATCTTTTCAAGGTGTCGAAACGGCGTTTTATGTATGGTTAAATGGCAAATTCGTCGGCTACAGTGAAGATAGTTTCACACCAGCTGATTTTGAACTTACTTCATTTTTGAAAGCCGGTAAAAATAAACTTGCCCTTGAGGTCTATCAGCGTAGCACTGGTAGTTGGCTTGAGGATCAGGATTTCTGGCGTTTTTCTGGCATTTTTAGAGATGTGTATTTGTATACAAAGCCTGCAACTCATGTAGAGGATCTCCATGTAACAACAAATTTGAATGACTCGTATACAAAGGCTGACTTACATGTTGAGCTGAATTTGTCTGGGGCAGCCGATGGTGTAAAAGCTAAAGTTTCACTGAAGGATGCAACCAATCAAGTTGTCGTTGATGTCGAAAAGGAACTTTCAAATTTGAAGGAAATATTGACCTTACATATAAACAAACCTGAGTTATGGAGTGCAGAAAACCCATATCTGTATCAAGCTTATATTCAACTCTATGATCAGTCGGGTGAGTTGATTGAAGTTATTCCGCAACAGGTAGGGTTTAGACGTTTTGAGATGAAAAATAGTATCATGCATATAAATGGCAAACGAATTATTTTTAAAGGTGTCAACCGTCATGAATTTAATTGTTACCATGGTAGGTCAGTAACAAAAGAGGATATGCTTTGGGATATTAAAACGTTGAAACAACATAATATTAATGCAGTCCGAACGTCCCATTATCCGAACAAAACCGAATGGTATGAACTTTGCGATCGATATGGAATCTATGTTATTGATGAAATGAATTTGGAGACACATGGAACCTGGCAAAAAATGGGTGATGTAGATCCATCCTGGGTGATCCCCGGAAATAATGATGAATGGCAAGATATTGTAATGGATCGTGCTATTTCAATGTATGAAAGGGATAAAAATCACCCATCTATTTTAATTTGGTCATGTGGGAATGAGTCATATGCAGGGGAAGTCCTCTTGAATATTGCAAACTATTTTAGAGAAGCAGATCCAAGTCGATTGGTTCATTATGAAGGTGTGTTTCATAACCGGGACTATAATGATACAAGTGATATGGAAAGCCGAATGTATGCCAAACCAAATGAAATTGAGAAATATTTGTCCAATAATCCTGACAAACCTTATATTAGCTGCGAATATATACATGCAATGGGCAATTCGCTTGGAGGTATGAAAAAATATACGGACTTCGAACGAAAATATCCAATGTATCAAGGTGGATTTATTTGGGATTACATTGATCAGGGGATAGTCAAAGAGAATCGCTATGGTGAGGAGTATATTGCATTCGGCGGAGATTTTAACGATCGACCTACAGACAACAATTTTTGCACGAATGGTATTGTTTATGCTACTCGCGAACTCTCTCCGAAAATGCAGGAGGTCCGTTTTTTATACCAAAATATAAAACTGGAACCTGACCGTACTGGTGTTAAAATAATTAATGACAATTTGTTCACGGATACAAACCAATTTATATTAAAATATAGTATTAGTTATGAAGGTAATGAGATATTTAGTGATGAGAAAGAAGTGAATGTAGCACCTGAAACCGAAGAATATATTAAATTAGACTTTCCTTCTGACTTCCATGAAAAGGGTGAATATGTCATCCTTACATCCTTTATATTAAAGGATAAAACACTATGGGCAGATAAAGGTTTTGAGGTGGCCTTTGGAGAATATGAATTCGAGAATGGCAAACAACCTTTTGTTATTCCAGAAGGCAAAGTTGAGGTTGTTACGGGTGATGTTAATATTGGTGTGCATGGTGAGCATTTCAGCACCATTTTTTCGCGAACTACCGGTTCATTGATCTCACTCAACTATTCAGGAACAGAAATGATGAAGCACGCTCCAGCACCATTATTTTGGCGGGCTTTAACTGATAATGATCGTGGCAGCCAAACTGGTTTTAAAAATGGTAGCTGGTATATAGCAAGCCTGTTTCAAAAATGTACAGATATTAAAGTAGTAAAGGAAGACAAGCATCATGCAATGATAGTCGCTGAATATGAAATGTCTATCCATCCCGATGTAAAAGTTACGATTGCTTATACGGTTTATGCGGATGGTACTTTGAAAGTAAATTTATCATACCAAGGTGTAAAAGGTTTGCCGAATATGCCTTTATATGCAGTATCATTTAAAATTCCAGCTGATTATGACCAATTGGATTGGTATGCCAAAGGCCCGGAAGAAAATTATATAGACCGCTCGAATGGTGCCAAGCTATGCAAATTCAAAAATAAAGTAGTCGACAATATAGCACCTTATGTTATACCACAGGAGTCCGGGAATAGGACGGGAGTTCGTAAAGTTGATATAACAAATAATGAAAATTACGGTATAAGGATAGCAGGTGTCGATAGGCCACTGGAATGTAATGTTTCTCCATATACTGCGTTTGAATTGGAAAATGCCTATCATCGTTATGAACTGCCTAACGTCCATTATACAGTGGTTACTGTTATAGGTAGACAAATGGGAGTTGGTGGAGATGATAGTTGGGGTGCACCTATTCATGATGAGTTTCTAATTAAAGCAGAAGAAGATCATCAATTTGAATTTTTTATAGCACCGATTTATTAGATACTTTGGAAGTTAGCAAGAATAGATAGGTATAAATTAATAACACAAAAGTAAAAAACAGACCCTAATTCATCAAAGTTTTGATGAATTAGGGTCTTTCTTATTATAGAATCGATTTTCCCATCATAAAAATGAACCATAGACAGCAAACGTTTTTAAAAGCAGGTGACTACAATGATAATCAAAACAAGAACCCTCTTCTACACTATAACGATAATATTCTTCCTAACCAGCTTCATTGGAATGTTATTCTACGGATATAAAACATTTTACATCGAACCAACGAATGCTACGTCTAAAAGTTACACGCATCATTTCGCATTAATAGCGGAAGAAACTGAAAACGATTATTGGCGATTAATAGAACAAGGGGCAAAAGAGGCAGCAGCAGAAAATGATATTTTCTTGGAATATGTAGCACCACAAAAAGCGGATAATGATCAGTTACTAAGGTTATTTGACCGAATGATAGCCGCCAAAGTCGATGGTATTATTGTTCAAGGGGTTGAAGAAGAGCGTTTTGTAGATCTTGTGCATAAAGCGACTGAGCGCGATATACCAATAATCACAATTGATACGGATGTGAAAAGCAGTGCCCGGAAGGCCTATGTTGGAACGGATAATTTCTATGCTGGCGAACTTGCTGGGAAAACAATTATCGAAAATACAGAAGGGAAACAATTTGTAGGGATTATTACTGGAAGGTTTGAAGCAATCAATCAGCAAGAGCGAATGGCTGGTTTTCAATCAGCTATTGCGTCTGAACCCCGTGTTCAAATTGTGGCTAAAGAGGAATCGAATATTACCGAAATTGGTGCTACACAAGCAACCTACGCATTACTTAAGGAAAATCCCAAAGTCAATGCTTTAGTTGGATTGAGCGCACTTGATGGGGTAGGGATGGTAGAAGGGTTGCAGGAAATTGCGCCAAATAAAGAGATGTATATTACTGCTTTCGATGTTTTACCGGAAACATTGAATCTGATTCGAAAGAATGAAATTAATGCAACTATTGAGCAGTACCCCCATGAAATGGGGTTTGATTCTGTAGAGGTGTTGATTGACTTACAAAAACAGGATCTTTTGGAAAATCAAATTTTCACAGATACCGGGGTTATAGAAAAACAAGATTTGTCTAAAATTCATGGTGAAAGTCAATGAAGACAATCCGCGGAAAACTATTAGTCTATTTCTTTGCATTCGTTCTTTTATTTCAAGTCACAGCGGTGTCTATTTTTGTAAGTTCCAATGAATTAACGAACAGTTACGATGATAGCTTTCAACGTTTTCTATTATTAAACGCCATTTCTCAAAAATCAGAGGAGTTATATATGCACACGGGGATGTATGTAACCAATGCGAAAGCTATGAATGAAATAGATTACTTTAAAACGAAAAATAGGTTAGAAAACGAAATTGAACAGCTTGAAAATGCCTTTGATGATAGCAATGCAATAGAAATAAAAAATTATATCAATTTAATAGAGTCTTTTATGCATGAGAGTGAGCTTACTGTTGGTTTTGTTCTACAAGATGATATTGAAAATTATACATATCACTTGGAAGAAACAAGAATAGCTTCTGAATATATTCAAGCATCTACGTTAGAAATAATAGATGTTGAATTAACAGCATATCAAGCCCTTTATCAGGATTTACAATTGCGCAATGAACATTTTATGCTTTTTATTATTTTTCTGTTTATTACAACGGTTATGTTAGCCATATGCTTTGCATTATGGTTCTCCAAAGGGATAACTCAACCCATTCATAAATTGGCTTATGCGGCAAAAGAAGTATCAGAAGGCAATTTACTTGGAGAACCGATAAACATCCAATCAACCGATGAATTAAAGTTGCTTGGTGATACGTTTCATAATATGCGTTCGAATATACATGGATTAGTTGAAGAGATAAAAGATCAGTCTGAATTGGATCAACTTGTCAAAGAAATGGAGTTAAAACACCTGCAGAATCAAATGAACCCACATTTTTTATTTAATACATTAAATACCATTTCAAAGATGGCTTACTTAGAGGATGCTAAATCAACCTCGAGGCTCATTGATGCGGTGGCAGGCCTGCTTCGGCATAATTTAGGACAGATGGATACAACAATTTCATTAAGGAATGAAGTAGAGGTAGTAAAGAACTATTTTCATATTCAAAAAATACGTTTTTCTGAACGGATCCGATTTGAATGGAACATTGATGAGAATTGCCTGGAGATCGAGGTGCCAAGGCTGATCTTGCAGCCATTGGTTGAAAATGCTTTTATACATGGAATTGAGGAAAACGAGAATGGAGGCGCTATCACATTACAAATTTATGAATTGACGGAAAATATCATAATAGAAGTTCAGGATGATGGGGCTGGGATGAAGCAGGATACTGTTAAACGGCTATTGTCTTTATCTAATTTGGAAGAAGTGCATGTGGGTCATTCGACAGGGATAGGCTTAACGAACGTCATTCGACGACTTCAGTTACATTATCAATTGGATCATGTGGTGGAGATTGAATCGGAACAAGGGGAAGGGACGACAATTCGGTTGGTGTTACCTAAAAAATAACAACGGAGAGGATTCGTATGCACATATTGATTGCAGAAGATGAATTATTGGAGCGAAAAGCATGTAAGAAATTCATTGAAGACAACTTTCATCATATGCTTGTTGTCGGAGAGGCTGAAAATGGAAGGAAAGCTATTGAGTTAGCTGAGAAGACCAATCCGGATATTATTTTTATGGATATCAAGATGCCAGGTATTGATGGGTTAACGGCCATTAAGGAGATCCACAAGTCTCAACCACAGACCAAATTTATATTGCTTTCCGCCTATGATTCGTTCGACTATGCGAAAGAAGCGATGCGGTTTGGGATTAAGGATTATATTTTAAAACCTGGGAAAAGGGAAGAAATGATGAAAACAATAGAACGGGTGGAAAGAGAAATTGAAGAGGAACAGGAGAAAAGAAGAAAAGAAAGTGCACTTTTGAAGGAAAAATTTATAATAAAATTGATGCAACCTGCCTCCTTTGATGAAGAGATGATCGAACTACAAAAAGCGTTATTTCCTGACATGAAAAGTGGCTGTTTTTTCGTGATAAAGCCAACGGTTGATAATCATCTAGAATCTATTAAGAACGCTATTAAAGCAATGATTTCACATTCTACTATAGTACTTCAAACCCGGGAAGTTACGGTTATATGTATGATTGCACCAACGATACTTGAAAAGTCAGCGATATTAACATTAGCTAGAAAGCTAAATTATGAACTTGATGACAAGCTGTTCATTGGAATGGGTTTTCCATACATTTCTTTAGATAATCTCTCGAAATCCTATTTTGAAGCATATGAGGCTTGTTTACTTCTAGCTTCAGAGAACAACAGAAAATACGGATTCCTTCAAACAAATCATTCACGACGAAATGAAGAAAGTCCTATTACTCAAATAGGTCATATGGTTGAAAAGGGACATAGTAATGGTGCAAAAATGTATTTTAAAAAATATCAGGAAACGCTGACAGATAGTGAAAAAGAAGCACTGTATATGGAGCTAAAAATGATATTCACGACGCATGATATTGCTATGCCTAGATATTCATTTACTTCACTGCAAACGGATCAGGATTGGTACTCCTTTCTTCATTTATGCTGTATGAAACTAAGTGAATTTCATCAGTCGAAACAATATGGTTTTCAGGCAAGAAAATACATCCTTGCGCATTTCGCAGAAACAATAACATTGGAAAATGTTGCAGCTTCCGTGAATTTAAGTCCGAATTATTTATCGAATCTGTTTAAGCAGGAATTCGGGGAGACCTTTATTGATTTTGTAACAAAGGTTCGTTTGCAAAAAGCAAAAGAATTAATGGAGCTTAATTGGTATTCCTTAAAAGAAATTAGTTTCATGGTCGGGTATAATGATCCAAATTATTTTAGTCGAGTTTTTAAAAAATATTATCATGAATCTCCGAAGCAGTTTCAACAAGGTATCTTTGAAAAGTGAAGAAAAACGTAAAATAATACAGTTTATTTCACCCATGAAATGGCTTCACTTTTTTTATAATAGATAATGGGAGTGATATCAATAAGAGGGGGAGTTATTCGTGAAGAAAGTATATGGGATAGTCATATTTGTTGCACTTGTACTCTTGATAGCTGCATGTAGTGCGGATTCGTCAGGTGACATGGAATCAGACGGTGGTTCGGATGAAAATGAAAGCAGCGATAGTTCAAGTGGTGAAGTGGAAATCTTCAGTTGGTGGACTGGAGCTGGAGAAGAAGATGGATTACTTGCATTTATTGATTTATTCGAAGAGAAACATCCGGACATTACGGTTGAAAATGCAGCAGTAGCTGGCGGTGCGGGAACGAATGCCAAAGCAGTGCTGGCAACACGAATGCAAGGAAATGATCCGCCATCAACATTTCAAGTACATGGTGGCGAGGAACTGAACAAAAGTTGGGTTGCCGCAGATAAAATGGAGCCATTAAATGATTTGTTTGAAGAAAATGAGTGGATGGATAAATTTCCTGAAGAATTAATTGAGCTAGTAAGTGAGGGTGATGACATTTACTCTGTACCTGTAAATATTCACCGTGGGAATGTTTTCTTCTATAATATGGAAATATTTGAAGAGAATGATATTGAGGTACCTACATCTTTTGATGAATTTTTTGCCGCGGCGGAGCAATTAGAGGAAGCTGGTATAACCCCAATCGCATTAGGCGACAAAGAATCATGGCCTGCAACACAGGTTTTTGAAAACATTCTCTTAGGTGTCTTAGGGCCAGATGATTACCAAAATCTTTTTGCAGGTGAAATTGAATTTGATGATGAACGGGTTGTGGAAGCGATAGAAATCTTCGGGCAAATGCTTGATTATGTGAACGAGGATCATGCATCCCGTAATTGGCAAGATGCTGCTCAGCTTGTCGCAAGTGGTGAAGCTGCGATGATTAATATGGGCGACTGGGCAAAAGGCTATTTTGCAAATGATTTGGATTTGGAAACAAATGAAGACTTTGGGTATTTTCCATTTCCGGATACGGATGGTGAATTTCAGGTAATCACGGATACATTCGGATTACCAAAAGGGGTGGAGAACACAGAAGAAGTTGAGAAATTCTTGACAGAATTTGGATCCGTAGAAGGTCAGGATACGTTCAACCCTTTAAAAGGGGGAATTCCTGCTCGAGTAGATGCCGATCCGGAAGAATATGATGAATACGGGAAAGATGCAATGGAAGATTTCACGAATTCCAGATTAGTACCAAGTCTCGCACATGGATCAGCGGCATCGGAAGGATTTTTAACAAAAGCGAATCAAGCTGTAAACATATTTGTGACACAAGGAGATATTGATAATTTTATTCAAGCGTTAGAAAACGCAGCACCTGAGATGTAGTGAATAATTTTCTAGGAGGCTGTCTCTTGACGGCCTCCTATTCATTAAGCCTTAATGTCAGGAGGGTATGTATGGCGAAAGGTACACAGATAAAGAACAAGCGAAAAATTTCAAAAGATCAATGGACAGCGATATGTTTTTTGATTCCATCCCTTTTTCTTATTCTTGTTTTTGTTTATGGGTTTATCGGGTGGACGGGATATGTTTCGTTAAGTAATTATAATTCACTGGTACCGGATTTTTCATTTGCAGGACTAAAAAATTATATCTATTTATTCCAGGATTTCAGGTTCCAGTCGGATTTGCGTAATACATTATTTTTCACTATTTTCTTTATTGGTATGGTTATTGTAATGGGGCTGGGCTTAGCCATATTAATCGATCAGAAGCTAAAAGGGGAAACGATTTTCCGTAATATTTTTCTATTTCCGATGGCTTTATCTTTTGTCGTTACGGGAGTTGTATGGCAATGGTTACTGAATCCTTCTACCGGATTTAATCAGTTTTTACAGGTGTTTGGAATCCAACCAAAATGGTATACGGATACAAATATTCTGGCAGGTTTTGAGTGGGGAAATATTGAATTTGGTTTACCAATTGCTATTATAGCGGTGGTTATTGCTGCAGTATGGCAAATGACAGGCTTTTCCCTAGCAATGTATTTAGCCGGATTGCGCGGAATCCCGGACGAACTACGCGAAGCGGCTCGTATGGACGGAGCAAGTGAGTTTCAAGTTTATCGAAAAGTTGTTTTGCCTATGCTTCTGCCAATTACAATGAGTGTTGTTATTATTATGGCACATATTTCCCTGAAAATATTTGATTTAATTTATGCGATGACAGGTCCAGGTGCTAATTTCGTTACCGATGTACCTGGCGTTTATATGTTTGAAACCACGTTTAGAGGAAATTATTATGCGAATGGCGCTGCGATAGCCATTATCATGTTACTCCTAGTGGCAGTATTTATTGTTCCATACTTATGGAGCAACAGAAAGGGTGATCGTTAATGGCGTCAGTTCCTTTTGGTAAAATAATTAAATATGCTTTGTTAATCTTTTTTGCGGTTATTTTTTTAATGCCTGTTTACGTGATTATTGTTACAAGTTTAAAGCCACTCGATGAAGTTTCGTTAGAGAGCATGTGGGCATTGCCGACATCGATAGATTTTAGTTCTTACGGGGCAGCTATTTCGCAATTAGCCCCGAATTTTATGAATAGTGTTTACTTGGTTGTACCTGCAACCTTACTTTCAGCACTGCTTGGTGCGATGAACGGTTATGTTTTGTCAAAATGGAAGTTTAAGGGAGCTAATACGCTATTTACATTGATTTTATTTGGCATGTTTATTCCTTATCAGAGTATTTTAATCCCAATGATCCAATTTTTACGAACGATAGAATTATATAATACGATCCCGGGCTTGATTCTCGTACATGTTGTATATGGTCTGCCAATTACAACATTGATGTTCCGGAATTTCTATGCAAATATTCCTGATTCCATGATTGAGTCAGCGAAGATAGATGGAGCCAGTTTCCTGGGGGTATTTAGGCATATTATTATTCCACTGTCAATTACAGGGTTTGTTGTTGTGGCGATCTGGCAATTTACGAACATATGGAATGAATTTTTATTTGCAGTCACGGTTACGACTTCAGATAAACAACCAATTATGGTAGCCTTACAAAATCTATCCGGAAGTCAAATGGTAGAATGGAACGTACAAATGGCAGGGGCGTTAATTGCCGCAATGCCGACATTGCTTGTGTATATATTTCTAGGGAAATATTTTGTGCGTGGGCTTTTGGCAGGGTCTGTGAAGGGGTAGGTTGGAAAGTTATTATGATGCGCTGTTTGGTTTTCAATGATGCAGTATTTTTAATGGGCCATTTGGATATTACTTTTAAAGGTTGGAATAACTTGAGGATTGTGATTAAGTTCCAAGAAGTAGGAGGGAGAAAGCCCTCCTACTTCTCTACAATATTTCTTTATAATTTTTGATAACTTCATCTGTATATGCTTTAAGTGATTTTAAGGCTTCTCCAGAAATTAGGTCATTTTCCAGTTGGTGATCCAGTAACGTTTTAAAACCATTTAAATGATTGAGGGTCTTATCCTTTTTTCCTTGCTCAACATAATGTTCAATAGCTGTTAAATGCGTCTTTAACGCATGAAGAGTGTCGCTACCTGAAAGTTCCCTTTTGAGATCCAAATGATGTAAAGCTAACTGAAGATCAGCTACAGTTAAATTCTCACTTAAATAACCCGCACTATACCTCAGGCTTTCATCTGCTCCCGGTGTTTGTATAGTGTAATAGATCCTTCCTGCTTCATCTCCCAAGTCCAGATTTTCAAATGTTACGGCTTCATCATCTTCCTTTGCTTTTTTTTCAGCTAGTACGTCTTTCGTTTCTAAAGATTTATATAATCTTACAACTTGGTCTTTTTCAACATTTTCAATAGTGACTTCATCATTTGCACCTTCATTATTTTTAGCTGACGCGAAATGCATCATAAGATTTTCGGTCTTAGGTGTTTTTTCGCTTTCGAATAGTTGCCACTCATTAATACGAATAGCTTCCCATGGTGATGAACCACTGTTATGAATTTGTAATTTAAATTCACTGGAAGTAACTGGTTCGTCTAAAACAATATCTGTTATTGCATCTTCATTATCTGTTATTCTTTCTGCACTTGTCCATTCACCATTTTCTGTTTTGTAAAGAAGTTCAAAATCCACTGTATTCATATTTTTTTCTTCTCCGCCTGATTCAGCATGTTCAACTCTCCATCGACGGATTGTTTTCTCTTCCCCCATATCTATTGTTATATATCCTTCTTGTTCATCAGTTGCTGCCCATTTAGTACTTGATAATCCATCTAAAGCATTAGAAGCTGGTTCCGTAGTATTTTCAAATGAAACATCTGTAACATTAGCATTTAACGCCACATTTGGTGAAGGAGGATTCTGGTCATATTCTGTTGCATCAATATCCAGCCCCCAATCAAAGTTGGTTGTTGCTGTCTTCCCACGTTCAAAAGTTTCATTAACAGGCACAACTTTAAGTGTTGTTATATTATCACTAGAGGCGTTTTCCTCCGTTCTGGTGATATTGGGTGTATAAAAATGATTATTTGGAGTAACACCTAAAAGTTTATCATCTCCTTGTGCGTTTTCTTGATAAACTTCATAATGTTGTACATCCTCTTTTGGAGTCCAACTTAAACGAGCTTCTGCTTCATCAGCAGTTTTTAACATTTTTTCTTCTACTTTAGCATCTTCGAGTACTGCAATAGGACTTTCCTCATCATACAGAGAGATTTGTCCTAAATTAATGGAATAATCATCTATTTCATCTGTATTTTTGATATTTAAACTTACGGCGTAAGCTGTTTTGCCAGCGTCTTCGCCTAAATCAAGTTCAATTGTTTCCCAGTTCTTCTTATTATCTGGTAGTGGATAATAGGTCATATCTTCTTTTGAATAATCTTCATTATACGCTACACCTAATGAAACATCAGCTCCTGGCTTATTTTGATAAACTAGACGTATTTTTGTTGAATTTTTAATGGAAAGGTCTGTGCTATATAACATAATGTCATTCTCAGAATTTGCTTCAAGATCTCCAGTGAATTTTAAAGAATTTCCGCCATTGTAGGCCTTTTCAAAGTCGTATTCACTATTTAAGTTGCTTCCTTCTCCTCGAATCCACCAGCGCCATGTTGGCATAATATCTTGAATAGAACGATTATTCCATTCTTGCGAACTTACTTCTTTCCCGTTTGCGTAATATTTTTTACCATGACCGCTATTGAAATTACTAGTAAAGGGTTTACTTTGGATAACCGATGAATCGGTAGCAAACCGAGCCATCCCTTTCCAATCTTCTGAGTCATTTGCTAATGAAGGGTCACCTTGTGGTCCAGTCCAAAGATAATTTTCCTTATTATGAAAATCAGCTGGGTTATCTGCCATCCCCATTGTAGAATTAGGCGTGTACAAAGCAATGGAAACTTTAGATTGGTCCTGATCATTTAGTAGTGCATCAGTATTTATTTTTGTGTTATAGGAATTCTGCTGTAGTTCAAAACCAGCATAAGCATTATAAGGCGAGTGATCATGCTTGTTCATCGTTGAAACAGTTGTATCAATTTCATTGATTCCCCAATTATAATTCAAAAAGAATTCATCAACTGCATAAGCGCCATCCTCAGCCCGTTCCACATACATGTCATTTATTTCATTCACGGCATTCTGATATGAGATGGTGCCGTCGTTAGCTTGAGAATCATACCAGTTAATATTCAAATCTGAGTTACGTTTAAGATATCGCATCATCTCATTCATCTGTGTTGCTGTTTCTTTATTAACACCTGAAGTTTCCTGATTAAAAAAATAACCATCAAAACCATAGTATTGTGCTATTTCTATCATTTTTTCGGCAACAGGAAACGATCCATCTTCTGCTTGTTGAGTAAAATCTTCAATCTCAGCCAAGGTTTCTGGTGAACCTGGCCCCCAAGGAAAACCTATTGAAGCATATACAGGGACTCCATTTCGATGGGCTGCGTCTACAATATCTGGTGATGGTAATGCGAATACACCTTCTTTGTTAGGAGCACCTGGCCAATATATATAAGATTCTAGAAGTTGCCAGTTGTCAAAGGCATATACATTAAAATCATTACTACCTACAGAACTTGATAAATCATGGTCTATCGTCGTAATGGCTGCTGACGTAATACCAACATCATGGTTTGCTAATGGATTAACTTGGTGACCTTTAAATCTTTCCTTGTTTAACGATATACTGGATTGATTCAATTTTGCATCTGGATCATCATTAGGCGACCACTTCAAAAGTGATTCAACATTAAAAGCCGGAGCTACTGGTTGTAAGCTCAATTCATTCTTATACCTTTCATTGATGGCACCGCTTTCATCTCCTTCAGCAAATATAACAGTTGATGTAGAAAAGGTTATTAATGTTAATAAAGTAATTGAAATAATAAAATGATAGTGTTTCAAATTATTTTTGAACATAATATACTCCCTCATAGTAATGTTATAAAAAAATATTCTGTTTTCTGATCACTTCTTAAACACTGGTTTTAGGAAAATTACTGTGGAGCTATACGGCGATTAGAATAAGAAATATTCTAATTACAAATAATCCATTCTAAGGAGCAAATTAGTTTAAGCATACCTTATTCCTCCACATTACTTATCGTTGATCATCTCCTTAGCATATAAGTTTATAAAACTGAAGAGCAATTCTAATCTACAAATTATTCCTCCTTTCATGCATTCTTTCTTACAAGGTAGAAATTAAACGCTTACAAGATAACTTAAAAAAATAAGTTAAAACCTAAACTAATTAAAATACATTTAATAAGTTTATAGGATTATACCATAGACAATAATTATTTGTAAATAAAATTTAGTTATTTACAGAAATAATAGAACATGTTAAACTACTTATTAATAATAGTTTAAAAAGTATTGGGGTTTAAATCTGAAAGGTGTTTTTTATCATTATTTGAAAGCGATTTTAAATAATGATCTTATTATAACCAATCTAATAAGATCTGAGGGGAATCAAATGACTGATCAGTTTGTAAATGGTAACACAGTTAAGCAGGCTAATCGCTCCTTTATTCTAAAGGATATTCGCCAAAGCGGTCCCATTACAAAAATAGATCTGGCCCGTAAATTCGATTTAACATTTTCGGCTGTCGGAAATATAATTACAGAATTTTCCGAGGCGGGACTGATAAAAGAAGCCGGATATGGTGAGTCTAGCGGTGGGAGACCTCCTGTTTTATATGAGATGAAATGGGATAGTGTTTATGTGATAGCGTTGGTAATCGGTGTTAGGGAAATTTCTGCTTGCCTGGTTAATTTAAAGGGGGAAGTTAGCGATGAAATTATAGCAGAAGAAGATTCCAAACCTTTAATTGAGAGGGTTTATAATCTAATCGACCAGCTATTGGAGCGAATCGCTATTGATATTTCTAAAATATCAGGGATAGGTGTATCTGCTCCTGGACCGATTGATACTACTGATGGAAAGATGTTGACACCACCTAACCTAGAAGGCGTCAGGAATATTAGCTTTCAACGTTTGCTTGAAGATCGATATAAATGGCCAACCATCCTCGAGAAAGATGCTAATGCTTTTGCTTTAGCTGAACAATGGTTCGGCGATGTAGAACCGAATGAAGATATCCTGTACATTTATAATGATCAGGGGCTTGGTGGTGGTCTTATCATCGATTCTCGGATTCACCGTGGAATTGGTAATGGTGCCGGTGAAATTGGTCATATGGTTATCGATATTGATGGCCCAAAGTGTAATTGTGGTAATTTTGGTTGCTTGGAAACGCTTAGTTCAGGTATTGCTATTCAAAGACGAGTGAAAGAAGAGATTCGACGTGGATATCCAACAAGCCTTGCTGATGACTACCTTAATAATGGGAAAGAACCTACAATAGAGAATATTGTTCAACAAGCAGAAGAAGGGGACAAGTTAGCACTCGAAGTTTTGCATGAGGCAGAAAGATATTTAGGACTTGGATTAGCTAATGCTATTAATTTATTTGCCCCTGATCAGGTGATTTTTGGAGGAATGGTTGCAAAACTTTATCCTAAAATGATTAATACTGCAGAAAAAATTGCGAAAGAGCGTGCACTTTCACCATATGCAAGAAATATTATTTTTGCAGAGTCCGCTTTTAATCATCAATCAAATTCCATCGGGGCTGCATCAGTCATTCACCAAAAATTGTTTGATTATCCTGAAGGAACCATTATTTAAAAAACTTCTCCTTAAATTAATAAATATTTATTAATTTAAGGAGAAGAAGACACCTGTAGATGGTGGGATAACTGTGCAACTGTGATACAGGTGGATAAGTATAAAATCTTGCAAAATTTAATAGTTCTTATTTGAAAACGCTAACGAGGAATATCTTACATGAATTTTCCGTGAAACGCTTTTCATTATATGATTCCTTTAAAATAAAAAGCGTTTTCAAGTTAATATGCCTTTAAGGAGGTGGTTGCTTAAGTGAAAGTAGGACCAATCGTTGCTGTTCTTGGTGCGGAAGATAATGTGCTCATGTTCTTTATCGCATCTGTCATTATTAATACGATTGTAAAAGCTTTATTGGTTAATCCTTTAGAAAAAAGAGCATTTTGAAGATATTTTAATTATATAGAGAGAGGGTGATTTGATGAAGATGCATAAATTAACACCTTATTTATTTTTGATTCCCGGTTGCACCATTTTGGGAGCCTTTATTTTTTATCCAATATTGCAGGCTTTATGGTTGAGTTTGACCGAATATAGTATCATAGGTGAGCCAGAGTTCATTGGCTTTGAAAATTACCAAAATTTATTTCAAGATGATTTATTTTGGCTAACGCTGAAGAATACGTTTATTTATCTTATTGGGGTTGTTCCAGCTCTTGTTATTATTCCTATTTTTCTGGCTGTTTTGGTCAATCAAAAATTAAGAGGGATTAGCTTTTTCCGATCAGCTTATTTTATACCTGTTGTCACTTCATTAGTAGTTGCAGGTATCGCTTGGGAATGGGTGTATAGAGAAAATGGCTTGTTGAACTATGCGCTTGATCTATTGGGAATAATTAATGAGCAAGTTGGGTGGCTGACAACGACTTCTACGGCTATTTTTGCTGTCATGATTGTGACCATTTGGCAAGGACTAGGATATTACATGGTCATCTATATAGCAGGATTGCAATCAATTTCCACAGATATTTATGAGGCTGCAAAAATCGATGGAGCAAACTGGTGGCAACAAGTAACTCGTATAACTATTCCTATGTTGATGCCCTTTATATTAATTGTAGCCATTATGTCTTCAATCGCTGCTATGCAAGTGTTTGACGAAATATACATAATGACCGGCGGTGGTCCATTACACAGTTCGGAAACATTGGTTCTTTATATTTACAGAGAGGCATTTGAAAACTTAAATATGGGTTATGCTAGTGCTGCTGGAGTTATTTTGTTTTTAATCACTTTGGTTTTATCGATTATTAACCTGAAGTTTTTTGGCAATAAAGACAACAAGGGATAGAGAGGTGGAAAAATTGGCTTTAACGACAGCAAAAAATCAAAAAACTTTTTCGACAACTGTCATGAACTTCACTAAAAAGCTGCTGCTTTACATTTTATTAACTTTAGTCGCTTTATTTATGCTTGGTCCATTTATATGGCTTATTTCAACAGCTCTTAAATCCGGTGGTGAAAATATATTTCAATATCCCCCACAATTGATTCCAGAACAAGTTACCTTTTCGAATTTCGTGGGAGTGATGGACGCTTTTCCGTTTTGGACGTATCTATTAAATAGTGTGATTGTCACTATATTGACGGTGATACTCAACGTTTTATTTTGCTCCCTTGCCGCTTATCCGCTCGCTAGGATGAAGTTTAAGGGTAAAAATCTCATATTTATCTTAATACTTAGCACGATGATGATCCCGTTCCAGCTTTTAATGATTCCCGTTTATGAATTGGCCCTATCCCTAGGGTTAGACAATACATATGCTGGGATGATTTTACCGCAAATCACTACAGCTTTTGGTGTGTTTTTAATGCGACAAGCATTCATGGTCATACCATATGAGTTGGATGAATCAGCCAGAATGGATGGTGCCAACAGGTTTCAGATATGGCTAAGAATATTAATGCCGCTTGCGAAGCCATCGATGCTGACATTAACCGTTTTTACATTTATTTTTGCTTGGGGAGATTTCCTGTGGCCACTTATTATCATAAGTGATCAAGATATGTTCACTTTAACATTAGGACTGGATATGCTTTCTGGCACATTTTCTTCAGATTGGCGTTTAATTGCGGCAGGTGCTATTATATCGATGCTTCCAGCGATTGTTGTCTTCTTATTTTTACAGAAGTATTTCATTGGAGGCTTGATGAAAGGCGCTGTCAAGGAATAATAGTAACAGAGTGGTATTCTTAAGATATTAATTTGTAACAAATATCATTAATACTAATTCTAATAAAGTAAGACTTATTATGAATCTATTTTAATATGAAACATTTTGAAGATATTTTAATTATTGAGGGAGGAAAATGAAATGAAAAAAAAGGGAAAACTAATGGCTCTTGTATCAGTAATGTCTATGCTATTTATTGCCGGTTGTAATGATGACAACGGTGAGGAGGGAATAACGCTTGATTTCTGGACCAATCAGCTAGAGCCAACATATACGGAGTATCTTGAAGAGCTAATTAATGAATATGAGGAGCAGAATCCCGAAGTTACAATTAACTGGCTTGATGTCCCTGCAGATGATTTAGAGGAGAAAGTTTTGGCAGATGTAAGTTCAGGGAATGAACCTGATGTTGTAAATTTGGACCCATCATTTGCTTCTAGTCTGGCAGATGTAAATGCAACGATCAATATGGACGAATATGTATCAGAGGAAGATCGAGATCAATACCTTGATAATGCTTGGGAAGCCAATCAGATAGATGGAGAAACATTTGCTATTCCGTGGTATCTTGGTACAGCGGTAACTCATTATAATAAAGGGATCTTTGAAGAAGCAGATTTAGACCCTGAGCAACCTCCGGAAACATTTGAAGAAGCAAAGGAATATGCAGAGGTTATAGATGAAGAAACAGATGCGTACGGATACTTTCCTTCTATGGATGGAACTCTTTCTTTACAGTATATGGAACAATGGGGGGTTTCTGTAACAAATGATGATGGTACAGCTGCTTTTAATACACCGGAGGGGGTTGAAGTACTTGATTACTTTACGGAGCTCTATGAAAACGGCTTAATCCCCTCTGAGTCACTCACCGGAGAGGAACGTGAAGGAACTAATTTCTATCAGGCAGGCGAAGTAGCATTTGGAGGATTTATTCTAAATGAGGTTGAAGAAAATGCCCCGGATATATACGATAATACAGGAGTTTCGGACCAAATTACTGGAGAAGCAGAAGTTAAAGATTTAATAGTTCAGAATATAGTTGTTCCGGAACCGAGTGATCATCATGAAGAAGCGGTAGATTTTGCACTGTTTATTACAAATCCGGAAAATCAGCTGGAATTCGCGCAGATTGCTGGCTCTGGAGTCCTTCCTTCAACAGAAGAAACATTAGAGGATCCATATTTTTCAGAAGTTCCAGAAAATGCTACAGTTACAGACTTGGTAAGGGTAACTGAGGCCGAACAATTACCAGATGCTGAACTGTTAGTTCCGCCAATGGAAAATCTAAATGAATTAACAACGATTATGCATGATGCTTTTTCAAAAGCGATGTTGGGTGAGACAACTTCAGAAGAAGCACTCGCAGAAGCTGAGGAAGAGTGGAACAATGTTGTATCAGAGTAATAAGTTTAATTAGTAGATAAATATTTTGGAGGGTATTATGACTAACAATAAAACGATCCACATCATTCCCCACACTCACTGGGATCGGGAGTGGTATTTGCCTTACGAGAAGCATCATATGAAATTAGTAGATTTGATGGACTCACTACTGGAAACATTGAAGTCAGAGCCAGAGTATAAAAGTTTCCATCTGGATGGACACACGATTATCCTAGATGACTATCTGCAAGTACGTCCGGACAAAAGGGCTGAGTTGCAAAAACATATTAATGAAGGCCGAATCCATATCGGACCTTGGTACATTTTACAGGATGAATTTCTGACAAGTAGCGAATCTAATATCCGCAACCTGCAATATGGTATGAAAGACTCCAAAAAATGGGGCAACATGTTAAAAAGTGGATACTTTCCCGATTCATTTGGAAATATGGGACAAGCACCACAGATTCTTATGCAAGCCGGTATTAACAATGCTCTGTTTGCTCGCGGTGTCAAACCAACAGGGTTTAACAACGAAGTAATCGAATCGGATAGTTTTGAATCCCCTTATTCGGAAATGTACTGGCGATCACCGGATGGTTCAAAAGTTTACGGTATTTTGTTTGCCAACTGGTATTGTAACGGAAACGAGATTCCAGTCAACGAAAAAGAAGCTGTGTCTTACTGGGATAGTCAAATAGAAGCGATGGAAAAATACGCTGCGGGTCCACATATGCTGATGATGAATGGTTGTGATCATCAACCTATTCAAACTAATCTTTCTGAAGCAATCAAGACGGCACAAAATTTGTATCCCGATATTACGTTTAAACATTCAAACTTCAATGATTATGTCCAAAATCTAACGCAAACATTACCGGAAGATCTAAAAATAGTGGACGGCGAACTCCGAAGCCAAAAGACAGATGGTTGGGGAACTTTAGTTAATACAGCATCATCCCGTCTTTATTTAAAACAGATGAATCGGACAGGTGAAACAATTTTAGCTAAAGTAGCGGAACCGCTTGAGACATTCGCTTATATGCTAGGGAAACCTTACAATCATCAAAAATTAGAATATGCCTGGAAAAAATTGATGCAGAATCATGCTCATGACAGCATATGTGGATGCGGTGTGGATGAGATACATCGCGGTGTGGTAACACGATTTGCTGATAGTAAGCATGTAGCAGAATCTTTAGTAGAAGAATCACTGACGTCTATTACCAATCATATCGATACAACTGTATTCGGTGACATGGACAAAGCTGCGCTACCTTTTGTCGTATACAACACGAGTGGTTACGGAAAAAGTGGTACCGTAAGTATCATTCTTGATGTTAAACGTGCGTATTTTGCGGATGGTGTTAATAAAGAAGCGCTGAAGTCGTTTGACCTGGGCCAGAAGGAGCTTGTCGATGCTTCCGGGAATCGTTTTGATTTTACAATGGAAGATTTGGGAATTTCCTTTTCTTATGATTTACCAGAAGATAAATTCCGCCAGACATACATGGCTCGCCGTATTAAGGTAACATTTGAAGCAAATGATGTGCCTGCGCTTGGTTACCGCACATATGCACTTATTTCATCGGAAAACGAATTAGATGCAGACAAGCATTCACAAAGTTTGGTTGTATCTGATAATGAAATGGCCAATGAATACCTGCATGTCAAAATGAATGGAAATGGTTCGCTGACTATCACGGATAAACAAACCGGAAAAACATTCGAACAGCTTGGTGTTTATGAAGATACCGGGGATATAGGAAATGAATATATGTACAAACAACCCGATAATGAGGAACCGTTGACGACAAAAGACGCGTTAGCTTCTATCAAACTGATTGAGGACAAACCGTACCGTGCCGCCTTTGATATTACACATGACATGACGATTCCAAAAAGTGCGGACGAGCTGTTGGAACAAGAACAGCGGGAAGTTGTTCCATTCAACATCCGAAAAGCACAACGTACGAAAGAAACGGTATCGTTAACTATTTCAACCCGTGTATCACTCGAAAGGAACGGAAAAGGTGTACACGTCACAGCCAAGTTTAATAATCAGGCAAAAGACCATCGTCTCCGGACGCTCTTCCCAACAGGTATAGAAACGGATCATCATCACGCTGATTCGATTTTTGAAGTAGTCAAGCGCCCGAATGAACCGGCTGAGGAATGGAGTAATCCCGACAATTCCCAGCATCAGCAGGATTTTGTATCCGTTAGTAATGAAGAGGAGAGTTTGACGATCGCCAATTATGGTCTGAATGAGTATGAAATCCTCCGCGATGACCAAAACACAATTGCAGTAACCTTGCTTCGTTCAGTCGGTGAGATGGGAGACTGGGGTCACTTTCCAACTCCTGAAGCTCAATGTCTCGGGGAAAGTATTGTTTCATATGCCATTTATCCAAGTAATGGGCAAACTACCGATAGCTACCGCAAAGCTTATCAGTACCAGATACCTTGGTCGACCTGTCAATCTGCTATTCAGGAAGGTAGCCTGAAAGAGGAAGGATCCTTCATCGATTGGCAAGGAGACCACTTAGCTTTTTCTTCTATAAAGGTGTCTGAAGCGACTGGTGATATCATGTTGCGTTGGTTCAATCTGCAAAGTGCAAACGATA
Source organism: Virgibacillus sp. NKC19-3 (assembly GCF_019837165.1). Lineage (NCBI taxonomy): Bacteria > Bacillati > Bacillota > Bacilli > Caryophanales > Bacillaceae > Virgibacillus > Virgibacillus saliphilus. The sequence goes on from NZ_JAGYHC010000001.1 coordinate 1,543,242, forward strand.
TCCTCCAAGTAAACGGACCATCCGAGTGGTCAGCTTATGAGAGTAATGTTATCGAGGAATACGTAAATAAACCAGTCGGTCAAGAGCAAGACAAGATAAGTATTCCTGCAAGCGGACATAAAATTGTAACTGTCGGTTTTAAGCGGTAATTGATATACTCCTGGGCGGACAACTTTCGCCCGGGATAATCACATATTTCATCATACAAAAAGGAGAATTCTTAGATGGATAAGCAAATACCTGAGTCAATGCAGCATATAATCAACAAAGTGAATGGATTTTTTTCAGGTGATGATAAGGTTCGTACTATGTTCCAGTACTGCTTTACCAGCACATTAGAAACGACCATCCGTCCTCAAGATGATGGAACAACGTTTGTCATCACTGGAGATATACCTGCCATGTGGCTTCGAGATTCAGCAGCACAAGTTAGACCATACTTATTGCTTGCTGAAACGGATGAATCCATGGCAGATATGATTCAAGGCGTTATTCAAAAACAAATGGAATACATTATCCATGATCCATATGCCAATGCTTTTAATGAAAAACCAACGGGAGATCGTTATCATGATGATCAAACAGAAATGACGCCCTTATTATGGGAACGAAAATACGAAATTGATTCCCTATGCTACCCGATTCAATTAGCTTATCTATTTTGGAAATCAACAGGAAGGATCACTCACTTTAATTCTACTTTTAAGGAAGCCATAAAAAACATTTTAAATGTATGGAAAATCGAACAAAACCATGAAAAAGACTCGAGGTATTCCTTTATACGGGATAACTGTACACCACAAGATACGTTGTCTCATAATGGTAAAGGCGCTCCAGTTACATATACTGGTATGACTTGGTCGGGTTTTCGACCAAGTGATGATGCTTGTCAATATGGATATTTGGTTCCTGCGAATATGTTTGCGGTCGTTGTATTAAAGCAACTTGCAGAAATTGCAATTGATGTTTTAGATCACGTAGATTTGGCAAAAGAAGCTTCCGAATTAGCGAAAGAAATTGACAAAGGAATTCAGACCTACGGGAAAGTTGAACACGAAAAATATGGAACAATTTATGCTTTCGAAACAGATGGACGAGGAAATTATAATTTGATGGATGATGCAAACGTTCCATCCCTACTTTCCATGCCGTACTTAGGTTATTGTGCGGTCCATGATGAAGTATACCAAAATACAAGAAAATTTTTGTTAAGTGAGCTGAATCCATATTATTATGAAGGGAAAATAGCCAAAGGGATAGGTAGTCCACATACCCCAGAACAATATATATGGCATATTGCTCTTGCTATCCAGGGAATGACTGCAGAAACTACTGAAGCAAAGTGGGAAACATTGGAATTGTTTAAGAACACAGATGCAGGAAAGAACTTGATGCATGAAGGCTTTCATGTGGATGACCCCACACAATATACAAGGGCATGGTTCTCATGGGCAAATTCAATGTTTAGTGAGTTTGTTCTTCATTTAAATGAAATACATGTAAAAGGAAGTCCTCTATCTAAGAGATAAATCTATATGAATGAAGTTTAATGAGGTGTTGCTGGTTATGTACAAATTTCCGAAAAACTTTTTATGGGGAGCAGCTTCTTCAGCCACCCAGACAGAAGGAGCCGCAGATGAAGGCGGAAAAGCAAAAAATATCTGGGATTATTGGTTTGAAATAGAACCAGAACGATTTCATCAAGGGATAGGACCTCAAGAAACCTCCGATTTTTATAAGCAGTATAAAGAAGATATTGAACGTATGAAAGCAATTAACTTCAATTCATTTCGGACGTCGATTTCTTGGACACGTTTATTGCCCGACGGGAAGCATATCAATCAAGAAGCAGTTCGTTTTTATAATGATGTTATAAACGAACTGCTGAAAAATGATATCGAACCAATTATTAACTTATATCATTTTGATATGCCACTCCATTTTCAGGAACAAGGAGGGTGGGAAAACCGTGAAGTAGTAGAAGCCTTTCGGTATTATGCAGAAGTGGTTTTTGATTTATTTGGTGACCGGGTAAAAAAATGGACCACATTTAATGAACCTATTGTTCCAGTGGAGATGGGATATTTAAATCATTATCACTATCCTTGTGTGGTAGATATGAAAAGAGCAGTTGTGGTTGCTTATCAGTCGATGCTAGCTAGCGCGAAAGTCATTGAAACCTATCGCCAAATGGATCAGGAGGGGGAGATCGGCATTATTCTAAATTTAACTCCTTCTTATCCACGTAGTGATTCGAAGGAAGATAAACGAGCTGCAACGATTGCTGATCTATTTTTTAATCGAAGTTTTTTAGATCCATCTGTCTTAGGAAAATACCCGGAAGAGCTTGTTGCATTATTACGTGAGCATGATCTACTTCCTGAAATAGAAGAAGGCGACTTGGAATTGATTGCGGATAATACTGTGGATTTTTTAGGTGTAAATTATTATCAACCACGACGTGTCAAAGAAAAAGAAACACCTGTAGATGCGGGATCCATTTTACCGGAAAATTTCTTTGACCCCTATATTTGGCCAGAGCGTCGGATGAATCCTTATCGGGGTTGGGAAATTTATGAAAAGGGTATTTATGATATCGCTATGAATATAAAAAATAATTATGAAAATATCCCTTGGTATGTCGCTGAAAATGGAATGGGTGTAGAGAATGAAGAACGCTTTATAGATAACTCTGGTATGATCCAAGATGATTACCGGATTGAATTTTACCAAGAGCACTTAAAATGGCTACATCAAGGAATAGAAGAAGGGTCCAACTGTTTTGGGTATCATGTATGGACATTTATGGATAACTGGTCATGGTTAAATGCTTATAAGAATAGATATGGATTTTATCGTGTAGATATTGAAACCAAGCAACGCTTTTTGAAAAAGAGTGGTCAATGGTTTGCTGAGATCGTAAAGCAGAACGGATTTTAAATGAAGTAGGTTTATAGTATTGATTTGGATAGAGGTGCTGCAGACATGGAGAATATTCTTGCTTTTGATTGGGGAGGAACAAACATAAAATATGCTCTCGTTGATCAAAACGGAAAAATCATTAATAAAAATCATGCACCAACACCAGAAAGCCTAGAAGATTTATTCGTATTTATTGAGCGCCAATTACAAGAACAATTAAGCAAAGAGGTAACCGGAATAGCAATTAGTTCCCCAGGTTCTGTGGCAGAAGACGGAGTGATCCACGGTTCTAGTGCTATCCCTTATATACATGGACCAAATATGAAAGACCTTATCGAACGACGAACAGGATTACCCGTACATATTGAAAATGATGCCAATTGTGCGGCTCTTGCTGAAGTGTGGAAAGGGGCCGCCAGTGGAAAAAAAGATGTTGCCGTTGTCGTTATTGGAACAGGGGTTGGTGGTGCTCTAATAAAAGATGGTATGATTCATAAAGGTAGCCATCTACATGGTGGTGAATTTGGCTATATGATACTCCAACCTGCTCAATTAGGGAATGGAATGAATACATTCAGTGAGGTTGCTTCCACTTTTTCCATGATCAAACGTGTTGCACACCAAAAAGGATTGGATAGATCGTCCCTAACTGGTGAAGAGATATTTTTAAAGGCGGAACAAGGGGATAACGTATGTATTCAGGCTATTTCGGAGTTTTATCAAATGCTTGCTATTGGGTTATATAATATTCAATACATCTATGATCCAGAGATGATTTTAATTGGCGGGGGGATTAGCGATAGAAAAGATTTAATCTATCATTTAGAAGAAAAGATGAAATGCATTGTGAATAAGATTGATGTGGCAACAATGATGCCAGTAGTTAATCGATGTTATTTGAGTGCTGATTCTAATTTAATCGGTGCAGTATATCATTATTTGCAAAAACAACTTAAAAGTTACTAACACCATAATTAAAATGACTCTATATCAAAAAAATATAGATTTTGATATAGAGTCATGACGATTGCAAAAGGAGTTACGCTCTATTATCTATCAAGAGACTAGAAAAATAACTATTGAAAAAATGAAGGAGAAGATTTAACATGTTATATTCCTTGCTTGAACATACAACAAAACTACATGTATTTAAAAAAACTAGAAAAATGCTGTTTATTTAACTTGCCCCAAATACTTGTATAAGATGGTAATATATCTCATTTATAGAGTGAAGACTGGATGATAAAAGTTGTGCAAACATCTACATGGATGTTTTACAATTAAACAGTTACTCTGGATTACTTGTTACGGATTAGGTTAAATAAAGTTGGGAGGAAAACACATGTTAATAGGGGGAATCGAAGCAGGTGGAACTAAAATTGTCTGTGCGGTAGGCAATTCCACCGGCGAGATAAAGGCAAAGCAAAGTATACCTACACGAGAACCGGATGAAACACTTGCAGAAATTAAGAATTTCTATTCGGATTATGAACTGGAAGCATTGGGTGTCGGGAGTTTTGGCCCAATTGATCTAGATAAAAATAGTGATACGTATGGTATGATATTAAATACACCCAAGACGGCATGGAAGCATTATGATTTGCTGGGAAGCTTGCAGCGGCATTTTCAGATTCCTGTTTATATCGACACGGATGTTAATGTGGCATGCTTGGCGGAATATCGTCATGGCGTGGGCAGGGATGTAAGCAGTTGTTTGTATATAACGGTCGGGACAGGTATAGGAGCAGGTTTGGTCCAAGATGGTCGTATATTTCAGGGGAGAAGTCATCCGGAAATGGGACATGTCAGGATTCCACAGCATTCGGATGATTCGTTTGCTGGTATTTGTCCGTACCATCGTAACTGTCTTGAAGGTATGGCATCCGGATCGGCTATTGAAAAAAGGTATGGCAAGAAAGGGAATTTATTGGGTAATGATGTAAATGTCTGGGAAATCGAGGCCCATTATTTGGCACATGCCATTGTTAGCTATACGTTGATTTTATCACCTGAGCGAGTCATTTTGGGAGGTGGAGTGATGAAGCAGGATAGTTTGTTTCCCCTTGTGCGGCAAAAGGTCTCCGAGCTGATGAATGATTATGTTTACATGGGTGACATGAGCGAATTCATCACCGCGCCGGAACTGGATGACGAGCAAGGTGTGAAAGGAGCGATTGCGCTGACGATTGGGATGTAATAATTTTGTTTATAAAAAAGTGTCATGCTACAAAATCAGTAGCATGACATTTTTGTTCTTGCCTAGGAAATTATAAAATTATTTGCTGTGGATAACTTATTATTGATTAATGGCTACGTCTAGCTACAAGCGCCAAAAACTAGGAGATAACACGAGAGCTCCCTACGATAAGTCATCATCGGTTCGTTACCTCACCGTGATTCCTTTATCTCAGTTGCGCCGCTCCAATCTCTAGTTTTTAACCAGGCGCTTTTCGCTTTTGTCCTAGTAGAAAATCCGAATCATGGTTATATTTTTTGTTGCACAAAGCGCTTGGTGATTTCCTGTGGGCGGGTGATGGCTCCGCCGACGACACTTGCGTAAGCTCCGAGTTCCATACACTGATGATACATGTCAGGAGTAATCACATTACCCTCTGCTATGATTGGAATGTTTACCTTTTTTAATACATCCTGCAGAAATTGAAAGTTGTTATTATACAGTTTTTGTCCCTTCGTTTCTTTCGTATAGCCATGTAATGTTGTGGAAATACAATCAAACCCTGCTTTTTCAGCTTGTATGGCGTCTTCTGTCGTTGCGATGTCAGCCATTAATTCAATGGAAGGTTTCTTTTCTTTTGCATAATGTACCAGATCATTTAAGTGAATGTTCTGAGGGCGTGGACGGGATGTGGCGTCCATAGCGATCATATTACATCCGCTTTCTATAAGTTCATCTACCTCTTTGTATGTGGCAGTGATAAACACTTCGCTGTCAGGATAGTCCCTTTTTACAATGCCAATGATAGGCAAGTCTACCTCTTTTTTGATTGCGATAATATCTTCCTTTGAATTGGCTCGTATTCCTTGTGCACCACCCTGTTTTGCTGCCAGCGCCATTTTCGACATAATAAAAGAGCTGTGGAGCGGTTCTTCCGGTAAAGCCTGACAGGATACGATTAAGCCATTTTTGATTTTTTCTAACATGATGTAACCTCCTCTTTGTTGTTCGTTTCCTGTTTCGTCATTTTTTGAAAAAAGGGTAAACAGCACCATACAGGGCTGCATCGTTGTATAATCGTGCCACTTTAATCTCTGCTTTCAAAAAGTTATTCGGCAGGTAGCTATTTAAGTGTCTTTCAATTGCATTTACTAAAAATGACCCTTGTCTGGAAATGCCTCCGCCGATGATGATACATTTTGGGTCGATTAAGAGAATGATTTGCGCTAGTCCTTTGGCAACCTCATCCGACCAGATTTCAAGCAGCTCCATGCATGCATTATCACCGGATTTTGCCAGCTCAAATACATCTTTGGTGGATAGCTCTTTATCAAATCTTTGATATATCATTTTATTGAGAGCTGCGGTGGAGGCTCTGTCTTCATAATTGGTTTCGCTGTCTTTCTCGTATAGTAAATAACCAACGGAATTAGCCTTTTTGAAAAAGCCATCTATCAGCCGATCATGAAAATAGGCACCTCCAATACCTGTTCCCAATGTTATACAAAAGACATCGTTTTGATTCTGGGCAGCGCCTACCCAAATTTCCCCTAATAATGCTGCATTGACATCGTTTTCGACATGAACGGGTAAATGGAATTGACTGGTTAGTTTTTCTTTAAACTTTGTCCCTATATAGTTTTTTATCGTTGGCCCGGCGTAAATAATTTCTCCTTTTTCTCTGTCTACAATACCTGCTGTACTAATACCAATACCATTTATATCAGGGTTGGTGCGGAGAGCTTCAGCAGTAATCTCTTCTGTTTGCTTTAGAATAGCGTTATCTTCATTTTCTTTGGTCGGAATTTTACTATAGTGCTTAAGCTGATGCAGACTGTTAATGACAGCGTATTTAATATAAGTTCCGCCAATGTCAATGGCTAGAAATTCTGCCATAAATCAATGCCTCCTAATAATCCCTTGTTTTTTTGATATGATCTGTCAGCAATTTCTTGGCTTGTTCTGCCTGTCTGTTACTGATCGCCTTAACGATATGATCATGTTCATTGTTAGCTCTTTGATATTCTTCCGGAGACAACTGAATATGAATAATATCAAAGAAGTAAGTTGTAATCATATGGGTCATCTGAATAAACAGCTTGTTATTCGTTGTGTGCAGCAACTGTTTATGGAATGAGATATCGGCTTGTTTATATTCCTCTTCGGTTTCAGCCTGTTTACCGTCTTCGACTGTCTTTTTCAGCTGGTCAAGGTCAATTTGCTTATGGTCACGAATAATATCATCGATCGCACTGCATTCAAATATGACCCTTAAACTTTGAATATCGCGGACACTGCCGCCGTTGATTTGCCATAAAAAGAAAAAACTGTTTAGTAAGGTATCAATATTGGATTCATTTAAAAAGGCACCTTGCCCCTGCCGCACGCGGATAACATCTGTGTTTTCCATATAGCTTAATGCTTCGCGTACAACTGATCTGCTGACACCAAACATTTCCGTAAATTTTCGTTCGGTCGGTAATTTGTCACCAGCTTTCAGGCCGTTATCAATGATGTACGTTTTGATTTCCTGGATAACTGTTTTTTTTAATGATTTTCTTTCTGAGCTTGTAATGGGTTCCATATTAAATTGTTTCCTCCATCTGTTCGATAAACGTAAAAATTGGTTCAAAATGGACTGCCATAATCTGTTGTGCTGCGGTTAAGTCATTATTTTCAATCGCGTCCAGCATTGCTGCATGCTCCTGATAGGATTGCAGTAATTCATCTTCTTGCCGGATCAAGTCAATCTTAACCAATGAAAAGTATTCTTTAATAATTTCACCGAATGTATAAAAGGTGTTATTGGCTGTTTCTTTCATCAATTGTCGATGAAAAGCCTGGTCATACATTTTAATATCGCCATTGTTGATAATAGCGTTATAGTAGTCTTTATTAATTTGTTTGAGATACGTGAGATCAATGTTCTCTTCTTTTTCAATGATTAACCTCAACGTACCAAGTTCAATGATTTTACGTGTTTCAATTAATTCTTTTATTTTTACACCATAGGTATCGTAATGGTGCTTTAAAATGGTTTTAATCGAATTCAGGTTTGGATTGTCAATATAGATGCCTCCACCTGTCTTAATTGTTAGTATACCGACCGACTGTAAAGTGATTAAAGCTTCTCTGACAACAGTTCTGCTGACTTGTAATTGGTCTGTAAGTTCTTTCTCCGTTAAGAACTTATCATTTGGCTTTAAGTTATTCTCTTGAATATACTGCTTGATCCGTTCCGTTGCAACATCCACGAGTGATGTTTTCTCCATCGCCATAAGAACCACCTCTGCTTGGCAGATAAAAAAGTATAAATCTGTCTTATCTGCATTTGTTCGGGCTTTGTCTTTTGCTGTATAGGTATGGCAAAAGACAAATTTTCTAATGTCCATCTTACCATAACTTGTCAGTAATTTTTCTAAAAACCCTTACATGAAATGGTTGACTTTTTCTATTTGGGCTTTTATCATATTAATTAGCAACAAATTGGTCTGACAATATTATAAGTCTAATATACAGATGAAGCAACTTTTTAAGGAGGAATTTTTAATGAAGGGATTATTTTCAGCGTTACTTGTACCTTTTGATGAAAGCGGAGACATTAAAGAACAGGGATTACGAGAAGTAGTTAGGCAAAACATTGATGAGCAAAAAGTAGACGGTTTATATGTAAATGGCAGCTCTGGTGAAAATTTTATGATGAGCACAGCACAAAAAAAAGATGTCTTTCGAATTGTAAATGAAGAAAATAATGGGGCAGTGAAGTTAATAGCTCAAGTTGGTTCGATTAATCTAGATGAATCGATTGAGCTTGGACAATATGCAACACAGCTCGGATATGACAGTTTATCTGCTGTGACACCATTTTATTATCCATTTTCATTTGAAGAGATAAAATCGTACTATGAGACAATTATCGATAAGACGGATAATAATATGATTATTTATGCGATTCCGGCATTGACTGGTGTGTCAATGAATATGGAACAATTTGATACACTCTTACAACATGAAAAAGTTATCGGTGTTAAATACACAGATGGGGATCTTTTTAAATTGGAACGTCTTCGTAAGCGATTCCCAGATAAACTCATATATTTCGGTATTGACGAGATGCTTGTTCACGGGCTTGTTGCCGGAGCAGACGGTGTAATCGGCAGCACATACAATATTAATGGGAGCAATGCACGAAAAATCATGAATTTACATGAACAGGGCAAGGTTGATGAAGCGTATAATGTCCAGCATGAAACCAACGACTTGATTGAACAACTTATTGATTTAGGGATATATCAATCATTGAAGGAAGTATTGAATACAAAAGGAATTGATGCTGGCACATGTAAAAAGCCGATGCGTGCGTTTAATCCAGATAAAAAGGAAATCGTTAAACAGCTAGTTGGAAAATATAATCTATAGCAAACTGTTTAAATAAGTTTTTTAACAGGGCTTTACACTAGTCCTGTCTTTTTCACCATTTATGCAAGCGTATTCCTTAATCGTGAGTATGGCATGATAGTGGTAATTTAACTATATTTAAGGGAGAATTTAAGATGGATATTGGTTTTGGAGCCGGAAATTGGGCAGTACTCATTATTTATTTATTAGCAACTTTGGGTATTGGTGTATATTTTACAAAGAGTGCCGGAAAAGATACAAAATCTTTTTTTACCGCAAGAGGGAAAATCCCTTCATGGGTTGCGGGTTTCAGTATTTATGCGACAACTCTAAGTGCGATTACGTTTATGTCAACACCTGAGCAGGCTTTTTTGACAGATTGGTCCTACTCCTTCGGTAATTTGACGATATTCTTAATTGTACCCATCTTGATTTATTTTTATATTCCGTTCTTTCGGAAGTTGAATGTTACGACAGCGTATGAATATCTGGAAAAGCGTTTTGGGGTTTCTATTCGTTCAATAAGCAGTCTTTTATTCGTTTTGTTTCATATAGGCCGTATAGCAATCGTCATTTATTTGCCGACTTTAGCCATCACTTCAGTATCATCCATTAATCCAATGCTCGTTGCTTCGGTAGTAGGCGTTTTATGTATTGTTTATACATTTCTGGGAGGCATGGAAGGTGTCATTTGGAGCGACTTTATCCAGGGAATTATTATTCTTGGCGGTGGTGTAGCTATCATCTTAGTTGGTGCTAGTTATATAGATGGTGGACTTGCTACGGTAATCAGTGATGGGATTTCTGATGATAAATTTATATCTTCTGCTAACTTTAGCTTTACAACCGGTGCGGCGGCTATTCCGATTATTTTTCTGGGGAATATATTTAATAACTTGCACCAATACACAGCTAGTCAGGATGTAGTGCAGCGTTATTCCACAACTAAATCGTTAAAGGATACGAATACATCACTTTGGACCAATGGAATTTTAGCACTAATTACTATTCCAATTTTCTTTGGGATGGGCACAGTTCTTTATAGCTTTTATACTAATGTGGAAATTCTACCAGAGGGTTTTAATTCATCTGCGTTAGTGCCGTATTTTATACTCTCAGAGTTTCCGGTTGGTGTAGCAGGTGCCTTGATTGCAGCAATTTTTGCAGCGTGTCAATCCACGATTTCGTCAAGTTTAAATAGTCTATCAGCCTGTGTCACTACTGATTTTAAACAACGGTTTTTTGGTACGAAAAATGAGCGTCATGATGTTTGGTTTGCGAGAATTATCATTATAATCGCGGGTACAATAGGCATGTTTGCTTCACTTTATTTAATTTCAACGAACCGTGATGAGACGTGGAACTTGTTCTTAGATATCACCGGGTTATTCGGAGTTCCAATTGCAGCGATTTTTGCATTGGGAATTTTTACGAAACGTGCTAATGTACCTGGTATCTTAATTGGTTTGGTGTTCAGTGCAGTATTAGCCATGTTCATTCAGCAAACTGATTTCACACCATTTGCTGTCAGTTCAATTTCGTTTGTTGTTTCATTTATTGTTGGTTATCTGGCAAGTTTATTGTTTCCGAACTACAGAAAAGATACAACCGGTTTAACAATTTATACAAAAGATGAAGCATATGTTCAACCAGGAGAATAAAGGCATGCTTGATAACGTAGGGGCAAAGGTTTAGATCTTTGCCCTTACGTTATTTTATGAAGTTATCATTTCAGCTTTGATAAAAATAAGACATATGAACGGGTAGGCGGTGTATTGGAGACATCACAGCCTGAACGGCTGTACAGGATGTTAACAGATTTGGGTGTTTTTTCTATATCCAAGAACTATCAAAAGAAATGATGCTCAGAAAGGAAGGTTAGGAACGATTTAAATGTGATACTAAAAGAAAGAGCGGACGATGATTATCTGAGAATCCTGCAAATCCTGTCACGTAAGTTGATGGATGACTCATTTCGGGAGCAATTGCTAAACACTGGAACAAGAGCGGAAGCAATAAATTACTTGGTACAATTCAATAAGGAACTAGATGGAGCCAGTTTAGGAGCCTGTTTCTATCCATGATGTAACTTCCCTTATTTATGACAAGTATATGATAGCACGGTACATAAGTGATTTTTTTGCTATAATGAAGACAGATATATTCGAATGCAGAATTAGAACAGGAGAGGTATCCATGTATAACGAACCAATTTTTTTACAGCCCATTTTTCAAGAAAAGATCTGGGGAGGCAATAAATTAAAAACAGTTTATCATTATGACATTCCATCAGAGCGAACGGGGGAGGCCTGGGTGATTTCGGCGCATCCAAACGGATCAAGCGTGATTGAAAATGGCCCATTAAAGGGGAAAACATTAGCGGAAGCCTGGGACGCTCATGGTGAACTTTTCAATAAATCAGTAGATAGGGAGGAAGCATATCCGCTACTCGTCAAAATATTGGATGCGAATGATGATCTGTCGGTACAGGTACATCCAGATGATGCCTTTGCTCGTGATGTAGAGGGCGTTCCATATGGGAAAAGTGAATGCTGGTATGTACTGGACGCAGAGCCTGGTTCGGAACTCATTCTGGGACATCACGCTGAAACGAAGCAACATATGGAGAAGCTGATGTCTGATGGGGAATGGGACCAGCTTTTGAGGCGTGTGAAGGTGCAACCTGGTGATTTTATTTATGTGCCAAGTGGCACTATTCATGCCATTGGTGGCGGTATTGTCATCCTGGAAACACAACAGAGCTCCGATACGACCTACCGTGTTTATGACTACGATCGGACGGATAGAGATGGTAATAAACGGGAGTTACACCTTGAAAAGGCTGTAGCGGTGACATCCGTTCCGCATCAGAATCCCCAGTTGAATCAGGAAGAAACAGTTTCTGGCGATTTGACGAAAACGAAACTCGTGGAAAACGACTATTTTGGTGTGAGTAAATGGGTGCTGACGGGATACGTAGAACAGACAATGACAACTGATTTTTTGCAAGTTAGTGTGATTCAAGGAAATGCTATCCTTACCGTAGACGGAAAACGGTTTGAAATGGAGAAAGGTACGAATTTTATCATGCCCCATGGAATTGGTAAATACGAGCTTTCAGGCGAGGCGGCGTTTGTGGTGTCGTGGGTTTAATGAATATTGTAGGACAACAGTCGAAGGCCCTAAGCCGGCTGTTGTTTATCGAGGAAAATAAGGGGACGCGGCTGTATAAATGTGCATGATTATGATGTGATTGTGGTAAAACAGAGCTGTCTTTTCGATGAACTAAGCGTTGTATCCAAACTGAATATTCATGCTATAACAACTGAATTCACTTATCAACTGGTAACTGGTTGATTATATTGATTATAAAAGCCTTACGAAGCCTAATTATTCGATGGGTATCGAATAATTTCGTGCTGCTTCCATAAATATTGTTATTGGGATTAAGGTTAAAGACTATAGGAAAAGGATGTCTGCTGGAAAGTTAGGCATCCTTATTAATATAGAAAAAAATTGTTGATATAAACAAATTAAAAATCTGATTATTGTCTATTAAAACATAATACTATATGATATGCGTATCATTATATTTAAAAATAAGCAGCTAAGCCAATAAATTATAATCACCGTTAGCTGCTTTTTTTAGGATATAAATTAAATCGTTATAAAGTAGAGAGAAATATTAAACATGGGGTGAAATTAATGGGAATAACATTAGAAAATGCCATGAAAATAGGTGGTTTAAAAGAATGCCGTATTTTAGTAGGAGGAGAAGGTTTATCGAAGAACATTAATAATGTAACGATTATGGAAGTTCCCGACGTTACACGTTGGTTGAAAGGGAAAGAACTATTGATCACCAGTTTTTTTGCTAAAAATGAGCCATCTGATCAACGACGGTTCATACAGCAACTTTCTGCTATTAATACCTCAGCTCTAGCCATTAAACCATATCATTATTTAGGTGAAATTCCTGCATTCATACTGGAAGAAGCAGAAAAGTTTGGTCTTCCGATCATTGAAATACCTGAAAAAGTGAGTTATCTGGATATACTATCTCCCGTTATGAGTGCCATTTTTAATGATAAAGCCTTACTTCAGGACGATATGGAACAAGCACACAAAATTCTTAGGGAAGTTTCCATCAATGGTGGAAAAGTGAATGATTTTATTGAGGCATTAGAATTCCTTACTAAAAGGACTGTTACGCTAGAAAGTTGGTTACCTTTTATAAATCTCCCAAATCTAAATGTTGAAATCACATCTATAACGGAAGAAGAGATGAGAGAGCTGGAACTAATCAAACATCCTATTCGCTTCAAACGTAAATGTAATGGGGAAGAATTTCCGTGTATTGTTGCACCTATCTTGTTAGATGGTGTGATGTATGGGTGTGTCACGAGCTGGGGGTATAGAATGGAAAACTTACAATTGGACATATCGATACTAGAACAAGCTTCCGTCTTTTTATCCCTTGAATTTTTAAGACTTAAAGTAAAACATGATGTAGAGCAACAGTATAAAAATGATTTCATTCAGGAATTGCTGTTCAATAACTCCATGAATTTCCAGGATCTCATTGAAAAGGGGAAGAAATATCAATTTGACAATGACACAATGTATACCTGTATGCTAATAACGACGGGGCATAAGGAACATAAAAACAAGAATGTAGACGCGACGAAAATAAGCAGGGTTGACTACATGATCCGACAGCAGTGGCCTGATGCTATTATAGGCAACATTCGTGATTATATTTGCATCATCTTTCCCGTACATGATAGCACGAAAACAGCGTGGAAGGAACAATGCAATGCATTATGCAATTATTTAAATGCTTATGTTGAGCGTCAATTTGTATCTCGCATGGGTGTTGGACTAACTCACGCAGGAATAACAGGACTACGAGAAAGTTTTATTCAGGCAGAGCATGCGCTTAAATTAGGAAGTTATTTAATCCGCTCTAATACAATCACTTTTTATGAAGATTTGGGTGTATACCGTCTGCTTGGAGAAATGATTGGAAGTAAAGAGCTAACAGAATTTTTTAGTAAAACGGTAGGGAAATTGATCGCATATGATGAATCACATCATTTAAAACTCCTGGAAACTTTGGAGGCTTATTTTAAACACAATGAAAATCTCAAAGAAACAGCTCACTTCTTATTTATTCATGTGAATACATTGAAATATAGAATTCGAAAAATCGCGTCTATAACGGGATACTCTTTGCATGATACAGATGGAAAAATGATGTTATACCTTGGATTAAAAATAAATGAATTGTCGATATAGAATTGTCCATATAGACAATAGAATAATTAAAATCATGTATAAAAAGACAAAGAATTTTTTGAAACGTTTTCATATAATAGAGTTAGCATCAAGTGAAACAACAAAAGGATATTTATGAAAACTGTTGGGGAGATACATGATGAGTATTCGTCGGATTGAACAAACACTAAAGCAATTTAATAAGATAGGTTACACAGAAGACGGCATCAATCGGTTGGCATATACGGAAAATGAACGCAAAGCAAAAGAAATTTTTAAAGAAATATGCGAAGGTGAGAATTTAAGTGTGCGAATGGATTATGCAGGTAATATGATTGCACGTAGAGAAGGAATAGATCCAACATTACCCCCTGTTTCGACTGGTTCACATCTTGATACGGTTATTAATGGAGGTGAGTACGACGGGACTGTTGGCGTTGTTACTGCAATTGAATTAATTCGTCGTCTAAACGAACAACAGATACAAACCAAGCATCCGGTTGAGATCATTTGTTTTACTGCTGAGGAGTCATCAAGGTTTGGGGTGTCCACAATTGGAAGTAAATGCATGGCTGGAAAGTTAGAACAGCATAATGTCCAAAACGTAAAAGATAAATGTGATATAAGTTTAAAAGATGCCTTTTCACAGGTAGGACTAAATTTAAGTCAAGCTGGAGACGCATGTAGAGAAAACGAAACGATCAAAGCATTTTTTGAAGTTCATATTGAGCAGGGGCCTGTATTAGAGAGGGAGCAATTGGATATTGGGGTTGCAACGGGAATTGCAGCACCAACTCGCTTAAAAGTAACGGTGCAAGGTAAAGCATCACATTCCGGCACAACACCGATGAATTTACGAAAGGATGCATTTTTAGGTGCTTCCGAAATCGGTTTAGCCGTCGAACAAGCGGCAATGATCGAGGCGCAGAAAGGGACGGTTGCAACTGTAGGAGATTGTACTGTTGCTCCCGGTGTCATGAATGTTGTTCCGGAACAAGCGGAGATGAAAATTGATATTCGCAGCATTAACATGGCTTCAAAACAAACGGTGATGAAACATATAAAGGACACGATTAAGTATGTAGAAAGTAAAAGAGAACTATTGGTACATTCCGAATTACTTACGAATGATAAGCCTATATTATTAGAACAGGAAGTTACTTCCTCCATTTCGCAAACATGTGAACAATTAGGTGTTTCATATAGGAAAATGCCGAGTGGGGCGGGACATGATGCGATGCATATGGCAAAACTTTGTCCAACGGGATTGATTTTTATTCCTTGCAGGGATGGTTTAAGCCATCACAAAGATGAATTTGCCTCATTTGAAGCCATTGGAATCGGTTGTGACGTGTTGGAAAAGGAAGTATTAAAATGGGCCGTACCAAAGAAGGCTGAGGCAATTTCAAAATAGTGGGGGTATATCATGAAAGATTATCATTTGACAGTATTGTCCAACCGCCAAGTAAGTGACCGTTATTGGCATATGATAGTAGATTCGTCTGTTGTGGAAGAACGCATTGAACCAGGTCAATTCTTTAATATCAAACCTACGAATCACGAGACCTATTATCCTTTATTAAGAAGACCATTCAGTATTTACTTGATCAATGAGGATACACTCGAGTTTCTTTATAAGGTTGACGGTCCGGGAACGAGGCAACTAGCCAGGTATAAACCAGGTGAAAAAATCAACTTGCTTGGCCCCGCAGGAGTTCCTTTCACCATGTCAAAAGACTGTAATAAGGTATTGCTCTTAGCAAGGGGTGTCGGCATTGCTACTCTTGCTGCACTTGCTCAAAAAGCCGCTCGAATGAACATTGAAATATATGCCATTTTAAGCGCCCGAAAGCAGGATGATCTATTAGCCACGAAGACAATGGAAAAATATTGTACAAACGTTTACTGTGTGACAGAAGAAGATGGAACAAGTGATGTGGAACATGTACGTGAAATGATTCGTGATTTAATGGAGACATATCCTATTCATGCGGCGTACACATGTGGATCAAGAAGGCTATCGATGCTACTGCAGAAAATGTCAAAAGGAAATGGAATCACTGGTCAGGTTGCTTTAGAGGAATACATGGCGTGTGGAATGGGAGTTTGTTACTCGTGTGTATGTGACGTAAAAAGGCATGGTGTAACACAAACCGTTAAATCTTGTGAAGACGGACCGGTTTTCCCGCTTGAAGAGGTGGTGTTTGAATAATGAAAAAGGGATTGAAGATGGCCGTAGATATTGGTGGAATGACAATAGCAAATCCTGTTATGCCTGCTTCAGGAGCTTTCGGAGAGGGGATGGATAAGCTTATTGATTTTAATCTCCTTGGTGCACTGGTACCGAAAAGTATTACAAAATATCCCCAAAGAGGTAACAGAAATCCACGGGCGTGTGAAACCCAGGGCGGGATGATTAACTCAATAGGTATTCAAAGTAAAGGAATTGATCATTATTTACAAGAAACCATTCCTTATTACGAGCAGTACTGTGCACCACTTATATCCAGTATTTCTGCCGAATCCATTGATGAATTTGTCGAGATGTCCAATATCATTGCATCGGTCCCAAGCGTGGTTGCCTTGGAATTAAATATATCGTGTCCGAATTTAAAAAATAATGGTCAGGCGTTTGGAATGAGTGACGCTATCACCTATCAATTGGTTGATAGAGTACGAGAGACTACAGATAAACCAATTCTTGTTAAACTAACGCCAAATGTTACGGATATTCAATCAATTGCTTTAGCTGCGGAAAGGGCTGGAGCCGATTCGTTGGTCGTGGCCAATACCCCTTTAGCCATGGCGATTGATATTCATTCCCGACGACCTAAAATCGGCAACGTTATGGGTGGATTATCAGGTCCAGCCATTAAACCCATCATTGTTAGACAAATATATCAGGTCCATGAAGTATCGCGGCTCCCCATTATTGGCTGCGGTGGAGTCATGACAGCTAATGATGCAATTGAAATGATGCTGGCTGGTGCTTCAGCAGTGCAAGTAGGAACGGCAAACTTTGTATCCCCAACAGCTATGATTGATATCATACAGGGCATTCAAACCTATATGGAAGAACACCAATTGTATCATATTGATAAATTAATCGGCGGAGTTATGGTCCGTAATCAATGGGAAAAGGATTATATCTAAGTAAAAGAAAGAGGGATTACGGATGGTAGAATGGGATCATATCATTAAAAATGGAAAAATTACAACGGCAGATGATTGTTATGACGGAAATATTTATATAAAGGATGGAAAAGTTGCAGCCGTTACGTCCGAGGAATTACCAGGGGAAGCAGACGAAACGACAGATGCCAATGGCTGTTACGTATTGCCTGGATTAATGGACACGCACGTTCATTCGAGAGATCCAGGATCCACGCATAAGGAGGACTTTTACCACTCTACCTTAGCAGCAGCTGCTGGTGGAATCACACTTGTATTTGAGATGCCGAATACAAATCCACCTATCAATAACGTGGAAAATTTTGAGAATCAAGTTGATAATCTATCAAAAAAAGCGAACGTTGATTTTGGTGTTTGGGGAATTTGTTTAGGGAACTTAAATTTAGATAGTATTCAGTCACTTGACGAATCGGGGGTGATAGGTTTTAAATTTTTCTGGGGATATGCTATAAAACGAGATACGTATGAATTGGTTTATAATTATAGTTCGGAAATGAAAGATATTATTCCTCCTCTTGATGATGGTGAGGTCTATAAAATATTCAGAGAGGTTTCCAAGACGGGCAAAGTTTTAGCAATTCATGCAGAAAATAATGAATTAATCCACCAGTTGACAAATGAAGTACAAAATGAGGGGGGTAAAGATTATGAGGCTCTTGTTGAAGGAAGACCGGGTCTTGCTGAACTGACAACGATTCAAACTGGAATTGCTTTTTCCAAACATACAGGAGCACGACTACATGTACTTCATATTACTTCTGCAGCGGGAGTAGATGCAGTTAGAAGCGCGCAAGAAAAGGGAGATAATATAACTGCAGAGACTTGTCCTCACTTTCTCTTTTTGAATACGGATGACTACAAAGCTATTGGTCCGATGATGAAGGTTTATCCGCCGGTGAAATACAAAAAGGATCAGGATAAACTTTGGGAGAGTATTGAAGATGGTACCATTTCGATTGTTTGCTCTGATCATGCGCCACATACGGAAGAAGAAAAAGATGGTGATTTATGGTCAATCCCAGCCGGCATGTGCGGTGTGGAAACGACCGTACCATTAATGCTGAACGCGGTAAATGAAGGGAAAATCACAATCCAGCAATTGGTTGCATTGCTATCTACGAACCCGGCTAAACAATTTGACCTTTATCCAAGAAAAGGTTCTTTGGAGATTGGTTCAGATGCAGATATCACGATTGTCGATCTAAAGCAGCCGTTTGAAATAAAAAGAGAGCAATTGCATAGTAAAAGTAAAGTTACCGCTTTTGATGGCTTTCAGGGAAAGGGGAAACCGCTCGCAACCATTGTTCGTGGCAAAACCATTATGAAAGAGGGCCAAATCGTTAACGATCATCAGGGTCAATGGACGAAACCGGTTAGTAAAAGTACAACGTCGGTGGAACCTGGGCTATGTCATCCCCCGATGTATTACATGACCTAAAAGCATATAGATTTAATTTGTACGCATGGGTAAACAACCATACATTGGGTTAGTTCAGTCTGTGCGCTTGAAAATTTTCCTATCACCGAAATCCCTGTTCATAAAGAGTTGATTTTCGCGCTTGCAGAGGTAAAAAAGCAGCAACACTCGCCAATATACATACAGAGATGTTGTAAGAAACGAGTGGAAGAGCTATTGTCAGTTCGATTACTGGTCTTCGGGAAATTAATCTCCCAGTGAAGCAGCCTGGATCGTCCATTATGCTTATGTGGAGAAAAGCTGTAGCATAATCCCTGCATTGAATTTCCATTTGGGGTACGAAACGGCTGTAAAAGTAGTCAAGCAGGTAACTGAAACAGGGCTAACTATCAAAGAAGTTTGTAAGAAGAATTGGATATCATTTTGGCCCCGCGTGAGATAACCACGCTGAGTATTGCTGGGAATGAGCTTTTAACACATCAGTAGTGGGTTGCCCGTCACCTTCACTATATTTAGTGTTAAAATACTTAGTTGTTTCCCTTATTTTTGTTATCATCATTTTCGTAAATAAAATGGTTTACTTTGATAAAGTATTGATGTGAAGGAGTTTATAGTTATGGAAAATATACATTTGAAGTCAATCAGTCCAGCCGATTTAGGCGAGGTAACTTTATTAGTAGGTGATCCGGGCCGCGTGGAACTTATTTCAAATAGCTGGGAAAATACAAGACTTCTTTTAAAAAATCGCGAATTTATTTTGGTCGCAGGTACATGGAAAGGTAAAAATGTTTCGATCTGTTCTACCGGAATAGGATTGGGGTCTACAGAGATCGCTGTTATTGAGCTGATTCAAAGTGGTGCAAAGAAACTGGTGCGCTTAGGGGGGTGTGGTACTTGGAGAAAGGATTTAGCTCCGGGGGATATTATGCTGAATCACGCGATGGCACGTAATCATGGCGTATTATCTGAATATGTCAGTGATGTATATCCTGCGGTTGCAGATTTTGATCTCTTACAAAAGATTAAATCTAATGTCACAAGTGTTGGTTTTCATGTTCATACGGGCATTGGGATGACAACACAAAGTTACTATCTTGGTCAAGGACGTGATCATGCTATTACGAATGGGCCGAAACCTGACTCATCCTTTATGAATTATTGGCAGGACAGACATATTACCAACTTTGAGATGGAAACTGCTGTTTTATACCTTTTGGCAGCTTTATACCAAATTCCTGCTGCAAACTGTCTAGTTATTCATGTCAATCGATTCAATGATCAATGGGTATCAGATGACAATTATAAAGTTCTTCATGCAAAAGCAGCTAAAGCTATTCTCAATGCTTGTATACATTAAGTCGTACCAAAACTATCTAAATTTTACTTGAGAAGAGGGAAGAATGTGAATAATATGCATAAAGTCAATCAGCAAGAAGACGGGTATAAAAAGAAAGTACTTGGCTCATCTATGCTTGGATTAGGATTAGAAGGCATGGATATAATGTTTCTTTCGTTTGTGTTAACCAGTATAATCGCAGAATTTAACATTTCATCTGCCGCAGGCGGGGCTATCTCTTCCGTTACTAATATTGGAATGCTCCTTGGAGGAATTGGTTTTGGAATTCTTGCGGATAAATTTGGCCGGATTCGTGTGTTCACTTACACTATTTTTTTATTTGCCATTGCTACGGCATTAATGGCGTTTTCAACGAACATATATATGATTTATATTTTTCGTTTTCTCGCTGGTGTCGGTGGAGGTGGAGAATTTGGAATAGGAATGGCTTTAGTAGCGGAGGCTTTTCCAAAAGAAAAACGGGGGAGAATGACCTCCTGGGTAACCGTTGGCGGTCAGGTCGGGTCGATTCTAGCCGCTGTAGCAGCAGCAATCATTATTCCTTTAGGAGGGTGGAGAGCCTTATTCATTATTGGTATTTTACCGGTATTTCTAGCTTATTATGTCAGAAGAAATTTAGATGAAACGGAGGACTGGAAGAAAGCAAATCGACAAACAAAAGAAAAGAAAGAAAAAGCTACTTTATCTTTGCTGTTTAATTCACCCAAAACAACGTATGTTACCATTGCATTAACAATTATGTCTAGTGTGCAAGTTGCGGGATATTTTGGTTTAATGAACTGGCTACCATCTATTTTGCAAGAGCAAATAGGACTTAGCGTATCTAATTCTTCTTTGTGGATGATTAGTACCATTATAGGCATGTGCTTGGGTATGTTACTATTTGGTCAAATATTAGATCGGTTTGGGGCAAAATGGTCTTATAGTATCTTTCTAATTGCATCAGCTGTTTCCGTGTTTATTTATGTGTATGCGGATAGTGCTGTAACAATATTAATTGGTGGGGTGGTTGTAGGATTTTTCGCTAATGGTATGAACGCGGGATATGGTGCATTAATTAGTAGCTTTTATCCAACTAATGTTAGAAGTACTGCCAATAATGTTATTTTTAATACTGGAAGAGCAGTTGGCGGATTGTCTCCAATAGCTATTGGTTTCTTCTTAGACAAGTTTAGTATCACTGCAGCAATGTCATTTTTATCGATTATATATATTATTTCATTGATCGTTATTTTGACACTACGCGATGTCCCATTAAAAGGAAAAAGGAAGGCTGTAAAAGTAGAGTAGGATAAACAAAATTGCTCAGGTACATTTACTATTATGATTTGTATATAATTCCAGATTAAGCCCCACGTATAACATAGGGACATGGGAGAAGCTGTTGCACAATTCGATAATCGATTGTGCAACAGTTTTTGTGTACAAAAACAGATCACAAAGGGTATGTTCTCGTGTATTATAAACCATTAATATAAACTTAATACGCTAACTGCTGCAATTATCTATTATATGTACCAATCTATTTGTGGGAATCTGATTTAGTCTCTTATTCTGTATTTGCGTATTGGGAAACAGCTCAAGAAAATATCCAACCAAAACGGGCATGGGTTTATTATAAAAAATTTAAAAAGAGAAGGCTTATTTAAGTGCGTTAAAAAACGATCTATTTTCCTTATTCTCTTTTTTCTATGCTTTGTTTCTTACCTTATTCAATATATCATATGTACTATTTTAAATCGTAAACGATTTTGACATAGCAATAAATTCACGTACAGCGAACGGTAAGTACGTGTTCTTTCTCCAGACCATGCCTAACTCCAAATTAACGATAGGTCTGTTAAAAGGAATGGCGATAATTTTTTCATTGTTAATCTGGTTACAAATTTTACTTGGTAATAAAGCAACACCTAACTTTGCTTCAACCATTTCAATCATGAAATCTTTTTGTGAGCTTTCACAGACGATATTTGGATAAAAACCTTGTTTTTCGCAAGCTTCAATAATACTATCATGCAGGGAAAAATCATTCCGATATAAAATAAATGCTTCTTTTCTGATATGAGAAAAGTCAATGGATCTTTTCTTCGCTAAAGGATTGTCTTTCTGTACAATAAGCATTAGGGGGTCCTTTAATAGTTTAACGGTTTCAAAGTTTCCTTTTTGAATGGGGATATTACATACTAATCCAATGTCAAGCGTTCCTTCGTCAACACCATGTTTGATTTTGTTACTACCAACTTCCGTTAAGAGCAATTCAATGGAAGGATGGGCTTCTTTGTATTGACTGATTAATTTGGAAAAAAATGCAGCACCGATAATCGGGGGAATTCCAATTTTAATTTCCCCTTTTTTCAAATCAATGACATCATTGATTTCAGATGTTAAGTTCTCAAACGCGTGCAGAACCTGTTTGGCATTAACGAGAAGGGCTTGACCAGCATCAGTTAGCTCTAATTGATTAGCCCCTCTATAAAAAAGCGGAGCACTGAGTTCGGACTCCAGGTTTTTAATTGTCTTGCTTAATGATGGCTGGGAAATATGAAGGATGGATGCTGCTCTTGTAAAGTTCAACTGTTTCGCAACTTCTGCAAAATATTCTATCTGTCTTATGTCCATGATAGGCATCCTCTCCAGACAATAACGTGTAATTATGCTTCATTATACTACAAGGTATAGCTAAAAGGAATAACGATCATGCAAAAAATGTATTTTTGTTTCTACGCTACGTTGTAATAAAATGAAGAGTAGAAAAACGGAAGTGGAGGTATGATGAATGGTGGATTACGTAAAAGTGGGCAATCTTCAGGTGGCAAAGGAACTTTATGATTTCGTGAATATGGAAGCGTTGCCAGATACAGGTCTTGACAGCGAGAAATTTTGGACGGACTTAGGGAAGCTTGTTGCTGATTTAACACCAAAAAATAAAGCATTATTAGTAGAACGTGAGGAAATCCAAAACCAAATTGATGCTTGGCATAAAGAAAATAAGGTATTTGACTTTGATTCATACAAAGTATTCTTGGAGCGTATAGGCTATTTGGAGCCGCGTGTTGACGATTTTAACATAACGACAGAGGATGTTGATGATGTCATTACACGTCAAGCTGGACCACAGCTTGTTGTACCGGTTGACAATTCGCGCTATGCAATCAATGCTGCTAATGCACGCTGGGGTTCGCTTTATGATGCATTGTATGGAACGGATGCAGTAAGTGAAGAAGGAGGAGCCGAGAAAAAAGATTCCTATAACCCTGTGCGTGGTGAAAAAGTCATTGCTTTTGCTAAACATTTCCTTGATGAACATGCACCGCTTAACTTTTCATCCCATACAGAAGCAACAAAATATACAATCGTTAAGGGTAAATTAGAAGTCACACTAAAAAATGGTGAAACAACGGGACTTAAAGATGATTCTAAATTTGTCGGTTACCAAGGGCAACCACAAGAGCCCGGTGCTGTCTTGCTGAAAAATAATGGATTACATTTTGAAATTCAAATCGATCCAAATCACTCGATTGGAAAAACGGATGAGGCGGGTGTGAAGGATATTTACTTAGAGTCTGCAACTTCTTCTATTATGGATTGTGAAGATTCTGTTGCCGCTGTAGATGCTGAGGATAAAACACTTGTATATCGCAATTGGCTTGGTCTTAATAGAGGGGATTTAACATCTGTATTCACAAAAGGCGGAAAAGAAGTGACACGTACACTGAACTCTGACCGCACTTACATAGGTCCGGACGGCGAAGAAGTTATACTATCCGGCCGAGTGCTTATGTTTATACGTAATGTTGGTCACTTAATGACAAACAATGCGATTCTGGATGAAAACGGCGAAGAAGTTCATGAGGGTATTATGGACGGTGTCTTTACAAGCCTGATGGCGAAACATAGTCTTCTCGGAAATGGTCCATTGCAAAATTCGAAGGAAGGCTCTGTTTATATTGTTAAACCGAAAATGCATGGGTCAAAAGAAGCTGCTTTCGCGAATGAATTATTTAATCGTGTAGAAGATATGCTTGATATGAAACGTTATACACTTAAAATAGGTTTAATGGATGAAGAACGACGTACGAGTTTAAATTTGAAAAATAGTATCAAAGAAGTAAAAGAGAGAATTGTTTTCATTAATACAGGCTTCTTAGACCGAACAGGTGACGAAATTCATACCTCAATGGAAGCAGGTCCAATGATTCGCAAAGGCGAGATGAAATCCTCTATTTGGCTGAATGGCTATGAGAAAAATAATGTACGCGTCGGCTTAGATACAGGTTTAAAAGGAAAAGCGCAAATAGGTAAAGGAATGTGGGCCATGCCAGATTTGATGGACGCCATGCTTAAGCAAAAAGGAAGTCATTTACAAGCAGGTGGGAACACCGCCTGGGTTCCATCACCAACAGCAGCAACACTGCATGCGCTTCACTACCATGAAATTGATGTAAGAAAAGTCCAAGAGGAGCTAGCAAAAGAAGTGAAAGATTATCGCGATGAGATTTTGCAAATTCCAGTTGCAGGAAATATAAACTGGTCAGCTGAAGCAATACAGGAGGAACTTGATAACAGTACACAAACATTGCTTGGTTATGTAGTCCGTTGGGTTGAGCAAGGTGTCGGCTGTTCTAAAGTTCCTGATATTAACAATGTTGCGCTTATGGAAGACCGAGCAACATTACGCATTTCTAGTCAAATGATAGCGAATTGGTTGTACCATGGTATTTGTACAGAGAAGCAAATATTAAATACGCTGAAGCGAATGGCTAAAATTGTTGATGAGCAAAATGCAGGAGATCCATTTTATCGTCCAATGGCTCCTGAATTTGATGACTCGATTGCATTCCAAGCAGCTTGTGATCTTGTATTTAAGGGGAGAGAGCAGCCAAGTGGTTACACGGAGCCAATTCTGCACCGTCGCCGTCTCGAAGTAAAAGAAAGAGATTATGCTGTAAAATCGAGATAGAAGAGTAGTATAGTAGGATAGTTTCCCATTGTAAGGGCGGTAGAAGACTGTTGTGCTTAGAAGGCATTTTAGTCTGATACTGCTCTATACATCTATGTAAATATTTCTGATTTTTTAAAACAGTGTGTTGACTTTGGTGTAGGACAGTGATTTAATATAATAAATAAACACCATAAAGAGTTATGGTAACGAATCAATGAAACCGATTTCAAAAGTGGCGTTGTGGGGTTTATATTTTAGTATTATAGTCATTTATATGAGTTATACGGTTTCTCAAGCAATGACAAATGGGGGGGGTGTTAATATGGCTTCTTCGGATCTAATAGAGGTTTTGCCAAAAATACAAATGAAGCAAAACCATGAAGAACGTCATCCACTTGGCAATGGCGGTATGCAAATGATGGAGGCACATTCCGAAGCAGACATTTCAAAAGTTCTTGGATACGCGAATAAATATGATAAAACGGTCAACATTGTTTCAGGTGGAACAAAGCGAGGATATGGCGGGGTGATTGAACAAGCAGATATTCTATTGTCGCTTGCCGAATACAAAGGGATTATAGATCATTCAGTTGGAGATCTGACATTAACGGTGAGACCTGGAACGACGTTAAAAGAAATTACAGATGAAATAGGCAAAAAAGGGCAACATGTGGCACTTGACACTCCTTGGCCTGAAATGGCAACGATCGGAGGAATTATTGCAGCGAATGACAGTGGAGCGAAACGGCTGCTCTATGGATCTGCTAGAGATTTGGTTATCGGTACGCGAATCGTGTATGCAGACGGAAAAGTTATCCGTACAGGCGGTAAAGTTGTGAAAAACGTTGCGGGTTATGACATGAATAAACTTTTTATTGGGTCAATGGGAACGCTTGGCGTCATTAGCGAAATCACGATTAAATTGCGTCCGCTCCCAAAATATGAGGGGTTGTTTCTTCTGCATTTCCCTAAAGGTAATGAACAAGCGATTCGTGAATTTTCTGTGCTTATACTCGATTCAATGATGGAACCAGTATCACTTGAAATTTTAACCCCTTTTGTTGCTAAAAAGATGACTGGCGAAGATCATTATACACTTGCCATTGCATTTGAAGATCGGGAAAATGCCGTTCTCGACCAGGAGGATTGGGTAGAGAGGCATGTGCCAAAAGGTATTAAGCATTTTGTGTTACATGCGGAAGAGGCAAGGCACTGGTGGGAGAGATTCAGACATATCGGACCCAATGGATACAATGACGAAAAAGGTGAAGCTAAAACGCAAGCAGCATTGAAAATTGGCAGCAATAATTTAGATGTTCTCCTTATTCTGAAAGCAGCTGACAGACTTGCTGAGGAATATCATGTTTCAGTTGAAGCCCATGGTGGCCTTGGCCATGGCATTTCGAGAGTATATGTCAAAGGGTTCCCTGAAGCTATTGTTTCTTATATAAAGGCATTGAGAGCAAAAGTAGAAGAAAAACAAGGCTATGTTGTGTGTACACATCTGCCATTTATCCTAAGAGAAACGATTAGTGTTTGGGGAGAAAGACCGAACTACTTTGCTTTATTAGAAGGCATTAAACGGACGAACGATCCAAAGCGAATCTTAAACCGCCAACGTTTTGTAGGAGGTATATAACATGAGTGAGGATGAAAATAGCTTAACAAAATTATTAAATAAAGAAACATCCGATCTTCCTTGTCATACGAAGAGCCTGGGTAACTACTTGGGAGAGGATATCCCTGATGA
The DNA here is from genome assembly GCF_019837165.1 of Virgibacillus sp. NKC19-3. Classification (NCBI taxonomy): domain Bacteria; kingdom Bacillati; phylum Bacillota; class Bacilli; order Caryophanales; family Bacillaceae; genus Virgibacillus; species Virgibacillus saliphilus. The sequence continues at coordinate 1,570,673 of NZ_JAGYHC010000001.1, forward strand.
AACGAAGTGGGCAGACTGTGTTCACTGTGGCATGTGTCTTGAAGCTTGTCCAACGTATCAGGAAACAGGAGAAGAGCAACATTCACCAAGAGGTCGTGTTTATTTAATTGAAGCAGTTGGCAAAGGCAAAATAGATATTAATGATGCTTTTTCTAAACCCATCTTTGACTGTCTAGATTGTCGCGCTTGTGAAACAGCCTGCCCGGCAGACGTCCAAGTTGGTGGACTGATTGAAGAAGCTCGTGGACAAATTCGCCAAGCAATGCCTTTAACAGGTCTTACAGGTACACTTAGTAAGACAGCATTGAACGGATTTTTCCCGTATCAGAATCGTATGAATATGCTTGGGTCTTTCATGCGATTTTATCAAAAAAGTGGTATACAGCGTATTGTGAGAACAACAGGCTTATTAAATATAATGCCAACACATTTGAAAGATATGGAGTCCATTCTCCCGAAAGTTGAAAAACCTGTGTTGGGAAGATACCCAGAAATTGTGCCAGCAGAAGATGAAAAGAAAGAAAGGGTTGGAATGCTGACAGGGTGTATCATGGACGTCATGTTCAGTGATGTTAACGAAGCGACTATTCGTGTTCTCACACATAATGGATTTGAAGTTGGCCTGCCGAAACAACAGGGATGTTGCGGAGCTCTTCATGTTCACGCTGGTGAAAGAGAAACTGGAAAGGAACTCGCCAAACAGAATATGGAAGCCTTTAAAGATTATGACAAAGTCCTTGTAAATGCTGCAGGCTGTGGATGTGCACTTCAGGAATATAATGAATTATTCAGAAATGATCCTGAAATGCTCCCTTTAGCGGAGGATTTTTCGGCGAAAATTGAAGATGTTTCTAAATTTCTATATGATAATGATTTTAAACGTCCAAAAGCAGAAGTAAACACAAAAATTACGTACCATGACGCGTGTCATCTAGCTCACGGACAGGGGGTACGTTTTGAGCCTCGTCAACTTTTAAATGAAATACCAGGTGTGGAAATGGTTGATTTACCAGATGCAGACAGATGCTGTGGAAGTGCAGGAATCTACAATCTTACACACCCCGAAATGGCAGGGGCTCTTCTGGAGCGTAAGGTGGAAGATGTACCTGAAAATATTGATATGATTTCAATGGGTAATCCCGGTTGTATGCTGCAAATCGCAATGGGGATAAAAAAATATGGTAGAAGTGAAAAGGTCGTTCACACCGTACAACTACTTGACTGGGCATATGAAAAAGAAAGAAGAGAGCAGGCTCGACTAGTGAAATCGTAATCAAAAGGATGTGAAAGAGTGCTTGGAAAAAGGCATAAAAAACAAAAACCTGATGCTGTTGCTCAACAATTAATCAATATAGTTGGCGAAGGTGAAGTTCTTTATTTGAAAGAAGATCTCATTTCATATGAATGCGACGGCTATACGATGTCAAAAGGGATGCCAAGAGCGGTTGTTTTTGTGCGGAATACTAAACAGGTTTCAGATGTTGTGAAATACTTAAATAAAGTGGAAATTCCTTATATAGCGCGTGGGGCTGGAACAGGTTTGAGCGGAGGGGCGACCCCGCTTGGAGGTGAAGTTCTAATTAGTTTGGTTCGGATGAAGAAGATGCTCCATCTTGATTTGGAAAATAGAAAAGCAGTTGTTGAGCCTGGTTATATTAATTTAAAGTTGACACAATCTATTTCAGATAAAGGTTACTATTACGCACCAGATCCTTCAAGCCAATATGCATGTACAATCGGTGGCAATGTTGCCGAAAACTCGGGAGGGGCACATTGTCTTAAATATGGTGTTACAACAAACCATATCTTGGGTCTTGAAATTGTTCTTCCTAGCGGTGAAATTATTGAAATAGGAGAAGACGGGGTTCCGGATCGCCCGGGATACGATTTACTCGGGCTTTTGACCGGTTCAGAGGGAACGCTTGGCATTGTGACAAAAGTTACCGTAAAGGTTTTAAAAACTCCTGAGGGTAAGAAAACCGTTCTTGCTTATTATGATGATATTAATGATGCAAGCCAAGCTGTTTCAGATATTATTGCCGCTGGTATTATTCCAGCTGCACTTGAAATGATGGACTCTATAGCCACCGAGGGTGTTGAATCTGCCGCTTATCCAGTCGGGCATCCGAGAGATATTGCTGCGTTCTTACTTATTGAAGTCGATGGAATTGCCGCTGGAATTGATGATCAAATCGATGAAATACTTGATGTTTGTAAAAATAATAATGTGCGAGAGGTAAAAGTGGCTAAAGATGAAGCAGAACGAGGACTTTGGTGGGCAAACCGCAAAATGGGCTTTGGCGCAATGGGAGCAATCTCTCCCGATTATCTCGTACAAGATGGGGTTATTCCTAGAACTCGTTTGCCTGAAGTACTGGCAAAAATCTCTGAAATTAGCATGAAGTATGAGCTTCGTATTGCAAATATTTTCCATGCAGGGGATGGGAATTTGCATCCACTTATTTTATTCGATGCAAGTATTCCTGGACAAAGTGAACGAGCTTCAAAAGCGGGTTCCGAATGCTTAAAGGTTTGTGCAGATGTTGGTGGCTCAATTACTGGTGAACATGGTGTGGGGATCGAAAAATCGGCAGAAATGCGTTTTATCTTCAGTGATGAGGAAATGGCCGCGCAAACGGAAATTCGTGCTGTTTTTAACCCCGAGGATCTACTAAATCCCGGAAAATTATTTCCAAGTCCCGGTCGTTGTGTAGAAGTAAAGCAAGAGTGGAAGACAGTAGAAGTATAAAGCCTGAGAGATGGGCCACATAATCCATCTCTCAATCATGAGAGTACAAGGAGTGAAAATAATGAAATTCGCTAGATTTAAAAAACAGAAAGAAACAAGCGTTTTGTATGGTATTGCAACAGACAGTGGTATTCAACAAATTGAAGGAGACATATTTACAGGATGGAATTTAACAGAAAAAATCTATAATGTTTCTGACATCCAATTATTGGCACCACTCACACCAAAACATGTAATTGGTATCGGAGCAAATTATGTTGCTGAAACTAATGATTTACCCTCTGAATTACCTGATATTCCTGTATTTTTTTATAAACCGATTTCCTCTGTTATTGGAAATGGGAAAGCTATTGTTATACCAAGAGAAGTTGAAGAAGTGAAATTTGAATCAGAACTTGCCGTAGTAATCGGTCAACGTGCAAGTAACCTCTCTGAAGAAGAAGTAACAGAGTCTATATTTGGCTATACGATAGCCAATGATGTAACAGCGCCACAATATTTCCATGAAGACGGACATTGGATGGTAGGAAAATCATTTGACACATTTACACCGCTCGGACCATATATCGAAACGGAACTCGATCCTGATAAAGTTAACGTTGAAGCATACTTAAACGGTAATAAGAAACAGGATAGCTCAACGGCACTTATGATCTTTTCCATGAGAAAGATGATCGCGTATTTATCCAGTGTAATGACATTGGAAGCGGGTGATATTATTTTAACTGGAAGTCCGCTAGGCGCTGAAATGATGAAAGACGGGGATGAAATCAACTGTAAAATTGCTGGAATTGGTGAGCTTCGTAACTCTATAAAACAAAGTTGACTTTATTTTAGGTTAATAGATATAACTAAATTCCTGTTTGCTATGTGCACATATGTATATGGTTTAAAAAAAAATATATAAGGAAGGGTTTTAAAAATGGGTAATGGAATATTAGCTGTGCTGGCCGTCCTTCCAATTATTGTTGTTGCTATTTTTCTAGTTGGGCTTAAATGGCCAGCGAGTAAGGCCATGCCGCTTTCCTATATTGTCACTGTTTTATTAGCTCTATTCGTTTGGAATGTAGCCTTCCCCAAAGTAGCTGCTGCATCTGTTCATGGTTTGATCGTTGCTGTTACACTTTTATTTATTATTTTTGGCGCAATTTTACTATTAAATACGCTGCAAGAAAGTGGGGGGCTTCATACTATTCGTCGTGGTTTTACAGATATTACCCCCGATCGGCGTATTCAAGTCATTATCGTTGCATGGCTTTTTGGTTCATTTATTGAAGGTTCAGCAGGGTTTGGTACACCTGCAGCAGTTGCAGTACCATTATTGGTCGGACTTGGGTTTCCAGCGATGGCAGCTGTTGTCTCCGGTATGGTTATCCAAAGTACTCCGGTATCCTTTGGAGCAGTCGGAACGCCCATGACTGTGGGAGTGGGTACAGGAGTTGAGTCGCTCACCCAAATCACTGATATTTCAAGCTTTGTATTTGGTGTTGCTGGGAAGGTGGCCTTGCTTCATACCATCGCAGGATTACTAATTCCGTTATTTTTAGTAGCCATTTTAACACGTTTTTTTGGGAAGAATAAATCATTCAGTGAGGGGTTAAAGGTTTGGAAGTTCGCAATCTTTGCTTCCGTGGCGATGACGATACCATATGTTATTGTTGCAAATTTATTAGGACCTGAATTCCCTGCAATGATTGGCGGCTTAGTTGGATTGGCAATTGTAATTCCGGCAGCGAAAAAGGGCTTCCTCATGCCAAAGGAAGACGAAATTTGGGATTTCGAATCAAAAGACCGGTGGGATCCAACGTGGACCGGGAGGGTTGAGCTTAAACATAGTGAGATTTATGCAGGCAAAATAAGCATGTGGCGTGCATGGGCACCATACGTATTGATTGCTATTCTATTGCTCATTTCCAGACTAACTATAGTAGGGGATTGGCTTCAATCTGCTACAATTACATTACCACATATTTTTGGGACAGAAATATCCTCTAGTTGGGAAATTTTGTTTTCACCAGGATTCATTTTTATCGTCGTTGCCGTATTCACCTATTATATGCATGGGATGAGGGTTCAAGAATTTGCTAGAGCTTGGAAAGACTCCGGGAAAACAATGATTGCAGCTGGGTCAGCTCTTGTCTTCACTGTTCCTATGGTGCAAGTATTTCTTAACTCAGACGGCGGAGCGGCTGGTTATCAAGAAATGCCGCTAGCTTTAGCAGAAGGTGTTGCAAATCTTGCAGGATCGTTGTATCCAATCTTTGCAACGTTCGTTGGAGGACTTGGTGCATTTGTAGCTGGTAGTAATACTATTAGTAACATGATGTTCTCGCTTTTCCAATTCGGGGTCGGCGAACGCATCGGCGGTGATGCGACTTGGATGGTTGCGCTTCAAGCAGTTGGTGGAGCAGCCGGAAATATGATTTGTGTCCATAATGTTGTCGCAGCATCAGCAGTTGTTGGACTTGTAGGGAAAGAAGGACACATTATTCGAAAAACGCTTCTTCCATTTCTCTATTATTCATTGCTGTTAGGATCTATAGGTTATTCGATTATGTGGACTGCCGAAAAGGGAATATTTAACATCGGGTCTATTATTGCGGTTATTATTTGGGTCATCGCTATTTACATTATTGTGACAAACAACAAGCGTTTAGACGTTATACAACGTCGCGCTGCTTCTTAAATCCGTGTAATGAAACTCCTTCTATATAGAGGGAGTTTTTTTTGGTTTACTAAAAAGAATTAATGATTGAAGGAAGAATAAGAACAAACACCTGTTAATAACAAATCGAATAAATAACGGTACATCCATATATACAATAGACGGAGCGTTACAACGACGTATTCAGAATAGAATATAATAATTTAAGTATTAACAAAAATAATCATTAATACAAAATGAGCACATATAAATAATAATGAGCATAAATGAGCATGGTGAGGAGTGGAGGTATGAGTAATAAAGAAATTGTACAGTCAAGAGCTTATCGACTGATTGCACCGGAAACGTTTGAAGAAGTTGTACTTCAACATTCCATTGATAATAATCAAGTTGTGGTACAGCCAAGTTTAGCAAGTATATGTCATGCAGACACTCGTTATTACACTGGTCAACGAAGAAAGGAGGCTTTACAAAGTAAACTTCCTATGGCCCTGTTTCATGAAGGAATTGGCCATATAGTAAAGTCGAAGGATGAAACTTTTGATATAGGTCAGCGTGTCGTTATTGTTCCTAATATCCCTGCAAGACGATTACAAGCTAATACAATAAATAATAAATCATCCCCTAACAGTCGAGTAGTAAAGGATAATTATTTGCCGCAAAGTGTTTTCTTAGGCAGTGGTTACGATGGGATTGGACAACAGAATTTGGTACTTCCAAAAGAAAATGTAATAGCCATACCCTCTAATGTTCCTGATGAAATTGCCGTTTTAGCGGAATTGACTTCCGTATCCTTACACGCTGCAAATCATGTAAGCGATTACTTTAATGATGGAAAAGTAGCTGTTTTTGGAGATGGGCCGGTTGGTTATTTAACGGCAGCAACATTACATCATGTTTTTGGCATATCAAAAGAGGACCTGTTAGTCTTTGGTGCTATAAGCGAAAGGTTGGTGCATTTTGATTTTGCCACAACGTATCTTGTACAAGATTTCAATTTTAGAAAGGAGGAGAATGTTGTAGCGGTAATTGAATGTACAGGAGGAACATTTAGTGAAAAGGCTATTAATCAAGCAATTGATTTAATCGAGCCTCAAGGAAAAATAACCTTAATGGGTGTATCCGAAGAACATGTACCTCTGAATACAAGAGATATTCTTGAGAAGGGGTTGACGATTTACGGAAGTTCTCGAAGTACAGCTGAGGAATTTCAAACACTAATGCATGCTTTTCAAAGTCAAGCGTATCAGCGTACATTGGAGAAGCTTTTACCGAATCAAAAAGAATTAATTAGGGATGCTAAGGATTTAGAAAAGTCGATGAATAAGGCTATAAAAAATAAGGGCTGGGGAAAGATTTTCTTGTCCTTTGAATGGGGTTAATAAAATGGTGTTTTATTTTTAAAGCAATCCATAAAACTTACAAATCGGTTTAATGCGGCTATTATTTTTTGAATATTAATAAATCTTATCAAAAAAGGAGGAAATGAAGTTGAAAAAAGTCTTGACGTTTATTCCTATTATTTGTGCATTAATGCTAGTTGCTTGTGGAAATGATGATACATCAAGTGGAGATGATGGCTCAAATGGTAAATTAACGATGTATACTCCGATGCCTGAAGAAAACGCAGAAGCATATGTAAGTAAATTTGAAGAAGATACTGGAATTGAAGTGGATTATACCCGTCTTAGTACAGGAGAGATTCTTTCAAAACTAAAAGCTGAAGAAGGAAGTAGCGATGCAAGTATATGGTTTGCGGGGCCATCTGATAGCTTCATAGAAGCAGATGAAGAAGGGTTCTTAGAAAAATACGACACTGATAATTTGGATAATCTCGATAAAATCGATGAGAATGCAATGGTAGAAGATGCTAGTTGGCTTCCTATTTATCAAGGGCCTATAGCTTTTGCCTCCAATGAAGAGTGGTTAGAAGAAAACGGTGTTGAAGCCCCAACAAGCTGGGAGGATTTATTGAAGCCGGAATTTGAAAACAATATAATGTTGGCCCATCCTGGAGCGTCAGGAACCGGATATCAATTTGTATCTACACTTGTGCAAATCATGGGGGAAGAAGAAGCATTTGATTATTTAAAGAAATTTGATGAGAATGTGAAACAATGGACGAAAGGAGGATCAGCTAACGCACAATTTATTGGGATAGGAGAAGTTGGCACTGGACTTGCTTTTGCTCAGGATCTGTTACCGCTCAAAGAGGAGGGGTATCCTATTAAAATTACTTACCCGGAGGATGGTGTATCAGTAGCTGTGGAAGGAGCGGCTAAAATAAAAGGGGGACCGGAACAAGAAAAGGAAAATGCAACGAAATTTATGAATTGGATAAATAGCGTGGAAGGGCAAAATGTCTATGCGGATACTGGATACTATCATTTACCAGTAATATCAGATGCCAACATACCGGAAGGAGCCCCAGATTTGAATGAATTTAATGTAGCGGATACGGATAACATTTGGGCTAGTGAACACCGCGATGAGATTGTTGATAAATTCGAACGGCAGATTGAATCAGAGGAAGAAGCTAGTGATGGATAACTAGTTATTCCAAAATAGGCTTCACCTAGCATGAAACTATGTGAAGTCTATTTTAAAAAGGTATTCTATAAAACGTTCTAACTGAGATATGTAAATGACTTTCGACGATTTTTAATGGGGTGTTATGATTGGCTAATTCAAATATAGTTAAAAAACCGTTAAAACGTAAATGGAAAGCAATAGGAGAGAACCCATATCTATTTGGTTTAATCATTTTGGTATTAATATCGCTTTTTTTATTTTCCATTTACCCTATGTATAGTATCTTGAAAACAATCTTTGTCGGTGAAAGTGGATTGGATTTTAAAGCCGTGCAAGAAATCTTTGATAAGCCTCGTATATATCAAACTATCTGGAACAGTCTGAAACTGGGCATTTCATCAGCGATAATTAGCACTTTGATCGGTTTCATATTTGCTTATTCAGTAACAAGGACTCACATGTTTGGTAAGAAATTTTTTAATTTTATTGCAGTTTTTCCAGTTGTTTCACCACCTTTCGTTTTAGCATTAGCTATGATTCTACTCTTTGGGAGTTCCGGATTAATTTCTAAAGAAATACTTGGGATGCAGAGCACGGATGTTTTTGGTTTTAATAGCCTATTAGTTATTCAAGCTATGTGCTTTTCACCTATTGCATATCTAAACTTAAAAGGTGTACTTGAAACAATGGATGCTTCATTGGAGGATTCTGCTTTTAATCTAGGAGCATCTAGGTGGAAAGTGTTTTATACGATAACTTTACCATTAGCAATGCCGGGCGTATTTAGTTCTTTGCTTTTAACATTTATTAAATCACTTGAAGATTTCGGAAATCCGATGATTATTGGTGGAGATTACTCCGTTTTAGCCACAGAAGCATATATGACAATTACGGGTAGAAATGACTTAAGGACAGGTGCTTTATTAGCAGTTTCCATGTTGATTCCGGTTTTAACTGCATATTTGGTTCAAAAGTATTGGGTCAATAAAAAATCATATACGACAGTAACAGGAAAAACTTCGCAGGGATCCGTAATTATTAAAGATAAAAAGGTGGTTGTACCTTTATTTATAACTTGTTTATTGATAACGGGGACAATCGTTTTATTTTACGGAACGATTATTGTGGGTGCTTTTGTCGAGATATGGGGAGTAAATTACGCATTATCCTTGAAACATTTTCAATACGTCTTTGACACAGGATTAGGTACAATCAAAGATACTGTAATTATTGCTGTTATTGCTACTCCGATAATGGTTTTATTAGGTATGATCATTTCCTTTTTAACAGTGAGAATAAGTTTCCCAGGAAAAAAGTTAGTGGAAATAGGTTCAATATTATTATTTGCTGTTCCTGGAACAGTCGTTGGTATTGGATATCTCTTATCGTTTAATAGCCCGCCATTAGCTATTACAGGAACGGCAGCTATCTTAGTTTTAGTACTTGTTTTCCGATATATGTCTTTAGGCATTGAGGCAGGAACGAACGCTTTAATGCAAATAGATTCATCGCTTGAGGAAGCATCTAAATCACTAAATGCTAATGGGTTTACTACTTTTTGGAAAATAACCTTTCCGTTATTGAGATCTGCATTATTTTCAAGTGCAATATATGCATTCACTCGAGCGTTAACTTCCATAAGTGCTGTCATCTTTTTGGTTTCTGCAAGTTGGAACCTGATGACGGTGGCAATTTTGTCAGCTGTTGACTTTGGCAAATTAGGTGTTGCTGCTGCTTATTGTGTCATCTTATTTGTCATTATATTGATTGCGTTCACTGGCTTGAATTTATTGTTAAAACAAAATGAAAGGTCGATGTAAATGAACCCGATATATACAGAATCTAATGTTGTAAAGTTGAAAATCGAAAACGTAGTAAAAGCATTTCCATCCCGTAATAAGAAACAAGATGTTTTTACTGCTGTCGATAATGTTTCTTTAAATTTTAAACAGGGAGAGTTAACAACATTATTAGGCCCTTCTGGATGTGGCAAAACAACAACATTACGGATGTTAGCAGGATTTGAGTTTCCTACAAGTGGCGAAGTAATTGTTGATGGAGAGAATATAACAAATCAACCTCCTAATAAACGTGATATGGGCATGGTATTCCAAAATTATGCTTTGTTTCCTCATCTTACCGTTTATGAAAATGTATCGTATGGGTTGAGAATAAAAAAAGTGGATAAAGAAGAAATAAAAAGTAGGACAGAAAAAGTATTATCACTTATGGACTTAGAAGAATTGAAAGATCGTAATCCTTCACGAATTTCAGGGGGACAACAGCAACGTGTTGCAATTGCAAGAGCAATTATACTTGAGCCTAAAATACTGTTATTTGATGAGCCTCTTTCTAATTTAGATAGTAAACTTCGTCAGTATATGAGGACTGAGATTCGAAATTTACAACGCAGGCTTGGTATTACTAGCATATATGTAACACATGATCAGGAAGAAGCTATGGCTATTTCTGATCAAGTAGTAATTCTAGATGAGGGCAAAATTCAACAAGTAGGTTCGCCACTGGACATTTATTTAAATCCAGTTAATCGTTTTGTAGCAAACTTCATAGGTGATTCGGATATATTAATGGCTACGGTAGCTGACATCAACGAGGAAACTGTACGGTTAAAACTTGAAGAAACGACTATTCAGGTGAAAAATTCCCCTGATTATAAACTTCAAAAAAATGATGTAGTTCATTGTGTCATGAAGCCAGAGTTCTGGTCAATTACTGATCAAGGAAATTTTTTAGTTGAAATAACGCAAGCTATATTTTTAGGATCCCATATGGAATATATCGTACAGATAGGCAATCAGTCATTTAAATTTTTTGATTATTATCATTATGAAAACGGGCAAAAAGAAGTAGGATCGAAAATACGATTACAATTAAGAAGTGATTTAGTTAAAATTTTGGATAACAGCATTGAAAAGGAAAAACTATAAAAAATGGATTCATGCATGAATTTAGAAAATACGAAAGTAGAGAAACAAAATAATGAACAAATGTTAACCAACCTCAACAGAAAAAACGGAAAAGAGATGATGTAATGCTACCACTAGAAAGACAAAAAGGGTTACTAGAATTCCTAAAACAAAATCATGTATCGACTGTATCAGAACTTGCTTCCCATTTTCAGGTTCATGAGGCAACGATCCGGCGTGATCTCACAATGCTGGAGAAAAAAGGGCTAATGAAGCGGACGTATGGTGGTGTGATGCTGGAGGAAGAAGTTCATTCCGAACCCTCCTTTCAAGACAGAGAGTTCGCTCAATATGAGGAAAAAGAAAGAATCGGCAGGCGTGCGGCCGAACTTATAGAAAACGGAGATAATATTATTCTGGATTCGGGAACAACAACATTACACATTGCAAAGTCAATCATAAATAAGAAAGATTTAACAGTCGTTACAAATGACATCAATATTGCAGCAACATTACGCTTTTCCAAGTCCATTCAAGTAATCGTAACAGGTGGTGTACTCTTTCCTGAAAGTTACATGCTAAATGGAATGATTACCGATGAAACATTAAGTACCGTAAATATTCAAAAAGCATTTATCGGAACACCGGCTTTTCATTACGAAAAAGGTCTTACTCATTTCGACGAATATCTTGTTCCAGCAAAACGGGGAATGATTCGCGCAGCTAAGCGAGTTATTGTCACAGCTGACCATACAAAAATTGGTCGAGTTTCTATTCATGCTGTTGCCGGTATAGATAAAATTGATGATCTGGTGATTCGACAAGAACTTGAAGAAGTTGATCTAAGAAGAGTGCAAAACGCAGGTATTCAGGTACATCTCGCGTGACTGGCCGCAAAACTACGAAAATGTTAATTGACAAATACATCCTATCGTTAGAACTCAAGTTTTATTGGAGGTGATACATGGATATAGTTACGTAAGGAAACAAAACGGTTCGAGATAACAAATAGTTACGAGGGAAGATTAGGAGCGGGAGGAGTATCATGATAAAATTTAAATTTTTAGTACTTTCCATTTTAAGTATTTTTGTACTATCTTTTGCATTTGATCATGTAGGTTATGCAGAATCAGCTGATAAGACCGATGATTGGTTGCGCAGTGATAAAACAGAAATAAGTGCCCACCGCGGTGCCCATGTAGCTGTCCCGGAAAATACAGCCGAAGCAATGAAATGGGCAGGTTTATTAGGGTATGGTTTTGTTGAAATTGACATACAGGAAACAAAAGATGGTCAGTATGTACTAATGCATGACGAAAACATCGACCGCACTACAACGGGTTCCGGAAAAATAGAAGATATAACCTTAGAAGAAATGAAGAGCTATAATGTTCTAGACGCTGATGGAAACGAGACCAATTATAAAGTGCCAACACTTCAAGAAGCATTAGAAGAAGCTGATAAGTATAACGTTGGAGTCAATTTTGACGGTTCAAAAGGAGAATGGGAGAATAAGGAGTTTGTGGATGGTATCATGGAGATTGCTGAACAAAACGATGTCTTGGACCATTCTTTTTTTGTATTAAGCGATAGAGAAATACGAGACCAATTTCATGCTTGGTATCCAGAAGCAACAGTAACTTTTCTTGGGAATGCCTTAGAAGATTTGGATGAAGATATCAAAGAATTAAAGAAATATGATCGTGCGATTTATACAACATCCATTAACAATATTGATAAAGCAGCTGCAGAAAAAATTGATGAAGAAGGGCTAAGATTACATGTTTATCAAGTGAACACAGCAGAAACATACGCGAAAGCTAAAAAAATAGAGCCGCGATTAATAGAAACAGACGTGATTGTGCCAGATGGAGCGGGTAGACTAGCGGATCTTGTGGAGCAGTTACGTAAGGAAGAAGGAATAAAAAACGATCAAGCTGCACATGCTTTGTTAATGCATCTGAAGGCGATAGAACATTTCGAGGCATCAGAACAAAGGGACAAGGTCGTTAAACATTTGGAGAACTTTAAGAAATTGTTAGAACATCAAGAACGCAAAAATTTGATTACAGAAAAAAATTATAATACATTGAGTATTAATGCAACTAAATGGATCGATAAATATGGAACTGGTAGATAGTAGCAGCTTTGACTAAAAGCCTAAAAAACGACTAAAAAAAGCGAACAGGCCAACTGTTCGCTTTAAATATACATCTTCTAATCTGTCCTCTCAGTCTGAGGATCATACTTCTCGTCTTCAGTGCGTCCCGATTCATCGTCTTCCATAAGATTTGTGGCAGATTTCTTAAATTCTGACAGCGTCTGTCCAAAAGCGGACCCGATTTCGGGAAGTTTCTTTGGTCCGAAAATAATCAAGGCAAGGAGAACAATGAGAATTAAGCCCGGGATGCCTATATTTGTAAAGCTCATATTGCTATCTCCCTTCAATCAAAATGTCAGGCATTTTTGGTTACCTTGCTGTTTTTCTTCCCTTGTACCAATTGACCGTCTTCTTCTCTGAATTGCATGATCCCCTCGGTTGCGCGGTATGCTAGTGCTCCGACTGTACCTGTAGGATTATAGCCCCCATTATGCGCGAACGCAGAAGCTCCAATGACGAATAGATTGTCCACATCCCACATTTGGGAGTAATTATTAACCGCTGATGTTTCAGGATCATCTCCCATGATAACGCCACCGGTATTATGCGTTGTTTGATATGGGACAATATTATAATGGTCTGTCATTTCACTTTTTTCCACTCTATCTGCCCCCATCTCTTCCATAATACCTACAGCTTTTTCAGCAATATAGTCGTGCAGGTTTCTATCTTGCTCGGTATAGTCGTATGTTAAGCGGAGAAGAGGATATCCAAATGCATCCTTGTAATCTGGATCCAAACTTAAGTAATTGTTTCGATGGGGCATGGATGCACCTTCACAACCTATAGATAACGTACGGTGAAAGTATTTTATGGATTGGGATTTGAATTCCTGCCCCCAATTTGGTGTGTCGTTCGGGACAACATTGCTATTGATAGGACGTTGCCCGGTTTGGGTAACATTGAGCACGCCACCGTGTATAAAATCTAAATCAGCATGATCGAAGTTATCCCCATTGTAGTCATCTACAGCAGCTCCAAGTGCTCCTGCGCCCATATACGTATTGAATTTTTCATCTTCAAAGAATCCTGTAGCACCTGGTTGGATCTGATAGCAATAATTTTTACCGATTACCCCTGATCTTGTTTCTGGATCGTAGGGAGTACCTATATTAGAGTTTAACAGGAGACGTACATTATTCATTACATAGCTTGTCAGCACAACGATATCTGCTGGTTGGATAAATTCTTCTCCCGTTTGCAGGTCTACATACTTGACACCAGTGGCTCGATTTCCATCGTACATCACTTCCGTTACATTTGCATGGGTTCGTAAATCGAAATTTCCTGTTTCCTGAGCAGTGGGGATAACGGTAACATTTGGCGAAGACTTGGCGCCATATTCACAACCGAAACGCTCACAGAAACCACAGTACTGACATTGTGCGATGGTTTGACCATCCGGATTTTCATAGGCTTCTGACAGATTGCCTGAAGGAATATGAAAAGGGTGCAAGTCTAAATTGTTTGCCGCATCTTTAAATCGTTGTGTGATTGGTGTTTCCTTCATTGCTGGTGTAGGATATGGTTTGTTTCTTGGTGCACTCAGTGGCATTGAATCCCCGTCTCCACTGATACCGGCCATTTCTTCAAATTTATAAAAATAGGGTTCTAATTCATCATAGGATATACCCCAGTCTTGAAGGGTGTAATCTTCCCCTAGTTTATTTTCTCCGTATTTCTCGTCAGTCATAGTCTTAATTTCAAGATCATATGGCAGGAAGCGCCAAGTCATCCCATTCCAATGGACACCAGCACCGCCAACTCCTTCACCAAGCAGGAAAGATCCTAACTGACGCATAGGGAGTGCACGTTCATCTCTATTATTCCTAAAGGTTATCGTTTCCTTGGATAGATCCTGCATCAAACCATAACGAATCGCATATCGATATTCATCGTGAATATGTTGGAAATTTTCTGTTGATCTGTCTTGCCCCCGTTCAAGTCCAACGACATTTATTCCTTGCTTGGTAAGCTCAGCAGCAACTATTCCCCCGGTCCAACCAACGCCTACTGTAACTACTTCTACCTTGTCTAATTCTTTCGCCATATTTTAGCCTCCATTCTAATCAAGATGACATATGTGATCGTAAAGCTTTTGGTTCTTTTTCAATAAATTCTTCTTCTTCCATTTCATCAATGTAACTCATATAATTACCCGGATACTCCTTCATCACCCAACCTTGCATATTTCCATTACCGCCGTAAAGGGGGTCTGAATACGCCCCTTCTATGGTTGCTGATCGCAGTAGTTCGAAGAAGGTAGTTGGCGTAACCCCTTTCATATCTACTTCGTCGTCTTGGAATTTTTGTAATATCTCATCTTGTTGCTCGCCCTCGAGATCCAAAAAAGATGCGTTAAATTCATTTTGGCTTTCTCGCTGGATGGCCTGAATGCCTACATCAAAAACGTCGCGTCTTTTTAATCTTGTCTGATATCCTTGAAAATCGGACCCGGGGTAAAATGGACCTTGCATATACTCCCGATCATTATTACCATAGCCTCCAGCCAATTGGTGATCGATGAAAAAAGGAACACCTAACTCTATTGCACCAGGACCATTATCATCTTCCGGAAAAATTCGCTCGGTTGCTGCACTTAGTACATCGAAATCCTCTTGTCTAGTGAAATACATCAGTGCACGATTAAAGTTATTCGCTTCATCTGTAGATTCTGGTGCCGTTTGTTGCTGATTCCCATCCAGAAAATTGGTGCCGAGAATCGAACCAAGAATACCACCACCAATTGCTCCACCAGCTACATAACCAGTATTTTTTATAAACTTCCGCCGTGATATTTCAGATTGTTGCTTATCATTTTTTTCATCTGCCACTACTATTCCTCCTTTATCTGCAGATACTGCCGAATTATGGATATTATGTGCAGTTATTTTGGAAATATACTTAAATAAATTGTCCTTCATTACGCTAACGCGATTAGCGAACACGCTGCTAAACATCCATAAAAAAGGCGTAAGTATTTTGGATTTTACACAATAATGGAGACTTGACTGATATGAGCGCCCGAAAGCAGTCTTTCGAAGCAGGGAACGGTCACTCATGAGTGCGATGAGTGACCAAAAGAAGGATTTTGAAGCCAGAACGGTCACTCATAAAGGATATGAGTGACCGAAAGCAGTACTTCCAAGCCCAGAATAGTACTCATAAGAGAAGTGAGTCTTTGTATCCATCGGCACATCAAATAGATGGTATGGGCCCATCTTCGGCAGTTGATTATTTTATCGCAATGTAACTGGCTGTAAGGCTTTCACTTGAGCAAAGGCGCAGGGCGCCCGGGTTGCAACGTACAAACTGGAACACTTCGCAGTGAGATTAGATGAACTTGACTTATCACCAGTAGTGGTGAAAGTCAAAGTGAATCTTATGCTTGGAAAGCGAAAAGGAAACATGCCCCTGCATCAGGGGAGCCGTGCGTTGGCCAGCAAGGACGTTCTTAGTCGGCCTTCCTTTGTTAAGTGCGACTTATCGTAATGGAGAAGTGTGAAGTTTGGGACTGCGCTAAAGCTCGCCCCACCAAAGGACTTGGGACTGCGCGGATGCTCGTCCCACCAAAAGACTTGCTATTGCTGGGCGCTGGAGCCGGATGTGGCTACTTTTGGAAATCAAGTTATGTCCAAGCAAATAATTTTATAATTTCCTAGGCAACAAAAAAGTGAACAGCACTAAGTACTGTTCACTTCTTAAAATATCTATATACTAATCTGTCTTCTCAGCTTGAGGTTGAGTTGGATTAGCATCTTTTTCATCTGTTGTCAACTCTTCATCACTTATCAGTCCGGTGGCAGATTTTTTAAATGATGAAAGGGTTTGTCCAAAGGCAGACCCGATTTCCGGAAGCTTCTTTGGCCCGAAAATAATTAAAGCAAGGATGACAATGAGAATTAACCCCGGAATGCCTATATTTGCAATGCCCATTTTGTTATCTCCCTTCATTTTTACGTGAGCGGTGTTTTACGTTACCTTCGTATTCTTCTTACCTTGTACCAGTTGGCCATTTTCTTCTCTGAATTGCATAATACCCTCGGCTGCTCGGTAAGCTAGTGCTCCCACAGTACCTGTGGGATTATAGCCGCCATTATGTGCAAAAGCAGAAGCACCGATGACAAATAGATTATCTACATCCCACATTTGGGAATAATTATTGACTGCTGATGTTTCAGGATCATCACCCATAATAACGCCTCCGGTATTATGGGTTGTTTGGTATGGCACTATGTTATAATGATCAGTCATCTCACTGGCTTCAACATGATCTGCTCCCATTTCCTTCATGATTTCCACAGATCTCTCCGCCAGATATGCATGCAGGCTTCTATCCTGATCGGTATAGTCATAGGTTAACCGAAGCAGTGGATAACCATTCGAATCCGTGTAATCGGGATCCAAGCTCAGGTAATTGTTCCGATGGGGCATGGATGCACCTTGGCTTCCAACAGTTAGTGTACGATAAAAGTATTTGAGTGACTCGGATTTAAATGTCTGTCCCCAGTTTGGTGTATCGTTTGGCACAACATTATTGTTAATTGGACGCTGCCCTTGTTGGTTAACTGTAATCACGCCACCATGTATGAAATCTACATCGGAATGATCAAAATTATCTCCATTATAATCATCTATCGCTGCTCCAAGTGCTCCGGCTCCCATGTAGGTATTGAACTTTTCCTCCTCAAAGAAACCTGTCGCAGTAGGGCGCATTTGATAGCAATAATTTTTGCCAATGACACCTGACCGTGTCTCCGGATCATAAGGGCGGCCAATTTCTGAATTTAGCAACAAGCGGGTGTTATTCATGACCCAACTTGTAAGCACGACGATATCAGCAGGTTGAATAAACTCTTCACCTGTCTGTAAATCTACATATTTTACACCATTGGCTTTGTCTCCATCGTATAACACTTCTGTTACGTTGGCGTTCATGCGTAACTCGAAATTATCCGTTTCTTGGGCAGTAGGAATAACGGTAACATTCGGTGTGGATTTGGCACCATATTCACAGCCGAAACGTTCACAAAAACCACAATATTGACATTGCTGGATGTTTTGACCATCCGGATTTTCATAGGCTTCAGACAAATTGGCTGAAGGGATATGAAAGGGATGAAGGTCTAAATTACTCGCTGCATCTTTGAAACGCTTGGTTACCGGTGTTTCTTTCATTCGCGGGGTAGGGTACGGATTATTTCGCGGTGCACTCTGTGGCATCGAGTCCGCATCTCCACTAATACCAGTTGTTTCTTCAAACTTGTAAAAATAAGGCTCTAATTCATCATAGGATATGCCCCAGTCCTGCAGGGTATAATCATCTCCCAGTTTATCGGCCCCGTACTTCTCATCTGTATGTGTTTTAATTTCAAGGTCATATGGTAAGAAACGATATACTTGCCCATCCCAATGCACACCTGCACCTCCCAAGCCTTCACCCATAAGGAATGAGCCTAATTGACGCATGGGAAGTGCGCGTTCATCGCGGTTATTTCTGAATGTAATTGTTTCCTTTGATAAATCTTGCATTAAATCATAGCGGATTGCATATCGATACTCATCATGAATATGTTGAAAATCCTCGGTATCTCTGGGTTTTCCTCGCTCTAATCCAACAACCTGAACTCCATTTTTGGCTAGTTCTGCAGCGATTATTCCGCCTGTCCAACCAACGCCAACAGTAACTACTTCTACTTTATCTAACTCCGTTGCCATTATTATCCTCCATTCTTTTACTACGATGATATATGTGATTGTAAAGCCTTTGGCTCTTTTTCTATAAATTCTTCTTCCTCGATTTCATCGATATAACTCATGTAGTTACCAGGATATTCCTTCATTACCCAGCCTTCCATATTGCCATTTCCGCCGTAGAGTGGATCGGCATATGCTCCTTCAATCGTAGCAGAGCGCAATAGCTCGAAAAAGGTGGTGGCTGTTACCCCTTTCAAATCAACATCGCCATCTTGAAATTGTTGTAAAATCTCGTCTTGTTGCTCTCCCTCGAGATCAACAAAAGAAGCGTTAAAATCATTCTGGCTTTGCTTTTCGATAGCCTGGATACCTACATCAAATACCTCGTGGCGTTTGAGCCGTGTTTGATATCCTTGAAAATCCGATCCGGGATAGAAAGGGCCTTGCATATATTCTCTATCATTATGTCCATACGCTCCAGCTAATTGGTGATCAATAAAAAAAGGGATGCCTAATTCTATTGCACCGGGTCCATTATCATCTTCCGGAAAAATTCGCTCGGTTGCTGCACGAAGGATGTCGAAGTCAGATTGTTTGGTAAAATACATCAGAGCACGATTAAAATTGTTTTCTTCGTTTGTATTTTCCGGGGAAGTTTGCTGGTTATCACCTAAAAAATTAGTGCCAAGCAGAGAACCAAGTAACCCTCCACCAATTGCCCCACCAGCTACATAACCAGTATTCTTCATGAATTTACGCCGGGACATCTCTGACTGTTTTTTCGCATCTTTTTCATCAGCCATTTTATTACTCCTTTCATTGTCTATTGATTAGTATTTGTGATAATTATTTCACTATACCATAAATAAACATTTCTTGACAATATTGTCGAAACTAAAAGGCGAACAGTGCCAGGCACTGTTCGCCTTTTAAGGATTTATATGATTAATCTCGTCGCATGGCTGTTTCTTCCATTGTTACCGTATCACTGGTTGCATCATTTCCCATTTTTAATTGATCATCTGCTACAATCAAAATATTTCCAGACTTTATTTCGTCAGTAAGTTTTTTGGCTTGAAGTTCTGATACGCCAGCATTTACTAATTTTCCGTGTAATTCAATATGGGAATCTGTATCTGTATGCTCCGTAAAAACTTTTTTTACCTTATCCATAAAGGATTCTTCATCTTCTGTAGTGGCATCACTTTTTACCTTCACATCAGTTTGTCTGTCCATATCCTCAGCATGATCGCTATTTGCAAAGATTGTAATGTTTTTAGCGATATATCCTTTAAGTTCTAATCGTTGTACCACGCTCACTGCTTCATCTCTAGAGGAATAGGATCCAATGATTTCTTTGGCCATTTCAAACACCTCCATAGCAATAATCGTTTATTATGTTCTTCCCAAGGATAAAGACTTTAAAACTTTTTTCTATTGCGTTGAGGCATTTTTATTACATCGATAAATTTGAAAATTACTTTAACATCTGATATTCAACGTATTTAATATTGGAAACGGTTTTAATTGGCTGTTATAATGAAAAAAGATAATTATAGAAGTTTTTCATTCAAATAATGAATAAAGGTAACTTATAAAAGGGAGGCGAGGTAGCGTGAATAAAACAATAAGTGAGAAAAACCAAAAGCTAGGTGTGATCCTTTCAGGAATGAACCGGGTTATGGTAGCCTTTTCCGGTGGTGTTGATAGTACATTGGTATTAAAGCGCGCACAACAGGAGTTGGGTGAAGCTAATGTGCTTGCAGTAGTTGTTGCATCCGAATTATTCCGTAAAGAAGAATTTGAAGGAGCAGTAAAACTTGCGGAGAAAATGGGGATTCGAGTCTATCAAACAGAAATAAAAGAACTGGAAGACGCAAATATTGTAGCTAACACACCTAATAGTTGGTATTATAGCAAAAAATTGCTCTATACCCATTTAAATCAGCTTGCTTGGGAAATGGGATATGATGAGGTGCTGGACGGTATGATTATGGATGACGTGGATGATTTCCGTCCTGGATTGAAGGCAAGAACAGAAGCAGGCGCGCGTAGTGTACTGGAAGAAGCAGGCTTTTTCAAACAAGAAGTTCGTGCGCTTACCAAAGAGCTTAATATTCCTGTATGGAATAAACCAGCATCTTGCAGCTTGGCATCCAGGATTCCTTATGGTATTAAACTGGATAAGCAAAAAATTAACCAAGTTGATCAGGCAGAGAAATTTATTGTAAGATTGGGATTTGATATGGTACGGGTACGTCACCATGAGGGTGTTGCCAGAATTGAAGTGACTTCAGAAGAAATTACCAAATTACTGGAACACCGCGAGGAAATCCAGCTAAAACTTGAGTCACTTGGCTTCAACTACGTATCATTGGATCTTCGTGGCTATCGTACAGGAAGTATGAATGAAGTATTACCAGCAGATGAATTGCAGACGGAAGTAAGTTAATATTTTTATATCTAAGCCTTGCAGATGCCAATACATTTCTGTAAGGCTTTTTCTAGCGAAGAAGAAGCACCACGCCTCGAATTTTAGTAAATAATAGGATTTCTTTTTTCCCTTTTTGAAAAGAAACGGTGGAAGTATGAACAGAGCGGAAATCTTAGATACATAAACAGGATAGAATTGTTTAAATCATGTACAAGAGAGAGATGCTCAAGTATATGAGTAAGGAAAAAAGGCATGATCATGTACCAGAGATAGGTTCTCTGACACATGAGCGGGCAAAATCAGCGTATCTATGTATGATAGCCAGACACAATAATCCAAACCACAAAGAATTACAGCTATACGGAGACTACAGCAAATGCGCACCTCATCTTATTGATGAGTATAAAGAAGATAAATAATTTGAAATTCTTAATATCTTTATTGACAAAGAATAATGGGCTGAATTATGATGGGAATAAATAAAGATGTCGACAATCGGCATAGAATAAATCGTTCCAATCGCTATAATGGAGGCATAAAATACAGGGAGGAGACTACTCTACATTATTTCCTTATAGGTCTGCGTTCAAAAACAGCATGGCCTACTATTTTATCTTATATAGGTAAGCGCTTTCAAAAGAGGATTTCATAAAAAGGAGGGGTTGCTAAAGGGTGGGTTCTTTAACAGTGCGTTACGCTGAAAGGTGTAAATTTAGGAAGAGGGGAAGGGATGGCTATGTTAAGATTTCCGGTTTTGGAGTATCATGAGCGAATGGCCAAAACGAAGCAACGGATGGCGACTGAAGGGATAGATGTTTTATTAGTGACAGATCCAGCGAATTTGAATTATTTAAGTGGTTATGATGCATGGTCGTTTTATGTTCATCAGCTTCTAATCGTTATGATAGAAGACGATCAGCCGTACTGGATTGGCCGTGGTTTAGACGCGAATGCCGCGAGACATACCAGTTGGTTGGATGAAGATCATATTTTCCCATATGCCGATCATTATGTTCAATCAACGATTCGTCATCCGATGGACTTTGTAGTTGATTTCCTGAAAGATAGAAAGTGGGATAAGAAGACGATTGCGATGGAGTTTGACAGCTATTATTTTACGGCGAAGTCACATATTCAGCTGACAAAAGGACTACCGGATGCGAGATTTAAAGATGGCACAAACTTGGTTAATTGGATCCGTATTATCAAATCGAACCAGGAAATTGATTATATGAAAAAAGCTGCCAGGATTTCTGAAAAAGCAATGGAAGCAGCTTTTGATATTTTAAATGAGGGCACCCGGGAAAGTGATGTTGTTGCAGGGATATCATATGCGCAAATACGTGGAACGGAAGAATTTGGTGGTGATTATCCAGCCATTGTTCCATTAGTGCCAAAGGGAGAAAAGACTTCTGCATGCCATTTGACATGGACAGATGATGTTTTTCAAGCAGGAGAGCCTGTAATTATCGAATTATCCGGTTGTTATAAGCGTTATCATGCTCCACTTGCTCGTACGGCCGTGGTGGGCACACCGGATGAAGAGATACAACGTTTAAGTGAGGTTGTTACGGAAGGAGTTAACAGTGCACTTGATATTGTGAAACCAGGTATTACCTGTGAAGAAGTTGAATTGGCATGGCGACAGTCGATTGAAAGAAATGGAATTAAAAAAGAGTCTCGAATTGGTTATTCCATGGGTCTTAATTACCCACCGGACTGGGGAGAGCATACTGCAAGTCTCAGGCCGGGAGACCGTACCATACTCGAACCGAATATGACCTTCCATATGATACCAACGATTGATTTAGGCCATGCCGGAATGGAGATTAGTGAATCATTCCGGGTGACAGAAACCGGAGTTGAATTATTCAATAATTTTCCGCAAGAACTTTTTGTGAAACCGAACATCCGGTTAGCTTAAGGAAATGAATAGACGTAAAGGCAGTTTTCTAGCTGCCTTTACGTCGTCGATCCCATACCTCTGGATCGATCAAATTCGGTGGTTTTTCATCATTTAACCCCTTTTCGAGGTTGATTGCAGCAAGTTCAGACATCTTTAATTCTGTCTCGTGTGTGGATGAGCCCACATGGGGAAGGGTGACTGTATTTTTCATTTTTAGGAGTGGGTTGTTCGGATCGGTTGGCTCATTTTCAAATACGTCTACTCCTGCTGCAGCGATGTCGCCATCTTTAAGGGCATCAATTAAATCCTGTTCCACGATCGTCTTACCTCGGGATCCGTTAATAAAAATCGCCGATCGTTTCATTAGCTCAAATTCCCTTTTGCCAATCATTCCCTTCGTTTCCGGTGTTAACGGGGTAATGAGACAAACAAAATCAGACACAGACAGCAATGTGTCGAGATTGGTATACGTTGCGTTATATTTTTTTCTACATCTGGCTTACGTGTACGACTGTGATAGACAATATCCATATCAAAACCAAAATGAGCCCGCTTGGCAATTGCTTGACCAATTCGTCCCATTCCGATGATACCTAATACTTTATGGTGGACATCTATACCGAAGTGATCAGATTCAACCGATTGCTTCCACTGGCCACTTTTAACAAACTGATCTAACTCTGGAATGCGTCTGGCTGTGGCAATGAGAATGCCAAATATCGTATCAGCCACTGTATCTGTTAATACGCTTGGCGTGTTGGTTGCCAAAATGTGATGTTTGCTTAATTGTTCAAGGTCGAGATTATTATAGCCAACAGAGACATTGCTCACAATTTTCAGATTAGGGGCTTTTTCCAGTAATTCATGATCAACTGGCAAATCCAATCCGATGATACCTTCTGCCTGATATAAGTATTCCAAGAATTCGGGATCAACTTTTGGGTCTATATTTTTAAAAAATCGAACATCGTGTTTTTTCTGCAAGTTTTCTAGTACAGGCTTCTCGACACGTTCATATGCAATAATTTTTTTCAAATCACAGACCTCCATTTTTTGGTGGATGCGGCTGGGACAAGGTTCCTGTCCCCATGTCCCTCTTCCAAAATAGCCATAAATATGGCAAAAGTCAATGTAAAAATAAATAATTTTAAATTATGGAATAATTGTATTGACTATTTGGAATAGGTATTTTAAGATAAAGGTAGAATTAATGTCGACAATCGGCAAAAAACATGGTATTGCAAGTTATGAATATAAAAGGAGATTCCCACATATGGATGATGATACTATGATTGTGCAAAAGCCGTTGAGTGAGCTTATCGCAGAACAACTAAGACAGCAAATATGGGATCGGGAGCTTGAATTCGGTGAACGTTTGCTGGAAGTAGAGCTGGCAGAAATGTTTGATGTGAGTCGGAGTACACTACGGGAAGCATTGAAAATGCTTGAACAAGAAGGATTGGTGATAAGTAAAGCACGAAAAGGTACGTATGTTGCACAGTTTTCAAACAAGGATTTAAAAGAGATTATCGAACTTCGAACATTGGTAGAGGATCATGCCTTTACGGATGCGTTATCTAATCTAAGCGAGGAACATTTTCAGAAACTCGAAGCGATTATCAATCAAATGAAGGAGGAAGTAGAACGAAAAGATTGGAATGCGCTATTTGATTTAGATATGCAATTTCATAGCTATGTCGTGGGTTTATGCAATAATTCCCGAATTATCAAAATTTATGACTCTATTCAAGTACAAATTCGGGCATATCTCGTACATCTTGATCAATATTATTCTAGTCATCAGGAATTTTATGAAGAGCATAAGGAATTATACAACGCCTTAGTAACCAAAGACGCTAAAGTCGTATACGGACGAGTGAGGGATCATATTGCATATGTTGGGGAGAACTTACTTGGGGTCAAATAAAATGTAGGGAGGTTAACAAATGAATAAAAAATTTGCGAACGTACAAACAGAATTGCCGGGACCAAAGGCGAAGGCATTACTTGAGCGGAGACATGCGATTGTTCCGGACGCGGTCAGTTATGGGATTCCAACTTTTGTAGAATCAGCAAAAGGTGCATTGCTTAAAGATGTGGATGGAAATCAGTTTATCGATTTCGCTGGGGCCATTGGAACGATAAACGCAGGGCATAGTCATGAATTAGTAACAGATGCATTACATGATCAGATTGATCGCTATATCCATACCGGGTTTAATGTCATGATGTATGACCCATATATTGCATTCGCCGAGAAAATTGCTGCCCTGGCTCCTGGAAATGGTGGAAAAAAAGTGATGTTTTTAAACAGTGGGGCGGAGGCGATCGAAAATGCGGTGAAAGTGGCTCGAAAATATACGAAACGTCAAGCTGTTGTTTCTTTTTCCGGTGGTTTTCATGGCAGGACATTATTGTCTATGTCTTTAACCGGAAAGGTGAGGCCATACAAATATGAATACGGTCCATTTGCTGCTGAAGTTTACCATGCCCCGTATCCTTATTTTTACCGCCGTCCAGAATCCATGAATGAAGAAGAATATTCCGCGTTTTTACGTCATGAAATGGAGGATTTTTTCATTAAAGAAGTCGCTCCTGATCAGGTTGCAGCGGTTATTATGGAGCCTGTCCAAGGAGAAAGCGGATTCATCATTCCGGATAAAGCATTTGTGCAGGGGATAAGTGATGTATGCAGGAAATATGGGATTCTTCTCATTGCAGATGAGATTCAAACAGGTTTTGGACGTACAGGAAAGTATTTTGCCATGGAACATTTCGAAGTGGAACCGGATCTAATTACGATTTCCAAATCCATGGCTGCAGGACTACCGATTAGTGGTGTGATTGGAAGCAGAGAAATCATGGACGAAGCAGGTGCAGGAGAACTTGGGGGAACGTATTGCGGGAGTCCGCTTGGCTGTCGTGCTGGGCTTGCGGTGCTGGATATAATGGAGAAGGAAAACCTGAACGGGCGCGCAGATTTGATTGGTCAACAGGTCATGACAAAATTTAAGCACATGCAAGCGCGTTTTGACGTGATTGGAGATGTAAGAGGAATGGGAGCTATGTGTGCACTGGAGTTTGTTACAGATCGAGAAAGCAAAACACCAGATAGGCAAATCACGGATCAGATCCTAAAAGAAGCGCAGCGGCGGGGCGTTGTCGCGCTTAAAGCGGGTGTTTACGATAATGTTGTTCGCTTGTTGATGCCGCTCGTGATAACCGATGAGCAGCTGCAGGAGGGATTGGATATATTGGAAGAATCCGTAGAGGCGGCTCTTACTGTCTCTGCAAAATAGAGGGAGCATCAAATGAAGCTATGTTCTTCACACTTACTATCTATATGAAATACGGAGAGGAGAAAAAATGATGAAACACTACTTGATGCATATCA
Organism: Virgibacillus sp. NKC19-3; assembly: GCF_019837165.1. Lineage (NCBI taxonomy): Bacteria > Bacillati > Bacillota > Bacilli > Caryophanales > Bacillaceae > Virgibacillus > Virgibacillus saliphilus. The sequence goes on from NZ_JAGYHC010000001.1 coordinate 1,597,138, forward strand.
ATGGATTCGCTGTTGGAGACAATTTAAAGAAACAGGATGTTACCAATCCGGCAACAAATGAAATCGTCGGCACCGTTCCTGTGGGCGGAGAAGAAGAGGCAACACAGGCAATTGATGCAGCCCATGATGCACTCCAGGAATGGTCCGCATTGACTGCATATGATCGGGCCGGTTATTTAAAGCGGTTCCATGAACTTATGTTAGGAAATCAGGAAGATCTTGCGCATACGATGACAATTGAGATGGGTAAACCAATTCAGGAATCTAGAGGAGAAGTGAAATATGCAGCTTCTTTTATGGAATGGTTTGCAGAAGAAGGCAAGCGTATTTACGGCGAAACGGTTCCAACACATATCTCAGGTAAGCGTCTGCAGGTATGGAGAAAACCGATTGGTGTTGTGGCAGCAATCACCCCATGGAATTTTCCAGCTGCTATGTTGACGCGTAAGATGGGTCCAGCACTTGCCGCAGGTTGTACGATTGTGATTAAACCATCAAGTGAAAGCCCATTAACTGCTATGAAATTAATGGAGTTAGCCAAAGAGGCAGGTTTTCCTAAAGGTGTCATTAATCTGGTTACAGGTTCTTCATCAAAAATTGCTAGCACCGTTATGGAAAGTGAAAAGGTTCGTAAAGTAACGTTCACCGGCTCCACGGAAGTTGGGAAAATATTAATCAAACAAAGTGCTGATACGGTGAAGAATTTGTCACTGGAACTTGGGGGACACGCGCCGCTGATTGTTCTGGATGATGCAGATGTTGATGTGGCCGTTAAAGGGGTGATGGCTTCGAAATTTAGAAATGCCGGGCAGACGTGTATTTGTGCCAATCGTGTGTACGTTCAATCCGGTGTTTACGATGAATTTATTCAAAAGTTTGCACAAGCCGTAAATGAGTTGAAAGTCGGAAATGGAGAGGACGAATCGGTCGATGTTGGCCCACTCATCAATCAGGCAGGTCTGGAAAAAGTGAATCATCATGTGCAGGATGCAATCAATAAGGGCGCTTCGATCGTCAGTGGAGGAGAGCCAGCAATAAGCGAAGGGGGCGTCTTTTTCAAGCCCACTGTTATTGGTGAGGTGGATTCGTCGATGGTGATAATGCAGGAAGAAACTTTTGGTCCTGTAGCTCCTGTCCAAAAAGTAGAAACAGAAGACGAAGCGATCGCCCTTGCGAATGATACGCCGTATGGCTTGGCAGCTTATGTTTTCACGGACAGTGTAGGAAGGGGCACACGTGTTATTGAACAGCTGAACTTCGGTATTGTCGGTTGGAATGAAGGGGCGCCATCGGCTGCACAAGTTCCTTTTGGTGGCATGAAAGAAAGTGGCATTGGCAGAGAAGGTGGCCATGATGGCATTGATGCGTTTTTAGAAACGCAGTACGTGGCAATCGGAATGGAATAATATTAAAAAGGGAGCTTGCCAATAGAAGCGAATTATACAAATTCCTTTTTGAAAGTGTGTAGACAATGGTTTGACCCTGGATGATCAAGGGGGGTTTTACTTGGTTGCTGTAAATAATGAGATGAAAATTAAAGCAAAAGAAATGCGAATGCAGTTAGTCGAGTGGCGACGTAAGTTTCATGCGAATCCGGAATTAAGCTTTCAAGAAATGAAAACCTCTCAGATGGTTGCTCGAATTCTGGAAAACATGCCAGGTATGCACGTCCAAAGGAATGCGGGATATCCGACTGCGGTTGTTGGTACCCTTTCTTCTGGGAAAGGACCGACATTCGCGATCCGTGCAGATATGGATGCTTTACCGATTCAAGAAGCAAACATACATGAATACAGGTCGCAAAACTCTGGAGTCATGCATGCTTGTGGGCATGATGCGCATATGTCAATTGGGCTTGGAGTAGCTCATCTGTTAAGTAAAGCTTTTAAACATGGAGAAATGCAGGGAACGGTTAAATTTCTATTTCAACCTGCGGAAGAACGTGCAGATGAACATGGCTCTACAGGGGCTCCGTATATGATTCAAACAGGTGTGTTGGATGATGTAGATGCTGTCATTGCACTTCATATGAGTCCTGAACATCAACTAGGTGAAGTGCTGGTTCACGATGGATATAGTATGGCTAACGTGGATGTATTTGATGCAAAAATTTTGGGAACTGGTGGGCACGCAGCCTATCCGCATCAGGGATCAGATCCTGTCTGGATGCTTAGCCCTGTTCTGGCTGCAGTGTACGGGATTACAGCACGACGCATATCTCCGCTTGAATCCGCTGTGATTAGTATTGGAGCTATTCACAGCGGATCTGCTAACAATATACTTCCATCTGAAGTAGCAATCAGCGGGACGATTCGAAGCTATGGACCTGATGTTCGCAAACGCCTGCACAAGGAACTGGAGAAGGCATTTTCCATGGTGAAAGTCTGGCAGGGAGACTATGCTTTAAAAATTTCCCCTGAAGACCCCGCACTTGAAAATGATCCTAGAATCAATCGCTTCATTAAACGTACGATTCGCGGTCTTTATCCCGATTTTCATATACGTGACATGCCGTTTGGTCTAGGTGGAGAAGATTTCGCACATATGACGAGGAGAATTTCGGGCGCGATGTTTTTCCTTGGCTGCGCGGTTAATGATGGGGTGTCTCGAAACCTGCATACACCAACGTTTGATATTGATGAAAGAAGCTTACCAGTTGGTGTATCCATTATTGCTGAAACAGCAAGACGTTATTTAATGAAAGAAGAAGGTGGGGAAGTGTAGCATGACTCGCCAAATACAACCAATAACATTCGAAGATATTCAAACAGCCCATAAGCGAATCACTCCCATCGTAAAGAAGTCTCCTTTGATTTATTCACCTGTGCTATCAGAAATCACGGGAACACCAATTTATTTAAAATTGGAAAATCTGAATGTGAGTGGTTCTTTTAAGATTAGGGGAGCAGCAAATAAAATGTTAGGTTTGACTCCAGCACAACAAAAACGAGGAGTAACTACATTTTCTACTGGTAATTTTGGAATGAGTGTCGCTTATCTGGCTAAAACGCTAGGAATGAAAGCAATTATTTGCATATCAGGTCGTGTTCCGAAAGCAAAAGTGAATCTAATTCGGGATATGGGCGCACAAATTGAAATTATTGGTCAGTCCCAAGATGATGCACAGCAACGTTCATATCAATTGGAAAAAGAACATGGTTTGACGGTGATCCATCCTTTTGATGATCCGGAGGTGATTGCGGGCCAGGGAACAATTGGTTTGGAATTGCTGGAAGATTTGCCTGAAGTTGATACCGTTATTGGGGGACTTTCTGGTGGCGGGATGCATTCCGGTTTAGGTGTTGCTTTAAAAGCTATCGAACCTCATGTACAGCTTTTAGGAGTTTCGACTGTAAAGGGGGCAACGATGTATGAAAGTATTAAGCAAGGGAAACCTGTTGCCGTAGAGGAACAAGATACATTGGCTGATAGTTTGCTAGGGGGAATTGGGGATCATAATCAGTACACCTTTAAGATGATTCAACAATATGTAGATGAAATCATGTTGCTTGACGAAGAGGAGATTGCTGATGGAATGTACTTTATGCTAAAGAACCATCAGATGATAATTGAAGGTGCAGCAGCGTCCGGGATTGGAGCCATTTTGCATGAAAAGGCAAATTTAGGCACTTGCGTTGCGATTATTATTAGTGGCTGCAGTGTAGATACATCCGTCATCATGGACATTGCGAATCAGTATCAGTCGAAAAGTTTCAAATAACTGATGTTAGAGCACCGGGTTTGGAATTGGATATCTAAGCTTCGGTGTTCAGCGCTCGGAGTTCGGGGTTCGCGGATCCGAATTCGGCATTGGCTGCCTCGTATACGGTATGGATGAGTTCGAGTTTGGCATTCGTTATTTCCGAATTTTGAGCCCGGAGTTCGGGATTCTAATTAGGAGGTTTTGCAATGGCTAAAATGTTGTTTCATGATCAAATAATAGAAAGGGAAAGTCGTGTCAATATAGAAGACCGGGCATATCAATTTGGTGATGGAATTTATGAAGTCATAGGGGTTTATGACGGGAAGCCATTTATGATGGATGAACATTTGGACCGACTCAAGCGTAGTGCGAATGAAATTCAGCTAAAGCTACCTTATCAGATGGATGATTTCCGGTCCAATTTGGAAGAATTAGTGGAAAACAACGAACTTTATGAAGGTATTATTTACTTGCAGGTATCCAGAGGTGTTGGACCACGGTGGCATGAATTTCCGGATCCAGATGTATCCCCGGTCACTGTTGCTTATACTAGGGCAGAGGAACGAAAGACTGACCTGGAGGAAAAGGGTGGAGTGGCTGTGCTTACAGAGGATATTCGCTGGTTGCGTTGTGATATTAAGACACTAAACTTGCTTCCGAATGTGTTGGCCAAGCAAAAAGCAGTGGAACATAATGCGGTTGAAGCGATTCTACATCGGGATGGTATTGTGACAGAGGCAAGTGCCTCAAATGTGTTTATGGTGAAAGATGGAACACTTTACACTCACCCTGCAAATAACTATATTCTTAATGGTATTACGCGACAAAAAATCATAGAACGTTGTGATGCATTAGACATGAAAGTGAATGAAGAGCCATTTACCGTTGATGACATGCTAGCTGCTGATGAAGTGTTTATTACTGCAACAAAATCGGACATTATTCCTATTTTACAAATTGATAATCACAAAATCGCTGCAGGCGTTCCTGGAGCAATGACATTACGTATTTTAGAGGAATTTCGCTCGCTGATACGAGAACTGACAGAAACATGATGGTAGCCTCCTCCATCGCAGGGGGAAATAAAAGGGAGGAGGAAATCTGTTTTGATTTATTCACCAACATTAGCCGCCTATCATCCTACCACTGCAGAAATAGACCTTGCAGCATTTCATGAAAATATAAGGAATGTTAAACGCATCATAAATAAAAGCATACTGCTGGCGGTAATAAAAACAAATGCTTATGGTCATGGGACGGTTCGGATAGGGAAAGAAGCGGTTCGTGCCGGAGCAGATCGCCTGGGTGTGACCACCGTTGAAGAAGGGGCACTGCTTCGCGAGAATGGTATCCAAGTTCCGATCCATGTTTTAAATTCAATCATGCCCGCACAAGCGGCAGATATAGCCCGTTATAAACTGACAGCATCGGTATTCTCGTATAGGTTAACGCGAGCAATCAGCGAAGCAGCAACAAAGCAACAACGTGAGATTCCCGTACATGTTAAAGTAGATACAGGTCTGCATCGTTTTGGTTTAGAACCTCATGAAGTGATCCCGTTTTGTACGTCCTGTTATAAACTGCCGGGCCTTCGGTGGGAAGGTATTTACACGCATTTTTCCAGTGCGGATGAGGGGGACATGGGCAAGACAGAAAAGCAGTTTCGCTTATTTTTAGAGGTGGTGGAAAAGCTTTACAAACAAGGATTTACGTTTCCTATTCGTCACGTTGGTGGTTCCACGATTGCAATGGAAAGACCAGATCTTCATTTAGAGATGGTGAGACCAGGTTTGGCATTGTTTGGATATCCCCCCGCGTTGCGTCAACGGGATATTCTGACCTTAAAACCTGTTATGACATTGAAGTCAACATTGATTCATGTGCGCCATTTACCACCAAATACACCAGTTGGCTATGGTGGTAGCTATGTTACCACGACACATGAAAAAATAGCTGTTGTACCGATTGGACACGGGGATGGATACAGTAGAAGATTATCAAATAAGGGAGAAATGCTTGTAAGAGGACATAGGGCCAAAATAGTTGGGAAGTTATCACTTGATCAAACATTGATTGATGTAACAACAATACCGGATGTTGCCAAAGGCGATGAAGTAATTTTAATTGGCAGGCAAGGAGAAGATGAAATTTCAGCCTATGATGTCGCGGAATGGATGGATAGTATTGTAGATGAAGTAGTGTCGAGTTTAACAGAGCGAATTAGAAGGGTGTATGTTTGATATTCACACAATTCAAGGGGGATGGCAATGAAGCATTTTAATATAGCGCTAATACCAGGGGACGGAATTGGACCGGAAGTAGTTTCTGAAGGTGTGAAAGTTTTACAAGCGATTGAAGACATGGATCCGGAGATATCCTTTTCATTTCAGACATTTCCATGGGGATGTGAATATTATCTGAAGCATGGGAAAATGATGGATGATGCTGGTATGGAGCAATTAAAGTCTTTTGATGCTATTTACTTGGGGGCTGTTGGTTATCCGGGTGTACCTGATCATATTTCATTACGGGATCTCCTATTGAAAATACGAAAGGGTTTTGATCAATATGTAAACGTGAGACCTATTACACTCCTGCATTCAACCTTAACTCCATTGAAAGCCAAAACGGAAAAAGATATCGATTTTCTAGTGATTCGCGAAAATAGTGAAGGAGAGTATGCAGGAGCAGGGGAATGGTTGTACAAGGATAAACCGGAAGAAGTTGTCATGCAAACGGGTGTATTCTCTAGGAAAGGTACACAGCGAATCATCCGATATGCGTATGAAGAGGCACGCAAAACGAACCGAACACTAACCAGTGTGAGTAAGGGTAACGCTTTAAATTATTCCATGGTTTTTTGGGATGAGGTGTTTGAAGAGGTTGGAAAAGAATATCCGGATGTAAAAACATATTCTTATTTAGTCGATGCTGCTAGTTTATATTTCGTAGCCGACCCGAAACGATTTGAAGTTGTTGTCACATCTAACCTTTTCGGCGATATTTTAACAGATATTGGTGCAGGTATTACCGGTGGATTAGGTCTGGCAACAGGAGCAAATGTGAATCCCGAAAAGGAATACCCTTCGATGTTTGAGCCTGTACATGGATCAGCTCCGGACATAGCCGGTAAGGGAATTGCAAATCCAATTGCAGCAATTTGGTCTGTGAGTCAGATGATGGATTTCTTCGGGGAAACCGGGTGGGGAGAAGCAATTCTCTCGTCAATAAAATCGCTTCTCACTGAAACGGATCAATTAACTCCTGACTTAGGAGGGACGGCTTCAACAGCAGAACTCGGGTGTCGATTTGTGGAGCTACTTCAGGAACATAGATTTACATAAAAAACAGGTGAGGTGGGTAATGGCGCCTGATTCGCTATGGGTCTGGTGTTTTTATTTCTAGGCAGGGATTGCAAATAATACCAAAAAAGGACCGGACGCTTTTTGTCCGGTTTTTCTAACTGCATAGGAAATTATAAAATTTTGAGGTTGTGGATAATTCACTGGCCAAACAAGCCTCATCCGGCTCCAGTGCCCAGCAATAGCAAGTCTTTTGGTGGGACGAGCATCCGCGCAGTCCCAAACTTCACACTCCTCCATTACGATAAGTCAACATCGGCTCGTACCTCGCTGTGTTTCCTTTTCGCTTTCCAAGCATAAGATTCACTTTGACTTTCACCACTACTGGTGATAAGTCAAGTTCATCTAATCTCATTGCGGAGTGCTCCAGTTTGTACGTTGCTAACCGGGCGCCCTGCGCCTTTGTTCCTGCATAGGAAATTATAAAATTATTTGCTTGGGCATAACGTATTATTGATTAATGGCTACGTCCAGCTACAAGCGCCAAAAACGAGAAGATAACACGAGAGCTCCAATCTCTACGTTTTTAATCAAGCGCTTTTCGCTTTTGTTCTCAAGTGCACCAGCTTCCCTATTAATGTTACTATAAAAATAGAATGCAACATTAATAGGGGGAAATTACATATGCATTTTGTTTCCATCGATTTTGAAACCGCTAATGAAAAGCGTTTCAGTCCATGTGCGATCGGTGTGGTTGTCGCGAATGAGCATGAGATTTTGGATGAATTTTATAGTTTAATTAATCCGCTTATGGGATTTTCGTCATTTCATACAGATATACACGGTATTACAAAGAGTGACGTGGTACATGCACCAACATTTCCTCAAGTTTGGCCGACACTTCATGAGTATCTATCACAAAAGGTTGTCATTGCGCATAATGCGAGTTTCGATATGAGTGTGCTCAGGCAAACGCTTGATTATTTTAATTTGAGTTACCCTGATATGGACTACCTTTGTACGGCAAATATTTCTAAAAGAGTATGGCCAGGCTTGACCAATCATAAACTAAACACTCTTGCCATGCATCACGGTATTGCATTTGAACATCATCATGCGCTGGAGGACGCGCGGGTTGCTGCAGAGATATTGAGAAAGGCTTTGTCTGCATATCAGGCAGAATCCCTGGACCCATTTTTGGAAAAATGCAAGATGACCAAGGGAAGAATCTATGAACACGGGTATGTCCCGCCACGTGCGAAGAAACCAACGAAGCGTAAACGAAAATTATATTTTTAGGAATGAGGGTATTTATATTGAGAAAATTAGCCATCCTTGGCGGGGTGCTAGGAGTTGTGATTTCTTTAGCCACCCAATTATTTGCTGTAATAGATGATTCCTATACAATTGGAAATAGTGGACTTCTAGGTGCTTTGGCTGGCGTGATTGGTATCGTTTGTGGTTATCAAATGGATAAAAAAACTGATTTTGCTCTAATTGGATTGGGGATTGCGATTATTCTAGGTACAGTCGCATTATCTTTCCTGTATCTTATACCTACTGTCCTCATGATGATACCTTTTGTTTACATATTTAAAAATCGCTGAGAATAACGAAGGAGGAACAAAAAATGGCTGAATTAAAGTATGAAATCGTGGAAAACATTGGTGTGCTTTCCGAATCACCAAAGGGCTGGACGAAGGAGTTGAATGTAGTCAGTTGGAATGGGCGCAGTCCAAAATATGATTTGCGAGATTGGGCGCCTGGGAAAGAGAAGATGGGCAAAGGTGTAACGATGACTGCGGACGAGGTAAAGCAGCTGAAGGATATTTTACACAATAGAGATAAATAGTGTATGATTTGATTATCATTTACATAAAGGAGACGCTACATATGAACAGTAAACGTTGGATTGCACTCATTGTTGCAGTGGTTTTACTTGTGTTTTCATTAGGGTTTCGAATGATGACAAGTATAGCTTCAACCGACTTTGAGGAAATGTTTAATTTTCAGGATAATAAATTCCAGGAAAATGTTATTGAGGAAGGTGCTGGAACGAATCAGATTGCTGTACTAAATTTGGATGGCGTTATCCAAGATAGTGGTCAAAGTTCAGTGCTTGATACAGGTGGATATAACCATGAACGATTTTTGGAATTGCTTGAGCAAGCTGGATCGGATGGTACAGTGAATGGGATTGTTTTACGTGTGAATTCTCCTGGTGGAGGTGTCGTTGAAAGTGCAGAGATTCATGATAAAGTAGTAGAAATACAGGAGGAGTATGACAAACCTGTTTATATATCGATGGGTAATACGGCAGCGTCCGGTGGTTATTATGTAGCTGCGCCAGCTGACAAAATTGTAGCACATGAAGCAACGTTGACCGGTTCTATTGGAGTTATTATGGAGAGCTTCAATTTCGCTGAATTTGCGGATGAGCATGGCATTGATTTTAATACCATTAAAAGTGGTGAATACAAGGATATTATGTCGGCCTCCCGTGAAATGACGGATGATGAACGTGACATTTTGCAAGCGATGATTGATGATATGTATGGAGATTTCGTGGACGTGATTGTTGATGGACGTGACATGCCTGAAGATGAGGTAAGGGAATTAGGCGATGGTCGGGTTTATACTGGATCACAAGCGAATGACAACGGTTTGGTAGATGACCTTGGTTCTATGGATGACACGATTGCTATGATGAAGGAAGACTATGACTTAGGTGATGCTCGCGTTATTGAATATCAAAATGGCTTTGAAGTTAATCAATGGTTAGGTGGATCTGTCCAGAACTTGTTTGAATCCGAACCTGATGTAACTGGAATCAAAGACATGTTAAGAGAATCCAATACGCCGCGTGCGATGTATTTATATACAAAATAAGGGGGCGCGAACATGAGTGAAGAAGAAATTGAATATACCACAGAAGCAACACAAAGTTCCCTGCCAAGGCGGTATGCCGGCTTCTGGATGCGGTTTTGGGCATATTTGATTGATTTAATCGTCCTATTTAGTATAAATGGTATCTTGCTAAGCCCGTTTAAATTTGTAAACGATGGTGCCCCTATCGATGTCGGGTTTTGGACCTTAACAGGTATCCTTGGAGCGGTCGTTTTTTATGTGTATTTTCTGTTGATGACAAAGTTTTTTAATCAGACGGTAGGTAAAATGATTCTTGGTTTAAAAGTGATCCGAAATGACTTAGGCCCACTGCAATGGAGTGATCTACTTTTTCGGGAATTGGTTGGAAGATTTATTTATCGCGTTTTTTTCTTTATGGCACTTCTCTATATCGTAGTGGCATTTACACCAGAAAAACAAGGGTTACATGATATGATTGGAAATACGAGAGTAGTGTTCGTGAAATAAGGTAATCAGGGTTTTCTGCTTGAATTTGCAGGAGATCCTGATTTTTTTAGGTTTTCTTCTATAAATTGGTTGCTTTGGGTACAAAAGATAGAAACTACGATGGTTTTAAAGCAATTGTACTTATGGAAAAGGCGCTTTTTACAATACAAATAAGAGGATCGCTAAGTAGCGATCCTCTTTACATGTATGTTTTTACATTATTGTTGATTATTTTGTTGCTGTTGAGCTTGGGTTGCTTGTTGACGTGCTTCTTGAAGCTGTTGCTGTGCTTGTTGGATTTGCGGATCTTGTTGTGCACTAGCACCTGCTTGGGTTTGTGCATTTTGTAATCCTTGTTCAGCTTGCTGCAATTGCTGTTGCGCCTGCTGAATTTGTTGTGGGTCTGCACTAGCTTGAGCCTGTTGTACGGCTTGCTGTGCTTGTTGTGCCTGTTGAACAGCTTGTTGAATTTGCTGTTGTGCGTTTTGCTGAGCCATAATGAAATAACCTCCATGAAAGTTTTATTGAGCTGGTTTGCATGCTCTGTACATAGCGTGTCACAGTAATCCTTTGCTTATGTATTATTTACCAATTTTTTTAGAAAAACGTAAATGGTACTGCTTGCCATCCTTAGATATCTGAAATAAAATAAAAAAAGGAATATTCAACAAGGCGTACATCCAAATTCATTGGAGGAGTGGGAGAATGAGCAGAGAAGCAAATGTACAGGATGGTCTTGACAGGATCTTGGAAAGGGCACGTCGTAATACATTAGGAGATTTACTGGCAAGAACCCGCGGGCGGATGCCGGATAAATTTGCATTCGCTTACAATGGCCAACGTTTAAATTATGCAGAATTGGATGACTTGGTTAACCAGATGGCACATGCGTTTTTAGAGGATGGAATGGAAAAAGGGGATAGGGTTACAGTCATGTCTAAAAATAGTTTGGACTTTGTTGTGGTAACTTTTGCTTTGGCACGCATTGGAGCAGTTATGATCCCCATCAACTATATGCTAACAACTGAAGATGTTCAATATATTTTGGAGCATGCTGAAGTTAGCGGTTTCATTGCTTCGGAGGAATATGCCCCTTTACTTGATCAGTCAGCTAGTAGATTAGAGATAAAACAACGGTACTTGATGGAAGTTTCTGTTACTTGTACTGATGAGTTAGTCGAATGGAAGCCATTAGCTACTGCTCGTGCTGGACAGCCTATTGATTTCGTGGAAGCGGAAATTGCTGACGATGACCTTGTTCAAGTATTGTATACGAGTGGTACAGAATCGCGTCCAAAGGGAGTGATGCTTTCCCATAAAAGTATTGTTGGGGAGTATGTGAGTTCCATTGTTGACGGAAAAATGGATGCAGGTGATGTGGCCATTCATGCAATGCCGCTTTATCATAGTGCACAGCTCAATGTGTTTCTTGGTCCCAGTGTGTATGTCGGCTCAAGTGGGATCATCTTAAGTGCGGCAAATCCCGCGTTAATTTTAAAAACAATTGAAGAAGAAGGAGCGACACAGCTATTTTGTCCACCGACTGTATGGATTGGACTACTTCGTCATCCGGATTTTGATAAACGCGATTTATCAACGTTGGAGAAATGTTATTATGGAGCTGCCATTATGCCAAAAGAAATTTTAAAAGAACTCATGGAACGCTTGCCTAACGCACGTTTCTGGAATTTTTATGGGCAAACGGAAGTTGCTCCACTTGCAACTGCGCTTCAACCTGAGGATCAATTACGAAAGCTTGGTTCAGCAGGAGTTGCGACATTAAATGTGCAGACGAAAATTGTGGATGATGAAGATATAGAAGTACCCCGCGGGCAAATAGGTGAAATTGTTCATCGAACATCCCATGCGATGAAGGGATATTTGCATGACCCGGAAAAAACGGCAAAAGCTTTTAAAAATGGCTGGTTCCATAGCGGAGACTTCGGTGTGATGGATGAGGAGGGCTACGTAACGATTGTTGATCGGAAGAAAGATATGATAAACACAGGTGGCGTGAATGTTTCAAGCAGGGAAGTTGAGGAGACGATTTATCAGTTGGATGGCGTGTCTGAAGTCGCTGTTGTCAGTATCCCTGATACGTATTGGATTGAAGCAGTAGCAGCGGTTATTATTTTAAAAGACGGGATGAAATTAACGAAAGAAGAGGTTATCACCTTTTGTAAAGGTAAATTATCGACATTTAAGGTTCCGAAATATGTCGATTTTGCCGATGAATTACCAAAGAACCCGAGTGGAAAAGTTATGAAGCGAGCGTTGCGAGATCAGTATGGGGACGGGGGACAGGTTCATTGCCCCAGTGAGAATGGGACACAGGGACAGGTTCATTGTCCCACTCCTCTCGCGTAGGTACACCGGCTCCTTTGTCCTATTTGGTGTTTGGGTAATGGATAGAGAACTTTCCTTATTTCCTGCCTTAGGCATATAATTATTTATTTTTGAAACACTAATGCATGGAGGTGGTCTTGGTGGCTAAAAAGAAGAATACAAACCGAGATAAGGAAAGCGTGAAAAATTCTAGTTTAAATCCTCAAGGCTTGTCTGAAGATGTTGCAGACCAGCAACCAAAATCCCAGCTGGAACAACGAGCTAAAAAGAAGAATACGAAAATTTAGAATGGGACAGTAAGCCTGTCCCTATGTCCCACGGTCAACCGGATGAGGGTAAATTTCCCATTGAATTTTCACTACACCTGATATATAATATGGTTACAAGCTACGATGTGCGTATTTAAATAAGTTTTAACCTCTAACAGATGAATAGGGAGTTTTATATAAAAATTGGAATGTCGGGCCGTCAATGTGTAGCGGAAGACAGGAATGTTTTTGCAAACACCCACTTGGAGAAGTGGTGGTTTAAAACTTTTTATATCAAATACGGCAATTGTGGCCTGTAACTCTATTAATGTTCAAGACCAGCTTCTTATGGAGGCTGGTCTTTTAATATGGGAAAGTATAAGTAAAACCTGCGGAAAGTGATTGTATTTTTGTATTATGCGTGTTGGATGTGTGGTGATATGATCAGCTTAGACACATAAAAGGAGCTGGATAGGATGAATTTTTACTATGAAGCAATTGATCATGTACAACTTGCAGCACCTGTAGGCAGTGAAGATGAAGCACGAGGATTTTTTCGGAATGTATTAGGTTTTGATGAAATGGAAAAACCTGAAACTTTACAGGGAAGAGGCGGAGTGTGGTTTCGCTCTGGAACTGTACATGTACATATAGGATCAGATAAATCCTTTACACCAGCTAAAAAGGCTCATCCTGCTTTTCAAGTAAAAAATTTAGAGATAATGAAGGATCACTTAGCGGCGAAAAACGTTGACTTTCGGGTTGATGACCGTTTGCCTGGGGCGAATCGCTTTTATGTAACTGATCCTTTTGGAAATCGGATTGAGTTTCTGGAGTGGGTGTAGGCTCTGAGGTTCAACTTAAACTGCCACTTTGCTGAGCACGCCTGAACCACCCGTAGCGCTAAGCGCAGTTTGTACGTTGCTCACCGGGCACCTTGCGCCTTTGTTCTTTCAAATATGTTAAAATAATGTAAAGGATTAATAGTAAGGGAATTTACAAGGGGGGATGTACATTGAAAAAAAGAATATTACTTATTTCCGGAATTATTGTTGCTTTACTTCTTGTTGCCGTTTTTCTGGTAACGAATTATTTTTACGGGGAAGCGGTAAAGCGAGGGAATGAGGTTGAATTACACAGTGAAGAAGTGGAGACGGTTGCGAGCAGACAGGATCAATCGATCGTAGAAGAAGCTGAGGAGTGGTTCGGAGAGCAAGATACACAGGTCGTTGAACAGAGTTCGTATGATGATTTAACCTTAAAAGCCATTTACATAGATAATGAAGCATCAACCGGTAAAGCTGTTATTCTTGCTCACGGGTTTCGCGGAGTGAAAGAGGATATGGATGAATTGGTGAAATTTTATTATGATCAAGGGTTTGATATATTAATGCCGGATGCTCGCGGACACGGGGAAAGTGAAGGTGACTATATTGGCTATGGTTGGCATGACAGGCTTGATTATCAACAATGGGTTGACATGTTGATCGAGGACCATGAGGCTGAAGAAATATTTCTCCATGGAAATTCGATGGGGGCTGCGCTCGTTTTAATGACTAGTGGAGAGGATCTTCCTGCCGAGGTGAAAGGAATTGTGGAAGATAGCGGCTACACGACGGTTAAGGAAGAATTAACACATCAGCTGAACCATTTGTATAATCTTCCGGCTTTTCCATTACTTGATATGACAAGTGTGATGACCAAGGTGAGGGCAGGATTTACCTTTGAAGAAGCCTCTGCGATTGATCAGGTGAAAAATAATACACGTCCGTTATTCATTATTCACGGGGAAGAAGATGAACTTGTCCCAACAGAGATGGCTCATGAACTGTATGAGGCAGCCGGTGGTGACAAAGAAATTTGGATTATTCCGGAAGCAGGCCATACAGATGCGTATACGGTTGCTACGGCTGAATTTCAAGATCGGTTGCAGGACTTTATAGATAGGGCTTTGGAGGATTAGGTATGGAAACTGCTACTTTAGGGGGTAGCAGTTTTTGTCTTCTGAGATGGACCGCTATCTACTGATTCAAACGTGCCCTCTCCTATTGCAAGAAATTAACTGTTGATCGGAGGAAAATTGATTATCAATCCACTTCAACGAAAGTTCTATTAATCCTAGCATATCGATCGAAAAGAGAAAATGAAATTGTAAAAAAAGCTCTATTTTATCTGTTATCATGAAATTGGAGCTTTTTCACATGAAAAATACGAAATCGTTGCAGGAAGATAGGCTTTTATGGCGAATCTTTATAATAGGAATTTGGAGGACAAAATGACAAGCATAAGCATAAAGCATACATTAATAGATGAAACATCAATCCTAGATTTATTACAAGGGTATCATTTGGGGCCAATTAGCCAATGCAGATTTTTAACAAGAGGGTTAAATGATACCTATCTTATTACCACACCAAGAAAGTACTATATTTTTAGGGTTTATCGTCATGGCTGGAGGAATGAAGAGGCAATTAAGTTTGAATTGGATGTACTAAACCATTTACATGCAAAAATGTATCCGGCTTCTTATCCGATCGCAAAACGTGATGGAACTTATTTGAGTGCAATAGATGCGCCTGAAGGACGCCGTTACGGTATGCTGTTTACATATTCAAAAGGGGAGAGACCTGCCATAAATGTTGAGAATGCGAAATTAATCGGGGAGTCATTGGGCCATTTACACCGTGTAACCGATGATTTTCATTCGGATCATAGACGCGGATTTGCATTAGATCTTACGCATATATTGGATGAACCAACTTCGCGCGTTTTGCCGGTTGTTCGCAGGGTTTTAGGCAAGGAAATAGAAGGAGATATGCACGAGATTGTGGAAAACATCAAAACCACATTGGGTCATAAAAATTTGGAACTGGGTTTCTGTCATGGTGATTTTCATAATCATAATATGCATATGAATAATGGAGTATTAGAAATTTTTGATTTTGATAGTGGGGCAATGGGATTCAGGGCGTATGATGTTGCAGTATCCTGGTGGAATTTGCTCACGAACTATGGGAAGCAGGAAGAAGAATGCTGGGATGTTTTTCTAAATGGTTACTTTTCTCAACGGAGGCTGGACAAAGACGATGTTGACAGCTTACCCATATTTATAACTGCGAGAAGATTTTGTTTACTAGGTACAATGTTGCAAAATGATGATGTATGGGGAACGAACTGGATCAATAAACAATCTTTAGAATTATTCGTATTGCAGGTTAAGACAGATATGATACGGGAGATTTAAGAGGTGAGAAAATGGAGGCATTGCCAAAGGGCTTATGGGCTATGTATTATTTAATTCTTTTGTTAACCTTAATCAGCGCCATTTATAGTTGTTTTCGATTCAGAATGCTATATTGGGCTTATACATGCATCATCGTATCATTACTGATTCCGATCGTTGGTTTATTATTCATTGCGCAGCGGGCAGAGGGTACTAATAAATTGGGATATCTTTTTTCTCAACTGGCTAAGGGTGACTTCTGGGCAGTATTGATTATATTGTGTTTAGCGTATATCGGGACCTGGTGGTTTCTATTCATTCGGGAAGAGATAAACATGGACGTGATTATCAGAAGACTACAAGCATTAAGGGAAACGGTGAAAAAGTGTTTTTATAAGCTAAATAATAAAATTGGTAGAAAGAAGGAACGTTCATGATTTATGAAGCAGATCTTCATGTGAGAAAACAGCTATTTCCAATGTTTGAAGATATGAATGACACGATTATCCTCTCATGTCTTCAAGGCCATATGGGGAGCGCTTGGGTAGATGACGTTGAAAAACCAACTGTCTGTCAAGTGCTGGTAGGAGATTTTGTATTCTATGCCGGAAATCCTCATGCAAAAGAGGCTGACACTTTATTATATCATTTGCCTGAAAATATACTAGCAATTGTTCATACAGATGAATGGAAAAGTCGTATGGAAACCATTCATGAAGGCTCCATAGAAAAAATACAACGTTATCGTTTTAAAAAGAATGTAGATGATCTGGATCGGACGTATATTAAGAAATTTTTATCAGGGCTACCAAAAGAATATGAACTTAAGCCAATCGATGCATCCTTGGCAGGAGAAGCCTCTTTGCATGAAATTTCTGATGACTTTACAGGGCAGTTCCATTCGATCGATGATTATATAAATAGAGGATTAGGTTTTGCCATTTTGTATGATGGAAAAGTGGTGTGTGGCGCATCGTCCTATAGTATTTATGATGAAGGAATCGAGATCGAAATTGGCACACATCCTGTGCATAGAAGAAAGGGACTGGCGACTGTAGCAGCAGCTGCTTTGATTTTAGAATGCCTCGATGCGGGATTGTATCCGAGTTGGGATGCAGCGAACCTTGAGTCTGTTAAGTTAGCACAAAAGCTTGGATATGTTTTGGAAGAATCGTATGATGTGTATTATATAAAAAAGTAGATCGATGACTGGAGGAGTTCATGTGAAGCGTATTAGAAAAGCCGTCGATGCGGATATGGATGCCATCTATGCAATGGGGTATGATGTGTGGGGAGATGATCTTCCAATGGAAAAATACATAAATAGCTGTAGATCATCTACAAAATACAAAAAGGGAACATGGTATGTTTATGAGGATACTCAAACTGGGAGCAAGTTATCTTCTTTAATTGTATATCATCTTGATCCGATAGAAGGTTTGATTGTCCGGGGTATTGGTTCCATTTCAACTCCTGTTCATTGTAGAAATAATGGCTATGCTTCAGCATTAATAAAGATGGTTTTACAAGCGTTGAAAGAAAAGGAACAATGCAATCACTTTTTCTTATATAGCGATATTGGGTCAGCGTTCTATGAACGTTTACATTTTAAAGTGTTACCATTATCAAAACAAAAATCTAAAGATAGTGTTTGTATGTACTATTCGGAACTATACGATGGTGATGCCATATCCTTTGATATACCTGATTATTTTTAGTTGATTTGTTGAAACTACCAAGAGACACCATAGATAACAAAGAGAGAGAAAATTTGAAATCAGAAAAACAAAAAATGATATCGAACTATCGCTGATTCAGAATTACAAGCAGAGCAATTACACGCCCAACAATTAACGAGATTGTATCATCAACCCTGGAATTTATATAGGAGATAGTGGTTGGATCAGGCACTGTCGTAACAAAGGATCTCCCTAATAATGTGGTAGTAGGTGGGAATCCGGTGAAGATTATAAAGGAATTGGAATTATAGTGCGTCTACAGGGCTTGCTGTTTTACAAATAAATATTGAATCTGTTAATGCTTGACATATATAGGATAATCTAAACCTTCATGTTGGTGTTAACAGACAAAACTTTGGGTATATGTAATTATGGAGTGATTGTTATGGATGAAAAAATAAATGCCTTTCCACCTGTTGTACCGAAGAATCCTAAGGTGCTCATTCTCGGATCCATTCCTGGTGGGATGTCGCTTGAGAAACAAGAATATTACGGAAACCCTCGTAACCATTTTTGGGATATTCTTTATGAGCTTTTTGATCAAGAGCCACTTCGTGAATATAATGAAAAAATCGCATTCGTAAAGAAGCATGGAATTGCCCTATGGGATTCGATTGGTAGGTGCTATAGAGAAGGAAGTCTGGATACAAATATTTTGGAAGAGGAACCGAATGATATCATCGGATTATTAAAAGCGCATCCGACCATTACATTAATTGCGTGTAACGGAGGAAAATCCTATCAAACATTTAAAAGGAATTTTCCAGTCGATGAATTAGAGGGAATAGAAGTCTTGAAAATGCCATCAACCAGCCCGATTCCAGGAAAATATACGAAGTCATTTGAAGGGAAAGTAGAAGCATGGAGTCAAATTTTGCCTTTTTCGTATTAGCACTCGCTCATTACATTTAATCATTTCGTCAGTATTAAAATGAAAAATCGGTTGTATTTTTCAGAACAATAGAATACAATATGAAGGTGTGAGTCGTAAGGCATAACTTACGACCCACCAGACGGTGCCTTGCATCAGTTAGGCGGCTTCGTCTAGGGAAAGGAAAAAAGTAATTGTCCGAGCCTCAGGTGTATTTGGTCAGGATGATTACTTTTTTTCTTGGCTGGTGTTCACAACTAACAGAATAAGTGTGGCAAATAAAAAAAGTAACTCAAGCACCTTGTCAATTGGTATCACAAGCTCACGCCCCTTTCATTAGGGGATTTAAGCCGCCATGTAAAAAGATCATCTTTTTTACTGCTTTCTTCCTGAGCACACCTAGCAGGCCCCGTCCTCTCTATTATACAATAAATTTATTAAGAAAAGTTGAAATTATTAATAAATGGTAAAATATCCCTATTAAAAATAATATAGCATGGCTAAAGTAGTACAGTTTAAAAATTCTTTTAAACCTCTACATTCGTGTAAAAGCTCTCCCGTATATTTGTCATTATATTGTGCCATCTCAGATCGAAAATCCAATTGGTATTCATCTATAATATATGTATAAAAGCTTGGATGAGAGGGGTCATCACCATGTTGGATATCATTTTAGATGAATTTCATTTTTCTACCCTATGGAATGGGGGGATTTTATTATTTGGGTTGTTTGCAGCTATTATCTATCTATTTCTTTTACCTGAAGAAAAAAATCATTCCATATGGAAAACCATTCTTTTTTTTACGGCTTTGATTGTGTTATTTATTGCCATTGGCAGTCCTATAAATGTTATCGCGCGAATAAAATTCAGTACGCACATTATACAGCTGGTTTTACTATTACTCGTTGTTCCACCATTACTAATCATTGGGTTTAAAAAGAAAATTATAGAAAAAATCCGAACTATTTCAGTACTAGATAAAATGATCCATATGCTAACAAATCCAGTTGTTGCTATTTTCCTTTTCCAATTATCATTTTATGCATATCATATTCCGATGCTATTTGACTATGTCCGGATCGATTTGTTTCTAAATTATATTTTTTTACTTGGTTTGTTTATCTCAGCCTTGTTGCTTTGGATACCAATTGTATCTCCGGGGAGGCAAACGAGCGGCCAAAAGCTGAAGTATTGTATCACAAATAGTCTATTATTGATTCCTTTTAGTCTATTGTTATTCTTTGCTTCAGATAGTATCTATACTATTTATTCTGATATAGATGCGTTTATACCAGCGCTCGCTCTTTGTTTGCCAGATTATGATACACTGACACCCGAATTTTTCGAAACACTGCTACCTTTTGATCCGGTTAACGAACAACAGTTAGGTGGAGGTATATTGTTAGTAAGTCAGGTTGTTGTTTTTGGCGGGTTGTTATTGTTAAGGCAAGTAAGAAAGCATAGCTACTTTCCTGCTGCATAAGTGTAACGAATGCACTTCCCTAAACGTTTGCACTTGAAAGTATAAGGGATTCGAATAAACGCCAAGTTTTCTAAAAAGAAGTTATGATGTAAAGAAATACCATCACTGCAAATGTTTCAACGTCCCTATTTTCTAGTATAATAGAATAATAGGGAAGGGGGGTCTATGTGAAGAAGAAACGATGGATAAAAATTGGAATAGGACTTTTCAGTGTCATCTTAATTATAGATATTATTGCAAGTTTTTATTTTTATAATTTGGCAATTGAACGTAACGTAAAGGATTTTCTGGTAGGAAATGCTGATTTAGATGTTTCTGCAGAGGCTATGAACGTTTTCACAGAGGGAGATTGGCGTGAATGGAATCAAAATCAGGATTTCGAGCCAATAGAGATGACCTCTTATGATGGTCTAAAACTGCAGGGGTATTTTTTGGAAGCGGAAGAGCCGACGAATAAAACGGTTGTGTTAGCACATGGTTACCTTGGGGGCGCAAGCGATATGGGCTTATACGGTCAGTATTATTATGAAGAGTTGGGTTATAATATTTTTACCGCAGATTTGCGTGGCCATGGGGACAGTGAAGGAGATTATATTGGATTCGGCTGGCATGATCGTCTGGACTACGCGGATTGGGTTGATTTACTTGTAGAAAAACAAGGTCCGGAAACGGAAATTGTATTACATGGTGTATCAATGGGTGCTGCAGCGGTGTTAATGGCAAGTGGGGAAGATTTGCCTGATAATGTAAAAGCAATTGTGGCAGATAGTCCTTACTCGAGTGTATATGATTTATTTGCGTATCAACTGGATCGCATGTTTCATTTACCGGCATTCCCTGTTTTACCGAGTACAAGCTTTGTAACAAATATGCGTGCAGGATATACTCTGACAGAAGCTTCAGCACTTGATCAGGTAAAAGAGACCGATATACCAATTCTATATATTCACGGTAATGCGGACACATTTGTGCCGACTGCTATGACGAAAGAATTGTATGAAAACACAAATAGTGATGCAGATATAGTCATGTTTGATGAAGCTAGTCATGGAGAGGCTTTTGTCACGCAAAAAGATAAATATGTAGAGAAAATGAAAAGCTTTTTAACGAAATACATGGAATGACAAAGGGGTTATGTCAATATGACAAGAAGCCCTTTGTTTTTTCTTCACAGATGTTTAGGAAAATGTTACGGACCAAGGGTAATAATTGCTAAACGTATCCTAACATGATATTTTTTTAATGGAATAAGAATAAATGTTTTTTCGTTAAAAGTATGATGTAACAAGGAGCAAATAACCTAAAATAAACGACTTTCAAAAGCGGAGGTAATGAAATGAAGATAATAGTAGCTGGCGGAGATGGCTTTTGTGGCTGGCCGACTGCCCTTTATTTATCGAAACAGGGTCATGATGTGGCCATTATTGATAATATGATTCGAAGAAAATACGATAATGAACTGCATTCTAATTCGCTAACACCAATTGCTACTCTTGATGAGCGTGTAGCGAAATGGAAGAAATTGACCGGTAGGGAAATTCGTACATACCGCGGTGATTTAAACCATTATGATTTCCTAAGTGAGGTATTGAAAAAGGAGCAACCGGATGCTTTCGCCCATTTTGCTGAACAGCGCTCGGCACCATACTCTATGATTGATAGAGAGCATGCTGTATACACTCAGGTTAACAATGTTGCTGGTAATTTAAATGTTCTTTATGGTATAAGTGAGTTTGTTCCTGATTGTCATCTCATTAAATTGGGAACAATGGGAGAGTACGGCACACCAAATATTCCTATTGAAGAAGGATATATTGAAATAGCGCATAAAGGGAGAAAAGACGTGCTTCCATATCCAAAGCAGCCAGGTTCCTTTTACCATCTCTCCAAGGTACATGATAGTCATAATATTATGTTTGCATGTAAAATATGGGGGATCCGTGCTACAGATTTAAACCAAGGTATTGTTTATGGTCTCGATACAGATGAAACGCAGATGGATCCTGTACTTTCCAATCGACTGGATTATGACGGTGTATTTGGAACAGCTCTAAATCGCTTTATTATTCAATCAACTATTGGCCATGATCTTACTGTTTATGGGAAAGGCGGACAAACTCGCGGCTTTCTTAATATCAGGGATACTGTCCGTTGTCTGGAGATCGCAGCAGAGAATCCGGCTGATAAAGGGGAATTTCGTGTGTTTAACCAATTTACTGAAAAATTCTCCGTACTTGACCTTGCAAGTAAGGTGCAAAAGGTAGCGAATGAAGAAGGAATGGAAACGAGGATTGCTCATCTGGAAAATCCAAGGGTTGAGCAGGAAGAACACTTCTTCCATGCTGAAAATACAAAGCTGAAAGACCTTGGCTTGGAACCAAACCTACTGACTGATGAGGTGATTCGCCATATCCTTAAAACCGTCGTTCGCCATAAAGATCGCGTAATAGAAGAAAATGTACTCCCAAAAGTTTCATGGAAATAAATAAACATTAAGGGAAGTGTCTTGATTGAAAATTGCTATCGTAACGGAGACTTTCCTACCATCTACGGATGGAGTAGTTACACGATTAACAGCAAGTATACGTTATCTCTTAAGAGAAGGACATGACGTTCGGATTATTGCGCCGGATCTAGGTGTGTATGAATTTGAAGGGGCGAGAATTGATGGCGTACCAGCGCGCACACTTCCTTTTTATCGTTCCAAACAATTTGCACTTCCTAATAGCATAGTGAAAAAGCAACTGAGCGAATTTGATCCGGATATTGTTCATGTTGTTAACCCAGCCATTTTGGGTTTGTCTGGCGTTTATTATGCCAAAAAGCTTAAGCTTCCGCTAATAGCGTCTTATCATACGAATGTGGCGACGTATTTGGATTACTATCACCTTTCCCTATTTAAAGGATTAATCTGGTGGTATTTTCGAAAACTTTATAATAATGCCGCTTTAAATCTTGCAACATCTCAAACAGTACAGAAGGAACTGATGAATCGTGGCTTTTTCAATGTACATGTCTGGAAACGTGGTGTGGATACGGAGATGTTTACGCCGGATCAGTTTGATACTGAAATGCGGGCTCGATTGTCAAATGGACATCCGGAGAAAAAGTTGCTGCTTTTTGTTGGCAGGCTTGCTCCGGAAAAGGAAATCGAAAAGATTAAATCTGTATTAGAGGAATCGGATGAATTTGTTCTTGCTATCGTGGGAGATGGGCCTCATCGCCAGGCACTGGAAAAGCATTTCAATGGAACAAACACGGTTTTTACTGGTTATATGCACGGGGAGGAGCTTGCTAAGGCTTACGCGTCTTCCGATGTTTTTGTTTTCCCATCAACTACCGAAACGCTTGGTCTTGTTATTATGGAGGCAATGGCTTCCGGCCTTCCACTGGTTGCGGCTAAAAGCGGACCAACTTGCGAACAAATTGAGGATAATTATAATGGATTGCTGTATGATCCAGAAAACCCCGTAGACTTTACAGCTACTGTACGTCAGTTTGAAGATGAAACACTTCGAAAACGGCTGGCTCAAGCTGCACATAAAGACGTTTCAGAAATGGGATGGGAAGGTCAATCGAAACAATTGCTTCACTTTTATGAAGAAGTAACAGATTTAGATGGGAATAATGACAAGGCAAACGTAACATAAATGGATTTGTTGCCGTGTGAACAAATCTGATCAGGTAGAGGGGTTTCATGAAAAAGCATAGAAGAAAAAGAGGGCCATTTCAATTTTTCCAATATAGCGTCATAGGCATCGTAAACGCAGGCATTGATATAGGGGTGTTAAATCTATTATTACTATTGTTTCATACAGAAGGTAGCAGTATGCTTGTATTGTATAATACAATAGCCTATACATTGTCTGTAGCAAATAGCTATTTCTGGAATGCCAGCATAACGTTTCAGCATTCGGCCGAGGGAAGTAACCGTCAACGAATCACATTTGTGATTCAAGCAATCGTTAGTCTTGGTGTTAATAATCTTGTATTTTTAGGCGTTAATTCCTTATTTTTTGCCTTGGGTGTGCCCAGTTGGCTGCGTTATAATCTGGCGAAGGGTATAGCTATGTTTCTTTCATTTTGTTCCAGTTTCTTTATGATTAAGTATTTTGTGTTTACAAGGAATAAAAAAGCAAAGCGATGATCCGACCGCCAGGATAGTGATTATTTATACATCGTTTTGCATAAATATAAATTTTTTTTCATAAATATACTTGCATAACTATACGTGAAGTCTTATAATAATTATTAATTTACAAATGAAGCGAGAGGAAGATCGTGTTGAAAAATGTAGCAATTATTGGAGGTACGGGGTATGGGGCAATAGAATTAATCCGATTGCTTCATAATCATGAATATATGCATGTGAAGAAAATTATTTCTGACTCCCATCATGGGGAACAGCTCGCGTCCATTTACCCACACGTCATTAATTTTGTGGATGATCCACTGGAAGAATTAGAGATTGAATGTTTAAAGAAAGAAGTGGATATTGTGTTTTTTGCTACGCCAGCTGGTGTAGCAAAAGAACTTATTCCTAAATTTGAAAATTCATCGGTACAATGCATTGATTTATCGGGCGATTTGCGAATCAGTTCCAGGGAGCAATATACACGCTGGTATGGAGGAGAAGCAGCACCACAAGAAACTTTGAATAATGCGATATATGGACTATCAGAAATTTACAGGGAACAGGTAAAAGAAGCAACCGTTCTGTCCAATCCCGGTTGCTACCCAACGTCCGCCTTATTAGGACTCATACCTGCGCTAAAGAAAAAAATCATTGAAGCACATCCTATTATTATTGATGGGAAAACCGGAATTTCCGGTGCTGGGAAAACACCAACAGCCATGACGCATTTTTCAGAGGCGAATGATAATGTTCAGCCTTATAAAATAGGCGGGCATAAACATATTCCAGAAATAGAGGAATATTTATCTTCGGCTGCAGGCGAACCAATATCTACCACATTCACCGCACATCTTATCCCAATGACACGTGGATTAATTTGTACGATGTATGGCACCATAAAAGGTGATATGTCAACAGAGGAAGTGATTGATAGTTATAAAACATTTTATCAATCCAATCCTTTTGTTCGAATTCGAGATAAAGGTAAGTTTCCTAGATCAAAAGATGTTTATGGAAGTAACTTTTGCGATATAGGGCTTCATGTTGACGAGCGAACAAATCAGCTCATTATTGTCTCGGCGATTGATAATTTAGTAAAAGGTGCTTCCGGTCAAGCAATTCAGAACGCCAATTTAATGAATGGTTGGGATGAAAACCACGGATTAAATCGTTTACCAATATACCCATAAGGAGGATGAAACTAGATGGTTGCTGTAACAGAAAAAGATATTCACATCGTCAATAACGGACATGTAACAAGTCCACAAGGTTTTTCAGCAGGAGGTGTGCATGCAGGCTTCCGAAAAACAAAACTGGATTTCGGTTGGATTCATTCAGATACTCCTGCAACTGCAGCAGGCGTCTATACGTTAAATGCTTTTCAGGCTCCTCCGTTGCAAGTGACGAAAGAAAGTATCGAAAAAGAGAATTTAATTCAAACGGTTGTTGTAAATTCCGGGGTTGCCAATTCATGTACCGGGAAACAGGGGATGCATGATGCGTTGGAAACACAAGCACTAACGGCAGAGAAAATGGGGGTAGCTGCTAATCATGTTGCTGTATCGTCTACTGGTCTGATTGGCGTTCCTTTACCAATGGAAAAAATTCATGCTGGTATACAAGCAATGGATGATGGCAATCATGTTGCCCCTGAAAACTTCGAAAAGGCTATTTTAACAACAGATACGGTAACGAAACATATGGCGGTAGAGGTTGAAATTGATGGAGAGACGATAACAATCGGAGGGGCTGCAAAGGGGTCGGGTATGATCGACCCAAACATGGCCACCATGCTTTCTTTTATTACGACAGATGCTGCTGTTGATCATAGTAGTCTGCAGAACGCACTACGTAATACGACAAATAAGTCATTTAACATGATTACCGTGGATGGTGATTCCAGTACAAACGATATGGTTCTGGTTCTAGCGAATGGACGGAAGAATAATAGACGCTTAGATGAATCGCATCCAGAGTGGTCTGCTTTTTTACAAGCATTCCAGCATGTGTGTGAGGGATTAGCGAAGCAGATTGCTAGAGACGGCGAAGGGGCAACCAAGCTAATTGAAGTGAACGTAAGTGGGGCGCCTTCAGAAGAAGTGGCAAGTCAAGTAGCGAAAGCAGTTATTTCTTCCAATCTTGTAAAGACTGCTGTTTATGGAACGGACCCCAATTGGGGACGAATTATAACTGCTGTAGGATATAGTGAGCAGCCAATAGATCCGGATAAAGTGTCCGTTTCTCTTGGGGATATTATGGTCGTAAAAGATGGGCTCCCTGTAGAGTTTGAGGAGATGCGCGGGAAGCAGTATCTGGAAAATGAAACAGTAGCGTTGAATGTAGACCTACAAAACGGCTCACACGTAGCAACTGCCTGGGGCTGTGATTTAACCTATGATTATGTCAAAATTAATGCTTCTTATCGGACGTGAGGTGATCGTGATGGAATCTGTTATTGTTTTAAAAGTAGGAGGCAGTATCTTGGAAAAGCTTCCGGATTCCTTTTATGAAATGATAGTAGAATTAAAAAACTCCGGGATTTGTGAACCTGTCATTGTTCATGGTGGCGGACCCGAGATTAATAGACTTTTAACCCAACTGGAAGTAAAAAGTCCATTCGTCGATGGCCTTCGTGTAACGACGAAAGAAGTATTGGATGTGGCGGAGATGGTGATGAGCGGATCGATCAATAAAAGAATTGTCGCCAATCTGCAAAAAGCTGGTGGAACAGGCTTTGGTATAAGTGGAGTGGATTACTCCCTTTTAGAGGCAAGACCATTCGATTCTACGGGGGACCTAGGTTATGTTGGAGAAGTTGCCAATGTAAATAATGCATGGTTAAAAATGAACATGAGCCATGGAGGAATTCCAGTTATTTCACCAATCGGTATGGATGAATCAGGACAGCGATATAACATTAATGGAGATATGGCTGCAGCGGCTGTAGCACAAAGCCTGAAAGGAAAGCT
This sequence comes from Virgibacillus sp. NKC19-3, assembly GCF_019837165.1. NCBI lineage: Bacteria > Bacillati > Bacillota > Bacilli > Caryophanales > Bacillaceae > Virgibacillus > Virgibacillus saliphilus. The sequence goes on from NZ_JAGYHC010000001.1 coordinate 1,624,513, forward strand.
AGCTCTAATCAGTGATATTCCTGGTGTTATGGAAACCATTGATGGGAAACAAATGATCCATACGAAACTTACCAAGCAGCAAATTGAATCGAAAATTGCATCAGGTGTTATTTACGGTGGGATGATACCGAAAATACGCTCCGCGTTAAACAGTCTATCGGCTGGTGCCAGTGAGTCTGTTATCTTAAATGGGCTTATACCGGCTGATTTGAAAAATTATATGGAAGGAAAAGAAGCAGGCACAAAAGTAATCATCGATAAGGAGGCCCATCATGTCTAATACAGTAAAAAATCAGCCCGCTTCAGTAATAATGAATACATACGGGCGGTTCCCCGTAACACTTGTGAAAGGAAAGGCAAGCAATGTTTGGGATGAAAATGGTCAGAAGTTCCTGGACTACACATCCGGTATTGCCACTTGTAATTTAGGCCATGTGCCAGAACACGTTCACCGTAAAGTTAAGGAGCAGCTTGATACACTGTGGCACTGCTCCAATCTTTATGAAATTCCTCTACAGCAGCAATTAGCAACTGTGTTAACAGAGAATAGCTGTTTTGACCAAGTATTTTTTTGCAATAGCGGTGCGGAGGCAAATGAAGCAGCAATAAAACTAGCGAAAAAATATGCGAGCGATCAAGGTTATGTAGAAAAGACGAATATTGTAACGTTTACCAATTCATTTCATGGCCGTACAGGATCAACTATGGCCGCGACAGGTCAGAAAAAAATACATCAGGGTTTTACTCCTTTGACGCCAGGATTTCGTTACTTGCCATTGAATGATTTTGATGCGCTGAAGGAAATCAATGATGGTAAGACAACAGCTGTACTTCTGGAACTTATTCAGGGCGAAGGCGGTGTGAATCCAGCAGATCAAGTCTGGATAAAAGAGCTTGCAGCATTATGTGAAAAAGAAGATATTTTACTAATGATCGATGAGATTCAAACGGGAGTTGGCAGAACAGGAACATTGTTCGCCTACGACCAATTTGACATAGAGCCGGATGTTATCACTTCAGCAAAAGCATTGGCATCTGGTTTTCCAGTCGGTGCTATGTTGGCAAAAGAAGAGGTTGCGCAGTCTTTTCAACCAGGATCTCATGGAAGTACATTTGGTGGTAACCCGCTTGTGATGAGTGCAGCTCTGGCAACAATTCAAACTATCATGAATGAGAATATACTGCATGAAGTCAGGAACAAAGCGGAGTGGTTGAGAGGCAAACTGGGAGAATTGCAACGGGATTTTTCCAGTATTGAAGAAGTAAGAGGACTGGGCCTGTTGATAGGTATCCAAATGACAGAAGAAGTAAAAACATGGATTAGCGCTTTTCGAGAAAAAGGAATCCTTGTGCTTTCAGCAGGTTCAAATGTGCTTCGGATTTTGCCTCCATTAACGACAACAAAAGAAGAGCTGGAATATTTTATTCAAACATTTAGACAGCTGTTAACGGAAAAAGAAGGGTTCTGTCATGATAAATGGATTCCTATTCGGGAATCCATGAAAAGGGAGAGGAGCAAAATATGAAAAAGCATGAAACACCAAAGAAAGTGCTCGTTATCGGATCAGGACCGATAGTTATTGGGCAGGCAGCTGAATTTGATTATGCAGGAACGCAAGCTTGCCTTGCGTTAAAAGAAGAAGGGATTGAAGTTGTTCTAGTAAATAACAACCCAGCAACGATTATGACGGATAAGGATATAGCGGATCATGTCTATATGGAGCCGCTTGAGATAAATACATTGGAGAAAATTATTGAAGAAGAGGCACCAGATGGGATGATCGGAACGTTGGGTGGCCAGACCGGGTTAAATCTAACGGTGCAGTTACATGAAAAAGGTATCTTAGCTAAATATGGTGTGGAACTGTTAGGGACATCAGTTGCCTCTATTCAAAAAGGAGAGGATCGTGACCAATTTCGTCAGCTTATGTTAGCTATTGAAGAACCAATCGCTGAGTCTGAAATCATTGGATCCATGGAGGAGGGTCTGGAATTTATTCAGGAAATCGGCTACCCCGTGATTTTACGTCCAGCCTATACACTCGGAGGGGAAGGTGGCGGATTTGCCAATAATGAAAATGAGTTTAAACAGTTGTTAACGAATGGATTAACGTTGAGTCCCATTCATCAAGTGCTTGTGGAGAAAAGCATCAAAGGCTGGAAGGAAATTGAATTTGAAGTGATGCGGGATACAAAAGATAATTGTGCAATTGTATGTGACATGGAGAATATGGATGCGGTTGGTGTGCATACTGGTGATTCGGTCGTCACAGCGCCATCCCAAACCCTATCCGATGTTCAATATCAAATGTTGCATGCAGCGTCGCTTAAAGTAATCCGAGCTTTAGACGTTGTCGGTGGCTGCAATATCCAATTTGCCCTACATCCGACATCGAATGAATACTGTATTATTGAAGTGAATCCAAGGGTAAGCAGATCTTCAGCCTTGGCATCGAAAGCAACGGGCTATCCGATAGCTCATATCACTGCGAAGTGTGCACTCGGCCATTGTCTGGAGGAGATTCTTAACCCGATAACAGGTAATACGTATGCATCCGTAGAACCAGTAGTGGACTATGTGGTCGTCAAGCTGCCGCGCTTTCCATTCGATAAATTTACAGAAGCTGATCGAACGCTTGGTACACAAATGAAGGCTACCGGTGAAGCCATGGCTATTGATAACACATTTGAAGGGGCGCTGAATAAGGCAATACGCTCTCTGGAAATGAATGTGTATAGCTTGCATTGGCCGGGCATGGATTCAAAAATGGAAGAAGAGTTAGCAGACCTAATAGCTACGCCTAATGATTTACGGATCTTTGCTATTGGAGAAGCATTCACAAGAAAATTTACTACCCAATATTTGCATCAATTAACCGAAATAGACAAGGACTTTCTACGAAAAATAGAAGGTATTATCCAGTGTGAGCAATCGCTTGCTAATGTTAGCTTGGAAGATCTTTCTTTAGACGAAATAAAAGCAGCGAAGCGGTTTAATATTAGTGACGAACGGATCGCTGAATTAATAGGGACAACGTCAAAAGCGCTTAGGGAAATCTACAAAGAGCAATCGATAAAACCTATTTATAATGTGGTAGACTCGTGTGCTGGTAAAGATGCAGCAAATACAGCCTATTTTTATTCTTCCTGGTATGGGGAGGATGAAGTCAGCGCAAATGATGAAAAGGAGAAAATTCTTGTACTGGGTTCAGGCCCTATTCGCATTGGCCAAGGAGTGGAATTTGACTACTGCAGTGTTCATGCGGCTTTAGCTGTTAAAAAAATGGGTTACGAGGCTGTTGTAATCAATAATAATCCAGAAACCGTCAGCACAGACTATTCGGTTGCAGACCGCTTATATTTTGAACCGTTGGCACTGGAAGATGTTCTGTCCGTTATTGAAAAAGAAAACATTGCTGGAGTGTTGATACAATTTGGAGGGCAGACTGCGATTAATTTGGCAAATGGATTAGAAAATGAGGGAATAAACGTTTTAGGAACATTACCGGCACATATTGACCAAATGGAAGACCGAGAACAGTTCTACCATGTTTTAAATCGGTTAAACATCCCACATATTGCAGGTCATATTGTCCATGGCCTTGATGAATTAACGTCATCAGCACACAATTTAGGTTTTCCGGTACTGATTCGTCCATCCTATGTTATTGGTGGGCAATCCATGTTTATTTGCTACGATGAAGAAGAATTAAAAACGTATGTGACACGTATTCAAAAGGATACCAATGACCAATGCTGGCCTTTATTAATCGATCAGTATCTTCCGGGATTAGAATGTGAAATAGATGTGATTAGCGATGGGAAAGATATCGTCATTCCAGGAATATTTGAGCATCTCGAAAAAGCCGGCGTTCATTCCGGTGATAGTATGACAAGCTTCCCACCCCTATCTTTATCAGAACAGATGAAAGAGCAAATGGTGAATATAACAAAGAAAATCAGTCAAACTGTGCCAATTATCGGAATGATGAATATCCAATTTGTTATTCATGAAGCTACTATTTATGTATTGGAAGTGAACCCACGTTCATCAAGAACCGTACCAATTATGAGTAAAATAACGGATGTTCCGATGGTTGAATGGGCCGTTAGAACGCAATTGGGAATTCCTTTGAAGGAAATAACAGAAGATTTGGATTTGCTGGCTGAACCAGACTATTCCACTGTGAAAGCACCAATCTTCTCTGCCAGTAAGCTAAAAGGTGTGGATCACGTACATGGCCCGGAAATGAAATCAACTGGTGAAATTATAGGCCTAGGTTGGAATCAGCAGGAAGCATTAAAAAAGGTTTCTTCTTATTTGAATGATTTCTCAACCCAGGAAGGGGTAGAGCTTTTTGTCTCTGTTTCCGACCGCATGAAACAGGAAAGTCTCGAGCTTATTAGCTTATTTGCAAAAGCAGGTGCTACCATTACAGCAACAGAAGGAACGGCGAAATACCTGGAGGCCAATGGGATTCAAACAACAAGTATGTTAAAAAATAAGGATGATCTCTTGTACCATTGGCAACATAGAGCTCCTCATCTCGTTCTTAACATCCCTAATCAGGGAAGAGAGAAAAGGAAGATCGGCTTTTATATTCGTGAATTATCTGTACGCTATCAGACCCCTTATTTCACAAGTTTGGAAACACTGCGACAGGTAGCAAATTCCCTCAGAGATGAAACAATCGAGGAAACGCCACGATCATTACAAGTGTACGTAAAACACGTGGTAGGGAAAAGGGAGGAGAATATGGTATGGGAAGTGTGAAGCAAGCAAATAAGTCTTTACAAACCGATCATTTTTTAACCATAGCAGATTTAAGCGGGGATGAAATAATGGATGTCATCCATGAAGCTTTGTCGATGAAAAACAAGTCAAGGAGAACATCTCCCATCCTCATCTTCAAGGAAAGACACTTGGAATGATTTTTGAGAAATCATCAACGAGAACGCGAGTTTCCTTTGAAGTTGGTATGAAGCAACTGGGAGGTCATGCCCTATTCTTAAATGCAAATGATATTCAATTAGGAAGAGGGGAGACGGTGTATGATACAGCCCAAGTTTTGTCCAGGTATGTTGATGGATTAATGATTCGGACCTTTTCCCATGAAATGCTGGAGGAATTCGCTTATCATGCCTCCGTGCCCGTCATTAATGGGCTAACAGATCCTCATCATCCAACTCAAGTTCTGGCCGATATCTTGACTATTTATGAGTATAAAGGAGAATTACAAGGATTAAAGCTTTGCTATGTGGGGAATGGAGATAATAATATGCCTCATTCACTGTTACAAGCCGCTGCGCTTACAGGTATGCATATGACAGTAGCAAGTCCTAAAGGGTATGAGCCTTGTGACGTAATATTTCAGCAAGCCAACAATAAAGGGAAACAAAATGGAGCAAAATTGGAGATTCATAATGATCCGAAAGAGGCCATTCAGGATGCGGATATTGTTGTCACTGATGTTTGGGCAAGTATGGGAGAAGAAAGCGAATTAGAGACTAGGAAAGCAACGCTTGAAGCATTTCAGGTGAATAAAGAGCTCACGCAATATGCAAAGAAAGATTATCTATTCCTTCATTGTTTGCCTGCACATCGGGGCGAGGAAGTCACGACTGACATTATTGATGGAGGGCATTCTGTCGTGTTTGATGAAGCAGAAAATAGACTGCATGCACAGAAGGCTTTATTAAAACTATTAATAGAAAAATAATTTTTATTTTTATATGGATTTTTGTATAAATATACGTTATAATTAATAAAAATTCAAAAAGGGAGAGATGAATGATGAGCAAAGGGAAGGTTGTTCTAGCATATTCTGGGGGATTAGATACCTCTGTTTCTATTAAATGGCTTCAAGATAAATATGATTATGATGTTATTGCACTGGGATTAGAAGTTGGTGAAGGAAAAGATTTAGAATCACTAAAAGAAAAAGCGTTGCAAGTAGGGGCGGACAAAGCTGTTATTATTGATGCAAAAGAATTATTGGCAAACGAATATTTATTACCAGCGCTTAAATCGAATTGTCTATATGAAGGAAAATACCCCATATCTTCTGCGCTATCGAGACCATTAATTTCGAAATTATTGGTTGAAGTAGCTGAAGAAGAGGGCGCAGTAGCTGTTGCACATGGTTGCACCGGCAAGGGAAATGATCAGGTACGGTTTGAGGTATCCATCAAAGCTCTAAATCCAGACTTGGAAGTCATTGCTCCTGTACGTGAATGGGGGATGAATCGGGATGAAGAGATTGCTTATGCAAAGGAGAAAGATATTGAGGTCCCAGTGAATGTGGATAAACCTTATTCCATTGATGCAAATATATGGGGTAGAGCTTGTGAAGCCGGTGTTCTTGAAAATACATGGAATGAGGCTCCGGAAGAAGCCTTCGAATGGACGGCCTCAATTGCAGATACTCCTGATGATCCCGAATATGTCGAAATCGAATTTAAAGAAGGAAAACCAATCGCATTAAACGGGCAGTCATTAGGGATGGTTGACATTATTGAGCAGTTAAATGATGTCGGTGGTAAACATGGTGTTGGAAGAATTGATCATATTGAAAATCGCCTGGTCGGCATTAAAGCCAGAGAAGTGTATGAAAACCCGGGTGCGTTGATTTTAATTAATGCACATAAGGAATTGGAATTTTTAACGTTAACGAAGGAAGTTACACAATATAAAGCACAAATGGATCAAAAAATGACCCAGCTTGTCTATGACGGCCTGTGGTATTCCCCATTAAGAAATGCGTTGGCAGCATTTATGGATGAGACACAGAAAAGTGTTAATGGAAAAGTGAAAGTGAAGCTGTGGAAGGGGACGCAAATGGTAGTGGCAAGAGATTCAGCCAATAGCTTATATAATGAAGAATTAGCAACCTATTCCCAAGGGGATATGTTTGATCACGATGCAGCAGTTGGTTTTATTAAGTTATGGGGACTCTCGACGCAAGTACATTCCCAAGTAAACCAGAAAAAAGAAGCGATAAAGTCTGGGAAGTAAATTTGTAGATGCACCTAAGCAGGAAGGAGTTGTACGATGGCTAAGCTATGGGGTGGAAGATTTACCAAAGAAACGAATAAACTCGTTGAGGAGCAAACAGCTTCTATTTCATTTGATCAAACGTTAGCGAATGAGGATATACAGGGAAGTATTGCTCATGTACATATGCTCATGTCTACTGCTATTATAACCGAAGAAGAAGGGAATACGATTATATCCGGATTGGAGACTGTGCAAACAAAGCTAGAACAGGGAGAGCTTACCCCTTCCATCGAAAATGAAGATATCCATATGAATATTGAAAAATTTCTCATCGATGAAATTGGACCGGTGGGTGGAAAACTGCATACGGGCCGAAGTAGGAATGATCAAGTGGCAACGGATATGCATCTGTATTTACAAAAGCATACCAATGAATTGATCGAACTTGTTCAAGCGACACAACAAGCCATTTTCAATCAGGCTTCTGAACATGTAGATACCATCCTTCCTGGCTATACCCATCTACAAAGAGCGCAACCGATATCTTTTGCGCATCATTTATTGGCCTATTTCTGGATGCTCCAACGGGATAAGGAGCGTTTTGAGGATAGTCTGAAGCGGGTTAGTGGATCACCTCTTGGATCGGGGGCACTTGCCGGGACGACATTTCCTGTTAATAGGGGACAGGTGGCAAATGAATTAGGTTTTGATTATGTATATCCAAACAGTATGGATGCAGTCAGTGACAGGGATTTTATTCTCGAGTTCATGTCGGCGGCTTCTATTATGATGATGCATATTTCCAGGATGGCAGAAGAAATGGTCCTTTGGAGTAGTCAAGAATTTCAATTTATCGAGCTAGATGATTCGTTTTGCACAGGTTCCAGTATTATGCCACAGAAGAAAAATCCGGACGTACCGGAATTGCTCCGTGCGAAAACTGGACGTGTGTATGGTAATTTAATAGGTTTATTAACGGTTTTAAAGGGCCTTCCGCTTGCGTATAATAAAGATATGCAAGAGGATAAGGAAGGGATGTTTGATACGGTTGATACCTTGGAGCATTCCCTCATGATGCTCGCCCCGATGATTGACACTATGACAGTAAAGACTGCCAACATGAAGCAATCTGTTTCAGAGGATTATTCCAACGCTACGGATATTGCGGATTATCTCGTGACCAAAGGGATGCCTTTCCGTGATGCGCATGAAATCATCGGGAAAATTGTGCTACACGCGATTGATAATGGAAAGTACTTGTTAGATCTAAAACTGGAAGAATATAAGGATTTTAGTGATCTGTTTGAGGAAGATATTTATGACGTGCTGGCACCAGAACAAGTTGTAGCAAACCGACATAGTTATGGGGGACCTCGCAACAACAAGTGAAGGAACAGCTTGAGCTGGCGGCGGGATTTTTATAGGAAATCAGACATACTGCAGGACCTTGCCGATGTGATTACCAGGTTGTATCAAAATCGAATGGATTAACAAGTTCTTTTACAAAGCGTCATGTGCGGATAGCCGCATGTGGCGCTTTTCTTCATTGCATAGGAAAATGGGAAAAGGAACTGGGGTTATCAAAGAAATGCTGAAAGGATCAGGTACACGGTTACGCAAAAATCACAGAACGATGTACGAGAGAGCGTCTCTCAGGTACACGGTTACGCAAAAATCGCAGAACGATGTACGAGAGAGCGTCTCTCAGGTACATGGTTACGCAAAAATCGTAGAACGATGTACCAGAAAGACATTCGACTACGTTTTTTCAGCCGATTTATCATAAGCTGGTAAGACAACTACGTCTTGATACTTGATGTCTGAACGAACCGTGCGGGCGAGGTGGGAGCAATATATGATATGATGATAGGTAGGGACGATGAGGAGGGAATGTATGCACTTCTGGGTGTGGTTCGGATTATGGCTGGTTGCTTGGGGTGGTGCTGTTTGGTACAGCACGCAGCAGCAAGCGGCAGATATTAGCTACCTATTGCTTATGGCTGCGGTTTTCTTTTCTATCTTCTTTTTCACCTCTATAGCAAGAAAAAGCTATCCGATCTTATGGCTGTTTTTAATCGTGATCATCACATGTAGTGTTGGCTGGCCAAGGGATGCTGACGTGAATCCGTTTGTGATGATCATGTATACATATGCCTATATTGCGATGATTGAACGGGTAAGCTCTAAGATGGTGTACCTGCTGGTTAGTTTACTGCTATTGGCCTTTTTCATCACTACGGTCGGTGTTATGCCTGGCTCCGTCACGCTATTGATTGTTCTGTCTGCGTATTTGGGAACCTACTATTACCAGCGTAACAGCAGGCGGCTGGTGGATCTAGAAGTGTGGTATCAAGCCTTATTACAACGATACCGCAGTACCAAACGTGAATCAGTGACGCGAGATCAGCATGCCAGGCAGGAGGAACGCGTGTCGATTGGCAGGGAAATCCATGATCGTGTCGGACATACCTTAACGAACTTAGTGATGCAGATTGAAATCTTGCGTATGCGGGGTGACTGCAAGGAACTGGATGATTTAAAAGTGTTGGCCCAGGAAAGTTTATCGGAAACAAGGAAGGCAGTCAGGGCAATGCGTGAGGATAATGCAACCGGTCTTTCTGCTATTATTCATCTGATTCGTAAACTGGAGGCAGAGCAGTATATGTCCATTCAGTTTTCGCTGAGAAAGAATGCGCTATCGGTCCTATTAACGCCGGAACAAGCAAGTATTATCTACCGGGCTATCCAGGAAGCGATGACGAATGTCATGCGGCATAGTCCGGGAAAGGAAGCGATGATCGTGCTGGAAGTCCCCGGTCAGACACATTTTCGCTTTGAAGTGAGCAATCCGGTGGAACACCAAATGGACGTAAAGGAAGGGTTCGGTTTGCAGTCGATGCGGGAGAGATTAGCACAATTAAATGGTCATTTAGAGGTGCAAACCTACCAGCAGCAATTTATTGTCCGAGGATTGTTTCCATTGAAGGAGGGTACAGAATGACCGATATTTTGATTGCCGAGGACCAAGCGATTGTACGGCAAGGGATCAAATTAATGCTGGAGACAGAACCCCTTTTTCATGTGAAAGGGGAAGCCAAAAACGGGAAAGAAGCCGTGCAATTACGGGAACTATCCCATTTTGATGTGGCATTATTGGATATTCGTATGCCGGAGATGGACGGCTTACAAGCGGCCAGAGAGATGCTGGGCCGCTTTCCGGCGACGAAGGTGTTAATGCTTACGACGTTTAACGATGAGGAGTATGCGATCGAGGCATTGCAGATTGGAGTGAGCGGTTATTTGTTGAAAGACGCCGAGGCTACACAGCTGATTCAGTCGATTAAAGGTTGTCTAGCAGGCGGGCTGCAGCTGCCGGGTGATGTAGCGAGCAAAGTAGTTCCCCATTTGCTGGAGAAGAAAAAACCGAAACAGGAGATGGACATCATCCATTTGACAAAGCGCGAGACAGCCATTTTGTGTTTGCTGGGAGAAGGCAAAAGCAATAAAGAAATCGCCGATACAGTGGCGCTTTCGGTGGGCACGGTAAAGAATCATATTAGTCAGTTACTTGATAAATTGGATCTGCGTGATCGGACGCAGTTGGCGATTTATGCGATTCATCACGGATATGTCTAAAAAAAGGTGTAGCGGATTTCTACGTTGGCTCCAAAGGTTCGATGCGCAAGACATAGAAGTACAGGTGTGACGATGGCGCGATGATTTATGCACACAGATTAAAAATATGACGGAGGTCATGGTTTTTCCAAAAAGTAATGACGAAGGGCAGTGTTCGCACTGTCCTTTTTCGCTTATACTAAAATACAGACGGAAATTGCAAGTAGGGAGGGAGTAGCAATGTTAGAAACAGCTTCATTGCGTAAGGTATATAAGAAAAACACAGCGGTGGATGATGTCAACTTTTATTTGCAAGAGGGGGAATCGGTGGGCTTGCTTGGCCCGAATGGCGCGGGCAAATCGACACTTATTTCGATGATGTCAACTTTGCTGAAGCCCACATCGGGTACGGTGATGTGGAATGGGCAGGATATACTGCATTCACCCAATATTATCCGGCCGATACTTGGTGTCGTACCACAAGAAATTGCCTTATATAAGGAATTGTCGGCCTATGAAAATGTGAAATTCTTTGGGAAAATTTATGGCATTCGCGGGAAAAAACTGGAGTCACGTGCCCAAGAAGTGCTGGAATTAGTTGGGTTGGCCAACCGGCAGAAAGAGCAAGTGAAAAATTACTCGGGTGGGATGCAGCGGCGGGTTAATATAGCGGTTGCGCTGCTACATGAGCCGGAGGTTATGATTATGGATGAGCCAACCGTAGGCATTGATCCGCAGTCCAGAAGTTATATCCTGGAGATGGTGAAACGGTTAAAAGAAGAACGTGGGATGACGGTACTTTATACCTCTCATTACATGGAAGAAGTGGAGCGGCTTTGTGATCGTATTTATATTATGGATCATGGCAAGGTGATTGCGACCGGTTCTAAGCAGGAACTTGTAAGTATCTTGGCGACAGAGGAGAGCATTCAATTAGAGGTGGAACAGTTATCCGAACCGTTCATGCAAGCATTAGAGCGACATGATTCTATTTTAAAAGTAACACAAAGTGATAAAGGTCTCACCTTAATTGTTGCAAAAAACAGTCGGCCGTTAGCCACTATTTTTCGAGAGGCTGAGGAACATCAAGTCATCGTTCATGGTGTGAATATAGCAGTACCTTCATTAGAAGACGTTTTCCTGCATTTAACGGGACGAAAGCTGCGAGATTAGGAGGGAGAGACATGCTTGATTTTTTCTGGAAAGATGTCAAGTTAATGTGGCGGGACCCCACAGAACTGCTTATGCTATTAGCCATGCCATTTATTTTAATTGTGATATTGGGGTTTGCTTTAGGAGGGGTGATGAATAACCCATCCATTGAACTACATGTTGCCATGGTAGACCAAGATGATGAAGAGACAGGTATGGAGCGGTTCGAACGTGATCTCGCATCAGCGTCATTACCAGCAGAACTTAGCGAAATAGCGGCGGAGATTGCACCCAAGTCTATCCTGCAACAGACCATGGAAGAGGATCTGCGCGATGTATTGACTGTAACGGCTATGACAGAGGAAGAAGCAGTCCGTGCTCTGGAGGAAGGAGAGGTGGAGGCGATCCTAACCATTCCTGAAGCATTTAGCTATGATAACTTGCGACATATGCTATTAGGGGAATCGGTCCAAACCACCCTTTCGATAAAAAAAGCAGCCGAAAGCCAGTTATCGGGTGATATTTTTCAAAATATGATTGAACAATTCGTGCACACGATGAATCTGCAATCGTCTTATGCAAACATTGCGATGGGGGAAGAGCCAGATCTGGCCATGGAAGAAGTGAGCAGACAGGAGACGGTGACTGAACGGGATCCAATATCGTCTATGGAATACTACACGATTGGTATGGCGGTCATGTTTGCCTTCTTTGTTGCTTCCACCATGTCGGCGAAGAGTAAAAATGAGTTGGAGGAAAAGGTGGTTAATCGTATTCTGTTAACCGGACAGCATCCTTTATCTTATTTGATGGGGAAGGTCATGGCTACGATAGTGATCGCGTTTATCCAAGTTTCTCTTATTATTTCATTATCATCGATTGGTTTACAGGCGTTTCGACCGTATGAGGGGGATATCATCGCAAAGATGCTGCTTATCTTACTATTATATGCCTTAGCGGTAGGTGCGCTTGGCAGTCTGATGATTGCGTTGACGGTCCGCTTTGAGGCGCAATCGTTACAAGAAATATTCTCGGTGGGTGTTGTAACGATTCTGGCGATGTTAGGGGGCAGCTTCTTTCCGACAGCCGGTTTGCCTGACCTGGTTAAAACATTAGGGGCATGGACGCCAAACGGGGCAGCGATGAAGGCGTTTATGCTGACGAATCAAGGGTTGCCTATGAATGAAATTGCCCCTTATTTAGGAAGATTAGTTCTATTTGCGCTAGTTATCTTCCTCATCAGCATCATGGTCTTTCCGAAAAGGAGGGTGCAGGCATGATAGATATCTTTTTATTACAGTGGCAGCGTTTAAGGCGGCGACCTTTTATGGTGCTTGCGATGATTGCGATGACGGTTGTCTTCATCATGTTTATCGGGGGTTCGAATACAGGGGAGAACCAATCATCTATTCCCGTTTATGTTACCGAAGAGGTGGATACTCCTACGCAAGAGGCATTAATGGAGGAATTGCAGACGCTGGAAGGATTTCGTTTTTATCTAGATGAATGGAGCAATATGAAAGAAGAGGTGGCCCTGGGTGATGTGGTCTTTGGCGTAGAATTGGCAGCGGAGCACTATACCTTTTTAATTAGTACGGAAAATGAATATCAAAGCTTGGTAGACAATCATTTGCGCACGATTTATCAAGAGAAATTACTGGTAGACCAGCTGACAAATGAAGTAGATAGAGAGGCGTTAGCTGCTGAATTGGAAAACCCGCCAATTGAAGTGAACAGTGAGACAGAAGGCATCCAAGGCTCGTCCTTAAATGATCAGCTGCACGTGTTGTTTGGGATGACCCTTTTCTTTGCTATTTATACGATTGTCTTTAGCCTAGGGGAAGTAGCAGAGGAAAAACAGCGTGGCAGTTGGGATCGGCTGATTCTATCTCCTGTGCGCAAATGGCAGTTATATGTAGGTCACGTAAGCTATGCGTTCGTGATTGGTTACCTGCAAATCTGTTTCGTGTTTCTGATGTTTGCATTCGTCTTTGACATAATGATTGGTGCGTCTTGGCCTGCAGTGCTGTTGATTGCGGCTTGTTATACCCTTGCGATTGTGTCCTTGGGCATGTTGCTGATCGGTCTTGTGCAAAAAGCCTCGCAGTTGAATGCGGTGATTCCCCTTGTAGCCGTTAGTATGGCAATGCTGGGAGGAGCTTATTGGCCGTTGGAAGTAGTAAGCAATAACATTGTACGGATGGTTGCGGAGTTGATACCTGTTAAGCATGCGATGGAGGCGCTCAAGGATGTCACGATGTATGGAGAAAGCTTGTTGGATGTCACTCAGCCCTTGGCGATTTTATTGCTGATGAGCGTCTTATTTATGGGGGTTGGGATTAATTTGATGGAGAGAAGGTAAGCTATGCTGGCGTCCGATGCGGGGAACCAAAGTGCTGAAAACTGGACGCGTCTATGTCTTGCCACATCGCCCGCCATAAGCACGAATAGTATTATGTGCTAACCAGCCCTACTTATGATTTGAAATAGATCCAACTTCTCATCTAGAAATAGTACCGCAATGTTATTTTTATCTCGCTCAAAATAGAAAATGAATCGTTTTCAAGAAGCAGTGAATGAATATGAGCAGGAGCCATTTTAGGAGAGCAGCGTTCAATGACTGAAAACGCCATTTTATACCAGCAAAAAGTTCAAGAAGCGCTCTCTTAGTGGTCCAAATATCATTTTATACTAGCAAGGATTCTCGATTTCATAAAAGCGACTCATCAAAAAACTGTCCGCAGATGTAACTTTGTATTTTGTGGGCAGCTTCTTTGCCTTGAGGCGCTCCTTCTTTTCATTGATTTCCAGTTTCTGAGAAATTCAAAAGAACCTAGAATTAAATATGATTTCATTACATTTGTGATTGAAAAAGCGCTTGCCCTATATTAGTTGTATCGTCGATGGAAATTTGAGATAATTTCTACTACTACTAGAGGTGCAGTTTAGTTTCTGAACCGTAGATGTTGGTAAAGATTCGTAAATTTATGATACATGCTTTATGGTCTATTGAAAAAGGGGGGAGAAAGATGCCTTTAAACGTAGGGGACAATATTACATTTGAACGACGTTTTACTGAAAAAGATGTTGCATTATTTACGCAAGTATCAGGGGATGAAGGCTCTCATCATGTTACTCCTGATGAAAAGGGAAGACTGGTTGTTCAAGGATTATTAACGGCAACACTGCCAACAAAAGTAGGTGGGGATTATAATGTAATGGCTCGTAATATGAACTTTGAGTTTTTAAGACCTGTATTTACAAGTGATACCATTACATGTGATGTGGAAATTGTAAAGTACGAAAAGCAACCAAATGACCGAACAGCTATCATGGCAACTTTTCTATGTAAAAATCAGAATGCAAAAGAAGTATTAAAAGGGGATTTTTCAGGAGTAATTCTGTAAATTTTTCTTCCTTTTCCTTCAACCATCAAAACGATAGATAAGCAGCCCACATTACCAAAAGGGGAGAATGGGGGCTGCTCGTATTGACATGAAGCATTGTTGCGTGTACAGAACGTATTTATAAATACGTTTCAAACCAACGACAAATATGGTTCAAGCGTTCCATTCGCATTTCCGGTTTTCCGCTTCGGCTTAATTCGTGACTTGCATCCGGGAAACGGACAAATTCAACATTTTTGCGCAAATGTTTCAGTGTAGTAAATAACTGCTCCCCTTGTTCTATTGGACAGCGATAGTCCTGTTCGCTGTGTAAAATTAATAATGGTGTTTCCACATTTTCTGCGTATTTCAGTGGAGAGAAATTCCATAGTTGCTCAGGATCTTCCATTATATTCTTACCAAGTTCCCATTTCGTGAAAAAGTAACCAATGTCACTTACGCCATAAAAGCTTAACCAATTACTGATGGATCGTTGGGTTACTGCAGCTTTAAAACGATTAGTGTGCCCAACAATCCAGTTGGTCATAAACCCGCCATAACTTCCTCCGGTTACACCAAGTCGCGTGTCATCAATGAAGCTATAGTTTTCTAGCGCATAATCAACGGCGCTCATTAAGTCGGTATAATCGCCCCCACCGTAATCAGAACGAACAGCGTCTACATATGCTTGCCCATATCCATAACTCCCTCTTGGGTTGGTATATAGTACCACGTATCCCTTCGCTGCCAGTAGTTGCATTTCGTGGAAGAAGGATCGGCCATACATCATATGTGGTCCACCATGAATCTCCAGTATGAATGGATATTTTTTACCTTCTTCAAATCCGTATGGACGTAGGAGCCATCCTTGTATTTCCCAGCCATCTTCTGCAGTGGCGGTTAACGCTTCCGGTTCAACGATTGCTACTTCATCCAGAAATGTTGCATTCGCATTGGTTAGACGCTTCAATTCATCGTCATTTTTCAATTGATAAAAATTACATGGGTTGGTTGGTGTACTGATTCCAAGAATGAATGTTTCTGATTCAGCATCATAGGAAAACCCAAATACATGATTATCCTTTTTATAACGTACGTTTAAATCACCATCTACGGTTACTTGGTAGAGGCCGGTCGCACCAAAATCACTAGCGATAAAGAAGATGCGGGTTTCATCTTTTGACCAAATCGGACCCGTTGTAGAATTTCCCAGTCTCATGTCACCAATCATGACATCACCAAGTTGCATATCCCACGCTTCACTGAGGCAAGTGCGCCTGTTTGTCTCTACATCGAATATATAGAGCTCATTCTGTGTCGCTCCGGCATGTGTATATTCATGACCAAAGCAAGCAATTTTGTCCCCATTTGGAGAAAAACTGGCACTATGATATACGCCTTGTCCATCCGTAAGTTTGGTTATCGTTTTGGTTGATCGGTGAAATAGGTATAAATCATTCGTATTTTCATAATCTGCATCTTCATTTAAGTTAGCTGCAAATAGGATAGTATTGCCATCAGGTGAAATATCCTGATAAGTGTGATCCGCATCTTCGGTTGTTAACTGGGTGATTGTATCGTTCTCTGTATCAAATAAAATGAGTTGGGCGCGTTTAGTATCATGAAAGCCGTTGGCATCTGATTTATGATCTAGACGTTTTATCACTAGTGGCTGTTTCTTTTGTGTTTCCTTTTCTTTTTGACGTTCTTCTTTTGATGGTTCCGTTTGTCTTTGTACGTCGTCATCCGCATCCAGAGAAGCACTGAAAATGATGTATCTCCCGTCCTTTGACCAATTAGGATTTCCTGCACCATTCTTAAACGTTGTTAATTGTCTTGCTTCTCCTCCATCTGTATAAAGCATCCAAAGCTGCATAAGCCCACTTCGATTGGATTGAAATACAACCTTCTTACCATCAGGTGAAATGCTGGGGTTGCTATTCTTACCATCACCAAATGTCCATTGCTTTGCTACGTCTTCATTCAAATGTTGAAAAAACAGATGAGATTCATAGTCATTATTATCATTGATAGTTGTTGAAACATATGTAAATGCATCCCCATCCGGGGTGAACTTGGGATCACTGAATACATCAATTTGTGTGATGTCAGCTGTTGTTATTGCTCGTTTTGAATCGCTCATTACATTACCTCCAATAGGATTAGATTTACAACTATAGTAAACGAGTTCACGTTATGAATCAATCAAATTGCTAGAATTTTCTTTTTCTAAAACGGTAAGAAAATGACATGTTTCCTTCGAGGAAAGAAAAAAGCTAGCTAATTTTCCAGGTTATTAGATTAAAAATTTGGCACCTGGACGGAAAAAGATTCCGATAAGGTGCCAGTTCTTCTAATGTTTCATGCTACGTTCTTTAATAGCTGCATCTTCTACATAAGCTTCCTGCAATTGTCTTGTTACGTTGCCGGGTTTTCCGTTGGCAATCTGCTGGCTATCCACGTGAACAATCGGAATAATTTCCGATGTACTGCTAGATAAGAAAAGTTCATCAGCAAGTGGGATATCCTCGATGGAGAATCCCTCCTCATGAAACGGAATGGAAAGGTCTTTGGCGAATTGCTCAATACGCATGCGAACACAACCGTGTAGAATTTGATAGGTAGCCGGATGTGTGTAAATTTTTCCATCTTTAACCAAATACACATTTGATGAACTGCATTCTGTTACCATTCCATCTTTGTGCAAGATAGCTTCATAGCTTCCTTGTTCTTTTGCCTCCTGCTTTGCAAGCACATTTGGCAGTAGATTCAAGCTTTTAATATAGCAATATTCCCAGCGAACATCGCGCTTTGTGATCACTGAAACCCCATTTTCTAAGTTAGTGGTATTACGGGGTGCATCCGAGATATAGGCATATATATTTGCAGGTACATCTACTGGAAAAACATGATCACGCGGTGCCGAACCACGAGTTATTTGTAAGTAAAGCTTCCCATCTGTTGTCATATCATTTCTAGCCAATAATTCGATTAATAAATTGGTAAGCTCTTCTTTTGTTGATGTAATCTTTATTTTTACAGCTTCTGCAGAGCGATAAAGACGATCCACATGCTCGTTTAATAAGTAATATTCACCATGATAGATTCGAATAACTTCATATACACCATCGCCAAATTGCAAGCCACGTTCTTCATATGGATAGGTTAAATGGTCACGATGGGTAAAGGTTTCTTGTGCCATAATAATCGGATAAACGGACATAAAATCAATAAACCTCCTTTAAATATAAGCCTATTCTATATCTATTTTTAAAAATTGTAAATGAATTTTAGAAACGCGAGTGACAAACATCATTGCTCTCGATTGAATGAGTTCATTATAGTAATAAGGGAGAAGGGTGGGATTATGGTGGAACCTTTACTAAAAAGATTAGATACCTATGATTATGATATGCTTATAGCTCATTCGAAGTTAACCGAAATCAAAAAAGGAGCGTATATCTATACCGAAAAAACGCCTTCCAATTATTTATATTTCATACATCAGGGAAATATACGCATTTTAAAAGAAATAGGAGATGGAAAAGAGATAACTATTTTCTCACGATGGAAAGATGATATTTTTGGAGAAATGGGAGTTTTCAGTGGAGAAACATATTCCACTACAGCAAAAGCTCAAAAAAATTCCTTTATCTATTATATTAGTAAAGGGAAACTTAACGCTCTTCTTGCGCAAAACGGTAGAATGAGCTTGCAATTTACCAAATGGGTTGCAACATCCCTGGAATCAAGTAACGCCAAAATGCGTGATTATGTTGCTTTTGGATCAGAGGGGGCTATCGCTTCTGTGTTTATTCGTTATTCGAACATGTATGGTATCGTAACAACAGAAGGGATTTGTATTACCGAGCCTGTTAGGATAACAGATATTAGTAAACAAATCGGAATCTCTCGTGAAACAGTCAGCCGTGTAGTGAAAAAGTGGAAGCAAAAAGGAATTATTAAAAACGATAACAAATATTTTTTGATAAAGGATATGCATTATTTCCGAAAATTGCTAGGTTGTCAATATTGTGGTGTGACGAATTGTGTTATTTAGGGGAGTATATGTAGCAATCTTTTCTATTATTTTGTCAAAAAAAGTGAAATTTCCTGTTGCTTTGTGGAAAAGGTCTTGTTATAATTAAAAATACGTTATTAAAGATGAATGTTACGTATTACATACGGATGTGCGGGTGTAGTTTAGTGGTAAAACCTCAGCCACGAGCAATTCTCCCACCGAATACGCTACGAGTTGCCCCGAAGTACAAACAACTTTGAATATGCTAGAAGATGTAGGGGCATGACAGGGCGTAAACAAATTTATGTTATCAGACTCATAAATACGCGGGTGTAGTTTAGTGG
This sequence comes from Virgibacillus sp. NKC19-3, assembly GCF_019837165.1. Taxonomy (NCBI): domain Bacteria; kingdom Bacillati; phylum Bacillota; class Bacilli; order Caryophanales; family Bacillaceae; genus Virgibacillus; species Virgibacillus saliphilus. The sequence continues at coordinate 1,644,028 of NZ_JAGYHC010000001.1, forward strand.
TAAAACCTCAGCCTTCCAAGCTGATGATGTGGGTTCGATTCCCATCATCCGCTCCATACATATGTCCTAACGCAGTGTTTCGTATATTCATACGAAGCATTGCGTTTTTATTCGTCTCGAAATTATGGTTCTACAATATATGTTGGGGTGTGAATCATTTTCTGAATAATATAAAGCACGCGAGCTCCTTATTTGTTAAACTGAAGTTAGCGAAAAAACAGATACAAAAGGAGTGCGTGCAATTGAATTCTAACATTCATTTACCAGGATTTGAAGCCTTTACGATCCAAAAGTCAGAAGAAGTTGACGGCATCTATTATCTTCATGTTGATAGGGAAGTAAAAAACCATCGTTGTCCGGCTTGTGGTGCTTATACATCAAATGTCCATGATTACCGGGTACAAAAGATTCAACATACCCGTATATTTGGCAGACAGGTTTATGTTTTCTATCGTAAGCGACGCTATGTTTGCCGATCCGGTTGCGGGAAGCGTTTTTATGAGGATAACCCCTTAGTGGAGCGTTATCAGCGACAGTCCATGGAGATGAAACAGGCCGTAGCGATGGAGCTTATTCACGGAAAAAGTTTCAGGGATGTTGCTCATCGATTTGATACATCCCCAACCACCGTTATTCGACGGTTCGATTATATTACGGCCCCGCTGTTGGATGAAACACAAACATTACCGGATGTGATTGCCATTGATGAATACAAAGGGGATGCCGGTGGAGAAACATATCAGACGATTATTGCCGATCCCGTAAATAGAAAACCGTTGGAAATACTGGCAGACCGTAGGAAAGAAACGGTAAAGAATTATTTACGGAAACATGGTGAACGCGTAAAGATGGTCGTGATGGATATGAGCCATTCGTTTAAGGCCGCTGTTGATCAAGCTTTGGGGCATCCTATTATCATCGCGGATCGCTTCCATTTTTGTCGGTATATCTATTGGGCTTTAGAAAGGGTCAGAAGACAGGAACAAAATGCTTTTGATGATTATGATCGCAAAAAATGTAAACGGATGAAACATGTATTTTATAAACAGCCGGAGACATTAACAGACAAACAAGCCTGGTATCTGGAACGATACTTACAAAAATCCGCCTATTTGAAACGGGCTTACCAACTTAAAGAGGCTTATCGATTATGGTTTGAGACAGCTAAAGAGAATGGCTCGAAACACTTGGGTGCAACGAAAGCGCATCTTTATGAATTCTATGACCTAGTTCGAGAATCGGGTGTTACGGAATTTGAACAGGCTATCGGGACCCTGCAGAATTGGCAGAAGGAAATTATGAATACGTTTGGTTTTGAACTGCATAACGGCTATATTGAGGGGATTAATAACCAAACCAAGGTTCTTAAGCGTAATGCATTTGGCTTTAAACGATTTGATCGCTTTCGGGCGAAGGTATTACTGCATCATCAATATAAAAAGCTGGATATTCGGGTGGCATAATAATAAGGAGTGAGCATACGCTCACCCCAACATTTGACAGAGAACCGAAATTATAAAATGTTTGCTTGAGATTACTAATTATAAATAGAGAGGCCACGTTTAGCTTCAAGCGCCAAACTTTAGAATCAACATGAGCGTGCCTAGGAATTTCACGTCGCTCCAATCTCTACGTTTTTTTAAGCAGGCACTTCTTCGCTTTTGCCCTTTTACATCCGCATGACTTGAATTTCCTGTTTCCAACATAGTATTCTAAAAGGAAATAAACTAGTATATTTGAGGGGTTTTCATGAAAAAGTTATTACAGCAACTAAAACAACTGGATAATAAAAGTTATAAAGCGTACAAAGATATACAGGGGAAGTACAGCTATAATCAATTTGATTTATTTATCGATTACGTGCAGGGGGATCCTTTTGCCACACCATCGAAAATACGTGTGGTTATCCCTCGCGAGCAGCGCAATGTAGAAAATGACTGGCTCAAGACTACATCAAGAAAAACTGCTACCGAAGATGCATTTGCACGGATCGTTGGCAAAACGATTGCGAATTCTAGGTTTACCATTAAAGGATCTGGTAAAAGTGGAGCGATTCTTTTTGATAGTCCTGGTCAGGAGGTATTGGAACGAAGCGCTGTACAAATAAACGCAGCAGCGATTACGGTATGTATTTCTGTAGGCCTTCCTGCTAATGGTCGTCGTATCAATGGAAGGGAAGCAGAGAAATTATTTTCTCAAGCCATTCCAACGATTATACAAAATTCCATTTTCACGATGAAAGATGAACAAATCATCCAGGCTATAGAGCTCGCAGATAAACAAGATGCGATTCGAGAAGAGATGCGCAACAACAATTGGATTGCTTTTATTGCAAATGGATCAATTTTACCGCGGGCAAGTGGTATTAGCAATCGACCGTTACAAAAAGCAATCCCTTTTCAGAGCCCGAAAGAAAACGAGGTGGCTGTGACTATTCCCCATCAATCTGAACCAATAAAGGGAATGGCGATAAAAAAAGGAATCACGTTAATTGTTGGTGGTGGTTATCACGGGAAAAGCACAATCTTGCAGGCAATTGAACGTGGCGTATACGCGCATGCGTTAGGGGATGGCCGCGAGTATGTGATTACAGATTCTGATGCTGTTAAAATCCGTGCAGAGGACGGTAGACAAATTACAGGGGTGAATATCTCCCCATTTATTACGAATTTACCTCATGGGCAGGATACGCAATTTTTCTCCACGGAAAATGCGAGTGGTAGTACGTCCCAGGCTGCAAATGTGATGGAAACATTAGAAGCTGGTGCAACGTCATTATTAATTGATGAAGATACGAGTGCAACAAACTTTATGATTCGTGATCACCGCATGCAGCAATTGGTGAAAAAGAATAAAGAGCCAATCACGCCTTTTATTGATAAAATCAAACAAATGCGTGACCAGCTTGATGTATCAACCATACTGGTAATGGGCGGTTCCGGGGACTACTTTGCAGTGGCTGATTCGGTTATTATGATGGAAGCGTATGTCCCATATAACGTAACAAGTAGAGCGAAGGAAATCATGGAAAGCGATCCGTTGAAACGGGATGCATTCGCAGATGAAGCATTTGGGGATGTTACGAATCGCTATTTTCAGCAAAATACCCTGCAAACAAAAAAGGGGAATAAGGCTAAAACACAGGCCAAAGGTTTAACAAAAATTATTATGGGAAAAACAGATATTGATTTTGACGATACCGAACAATTAGTTGATGCCTCGCAAACTAGGATGATTGCGGAAATTATTCAGTTTCTGGATCGTACAAATGGCTTGCAGCATAAATCAATGCATAAACTCTTGGATGAAGTCGAACAGCAAATGGATAAACAAGGGTTAGCTTCGTTCACGACATTTAAAAATCAACATCCCGGCGATATTGCTCGCCCGCGCAGGTATGAAATCGCGGCTGTGTTGAACCGGATTCGTACGGCAAACGTTCAGCAAAGATAGAAAGGAGGTACGCTCTTATGCAGACAGAGCAACTCAAGGCGGAAATTATCGCCTACAGCAAAGAAATCGGTATCGATAAAATCGGATTTGCCTCTGCAGATGTATTCAGTGAATTAAGAGAACGCCTGAGACGACAGCAGGAATTAAACTATCAATCAGGCTTTGAAAAAGGAACATTAGAAGAGCGTACGGAACCAGATCGTCTGCTTCCCGAGGCACAGTCAATCCTTTCGATTGCGATTGCGTATCCATCTCGGATGAAAGACGCACCAAAAAGTACGAAAGAAGAACGTCGAGGGTTATTCGCCCGAGCTTCATGGGGAATTGATTATCACAAGGTTTTACGTGATCGTCTGGAAAAGCTCGAAGCCTTTATCAAGGAGAAAATTCCTGATGCACGAAATAAAGTGATGGTTGATACAGGAGAGCTTTCGGATCGAGCAGTTGCCGAACGCGCCGGGATTGGATTTAGTGGAAAAAATACATCGATCATCACACCGGAATTTGGCTCATATGTGTATCTCGGAGAAATGATTACCAATATACCATTTATTCCTGATGAACCGGTTGATGACAGCTGCGGGACATGCACGAAATGTATTGATGCATGTCCTACTGGTGCGATTGTGGAGGGGGGTCAATTAAATGCTCAGCGTTGTATTGCATTTTTAACGCAAACAAAGGATTATTTACCGGATGAATTCCGCAGCAAAATTGGAAATCGTGTGTATGGTTGTGATACATGTCAGCTGGTATGTCCGAAGAATAAAAGTATCGATTTTCACATTCATCCGGAACTTGAACCAGAACATGACGTAGCAAAACCCAAATTAAAGCCTATGCTGCAGATTTCCAATCGAGCATTTAAAGAAACATTCGGCCATATCGCAGGTTCCTGGAGGGGAAAAAAACCGCTGCAGCGCAATGCGTTAATCGCACTTGGACATTATAAGGATAAAACAGCTGCCGATGAGATGATTGCTGTTATGAATAACGACCCTCGTCCGGTAATCCGGGGCACAGCTGCATGGGCCTTGGGGAAAATCGGCACCTCAGAAGAGGCCATCCACGTAGCAATGGAGAACGAACAGGATGAACAGGTTTTATATGAAATGGAGAAAGGGCTGGAGTTTCAGAAGGAAAGCCAGTAAAATAAATCATGCTAAAATCACATACTTTGCCAAGCATCCCTTCCATATACTTATTAATGGAGGGGATTTGTGTGGAAAAATTAAAGGATATATGGTTGGATTTTTTTAACGAAGAGCGAAATACAGATGACTGGTGGACGCGGAAGAAGACGTTGTGGAGAAAAATGAAAGGTGAGATTGTTCGGATCCAGGGAGACGCGAAAATTTATCGGAAAATCTGTTATGAAAATGAAATAGAATATGCATATTTACTACATGTGTCCTATTTCATTAAACAGGGTGACCATTTTCATCGGGAGGAACAGGTAACCCCATACCAATTCCGTTTGCGTGATGGGGAGGTAATAGATCATAAAGAGAAGTTGCCATCTAAGCCGCCAATAACAAAGCAATTATCAATCACACCAGATGAAATTCAGGAAAGATCAACACATATGCGATTTTCTTATGATCGCCTTGCTGCGGTGCAATATGCGGAGCGTTGGTGGAATAGTTATAATCCGAATTATAGGAAATTTGATGTGGATTGTACAAATTACGTGTCGCAGTGTGTGCGTGCTGGAGGCGCGCCAATGCGTGGTATTCCAAATAGAGAACAAGGCTGGTGGTATCAAGATGATAATTGGAGTTTTAGTTGGGCGGTTGCGCATTCTTTGAGATGGTATTTAAGCGGGTCTGAAGAAGGGCTGCAGGGGAAAGAAGTTGAAAATGCGGAAGCGCTACGACCGGGAGATATCATTTGCTATGATTTCGAAGGGGATGGTCGCTTTGATCATAATACGATTGTTGTTGCAAAGGATTCATATGGTATGCCGCTCGTTAACGCACATACCGACAATAGTCGAAATCGCAACTGGTCTTATGAGGATTCAACGGCATGGACGCCCGATATACAGTATAAGTTCTTTCAAATAGGTGAGTAGTAATGATATAATAAATTAGTTATTAAGCGTTTAAGGAGAATGAAAGTGAGTTTACATGTCGTATTATTTCAACCAGAGATACCCGCAAATACCGGTAATATAGCAAGAACATGCCTCGGTACGGATACAACCCTTCATTTAATTCATCCACTCGGCTTTTCTACAGACGACAAAATGGTGCGTCGAGCTGGGCTGGATTATTGGAAACATGTGGACATTCAGGAGTATGATTCATTGGATGAGTTGTATGAAACGTATCCGAAAGGTAGATTTTACTATATCGAAAATTTCGGAACAAATTATTATACCGATTATGATTACAGTAATACAAATGAAGATATATTCTTTGTTTTCGGGCGTGAAACAAACGGAATTCCAAAAGATCTGTTAGAAGGGAAAGAAGATCAGTGTCTTCGTATTCATATGAATGACAAGATTCGCTCCTTGAATTTAGCAAACTCAGCAGCGATTCTTATTTATGAAGCATTAAGGCAGCAGCATTTTCCGAAAATGCATTAAAAAACGCCATGTGATCATACCAAGGCCACTGAAAAACTGCTCCTAAATGGAAGACTGAGTAATATCTAATTAAAAGCGGCTTCGTTTAGAGTGGGTTTCTCTAAATGGAGCCGCTTTTTTAAACAGAGGATTCCCCCACCGCATTTAGCTCATGAGCCTCCATATTCGTTTGATAGTACCGGTGAAAATGGCTAATGCTTCTTGTATATGTATGCCATCAAGACCCGAAGATGAGGAAATCTCATATCCGTGTCTATGTTTCAACTTGCTATTCTTGGCTTCAATCTTATAACTCATCATAGGTAAAAGAAAAATCAACAAGTTCGTTGATTTTTCTTAGGAAATGATCTTCTGGAATAATGATATCGTATCGTACAACCCTGCATAATTACTCAGATTCATCGACAGTTGACATTCAATCATCCAATCCTCTAATCTCATTGCGGAATGCTCCAGGTTGTACGTTGCTAACTGGGGTTTCCACCCTTATTCCATTATTGATTCTTTTTTGGAACACCCGGTTTTGATTCATATGCTGACGTTAGACAAGCTGTTAAGAATACAACGATTACACCGCCTAATAATACTAAGTCCAACATGATGCAGACCCTCCTTTAGCGTTATATGTAGAGCTACGTATATTTTATTCTATCCTCATTATACAAAATAAATCGTATAATTGGAAGGGGAGAGGTTAAAAAAGGCTTTTTCATACGTATTATTGCTTGTAAAGCTTCGTCATTGATGTAACATGTGAGGTAGTTAAATTACGATGCTTTTTGCCTACCGCTACGGAAATACATTCCGCGCACCAAAGGCAGAGCTGATGAGCCCCCTCTATGACAAAATCATACTTTATTTTTCATAAAACCGCAAAAAATGGGAATTTCCCCTTTTATGCATAAAGGTGGTTACACATATTGTTTCCTAGCATAAAATAGGGTATATTAGTTGATGAAGTCATTTGTCAGTTTTATAATGTAATTGAGTGTTAAGAGCCGTTGTGAAACGGATAAAGTTAACTTCTAATGGGGGTATCAAACGTGGCACTGAATGAGGAATCCAGTGAGAGATTCTGGGGACAGTTTAATGGACCAAACATGGGGTATGTAGAGGAACAATATGATTTGTATAAGGAGGATCCGGAAAAACTCGACACCTCTACAAGAGAAATGTTCGACAAATATGGCGCGCCTGATTGGCTGCATCAATCTAGTAGCAATCAAAGTCTATCTAAAAAAACTTCAAAAAATGATGTTAAAAAGCTAACCTCTGCAATGAAACTTGTTGAGGCTATTCGACGTTATGGACATTTAGAGGCGGATATTTATCCGGTAGGTCTTCAAAAGGATAGAAAATCCGAGTTAGTTGACCCGAAAAAGTATGGATTAAATGATGAAGATTTAAAAAACATACCAGCAGAATGGTTATGGGAAAAAGCGCCAAGCAATATTGAAAACGGTTTGGATGTTATTAATGAATTTAAGAAATATTATACGGGGACGATAACCTACGAATATGACCATGTGAATAATAATGAAGAACGCAAATGGTTGCTGGAATTAATTGAAGCTGGGGAAGCTAGGTTGGATTTGTCTGATGAAGATAAGCAACAATTACTTGAGCGTCTTGCGCATGTGGAAGGTTTTGAAGAATTTCTGCAAAAAACATTTGTTGGACAAAAGCGTTTTTCTATTGAAGGACTGGAAGCAATGGTACCAATGCTTGATCAGATTGTAAAGTACGCAACTGCAGATAAAATTGAAAATATCATGATGGGAATGGCACATCGTGGCCGTTTGTCCGTCCTTGCTCATGTTCTGGGAAAACCATATGACAAAATATTCTCTGAATTCCATCACTCTCCGGATAAGGAATTAATGCCTTCTGAAGGATCGATGGGGATAAATCATGGTTGGACCGGAGATGTGAAATATCATCTAGGGGCAACAAAGGATGTTAATGAGACGGAAACAGCAACACGTATTACATTGGCGCATAACCCGTCACACTTGGAATTTGTAAATCCAGTTGTTGAAGGGTTTGCACGTGCAGCACAGGATGATCGCTCTGAAAAGGGTTACCCCGTGCGCGATGAAAGTAAAGCATTTGGAGTATTGATTCATGGAGACGCTGCGTTTATTGGAGAGGGTATCGTAGCTGAGACTTTGAATCTGAGTGGATTGCCTGGCTATACAACCGGAGGAACACTTCATATAATTGCAAATAATCTGGTTGGCTATACAACAAATCAGAAAGATGGACGTTCCACACGTTATGCAAGTGATTTAGCCAAGGGATTTGAAATTCCGATCATTCATGTAAACGCTGACGATCCAATAGCCTGTATATCTGCGATTCGAATTGGCTATGAATACAGGAAAAAATTTCATAAGGATTTTCTTATTGATTTAGTTGGTTATCGTCGTTATGGTCATAATGAAATGGATGAGCCAAGATCTACACAACCAAAGCTCTATCAGGATATTGATAATCACCCTACAGCAGTGAATGTTTTTGCTAACGTATTGGAAGAAAAAGGCATCCTTAATAAAGAAGGATACCAAGGCATAAAAGATAAGGTTGGGAATGATCTTCATGAAATATACAAAAGCATGAAGGAGAATGAAAACGGGCAACCTGAGGCAGAAGCTATTCCGAAAGCATTGTTAAATGGAATTGATCAATTTGAAACAGCTGTACCGCTTGATCAATTAAAGGCCTTAAATAAGGGGTTAATGAAGCGACCGGAAGGGTTTAATAGCTTTCGAAAGGTAGATAAAATTCTTAAGCGTCGTGAGAATGCGTTGGAAGATGGCAACAAAGCAGACTGGGGTACAGGAGAATCATTGGCCTATGCGTCTATTTTACAGGACGGGATTCCCATTCGCTTGACAGGTCAGGATACGGAAAGAGGAACCTTTGCACATCGTCATCTTGTATTGCATGATACAGAAAATAATAATGAATATAGTCCACTGCACGGATTGGATGAAGTAAATGCGTCATTTGATATTCGCAACAGCCCATTATCCGAGGCAGGTGTAGTAGGATTTGAATACGGGTATAGTGTTCAATCACCAAACACATTGGTTATTTGGGAAGCACAATTTGGAGATTTTGCTAATGCTGCTCAAGTTATCTTTGACCAATTTATTTCTGCCGCTCGTGCAAAATGGGGAGAGAAGTCAAATATGGTCTTGTTACTACCGCATGGTTATGAAGGACAAGGACCGGAACACTCCAGTGCGCGATTGGAACGTTTCCTGCAAATGGCTGCAGAAAATAATTGGATTGTCGCAAATGTCACATCATCTGCACAATTTTTCCATTTAATTCGCAGACAGGCAGCAATGCGTGGACGTGAAGAGGCGAGACCATTGGTATTAATGACACCGAAAAGTTTGCTTCGTAACCAACGTGTTGGATCGGTAGCAGAAGAATTCACAAATGGTAAGTTTCTCCCATTACGCGCGCAGCCAAACTTGAATGTTAACAAAGAGAATGTTACACGCTTACTTATTGGGAGCGGTAAAGTAATGGTGGATATCGAAGAGGAAATGGATCATTCAGAGGAAAAGATGGATTGGATGCAGATATTACGTCTGGAACAAATTTATCCATTCCCGAAAAAGCAATTAGAAACAGAACTGAAAGATTTACCGAATTTGAAAGAAATCGTTTGGGTACAAGAAGAACCGAAAAATATGGGCAGCTGGGATTTCGTTGATGATTATTTAAGAGATCTCCTGCAAGAAGGCCAAACCTTGCGATATATCGGTCGTCCCAATCGTGCATCGCCTGCAGTTGGTGTACCGAATGTTCATAAAACAGAACAAAGTCAATTAATCCAAAAAGCACTCAACCCATCAAAAGGAGGAGAAACCAGTGAACGAAATTAAAATACCAGAACTTGCCGAATCTATCACAGAAGGAACAATTGCGGAATGGTTAGTAAATAAAGGGGATAAAGTAGAAAAAGGGGACCCGGTTGTTGAGCTGGAAACGGATAAAATTAATGTTGAAGTAAACTCCGATTACGCTGGGGTAATCACCGAAATCGTCAGCGAAGCAGGCGATGATGTAGAAGTTGGTGATGTGATCGCTAAAATAGACGAGAACGCGCAAGCAGGTAGCAATACAACAGAAGATAAAGAAGCCTCTAGCGAAGAATCGAAGGAAGCACCAAAAGAAGAGGCGAAAGAAGAATCAACAAGAGAAACGTTTATCGAGGATAAAGATGAATCCCCTAAAAAGGAAGAAGCAAAAGAATCCGATAGTACGAATGATATTATTGCCTCACCGGCAGCCAGAAAACGAGCACGCGAATTAAACATTGATTTAAGAGATGTAAGCCCGCGTGATCCATTAGGTCGTGTTCGTCCGGAAGATGTAGATGCGGCGGTAAAAAGTAAAGATGAAAAGAAAGAATCCAAACCGGCTAAGAAAGAAGAGTCGAAGAAATCCGAGAAAACAGTGTTTGATAAACCGGTAGAGCGTGTGAAGATGTCACGTCGCCGTCAAACTATAGCGAAGCGCCTTGTAGAAGCACAGCATAATGCTGCTATGCTCACAACTTTTAACGAAGTAGACTTGACTGAAGTGATGAAAGTTCGTAGTGAGCGTAAGGAGAAATTCATGGAAAAACATGGTGTGAAGCTTGGTTTCATGTCCTTCTTTACAAAAGCAGTTGTAGGGGCATTAAAAGAGTTTCCATTACTCAATGCTGAAATTCAAGATAATGAAATCGTAAAGAAAAACTTCTATGATATAGGTATTGCTGTATCTGCAGAAGATGGTTTGGTAGTTCCGGTTGTACGTGATGCAGATAAATTGGATTTTGCAGGGATAGAGCGTAAGATTGGAGAACTTGGTAAGAAAGCACGGGAAAATAACCTAGGATTGGATGAAATACAGGGTGGATCATTCTCTATTACAAATGGTGGCACGTTTGGATCAATGTTATCCACACCTATATTAAATGCGCCACAAGTTGGTATCCTTGGCATGCACAACATCCAAAAACGTGCCATGGTTATGCCGGATGATTCTATTGAAGTTCGTCCAATGATGTATATCGCACTTTCCTATGACCATCGAATTGTTGATGGAAGTGAAGCAGTTCGGTTCCTAGTGCGTATTAAGCAATTACTTGAAGATCCATATGATCTTCTGCTGGAAGGTTAAAGAATGTAGCCCTCATATTGATGAAATATCAAGGTGAGGGCCTTTTTGTGTAGGAAAATTTAAATGTAGAAGAAAAAGGTAGCTCTGTTATCATATTGTTCTTTATTTGTGGTATAAAATCATCTAATCGGAAACAGCCATTTTAAGTATCTTTATATCCGATTCTAATTCCGATACGCGCTTATTTATCGAATTTTCCATCGTAAAATGAAGCTCATCACTCCTTTTTCTTCGCTTCCTTGCAATCTATTATATCATGTTTATTTCGTTTTCCATCTATCAAAAATCATGCTTGTTGATGAAAACGGATAGGCAAAACGCAAATTTGCCCAGACGGAAATTACATGTTTCTACCTCATAAGTCTAGAAAAATATAATTTTGCTTAAAAAAACATCACATAACCTTGCAAATATACTTAAAAACGAATAATATAGATTGTGTTGATTTTATTATTCGGAAAGAGGGGCTTGTGTTGGAGAATCTATTTAAGTTTAAGGAAAACAATACAAATATCCGAACAGAATTTGTAGCTGGTGTCACTACTTTTCTTACAATGGTTTATATTATCGTTGTCAATCCTGCCATTCTTACGTCAGCTGGAGTACCTTTCGACCAGGTGTTCATGGCGACTATTATTTCTGCAGTGGTTGGTACATTATATATAGCATTTTTTGCTAACTACCCCATCGCTATTGCTCCAGGAATGGGGATGAATGCTTATTTTGCCAGCGTGGTGGCTACACAGGGAATTTCTTATCAGGTTGTTTTCGGGGCTGTGTTTTTAGCTGGTGTGATTTTTATTGTATTAAGTCTTACAAAATTACGGGAAACATTAATTTATGCAATCCCGTCATCATTAAAGTATGGGATCACATCCGGTATCGGCCTTTTTATTGCTTTGGTAGGATTGAGAAATGCTGGGTTGGTCGTTCCAAATGAAGCGAATATCATCGGACTTGGTGATCTGGGGGACCCAATGATACTGTTAACCATTGCTGGGTTGTTTATAACTTTACTATTGTTTGTCCTGAAAATAAAGGGCGCTCTTTTTTTGGGAATGCTGGTAACAGGAATTATTTCGTTTTTTACTGGTCAGCTGGAATTCACAAATGAGGTTGTTTCGATGCCCCCTATGCCGGTATTTTTTGATATGGATATAGGTGGAGTTTTCATAAATGGACTTTATACCGCTGTTTTTGCATTTTTGTTGGTAACGATTTTTGATACGACCGGTACAATGATCGGTGTTGCTGAACAAGCCGGTTTTATGAAAAATGGGAACATGCCACGTGCGAAGCAAGCTTTAATGGCAGATGCAACTGCGACAACGATTGGTTCGATGTTTGGCACGAGTCCTTCAACCGCATTTGTCGAATCTACGTCAGGTGTAGCAGCAGGTGGGAGAACAGGAATGACATCTGTCGTGGTGGCAGTACTATTTGCATTGTCCGTCTTCTTTACACCAATCATTCAGATTGTTGCAAACATTCCTGCGATAACATCACCAGTATTAATTATTGTCGGATGTTTCATGATGGAGGGGCTATCTAAAATTGACTGGAAAGCATTTGATGAAGCATTTCCAGCCTTTGCTGTTATTCTTACCATGCCATTCACATCAAGTATTGCTACTGGTATAGCTTTTGGATTTATCACGTATCCCATTTTAAAGATTGTAGGTGGAAAAGGAAAAGAAGTACATTGGATACTGTATTTGTTTGGCGTGGTTTTTGTATTGCAAATGATTTTCTTTCCTATGCATTAATAGATGGGTTTTAAATATAATATGTTGGGAACAACGTACTACAATATGACAAAAAATGCAGAAAAAATAATCTCTTGCATGACGTCTGACGACTTGGTACAATAACGTTGAGTAATATGTGAAAGCATTTACAATTAGAGATAGGGGAGGATTATAGTGGGGATCATTTTAGGGTTACTAGCAATTGTTGTCGTGATTGGAATCGCATTTTTGATGTCAAATGATAAGAAAAACATCAACTACAAAGCAGTTGGAATTATGTTGGTAATGCAATTGTTGATAACTTGGTTTATGTTTTCAACACAAATTGGACAAGCAATTATAAATGGTATAGCAGCAGGATTTAATAAATTAATTGAATTTGGAACAGAAGGAATAAATTTTGTAGTAGGTGGATTTGAGCTTCAAGAAGGGGGCGTTTTCTTTTTTAACGTCCTATTACTGATTATCTTTTTCGCAACCCTACTTCAAGTTCTGACCTATTTAAAAATACTTCCTTTGATTATTAAATATATTGGGGGAATTATTTCAAAACTTACGGGTCTTCCAAGAATTGAATCGTTTAATGGTGTTAACAGTATCTTTTTTGGGCAGTCTGAAGCTTTAATAGCCATTCGATCACAGTTTAATCATTTAACACATAATCGCCTGTACATTGTCAGTGCTTCTGCCATGAGTTCTGTATCAGCATCTATTGTAGGTTCTTTTCTGTTGATGCTACCGGCGGAATATATTCTACTGGCATTACCATTAAACATGTTCAGTGCATTGATGGTCGCATCTGTTATTGCACCTGTCACAGTGCCATCGGAAGAAGACTATGTGGATGTAAAAAATGTCTCAACGGATAAAAGTGTTTTTGAAGCAATGGGTAATGGCGCGCTTGAGGGTGGTAAAATTGCATTGATCGTTGCTGCGATGCTCATTGCATTTATCGCTTCTCTGGAATTGGTAAATTGGTTGATTCAACTGGTTTTTGCCGGGGTAACATTACAACAGATTTTAGGTTATATCATCGCTCCACTTGGCTTATTAATGGGTATATCTCCAAGCGAAGTCCTTGAAGCTGGCTCTATCATGGGGACGAAAATAGTGACCAATGAATTTGTAGCAATGACAGAATTTCAGCCAATGGTTGATGCACTATCAGAAAAAACAGTTGGTATTGTGACTGTATTTCTGACCAGTTTTGCCAACTTCTCTTCCATCGGTATCATTGCCGGAACTGTTAAAGGTATTGACAGTGAAAAGGCAGCCACTGTCTCAGGATTTGGTATGAAATTATTGATTGGCTCGATATTAGCATCGATTTTATCTGCTACCGTTGCAGGACTTTTCTTATAAAGAAAAACAGGAACAGCCTTCTTTCGTAGAGGGCTGTTTTTACGTATGTTTATAATCTTTTTTTAAAGGAAAGATACATAGCAAGAGGTGAATGATGATATGAGTGAACAAATGAATCTTTTCATAAACGGTAAATGGGAAGGAACAGAAGAAAGGTTAGAAGTGATTAATAAATATACACAAGAAACCTATGCAACTATTGCAAAAGCTGGACAACGGGATGTGGACCATGCCATAGAAAGCGCTGAGGAAGCCTATCAATCCAAGCAGTTAGCTCCATACGAGCGATATGAAATCTTAAAGAAGGTAACCGAGTTTTTACAAGTAGAGAAAGAGGAATTTGCAAAATGTATGGTGGCAGAAGCAGGAAAACCGCTGAAGCAAGCACGTACGGAAGTTGACCGTGCTATCCAGACCATAGAGCTATCTGCAGAGGAGGCGAAGCGAATTAGCGGACAAGGCGTTCCCATAGAAGCTGCACCGGGATCAGAAAATCGTATGGCATTTACCATTCGTGTCCCGGTGGGGGTTGTTGGAGCGATCACACCGTTTAATTTCCCGTTAAACTTAGTGGCACATAAGATTGCGCCCGCACTGGCTGCAGGAAATGCAGTTGTTCTAAAACCAGCAAGCGCAACACCTGTAACCGCTCTGAAACTAGCCGCTTCGTTTGAAAAAGCGGGTCTGCCAGCCGGATTATTGAATGTCGTTGTTGGCGCAGGATCAGTGATTGGCAAACAAATGCAGCAAGACGAGCGTATTTCCACTTATACATTTACCGGAAGTGCTAAAGTGGGGTTGAATTTAAAGCAAAATACCGGTCTAAATAAATTGATATTGGAACTTGGTAACAATTCACCGGTCATTATCGATAAGGAGGCAGATTTGGATAAGGCGGCAGCAACATTATCTTCAGCAGGATTCGCTTATGCTGGCCAAACTTGTATTACACCACAACGCTTGTATGTACATGCTTCGGTTAAGGAAGAATTTCAGGAAAAATTGACCGAGGCGATGAGAGACCTTGTCGTTGGCGATCCAAATCATGAGGATACAGTTGTTGGACCTATGATTTCCAAAGAAGAAGCCAAGCGTGCGGAAAAATGGGTGAACGAAGCTAGGCAGGCTGGTGCAAAAGTAGTAACAGGAGGAAATCGCACTGGAGCAATGTATGATCCAACCGTATTGACTGATGTATCTAGGGATATGCTGGTTGTTTATGAGGAAATATTTGCACCCGTCGTTAGTATTATTGAATATAATCAGCTTGATGAATGCATTGCGGAATTAAACAAATCGCCGTATGGACTGCAAGGTGGTATTTTTACGAAAAATCTGGATACCGCCTTTTATGCTGCAAAGAATGTAGAAGTCGGTGGTCTGATTATAAATGACTCCTCCCAATATCGAGTTGATCTAATGCCATATGGTGGCGTGAAAGATAGTGGTTGGGGCAAAGAAGGACCCAAATATGCGATTGAAGAAATGACTGAAGAGAGGTTAGTTGTCTTGAACTTGGATTAGATGGTAGCTTATATACAAGCGGGGGTGAAGCTCCCCGCTTGTATATATAAGAATCAACCGGATATGCTATTGTTTCGTATAGGATACTTCCTTTTTTAATCTTTTTCTATTACACTTTAAATTGTAATGATAAAGATCTTTACATCGTTGTTAAATAGAAAGGAAGAACAATTTATGAAAAATAAACGCATCCTCTTCACCGGTGGGGGGAGTGCCGGTCATGTGATTGTAAATCTTGCATTAATCCCAGTATATGCACGAGACGGATGGGGGATTGATTATATAGGTTCGAAGGAGGGTATAGAAAGAAAACTGATCGGAGAACTAGATTATGTTACCTATCATCCAATTTCAACCGGGAAGTTACGTCGCTATATGTCAAAAGAAAACTTGAAGGATCCGTTTAAAGTGTTAAAAGGAATCATGCAGGCATGGCGAATTATTGGGAAGCGAAAGCCTGCGGTTATTTTTTCCAAAGGCGGATTTGTCTCTGTGCCGGTTGTTGCAGCTGCTAAATTGCGAAATGTACCGGCTGTTATTCACGAATCGGATTATACCCCTGGCCTTGCGAATAAGATTGCTATCCCTTTTGCCAGGAAAGTTCTGGCAACCTTTGAAGAAACAATGGACTATCTTCCTGAATCAAAGAGGGAATATGTTGGTGCTGTTATCCGGGAAGAACTTTTTCAGGGAACGAAAGAAAAGGGGCTAGCATTTGCCGGATTGACAAAGGAAAAGCCTGTGTTACTCGTGATGGGGGGTAGTGGAGGTGCTGAGAAAATTAATGAAACACTCAGGGATAGCCTTCCTGAATTGCTGCCATCTTTCCAGATCATACATATTTGCGGTCAGGGAAAGGTGGATTCCACTATAAATGAAAAAGGTTATGTGCAATTTGAATATGTCAATGAAGAATTGAAAGACATCTTTGCGGCAACCGATTTAGTCTTATCAAGAGCTGGATCTAATGCCATTTTTGAATTTTTGGCATTGCGCATCCCTATGTTGCTTATCCCATTATCGAGGCAAGCAAGTAGGGGCGACCAAATTATCAATGCAAAATCATTCATTGAAAAAGGGTATGCACGTGTGCTTGAAGAGGAGTCACTAACCATAGAGGTATTTGTTCGGGAACTCCTGCAACTAAAAGAATATGCATCCATCATGACCGATCATATGAAAGGATATAAAAGTGAAAAAGCAAGAGAGCGTGTCTTGGAAGTTTTACAAGAAACAATGAAATAGGAAAACACCCTTGTTCAGTTGCTGCTGATCAAGGGTGTTTTCCTATTTTTTTTGTGATAAGAAGCGCTTTTGGTAGTTATAAAGCTAAAATTGCAGATAAATGGGTTTTCATTTATATATTGCCATATTATAACGGATTTTGCTATATTATCGCTGTTCAGTATATTTGTAGAATTATGTCAAGTCCGATAAACTAATGTCATTCACTAGGTAATTTTTAAGGAAAGCTGATTCGTATTATCCGCAGTTAAGGAAAATTTCAATCCACGTTTAACCTAGTTAGGCTACTCCTCATTTCTATTAAAATTAGTGAAAGCGTTATTTGCAGGTAAAGATATAAACGCTTTTATTTATCATCCTGCATCGAAGGCATGTACCTAACCTGTAGGCATATGCCGGGTTTTCGATTGAAATTATTACAAAAATTATAATGAAAAGGAGCAAAAATTGGATGAAGAAGTTCATTATGTTAATTTCCGCTATTGTTTTAGTAGTGCTTTCTGCCTGTGGAGACACAGGTGAAAATGAAGATTCCGACGCAGAAGCAGGAGAGGAGATTGATACAATCATTTTCTCTGATGCCGGTTGGGATAGTAATCGTGTTCACAACAGCATTGCACAAACGATTGTTGAAGAGGGGTTTGATTATGATACGGAAGTCACTGCTGGAACAACGGCAGCAACATTTCAAGGATTAATAGAAGGTGACATTAATGTTTATATGGAAGCTTGGACAGATAATATAAAAGAAATATATACGGAAGCGATTGAAGCAGGAGATGTTGAAGAAGTTTCTGTGAACTTTGACGATAATGACCAAGGTTTATATGTTCCAACCTATGTTATAGAGGGTGACGAAGAGCGTGGTATTGAACCAATGGCTCCTGATTTACAAACGGTTGAAGATTTAAAGGACTATCCGGAAGTGTTTGAAGACCCTGAAGAGCCTGGGAGAGGGAGAGTCGTCAATGCCCCAAGTGGGTGGGCTGTTCAGGAAGCAATTGATGCGAAATTCGATATCTATGGATTGGATGAGACAATGAATAATTTCATGCCAGGATCGGATGCGGCGATCGTGGCAGATCTTACAGACGCATATAATGCAGGTAATGCTTGGGTAGGTTACTACTGGTCACCAACGGCTGTAACGGCTACGATGGATTTAACTTTACTGGAAGAGCCTGCATATGATGAAGAGGAGTGGGAAGAAACAAAAGCAACAGAATTTCCTCCCAATGATGTAACGGTTGCTGTTCATAAAGATTTGTCAGAGCAAGCACCGGATGTTGTAGAGTTTTTGAGTAATTATGAAACGAATAGTGAACTTACGGAGGAATCTTTGACCTATATGGACGAAAATGATGCCAGTCCGGAAGAAGCTGCAAACTGGTGGATGAACGAACATGAAGATATTTGGACAAGCTGGGTACCTGAGGATATAGCTGAAACGGTGAAAGAGGCGTTGTAATAAAGGAGAAGCAGCTGGCCGTTTGGTTAGCTGCTTCTTGAAGTGAACTACAAATGTATAAGAGGTGAAATAGGTTTATGGGGAATTTTCCTGATATACGCACAGAACTGGGTAATTACGCGGATGATTTTGTAAGTTTTTTAGATACAACGCTAGAAGGTTTTTTTGATTTTATATTTTTTATATCGTCCCGCACCATTGGTGGAATTGCTGATTTTTTAACATGGATGCCATGGTGGTTATTTATTATCATGATTATTGCTTTGGGCTGGTATTTTAAATCTATATTTTCTGGTATACTTTACGGTTTTTTAATATTTTTAATAGGAACATTCGGTCTGTGGGAAGATATGATGACAACAATTGCTATTATCGCAACGGCTGTTTTGATCTGTTTATTAATAGGTATTCCTGCAGGGATATGGATGTCATTTAGTAAACCTGTTTCAAATGTACTACGCCCCATTCTTGATGCCATGCAAACAATGCCGAGTTTCGTGTATCTGATTCCGGCTATCTTCTTCTTCGGATTAGGTAATGTATCCGCCATTTTTGCAACATTGATATACGCTGTCCCGCCCGTTATCCGCTTAACTGAACTAGCTATTCGTGGTGTGGATAAAGAGGTTATTGAATCCGCTGAGTCATTTGGTTCATCAAGGTGGCAAACATTAAGGAAAGTTCAGCTCCCACAAGCATTACCTACTATTATGGCAGGGGTTAACCAAACGACAATGATGGCATTGGCAATGGTTGTAATTGCTTCTATGGTAGGAGCATCAGGACTTGGGGAGCAAGTGCTAGTATCGATTAATCGTATTGATATTGCTTTAGGTTTCGAGGCGGGCATTAGTATTGTATTTCTGGCTGTTATTATTGATCGAGTTACGAATGGTATAGCAAATAAATTTCAAAAACATAGGGGGTAACCGAACGAATGTCAAAAGTGGAGATAAGACATGTATCAAAAATCTTTGGACCGAGACCAAAATCCATTATCCCTATGATAAAGGATGGAAAGACGAAAGAAGAGATTTTAACAGAGACGAATCACACAGTTGGCGTATATGACGCTTCTCTAGATATTAAACAAGGTGAAGTATTTGTGATTATGGGGCTTTCAGGCAGTGGAAAGTCGACCTTTATCAGATGTTTTAATCTATTAAACAAACCGACAGCTGGATCTATCATAGTTGATGATGAAGATATAGCTGCATATAATACTAGTCAATTAAAGACATTGAGGCAGGAAAAAATAGCCATGGTTTTTCAGCATTTTGGCCTATTTAGTCATAAAACAATTCTGGATAATGTTGAGTATGGACTGGAAATCCGTAATGTGCCAAAAGAAGAAAGACATAAAATAGCACTTGAAAATATTGAAAGTGTAGGATTACGAGGTTATGAGGATAAATATCCAGATGAATTGTCTGGTGGCATGCAACAACGGGTTGGTTTAGCTCGGGCATTGGCAAACGATCCGGAAATATTGTTGATGGATGAACCATTCAGTGCACTCGACCCATTGATTCGTAGAGAAATGCAATTAGAGCTATTGGATATACAGGAACGATTGCAAAAAACGATTGTTTTTATCACACATGATGTGAACGAAGCATTCAAATTAGGTGATCGTGTCGCAGTTATGAAAGATGGTCGTATTGTCCAGGTTGGAACCCCGGAAGAAATTATTGAATCACCAGCAAATGATTATATCTCCGATTTCATTAAAGATATTGATCGTTCCAAAGTATTTCAGGCAGAACATGTTATGATTAAGCCAAATGCTATTGTGTCTGTGAAAGATGGTCTGAAAGTAGCGGTGAAAGAAATGGAAGAAAACGGAATATCAAGTGTGTTCGTTGTGGATCGGGGCCGGCACCTTCGAGGCATTATAACGATAGATGATGCGATTAAGGGAATAAAAGAAAAACAAACATTAGAGGATGTTATGTGCCAGGATATTACCATCGTGAAAAGGGATGAATATGTCAATGAATTAATTCCGAAAGTGCTTGAATCTAAGTTTCCGCTTGCGGTGGTAAATAGCGAGGAGAAACTTATCGGATTCATTTTGCGTATTCATGTATTAGCAGGGCTAGTTTCAGGAGATGTGGAAAGCGAAGAATATGGTGAAGCGTAATATATATGGTTTCTGCATAATAGTCGCTTGTAAATCACAGTGGATAGAAACTGTGACGTAGTGTGCAATTCTCTTTCCAAGCATTGGTTGAGCGTAGGGATGCCTACGTTCAACTATCATTAGAACGAGAACCTTCTTATAAAGTTACTTTCACTACGCCGCAGTATATCTTTTATGTCGAGGAGATCAATTATTTTCGAACGGTATATATGAAACAAACAGATAAATTAATTGTATTAGCTGCTTGTTTAGGCTTCATTTACTGAATGGTTCCGTAATTGGTGAGCTGTACATTCACATTGAAATCCACAGCTGCACTTGGAAACTTTTCGTGCCATTCTTCAGAGGTTAATTGACCATTTTCTTTATGAATCCGGTAAAGCTTACCGAGACCAAACGGATCGGAGTTGGCCTCCTGTAAACTGTCCAAAAGGTCACTGTATTGGCTTTCCATTTCTTTTTCGATTTCTTTTTCCAACAAATTAGATATATGCTTACTTTTGACTTCCAAGTCCTCTGAGGTTTCAAATAAATTTGCCTTAAGCATTATATTTGTTTGAAAATAGGGCTGATCTACATCTGTTAGTTTAGTATTACTTATTCCGTCCGTGATCAAAAGATCAATCTTCAGCTCTTCTTCTTCCTCTTCCTCTTGCGTTTCCTCGATATACTCGGAAAAAGGTTCTTTTGGAAGTGAAATATTAAACGGTTTATCCCGTATTCTTTTACGAAATAGATTAACCAGAAAGGCGTCATCCAACGATATAGCTCCAACATATTTAGCGTTTCTAAGCAGCGCCATACCAATTAATTCCGATGCATTTTCTTTGATATCGAGTAGCGGTAAAAGGGGATCTTCTCCATAATTCTGGTGAACACGGTTAAAATTATAAAAAGAAACATCCGGGATTGAATCCTCCTCAATTTCTTTTTCAATGATTCCTTGCAAATGCTGCGCAATATCAATTCCTGTATTTTCTCGATTGGATGTCAGTAATTCTTTGGCGGTTGTATTACTTATAGTTGGATACATCATTTCAGATACACGTGAATCACGAACTAAAGTGTTTAAATAAGGTAAAATACCATTTTCCGCAGTTTCTTTTCCATAAATGGTCAATCGGATTTGACCGGGAGAAGTGTTATAACTTGTTTTTGAACCGATGTTCTGAAAGGCTTCTCTGACAGTACCCCCTGTTCCGGAAAGGGTTTGTGTTATATTGTCTGCTTGGCCATTAAATTGAAAGACAATACTTGTTACATCGATTTTCTGTGGATTATCTTCGGTTATATCTACACCATATGCATTTATAATGGCAAGCGTTTCGATGTCTTTTGTCGGTACGCAACCTATTAATAATAGCAACGTAAGAAGTAAAGGGAGGAATTTGCTGCGATTATCCATGATGATTCCCTCCTTTTCTCCCTCGCCATTTCTTCTTTGCAAATACGATCGGCAGAAGTAGAAGTGGATATACATACACAAGCCAAAATGCGGCTTCACTCGTACGATCCGTAAATGCTTGGATGAGAAAGTGTTGATCCAGAAAGATACAGGTAATAACTAACAAAGCGGCTGTTACATATAACGTGATTTTTTGTGGAATGCGGTACAGCCGCTTCAAACCATAGGTTACTCCCCATGTAAGTAGAAGCATATTTGGCAGGACGACCATCATCCATTCGGTTACAACAATATAATCAAATCGTTCGAGAAAGGGGATCGATTGCATTTTAAACAGATTTAATAATGCCCATTCCCGCGTCTTCAATTGCGGTGAACCGAAAAATCCGATTGCGATTAACGTTGTGAGTAGAATGATGCTTGCTGACACTAAGATCCCCATATATACAGGTTTTTTTGCCTTCTCCTTGTTTTGGATAAATGGATAGATGAAAAAAAGGATTTCAAATCCCATAAACGTATAAGTAGTCGAATAGGAGCCCTGTATCAATTCTGAGAAAGATGCTTGAAACATCGGTTGAAAGTTACTGATTTCTATCAGCGATGCCGGCTCAATTAACAGGAAAAACACCCACAAGGAGAGGAAGAAAAATATAAAAGAAACCCCTACTATTACCCGGATACCTCCAAGCACACTATAAACAATGAGACTGATTAATAATAGTCCTAGCACGAGATTGCTTATTTCGGGAAAGATGTAGATTTTGACGACTTCAATATACGTAATAAATACGGATATCAATGTAGCTATAAAGTAGATAATATAGATGGTACCAAGTATTTTTCCAAACCATTTGCCGAAAATATCAATCTGAATACCGAGTATATCCGCATTTTCGTATTGTTTTAGAATCAAAAACATGCTAAAGATAATAAGGAGAATAAATAAGAGAGCGATGATGATGGACAGCCATGCATCCTGATGCACTTTTAAAAACACAAATCGTGGTGTTCCCATTATACCTACCCTAATTGGATAGAGACAATAATGAAAAACAGATAAAACGCTTGAATCCTTAGGTTTGGCTTTACGTTGACATTGATATCCATTTGTTCTCACCTACTCATCGATGTCCTTTTTTTCAGCTGATTTTCTTTTTCCAAAACGAATGAAATCTTTTGGTTGATAGGAGACAAATCGCTTATATTGCTTTGACATTGGTAGTCTGTATAGTACTTTATTAATATCTTCCCATCGAAATGGATATATTGGCGCAAGATAAGGACGCCCCAGAGATTTTAACTTTAATAAATGAATGATGAGGAAACAGATGCCAAACATCATTCCTACCATCCCAAATGTTCCTGCTAAAATGATCATTGGAAAGCGAAGAATACGTACAGAAGTACTCATTAAATAATTAGGAATTGTAAAGGAAGCTAGTGCACTTAAAGCGACGAGAACAACTAAGAAGTTGCTTGTTATCCCCGCTTCAACGGCTGCCGTTCCAATCACAATACCACCAACAATACCAATCGTCTGACCGATTTTCGTTGGTAACCTGGCTCCAGCTTCCCTTAGTAACTCAATGGAAAATTCAAGCAGCAATGCTTCATAGATGGGAGGAAACGGTACTACAGATCTGGACTCACCAATGGTGATTAGTTCCTGTGTTGGGATAATTTCATAATGAAATGTTGTTGCAGCAACATACGCAGGTGTAAGCAATACGGAAATAATAAGGGCAATAAATCGTAAAAATCGCAAAAAGGTTCCCGCATTCCAGCGCATATATAAATCTTCTGTGGATTCAAGAAAACTGAAAAATGAAGAAGGTGCAATTAATGAAGAAGGGCTATTTTCAACCAATACGCCAACCCTTCCTTTCATCACGGAATAAGCAAATCGATCCGGAAGTTCCGTTAAGTAAAACTGCGGGAAAATGGTAGGTGACGAATCCTCAATATATTGCATTAATACAGAAGTGTCTTCAATCTCATCAACTTTTAAATCCTGCAGTCGTTGTCGCATTGTATTAACATCGGCATCATCAGCAATCGATTTTAAATAAATTAAACGTACTTCCCGCGAGGCCCTTTCTCCAATCTCCAGCCTTTCCATTACCAGATCTGTTGACCTAATCCCATAGCGGATAATATTCAAATTGGTGACAATGGATTCCGTAAAAGCTACTTTTGGCCCGAGCACTAAGGATTCTGTTTCTGCTTGCGTTAAATCTCTCTTTTCCTTATTGGATAAAAGATAGCTGACAACAGCATCTTCTCCTTCCACATAGACAAAGACTTCCCCAATCATAATGGCAGTAAGGATATCCTCCAATTTATCTTTGGTATCACTTTCTCCTAAAGGAATTTCATTCATGATTGTTTCCTTCGACCATTCTTCCTCCATACGTAATAATGGACGAAGTAAGTAATTTTCCACCATTTCTGCTTCAATCATGTAAGAAATAGAGAATACAGCCACTTTTTTGTTTGCCTGTTCATAAATAGAGAAGGCTAGGTCCGGATTATTTTCAAATTTACGTTCCATAATCCTTTTCAATTCATCGATTTTTAATGGAAAAATAGGATCCGATTGTTTTTTTCGTCTATTTCTCATGTGTACCTCCAATGAAATAGATGCTATTCGGGTAGTATGTATGTAAGTAGCCAAAATTATGTAAGAGAAAAACAGCAAATCTGAATTTCATTCTTCTAATGAGAGTGACTTATTTTTCTAAAAACTCATTGTTTCCATTTGCTGAATCGTTTATGATGGATGTAGCAGTACAATAAGGGTGGCAAGATGGAAGGATTTACATAAAATTGCTACTTGTTTAAGAAGCCAATCATAATCTGCGAAACTGCCTCTAGGATGCTGGTAGGATATATGATAAGTCAGCTAATGTGTAAAAAGGAAAAAATCCTATATAGTCGGGGTGACTGAATGGATAAAAAGGAAGAAAAAAAGAACCATGATGTGATCGATGATGATTTGTATGAAGAATTGGATGATGAAGAGCTATATGAACTCGTACAAGAGGAACGTCGAAAAGCGTTAGAAAAGGATAGGAAGGAAAAAGAGGAATCAAAATCAAAACGCCCATTTCCAAAATGGGCGTTTTGGCTTATTGCCGTTGTTATGGCTTTTAATATGGTTGCACTAATACCACGGACTTTTTCTATACCAGCTATCGATTTCTTACTAACGTCGGCAAAACTTTCCACAAGTGAGGATATTCAAACATATAAAGAAGCAGTAGTAGTAATAGAAACAGATGACAGCAAGGGGACGGGCTTTGCCATTAGCCGTGATGGCACCATTTTGACGAATCATCATGTGATTGAAGGGGAAGAGGAGCTTACAGTCGCATTCTCAGAAGAGGGTCTTTTTTCTGCAGAGATAAAAGATACATACCCTCAGGTAGATTTAGCCGTATTGGAAGTAAATGCATCTCAGCAATTTCCGCATCTAACGCTTGCTGATGAAACGAATGGAGAGCAGCATGAAGCCATTCAATTTATTGGAAATCCACTGCAATTTAATCACGTTGCTAATGAAGGTAATATTATAGGCTCTACACAATTAGAAGATTGGGAGGAAGAAGTACTGATGATCGAGGCACCTGTTTACCGTGGGAATAGCGGTAGCCCGGTTATTAATATGGAGGGAGAGGTGATTGGGGTGATATTTGCTACATTGAATCACGATATCCATGGTCGGGTTGGGCTTTTCGTCCCCATTGATTATTATTATGCGTATAAAACATAAAATTGTTTTAAATAGACAGGGGGAGGGTATTAAAAAAGTATAAAGGTTTAAGGGAGGAAATCCGATTGTTTTTTACATCAGATTTAAAAACATATAATATTGATGCATCAGATGGGGAAATGGGTAAAATAAAAGACCTATATTTTGATGATAGAAAATGGGCAATCCGATATGCGGTTGTTGATACAAGAAAGTGGTTGCCGGGTAGAAAGGTACTGCTATCACCAAGATCATTTATTAACTTAAATGAGGCAAATGAAAATTTGGAAGTGGAATTCGATAAAGAAACGATTCGAAATAGCCCCTCGATCACAGATGAACAACCTGTTTCAAAAGAAGTCGAAAATTCGATAATCGGATATTACGGTTGGAGTAGATATTGGATAGGTTTCCAGCTTTGGGGACCATCTGAGAATGAATCTTCGAAAGCACTTGCCGAAGAAACACAGCGTGACCAACCAATAGATGAACATCAGGAATATGACTTGCGGAGTGAAGATGAAACGATTGGTTTCAAGGTTCATGCAAATAATGGAAAAATTGGTAGAGTTGCAGATATGATCTATGATAACACGTACTGGAAAATTCAATATATTGTTGTTCGTAGTAGTGAAAGTATGGTTGAGGATGAGTACTTAGCCTTTACTCCTGAATCTATTGAATCCGTGGACTGGTTCGGAGAAGATATCTATGTAAGTGATTCACTGGAAGAAGTTAATCAACGTACATTATATAATAAAAAAGCAGACATTTTGCTTGGCAGATGAGGCTGGGACAAAAGTGTTTTTAACAAATAAATTCCGAACATACATCGCTTCTAAAAATATACTTCGCGCACCTTAGGGCGGCTGGTGAGCCCCCTTGTGCGCTTCGTGTTGCAAGTGGCTTCGAGGGGCAGCACTCCTCGCAAAAAAGATTGCTATCGCACTTCGGTGTCTCACCTATGCCTTCCCTCCCGCTGGAGTCTCCGCATATTTCCTACGCTAATTTTGATAATGTTTGTCTTTTTAATAAAACACTTTTGTTTTGTCCCAGCCTTACTGCATAAGTGCGGGCTTTGGATGTCACCCAAAAGCTTGGTGACAACCAAGTTTTCTAAAGAGATGAAATGGAAGCAAACAAAAATGCCTCCGGACATTGGAGGCATTTTTGTTTGCTGCTATTGGATATGCACTGGTAATTGATTTTTAAAGAAAATGTAATTGTTTTGAGATAGCCTAAAGAGGGTTGCTAAGTTAAGATTAATCATACATTAATGGGTAATTAAAATGATATAATAGATGGTGGAATCAATGATGATATATAATTTAAATAAATGTAAATATAAGCTAAATACAGTCAAAAAGAATACAAATAAATCGAAATACATAATGAGCGGAGGTGCTTTAGGTTGATGGTGAGTAAGTCATTACAGGCCAATCCACTTGAAGCGTTGATTGCCTCAGCACAGCAAGGGGATCACACCGTTCAAAATCATCTTTTAAAGACATACCAGCCGTTTATAGCTAAATGTGTTTCTGAAGTTTGTAAACGATATATAGATCCCAGTAGAGACGACGAGTTTAGCATTGGGCTATCAGCTTTTAATGAGGCCATTCTGGCTTATTCTACAGAAAGAGGATGCTCTTTTTTATCATTTGCGAGGCTTGTCGTTAAGCGGAAAGTAATTGACTATATTCGTTATATGCAAAAAAAGCCGCAAGCGGTATCATTGGATGAAAGCCAGGATTCTGAGCAAATGGAAAATCCAATAGAAACAATTGCCGTAGCAGAACAATACAGACAGGAACAGGACGCTTGGTACCGTAGAGATGAAATTATGGATTTTAAAGAAAAGCTTAGTACCTATAAGCTGACATTGGAGGAATTGACAGTCGTATCACCCAAGCATAGGGATGCTCGTGATTCTGCTGTTCATACAGCTAGGGTGATCAATGAGAATGAAGAACTGCGGGAATATGTTCAACGGAAGAAAAAATTGCCAATTAAGCGTTTAATGAATGATGTGGATGTCAGTAAAAAAACATTGGAACGAAACCGGAAATTCATATTAGCAATGTTTATTGTTCTCAGTGAAGATTATGTATATCTTAAAGATTATTTAAAGGGGTGGGTAGGTGAAAAAAGGGATCGTTATGGAGCAGCATCGTCTTTATACTATTATTATGACCAGAGATGGAGCGTTTCAAAAGACGACTCCAATCAAAGATGCTGTTATCGGCGCGGAGGTTTCCTATAAAGGATGGGTCTCTATCATCTTTTATTCTATACCAATACGATTACTTGTGATGGTATGTGTATTGGTATTATTTCTTGCGCCTTTTTATTTCATGATGGGTGAAAATGAAACATATGCATATGTCAATGTGGATATTAATCCAAGTATTGAATTAGAGATTGATGAAGATCTTGATGTTTATTCCATTCGTCCTGTAAATAAGGATGCAAAGGAACTTGTGAATGAACTAATAGAGTATCAAGATGCACAATTGGAAAAAGTCATTAGCATGATTATGGAAAAATGTGAAGAAAAGGAATTACTAAATGGAGAAAAAAATATGCTTGTTGGCTTCAGTTATATGAATAATGAGTCCGACAATAATCCTATTTCTGATCATTTGGAGCATCTTTCAATGGAGAGCTCAAATTGGGAAGTCGCAACCTTTCGTGTCCCAAAGGATGTAAGAGAAAAAGCGGAAAAAGAAAACAAATCAATGAACGAGATGATGGCAAAAACAATGATGGAAGATTCTGCGAAACAGACTGATTCGATGAATGAGGAAGAAAAAGCAATTATACATACATTTTATCATACCGAAAAAGAAAATCATTCAAGATGATGAGGCGGAACCTAAAGAGGCCCACACTAATCGGTGTGGGCCTCTATGCACTTGGTAAATGTTTCTTTTGTTAGCCAGTTGAGACTTGTTTCATTTTGAGACAAAGAATGGACAACATACATCCTATACTTCCATTATTATCTCTGGTTCGTGTTTCATTGCGTGGTCTATATAATAAAGAAGATTATCGTGGGAATTCATTATTTTTTCCTGATCGAGTGAATAATGGTAGGCATTTAAGAAAAGCTGGATTTTTTTTGACAGCATGTCATCGTCCGTTCTTACCATAACCACAAGTAAGTCATCCCACTGTCCCCAGAGCGTGTAGTATAACGCTTTATCGTAATCCGGAATATCCATTTTTCCCCTCCTTAAATAGTAAGGATACTACTATCTTTCCCGTATTTTATATATAATGACAGAAAGAAAAATGGTGTGCTTACCATAAATAGGTTTTCAAACAAAATAAGTATAATCCTGTTTCATTGTTACATACTAAAAGCAAATTAGTAAGGAGGAATTGCAATGAAATGGAAATTTTTTAGTGTTTTAGCTGTGCTTATATTAGCGCTTGCAGCATGTCAAGGTGATGGAACAGATAATAATGAAGGAACAGATGACAATAACGTTGAACAAACGCGGTATAATAACAACACCGGGGATGGCATGACTGATCGTGATAATACCATGCGAAGAGATTCAGAGCGAGGTCAGGATTCAAACCGAAACGACAATCAAGAAAATAATCAGTATGATGTTGCTGAAGAGGCTGCGGATCGGATAACAAATGAAGTAGATGATATCGATCAAGCATATGTCCTTACAACAGATAATAATGCATATGTAGCAGCTGGATTAGATGTTGACCGCAACGAGCGGAATGATGATACAGGTAACCAAAATAATGATCAACAAGGTGATGCAAGCATCAGTCAGAATAATAATAACGATGATGCCAACAATCAGAATAATGACAGGTATGATGATGAATTAAGCGATGATGTGAAAGAAGAAATATCAGAAATTGTAAAGTCCGTAAACAATGATATAGATAATGTATATGTTTCCACGAACCCTGAGTTCTTTGATTTAACCAATAATTATGTGGATGATGTCAATGAAGGTAGACCAGTTCGAGGGTTCTTTGATCAATTTGGTAATATGATTGAACGATTATTCCCTGAGAACAGCTAGTATCAATCAAATAAATGACGGGTATCCTTTCGAAATGGATACCCGTTTTTTCGTTTGCACTAGAAAAAGTCAGCAACATATGCTATTCTTATACATATAATTCATACTATCCATAGTAATTTACTGTGGTTTAATAAATTAATGGAGCTGAATGCCTATGGGACGGGAGTTTCTTGATATATTTGATGAATGGGCCAAAGATTATGATACCAGTGTGGCAGGGCTGGATCCACAATATGAAGAAGTATTTAAAAATTATGAAAATATTTTGAATGAGGTGGTTCAACATTCAGCTGGAACTGTGCTTGAATTTGGGGTTGGCACCGGGAACCTAACGGAAAAACTTCTCCGAGCCGGGCATCAGGTTATAGGAGTGGAGCCATCATATGCCATGCGAGAAATAGCATCAGCAAAATTATCTGATCTTACATTGTTGGAAGGGGATTTTATCACGTTTCCAAAGGTAGCATCGATAGAGACCATTGTAAGTACGTATGCATTTCACCATTTAACAGATCATGAAAAAGATACAGCAATCAGGCAATTCGCTGAAATATTACCGGAAAATGGAAAAATTGTGTTCGGTGATACGATGTTTACATCCATCGCGGCGAAGGAATCGATGATTGAGGCTGCAGAAACAAAAGGATTTACCCATTTAGCTGAAGATCTCCGGAGAGAATATTATCCAACAATCGATGTATTGCAAAACATTTTTGTTAAGCATCACTTTGATGTAACATTTAATCAGGAAAACAATTTTGTATGGATTGTAAAAGCAAATAAACGGAAGAGGAGTGACTAAACATGGCAGAGAAAATGAATGTAGAAAGCTTTAATCTTGATCACACAAAGGTGAAAGCACCATATGTAAGACTCGTCGGCATAACGGAAGGTGCAAATGGAGATAAGGTGTATAAGTATGATATTCGTTTCAAACAACCAAATAAAGCGCATATGGAAATGAGCGGGTTGCATTCGATCGAACATTTAATGGCGGAAAAGATTCGAAATCATATGGATAATGTTCTTGATATCGGACCAATGGGTTGCCAAACCGGTTTTTATTTATCCATTATAAACCATGATAATTATGATGAAGTATTGGATGCATTGGAAAAAACATTAATAGACGTGTTACAAGCGAATGAAGTTCCTGCATGTAATGAAGTGCAATGTGGCTGGGCTGCCAACCACAGCCTGGAAGGTGCCAAGGAAATTGCCCGCGAAATGTTGGATAAAAGAGCGCAGTGGCACGAGGTTTTTTAAGTGAGGCGAGCATATGGCAATTTATAGGTCAATTCAAGCATTAGTTGGGAAGACGCCTCTATTGGAAATTACCAGTTTCCCACTTCCAAAAGGCGTGCATTTGTTTGCAAAACTGGAATTTTTCAATCCGGGAGGAAGTGTGAAGGATAGGCTTGGTGTTGAATTGATTGATGATGCATTAGCAAGTGGTGCCCTTAAGGAAGGTGGTACGCTCATCGAGCCCACTGCTGGAAATACCGGTATAGGATTGGCACTTGCAGCTCTAGATAAAAACGTTTCCGTCATATTTTGTGTTCCGGGGCATTTTAGTCAGGAAAAGCTATCCATCATGAAGGCACTTGGAGCTCGTATTATTCAGACGCCTAAAGAGAAAGGCATGTCAGGTGCTATCGAAAAAACGAAACAACTCGTGAACGAAATACCTAACAGCTTTGCGCCACATCAATTTTCGAATCCTGCTAATCCAAGAGCTTATTATAAAACACTGGGACCTGAGATATGGAATGATTTAAATGGGAAAGTGGATGTATTTATTGCAGGTGCAGGAACTGGTGGTACGTTTATGGGAAGTGCGCAGTATTTGAAAGAAAGGAGTCCGGACGTAAAAACAGTGATCGTTGAGCCAGAGGGATCCATTATCGCAGGCGGAAAGCCAGGTGCCCATCTGACAGAAGGTATAGGGATGGAGTTTATGCCGGAATATATGGATTACTCCTATATGGATCAGATTCATACAGTATCAGATAATGATGCATTTCGGCTTGTTCAAGAACTTGCAAAAACAGAGGGTATACTTGTTGGCAGTTCTTCCGGATCAGCGATGTATGCCGCATTACAAGAAGCGAAAAATGCAAAGCCGGGAATGAATATTGTAACCGTTTTTCCCGATGGAAGTGACCGTTATTTAAGTAAACATATTTATTCAGATAAAGGAGAATAGGGATGCGAGCGAAGACAAAAATGATTCACGGCGGAATTACGAGTGATAAGGAAACAGGAGCTGTTTCTGTACCGATCTATCAGGTAAGTACGTATGAACAGGAAAGTGCAGGTAATCATAGTGGCTATGAGTATTCACGTACAGGAAATCCGACAAGACATGCGTTAGAGACTGTAATTGCCAATCTGGAAAATGCTACATCCGGTTTTGCCTTTGGCTCAGGAATGGCTGCCATAACCTCTGTGATGATGTTATTTGATACGGGGGATCATATTGTCATGACAGATGATGTATATGGTGGCTCTTACCGGCTAATGACTAGTGTGATCAATCGCTTTCAATTAGACCATACCTATGTGGATACCAGTTATCCCGAGAAAGTGGAAGCAGCAATTCAAGAAAATACGACAGCGATATTTATCGAAACACCGACAAATCCCTTATTAAAAATAACGGATCTTAAGAAAATGGCCGAAATCGCCAAAAAGCATAATCTATTTTTAATTGTTGATAATACATTTGCGACTCCATATTGGCAGCAACCGCTTGACCTTGGAGCAGACATTGTACTGCATAGTGCCTCGAAATATATTGGTGGTCACAGTGATGTCGTAGCAGGATTAGTGGCAGTAAATACTGCTGACTTAGCTGAAAGGCTTCATTTTATCCAAAATTCAGTTGGTGCAGTGCTCGGACCACAGGATTCATGGTTATTGATGCGCGGAATTAAAACGCTTGGCTTGCGTATGGAAGCAATGGAAACAAATACGAAAAAGATCGTAGAATTTCTGCAAGATCATGATCACGTTTCTAAAATATTTTACCCCGGTCTAAATGATCACCCTGGGCATGATGTTGCTGCAGGTCAAGCAGCGGGTTTTGGCGGTATGCTGTCCTTTGATGTAGGAAGTGGAGAGAAAGCTGATAAGGTATTGGATAAGGTAAATTATTTTACATTAGCTGAAAGTCTAGGTGCGGTAGAAAGTTTAATCTCTATCCCAGCAAAAATGACCCATGCTTCAATACCTAGGGACAGACGGTTGGAATTAGGAATAACCGACGGACTGATCCGTTTATCTGTCGGCATTGAAGATATCGATGATTTGATCGAAGATTTGAAAAATGCATTAGAAAGATAAGAAAGGATGGCCTGGCGGGCTGTCCTTTTTGCTTTATGGTATGCTATGCTAAAATAAGTATGATATTAGTCTTAGGAGGAATGACAAATGAGTGAAAAGGCATTGACCTATCTCAAGAAAAATCGTGATGATTTATTAGAGCGATTAAATAATTTTTTATCAATTCCAAGTGTAAGTACAGACAGCGCCCATAAACAGGATATAGAGGAAGCAGCAGGATTTTTGGTTACATATTTAAAAGATATCGGTTTTGAAAATGTAGAAAAGCAGGAAACGGCCGGACATCCACTTGTATATGCGGAATATAATGGGGCAGGTTCTAATGCGCCGACTGTATTGTTCTACGGCCATTATGATGTGCAACCAGCTGATCCACTTGAGTTATGGAATAGTGATCCATTTAAACCAGAAATAAGAGATGGGCGTTTATTCGCGCGGGGCGCTAGTGATGATAAAGGCCAGGTATTTATGCATCTTGCTGTTTTCGAAGCTTATATGAAAACAGAAGGAAAGCTACCACTAAATGTAAAAGTATGTATTGAAGGAGAAGAAGAGGTTGGTAGTGAGAATTTATATGACGTGTTGCATGCGAAAAGGGAGCAATTTGAAGCTGATTTCGCAGTAATCTCTGATTCCGGGATGGTTGCAGAAAATCAACCAACCATTTTATATGGCTTAAAAGGTTTCACGGGGATCGAAATTAATGTAACAGGGCCAGACCATGATCTGCACTCAGGGATGTATGGCGGGGCAGTTCGCAACCCAATTATGGCATTAAGTCACATCCTTGCTTCCATGAAAAATGAAAACGAGGTCATTACGATTGATGGTTTTTATGATGATGTAGAACCTCTAACAGATGAAGAGAGAAAATTAATTGCAGATGTTGAGGGAGAAGATTATCTTGAAGCAACGGGCGCGCCTGAGATCGTCTCAGAGAAGGGCTATACTGCAAAAGAACACACAATGGCACGCCCTACCTTTGAAATCAATGGAATCTATGGTGGCTATCAAGGAGAAGGAACGAAAACAATTATTCCATCATCAGCTACTGCAAAAATCACCTGTCGCCTTGTGCCGGGACAAGATCCGGAAAAAATTCAAACTTTGCTTGAGGACCATGTAAAGCAGGTAGCTCCAACAGGTGTAACGGTTGATGTAAAAAAAGAAAAATTATCATCAAAAGCCTATAAAGTGGAACCGAATCACGATTTGATTACGAAGGCAGCACACAGCTATACAAAGGCATTTGATAAAGAAACAGTATATATACGAATGGGCGGTTCCATCCCCGTTGTCGAGTGGATTGAGGGAATCTATGATATACCGATTGTGTTAATGGGCTTTGGAACACCTGATGATCGTTTGCATTCTCCGAATGAAAGCTTTCCATTGGATAGCTTTGATAAAGGAATGGAGACCTTGGCTTATTATTGGCAAGAAATCAATGGAAACAATTAGATGATTACCCATGTTCTCATGATTCAAGATAAACACGATGTGTACGAGGGGGGAATATAGAAAATGAAGGTTGCGATTATTACAGGAGTTTCGAAAGGCTTGGGCGAATCTGTTGCAACATTATTTTTGGAATCTGGCATAGATGTAATTGGAATTTCACGGAGTTCAAATGAGAAATTATCGAAACTTGGCTATAAAAACAATACAACATATCTTCATTATCCTTGTGATTTAGGGAATATAGCCGATTTAGAGAAAACATGTGAAGCGATTCATGAAGAAGTTTTCACAGAAGAGCTTACATCACTCTATGTCGTCAATAATGCAGCTGTAGTAGAACCCGTTGATCAAGCGATGAATATAGAAGCGGAAAGGTTAGCCCATCATATACAAGTCAATGCAATTGCTCCAATGGCTTTGATGAATTTATGTTTGAGGAAAGCTACAGATGCGCGTGTCCCTCTTTTCGGTGTGAACGTTACTTCGGGTTCTGCTGATAGGCCGGTGCACGGTTGGAGTGCCTACTGTAGCTCAAAAGCAAGTATCAATATGTATACACAAACGGTTGCACTGGAACAAGGAAACACAGAAAATAAAGTTATTGCATTCAATCCTGGTATTATGGATACAGAGATGCAGGAGCAAATTCGGGAAAGTTCGAAGGAAGCATTTACGGAAGTAGAAACGTTTCAGGATTATAAGAGGAATAATGTATTAAAAGACACTGATGCTGTTGGCAGTGTACTTGTAGATATCCTTACAGATGATGATATTGAAAATGGCAAAATATATAGTGTAGCCGATTATTTATAATTATTCATTTATACTTGTTCATGTCCCCTTCCTCATTCCTTTTCGTTGCATACACTGTATAGTAATCTGACAGGGAGGGGATTAAATGGGTGAAGGTGCAGCAGGGTATGGGTCTGGCCTTACGCTTATAGTCGTACTTTTTATATTGTTGATTATTATCGGTACCACTTATACAAGAGGTACCGGCGGATACAGTGGAGGATGTTAATAAAAAAAGAGAGGTGGCGGATCTTGAGTTTCTGCTGCCTCTTTTTTATTCGATTTTAAATGAATGGAGACGGAAGAATCTACCCGAGAAATCCGCTTTTCCGGAGCTGTTTTCTAAAAAAGTGTTGTCCTATGACACAAAATATATAAACAGCGACGTAACTACTATTTGCTATAATCGCCGTTCGGGTCAGCGAAGGGCGGATGCGCACCCTTAGGGCAAAGCCTCAGCTTCCTCGCGGAAAAACCGACGCTGCTTAAGTTTTCGGACACGTTGTTCTGAGCAGGAGCCACTGCCCTTCGCTGCCCCGAACTGGTGAGGAAGGCGGCAGCTACCACACTATTAGCGGAGGAAACGCACGTAGACTCCTGCGGGAGCAAAGGCCTAGATGAGACCCCGAAGTGCGCCAGCACGAGGTGGCTCATCAGCCCCCGCGGAAAGCGAAGTGTGTTTCCGGAGCGAATCCCTGCTCTCAATGAGTATTTGCAAAGGAATTATCATTACGTCGGTTTCCATCAACAGCGAAGATTGAAAAGCAACAATGCATACGAAAAGATCCTTTTTCCAATGATCCGACTTTGGTCTTCTGATTTCAAAAAAGCATGCGTAACGTTTTTTAAATCCGTTGCTGTTCATTCGCGTTGATTTTTCGCCGGAGTAATTGGTGAACGATACCTATAGCAATAAGCAGACAAACAAGTAAAATCAGTGAAGTCATCCATAGACCTTGAATGGTATTCATACTCCATATAAACAATACCATAACACCGAATAAACCTACCGTGTACAAAAGAGAGAAGATGCCGGTCATTCTAGCCTTAAATACTTCCTGTTCATCTGTCCAGTTTAGCTTAGGGGCTAAGAAATCAAGATAAGTACCCAGCGCGCTCGTAAACCAATTTGCAATTAAACTGAGAATCAGCCAACATGAAATCATCATTGCCGGAATTTGCAGGATCGTAATGAACACAATTAAAAATAATACAATCGCAATTAAATTGATGATCCAGGCTGTAGCTATTTTACTGAAGAAAACCTGCTTTGGATATAGTGGAAGAAATAAATTAGCCTCCCAGTTCTTTCCTTCCCGTGAAATAGATGAGATAGATGTAGCATTTGCAGCTAAAATAAATATTGCAGCCATAAACAACAGGAGTAAACTTTCTTTTTCAGAAAACATACGCATAAAACCTGCCAGTGAATCATTACGGGAATCGAGCATTAAAATAATTACAATAAAAACAGGGCCAAATAATCCCTGAATCACACATTGCATCAAGAATGTTGGTGTTCGGAAAATAATCCGTAATTCCTTTAGCATATAGGCCAACCATACAGGTCGCTTGGTTATTTGTTTTTTTACTTTCTTTTGCGATATTCTCCTTTTATTACTACTCCCACTACCTAATACCCCTTTTAGATAAAGCAATTGACCCATCCAAATGAAGAGAAAAAAAGCTCCTATACTGATCCCTATTAAAACAGCAAAAGAAAGAACACCTACCCAGGTTGTGCTTTCTGAAAGTGCTAATGTACTTACGAATGCAGGGGATAGGAAGCTGTAATCAGTTGCAGGAGGTCATCCCTTTCCTGCATAAAGGACGCAAAATTTCTAGTGATAACCTCATTATTTATATTAAGTCGCACGAGCACATTGATTAAGATAATAAAGAATAACGATAATATGCCTGCAAAAACTTTTGAGCGATCTTTATTTTTAGCAACATTGACAAAGCGCATAACAAGCATGACTAGGATGGAAGCAATCGTAAACGGAATAATGGGTAGCAACAAGAATAGGATAACTCCGAATAAATAATATAAAATAGAAGCTCCGCTTACACTTCCGTAAAAGTAAAATGCGGGTAAAAAGACAGCCCCGGCAGTGACATACAAGTACAAAAAAGGACTGGCTGCTTTTCCGAGCAATAATTGATAAGGCTGAAGCGGAAATGGAATAAACGAATGAATATCCTCTGCGAAATAAAACGCACTTATCACAGTTGCAATACTAATGAAAAATAAAAGCATATGAAGGCTCAAAAACAGTATTCCAAGGATAAGGGACTCCTGTCCGAATGGTTGTAGGAATTCATATAAGGCCTCAACCATAGTATGGATAAAGATTATATAAAAACCTAAAAATGGCAATAAGAAAAAGGCCGCCATAACATAAAGCCCAATTCGAGTACTGCTTTTACCGGCTTTCGAATATTGCATCTTAAGCATCGTTTTCATAACAAGTCGTGTTTTATTCATTATTCGTCAACTCCAGAAACACTTCCTCCAACGATTGATCGGATTGATATTGATCACGCAACTCATGCATGTCTCCATGAAAAATAAGCTGTCCATTATTAATGATTGCAACCTCATCGCATAATTGTTCGACAACCTCCAGGCCATGACTGGAGAAGAATACAGTATTTCCCTCATTGGCATGCGTGCGCATCATTTCTTTTAACATATACGAAGATTTTGGGTCGAGTCCGGTTAATGGTTCATCCAAAATCCAAATGGCAGGATCATGGATTAATACACCGGTAACAATAATTTTTTGACGCATACCATGAGAATAGGTTTGAATATAATCACCCAGTGC
Source organism: Virgibacillus sp. NKC19-3 (assembly GCF_019837165.1). NCBI lineage: Bacteria > Bacillati > Bacillota > Bacilli > Caryophanales > Bacillaceae > Virgibacillus > Virgibacillus saliphilus. The sequence continues at coordinate 1,682,397 of NZ_JAGYHC010000001.1, forward strand.
TTCGTAAATATTAAATTGCTTTGTTAGTCGCTCTATTCTTTCTTCTCGAATTTGCTTTGGGACGTCAAATATATCACCGATAAAATTTAAATATTCGATCCCTTTTAACCGTAGGAACATATCAGGTTGATCCGGCACATAACCGAATAGTTTCTTTGCAGCAATGGGCTTTTTTTCAATATCCAGGCCGTTTAATGTAACTTGCCCGCTGCTAATTGGTAAAATTCCTGTTAACATTTTAATCATTGTAGATTTTCCGGCACCATTAGGCCCTAAAAACCCAATAATTTTACCATCAGGAATAGTTAAATTTAACGAATCAATCGCTCTTTTTTCCCCTGGAAAATCCTTGGTAACGTCTTTAATTTCAATCAATGCGATTTCCCCCTACGTAATGTTTACTTACTGAAAGTGGTTTTGTTTTATGGTACACTCTATAGTGTAGATTTGATGCGTAACATGTATAATCAATAGTTTACCATATCTTTTAATGTATTTTGATGCATAGAAAGGAAGTAATTATGATTACAAGAAAAAGTAAGCGAGAAATTGAAAAAATGCAAGCTGCAGGTGATTTACTTGTTCAAGCACATAAGGAAATTGCTAAGATGATGAAGCCGGGTATTACTACAATGGAAATCGATACATTTATAGAGAAATATTTAGCTGAACACGGAGCTACTCCGGAGCAAAAGGGATTTAATGGTTATCCATATGCTATTTGTGCGTCAATGAATGATGAGATTTGTCATGGTTTCCCTAGGGAAGAAAAATTAAAAGAAGGGGACATCGTAACCATTGATATGGTCGTCAATTTAGATGGAGGTTTAGCCGATTCTGCATGGACCTATGCTGTAGGAAATGTGGATGAAAAAGGAAAACGCCTGATGGAAGTGACAAAAACATCATTAGATAAAGCGGTTGAACAAGCAAAAGTTGGAAATCGTATCGGTGATATTGGTCATGCCATTCAAAGTTATGCGGAAGGGGAAGGGTTTTCGGTAGTACGTGATTTTACCGGACATGGTATTGGGCCAACATTACATGAAGAACCAAATATTCCGCATTTTGGTCTCCCGAACAAGGGACTTCGTTTAAAAGAAGGCATGGTTATTACCATTGAACCGATGATCAATGAAGGCAGCTGGCAAAGCCAGATGGATACGAATAACTGGACAGCCAGAACTGTTGACGGAGGACGATCTGCACAATATGAACACACAATTGTAATTACAAAAGACGGTCCGCTTTTGACAACGGATCAGGATAAGTGAGTTCCCCTTAGCTGCGTGTAGTGTGTTTTCTGGAGCGAGGTTTATTATATTATTACTCCAATTCAATTGGAAGAATCGCAGCCGATATCAAAAAAGTAATGGTTACTTTAACGGCAAAGCATTAGAAGAAGGGGAATATTGAGGATAGCAAGCCATGTATGAATAAAAAGGTTGCCTGCTGGAAATTTCCGTAGGCAACCTTTTTCGTACACGTCTTTTCGCCAGAGTTGTTGCTTTTATGTCATAGGCACAACCGTTTAGAAAATACTTCGTGTAAAGCTCATGCACCATAGTTAACTTTTCAATGATCTGCCTCCAAATATAATGGTAATGATAGGACTGATTAAACAAAAGAAAGCAAATGGTAGATATGTGAGTACGGGAACATTGAGTACATCTGCGATAAAGACGCCACATACACTCCAGGGAACGAGTGGGTTGATGACAGTCCCGGCATCTTCTAGCGTTCGTGAAAGCGCCTTTTTGGAGAGCCCAGCTTTTTGATAAACGCCCTTATATGTTTCCCCTGTAAGCATAATGGAAAGATACTGTTCCCCGATTAATACGTTTACCCCAATGGCAGTTGCTGCAGTTGAAACAATAATGGTTCGTATTTTCTTGAGTTTTTCCTGAAAAGCAGCCAAAATACTTGGAATAATTCCGGTTACAAACAGGAGTCCGCCAAATCCCAAAGCTAAAATAACGAGAGATACCGTAAATAGCATGCTATTTATGCCACCTTTTGTTAATAACTCATTCACTGGCTCAAATTCTGTTGTAGCTGTGTATCCATTAAACCAAATATTCCATATTTCCGTCCATCCAAGTCCGCTCGTGATGCCTGCAAGTAATGTGGCAATCGAGCTACTGATACCCAGGGCAATAAATGCAGGTATCTTAAAAATGGTACAGATAACCAATATAAGTAAAGGAATCCATGACGTCCAATGGATGAGGTTGGTTGCGTCCAGCGCTGCTTGATAGTGATTTCCACCTTGTGTTGAAACGGCCTGATCCGGTGATAATAGCACAAATAAAATAAAAGCGATTATAAATGCCGGAATGGTAGTTAAACTAATATGTTTAATATGATCAAACAAATCCACCCCTACAATCGTCGATGCCAGATTGGTGGTATCAGATAATGGAGACATTTTATCACCGAAGAAAGCACCTGAAACAATCGCACCAGCTGTGATCGCCATAGATGCATCCATTGCACTGCCCATTCCAATAAAAGCGACACCAATTGTTGCCGTTGTTGTCAGGGAACTTCCGAGCGAAACGCCAATAATGGCTGTAATAGCAAATACGATTCCATAAAACCATGTACCACCAATAAAAGAAAACCCTACATTGATTAAAGCAGGAATGGTACCGCTAATCATCCAGCTGCTGATTAGAATTCCGATTAATAAAAATAAGAAGACAGCACCCATACCGGATTTTGCTCCGGTGATCATAGCTTCCTCCAGCGCTTTAAATGGAATTTGCCGTATTAATCCATACGCAACAAGAATGAATATACCAAGTAGTATGGGAATATGTGGATCTGTTCCTAATTCGACGATAAAATAACTAATTAAACCAATAATGACAATAAAAAAGATAATTGATTCTGTAACTGAAGGGTTATATTTCGGTTTGACCGGAAACATGCGTAAATCTCCTTTCTTCTTAAAATAAAAAAGCTCCATCCCTACATAGGGACGAAGCTCATTCTCCGCGTTACCACCCTGGTTGATGAACATGATCGTTCAACCACTCTCGTAAAATCCGTTATCGTGAATGTGTAATTCAATTATTTTCTGCCAAAGCTTGCACCAACCGCTCCGTCTCTTTAACTGCCTTTTAAAAATAACCTACTTCGCATTCTTGGATCATCGTATTCTTTTTTGTGACGTGATTAATATTGAATATACACGGTAAGTTGACCGTATGTCAACATTAATTTTCAAGGCATGGCTTTTTTATTTTTAAAAAATCAGATATAATAGTCTATAATTTTGGTTCAAGGGGGATAGGAAATGGGAACGAATGCAGCTGAAAATCAACATACAACACCATCTATACATATGTTCAGAAAAGGGCTTACAACCGGATTTCCCATTATGCTTGGTTACCTGCCAATTGCGATAACGTACGGAGTTCTAGCGAAACAGGCAGGGATGACTTTATCCGAATTAACGCTGATGAGCGTCATGGTTTTTGCAGGAGCCAGTCAGTTGATGGGTGCGAATATGATTGCTGTTGGCGCGGGTGCGTTGGAAATAATTATTGCCACATTTGTACTGAATTTTCGGCATTTTGTAATGAGCTTGTCTTTTATGAATCAATTGCGAAGCATCAGCTTAAAATGGAAGGCTCCATTGTCATTGGGATTAACAGATGAAACATTTGCTGTGGCTGCTTTAAATTCGAAAGAAGCAAAAATGGAAAAGGGCGTTCTTTTTTATACTGCAATTATTTTAATGGCTTATTTGTCATGGGTTTTCGGTTCTTTTCTAGGCGGAGTACTAGGGGAAGTTATTCCGGATCGATTGAGTCAGAGTATGGGAATTGCATTATATGCGATGTTTATCGGTCTATTAGTTCCTTCGGTGAAGAAAGAGCTAAAAGTTGGCTTTATTGCAATTATAGCGATGTTGATTAATACAATCTGTGTCTATTTGGGGATGAGCACAGGATGGGCTATTGTATTTGGTACGATTATTGGGGGAGCGAGTGGAATCTATTTACTAAAGGAGGAGCGGTCATGATTTTCTTCATTATTATTGGAATGTCGCTTGTTACCATGATCCCAAGGGTGATTCCTGCATTTGTTATCGATAAATTAGTATTTCGTGAGTGGATAAATCGCTGGTTAAATGCAATCCCCTATGCAGCTTTGGGGGCCCTTATTTTCCCGGGAATTTTATCCGTTATTCCGGATCGGCCGTACATTGGATTAATAGGGGGATTGTAGCCATTGGACTGGCATATATCGGTTTAAATGTTATCCTGGTAGTCATTGGAGGAATTATTACTGTATTTCTATTATCCATGTGATCTGGATAGGAATACGTATGTAAAACAGTTAAACAGGCTGTCCGCCCGTGACTGCCTGTTTAGTTATAATATGGTTCAATATGAATATGCGCGTACGTGATATGATATTGGTTGGCCAAATAATTTTCAATACGGTCTGTAATATCATGGCTTTCTTGAACATTCAATTTGGGATCCACCAGAATCGTAATTTCAATAAACGATTGATTACCATGTATACGACCTTTAATATCAACCACTTCTTTTACGTCCGGATCCTTGGAGATACTTGATTGTATTTGTTCAATTTTTTTCTCGTCAAAGCCATCTGTCAGCGTGTGCGTCGCATCTTTAAATATATCCCAGGCTGTCTTGCAAATAATGATTCCTACGATTAATCCTGCTAACGGATCTAACCAGAAAAGGCCAAATTGTGCTCCTATAATACCGATAAATGCACCAATACTTACTAATGCGTCGGAACGATTGTCCTGTGCTGCTGCATATAAAGCACTGCTTTCGGTTTTTCTGGCGAGCTGTACATTGTAGAAGTAAACGAGAAACATAACCAGTGCAGAGCCAAGTGCAACCCAGGCTGTTAGCAAATCAGGCTTTATAGATTCTTGTTCTATTACTTGTTGAATGGTGTTAAAAATAACCTGTAATCCAATAAATATCATAATAAACGCTGCAAATAAGGATGCAACGGTTTCTGCTCGATAATGTCCATAATGATGGTCTTCATCAGGCGGTTTTCTAGAAATTTTTAGGCCGACTAGAACGGCAATGGATGCCACCACATCGGTGGAATTATTTAAACCATCCGCACGTAAGGCTTCTGAATCGCCAATCTCGGCAACAATCAATTTAACAATGGCTAGAATGATATAAGCGCCAATACTAAGCCAAGCCCCTTTTTCTCCTCTTTTTAAGTTATCTGTATGATTCATAGTATAGCCTCCCGTGATCTTTAACATTCTAACAAAGGAGTATGTGGTGGGTCTAGAGAAACATTCAAGCAGCATGTTTAATGTATTGGAAAAGACAAAGTAAGTTTAGTATGGGAAAAATAAACAAGGGACATACGGACATTTACCTAAATTTAAAAATATACGTATTTTATATTGCAATTATTTGAAAAATCTAAGATAATAGGGAAAAGGAACAAAGGGGGCGTGTTCCGTGAAAAAGGAAAAGCGGCTGTTGCGATATTATCGCTATGAGGGAGAAATCCTTAAAGCCAGAAAAGAAATCCCGTTTGAATTTAAACTTACAGCGCGAATGATGTTAGATGAACAATGTTTTATATGGAATAAGGAAAAATTGGAAAAAGCAATTAATAATGCTATTGAAACTGGAAATAAACAGGAATTTATAAACTTAAGTGAATTGTTCAAGCAGTATGTATGGGAATAATACCAGATGCAAATAGCCTTGCCTTTGTTGGGCAAGGCTATTTTACTGGATAAGCGTAGCCGGAGAGGCGATAGAAAATGATTACGAAAACGATTTAATAAACGATGGTTTCATTATTTTAATCTCCATAAAATTTGATACAATAGAATGAGATTGAAACCAAGTACATAGGGAGGATAAGATAATGGATTATCGCATAGAAAAAGATACATTGGGAGAGATACATGTACCTGCAACTAAATATTGGGGTGCGCAGACACAGCGGAGTAAGCAAAATTTCCCAATCGGAAATGAACAAATGCCAACAGAAATTATCAAGGCATTTGCGATATTGAAGAAAAGTGCGGCAAAAGCTAATAACGACCTTGGCCTACTCGATAATAAAAAAGCAGAGGCTATTTTCTATGCAGCTGACCAAATTCTGGATGGTAAATTAAATGATCATTTTCCATTGGTGGTTTGGCAAACAGGTAGTGGTACACAATCGAATATGAATGTCAATGAAGTGATGGCATATGTAGGCAATCTATGGCTGGAGGATGCTGGCAGTGATTTAAAACTTCATCCAAATGATGATATCAATAAATCACAGAGTTCCAATGACACCTACCCAACAGCCATGCATATCGCTTCTGTTTTAAAACTGGAGGATACCGTACTTCCGGCTGTGCGCACATTAAAAGATACATTAAAAGTAAAAGTCGATGCATTTGAGGATATTGTAAAAATTGGACGGACACATTTGCAGGATGCAACCCCATTAACACTCGGGCAAGAGATAAGCGGATGGCATCGCATGCTGGAAAAATCCGAAATGATGATTAATGAAAGCACGCATTATTTAAGGGAGCTTGCTATTGGTGGAACGGCAGTAGGGACAGGCTTAAACGCACATCCAGATTTTTCAGAGAAGGTTTGTGCGGCAATTAATACATTTACAGGGAAAAATTTCATCTCCGCACCAAATAAATTTCATGCATTAACAAGTCATGATGAAACTGTTTATGCGCACGGATCATTAAAAGCACTGGCTGCAGATATGCTGAAAATAGCCAATGATGTTCGTTGGTTGGCAAGTGGCCCTCGTAGTGGTATTGGAGAAATTACGATCCCGGCAAATGAGCCTGGTAGTTCCATTATGCCAGGGAAAGTAAACCCAACACAGAGTGAGGCAGTAACTATGGTAGCAGCTCAAGTAATGGGAAATGATGCAACCATTGGTTTTGCAGCAAGCCAAGGGAATTTTGAATTAAATGTATTCAAGCCAGTGATTGCTTTCAACTTCTTGCAATCCTGTCAAATTTTGGCAGACAGCATTCTTTCATTTGATGAACGCTGTGCTCAAGGCATTGAACCAAATCACGAGCAAATCGAAAAATATTTAAACGATTCATTGATGCTTGTAACTGCATTAAATCCGCATATAGGCTATGAAAATGCAGCTAAAATCGCAAAAAAAGCATTTAATGATAATACCACGCTTAAAGAAACAGCGGTAGAACTGGGATTGCTGACTGCAGAGGAATTTGAAAGATACGTTAATCCTGAAGAAATGACATATCCAAAATAAAGAACAACAGCGGAAGCGCCCGGTTAGTAATGTACAAACCGGGTCATTCCGCAACAGTATTAGATGAATTTGACCTATCGCCCATTAACGGCTACTGCATTATCCGTCATCAAACTTGATAATTCCTATGTAAAAAATGTAAAACGGCTGTCCATCCTTTCATGATGGGACAACCGTTTTTTTGAACAATTTACCAACGATAATTTGTGATAAGTTACAGTAATTTGCTCACACTATTGATTACAGGGAGGTGAAAAACATGGCTAATAACAATTCAAATCAACTAGTTGTACCTGGCGTACAGCAAGCACTTGATCAAATGAAAACTGAAATTGCTCAAGAATTTGGCGTTAATTTAGGCGCTGATTCAACTTCACGCTCTAACGGGTCTGTTGGTGGTGAAATCACGAAAAGACTTGTTCAAACTGCTCAACAACAAATGAATGGACAACAATAATAATAACGATGGCTATTAGAGGTATCAACCTCTAAGTGATAGAGGGAGAGCTCACCGAAGCTTTCCCTCTATTTTAATATCCAACACAAAGATCACACGAACTGAAATAAATTGCTTACTGCTCATTTCTGGGCTTTATCATCTTTTTGGCTGAAACTAGAGTATACGCTTCCTATGCTAAGTTTGGCAATGTTTGTCATTTTTAATGAAACACTTTTGTATTGTCCAACCCTCTAATAAAAATTATCTTATCCGTAATTCTGTTTCCTGATCAAAGAAATGAGCGCCGTTTAAATCAAATGCCAAATCGATACTGGCACCACCCTTTATATCTGATCTTGAATCGACTTTTGCCACAAAGTCCTGCCCTTTTACTTTTGAATAAAGATATGTTTCTGCCCCCATTAATTCCGCAACGTCAATTTCTGCTGTAATTTTAGTTTCTGGTGAAGCATTAAGAAATGCTGGCTCATCATGAATATCTTCCGGGCGAATGCCAAGGGTCACCTTTTTGCCAACATAACCCTGATCACGCAACGTTTTCATTTTACCTTCCGGGACCTTTATTTTTATTTCTTCTAATTCGAAATGTCCTTCCGTTAATTCTCCGGTAAGGAAGTTCATAGATGGGGAGCCGATGAATCCGCCAACAAATATATTTTCAGGGTTATCATAAACCTCTTTCGGTGCACCAACTTGTTGGATAAATCCGTCTTTCATGACAACAAGTCGGGTTGCCATGGTCATTGCCTCTGTTTGGTCATGGGTTACATAGATTGTGGTTGTTTTTAAACGTTGATGAAGCTTTTGAATTTCAGCACGCATTTGTACACGTAGTTTAGCATCCAGGTTTGATAATGGCTCATCCATTAAGAATACCTTGGCATCCCGAACAATAGCACGTCCCAAAGCTACACGCTGACGTTGACCTCCTGATAAAGCTTTTGGTTTACGATCCAGGTATGATTCCAAACCTAAAATTCCAGCAGCATTATTCACACGTCTTTCGATTTCATCTTTCTTAAATTTGCGAAGTTTTAATCCGAATGCCATGTTATCATAAACGTTCATATGTGGGTACAATGCATAGTTCTGGAAAACCATAGCAATGTCACGATCTTTCGGTGCAACATCATTCATTTTCTGGTCATCAATATATAATGCACCCTCTGAAATTTCCTCCAGGCCTGCAATCATTCGTAATGTTGTTGATTTCCCGCAACCAGATGGTCCAACAAATACGATAAACTCTTTGTCTGTAATATCTAAATTAAAATCATCTACTGCAGTAACTTTCTTGTCATAGGTTTTTTGTATATTTTCCATACGTAATTCAGCCATTGTAAATCTCCTCCATTTATGTAAACGATTTATTAACCTAATTGTATAAAAGGAAGGACAAATAAGGAATAGGAAACATGCCCAAATATATCACTTGCTTTTGTGCATGTTTGCTAGTAATGCTAAATAAACAACCATTGCCTGGTTAAATTGGCGTACATCCATATCTGTTTTTTCGATAAATTTATCCAATCGATATTGCAGACTATTGCGATGCATATATAATTCTTTCGCTGCAAGGGATACATTTAAGTTGCATTCGATAAAAGTTTTGATTGTATGTAGGACGTCTTCATCTGTTGCAAATTCTTTTAGTACGATTGCAGTTATTTCACGCTTTAATTTTACATCTACTTGATCAAGTAGGTTATAGGTAATAGCATCGGTATAAGTAATAACTGATTTATCCGAGTATGTAAATGCTATTTCAGCTCCTTTTAGAAACAAATGGTAATAGCGGTGTATATCCTTTAGATTATCTAAATAAGGACCAACCAGGAATTTAATTTTTACATAGAGGTCACTCATTAATACATCAATAATTTGTCCATAGGAAATGTTCTCTTCTGTTTCAGCTGTTTGTTCTTCAATGATGATGCCTTCATTTTCGTTTTCCCATAAAATGGGGACGGATTTTGTAAAAAATGCATCGAGTGCCTCTTTAAATGATTTGGGATCTGTCTGGTTTTTCTTAATGGAAAAATAGACAAAACGATAAGGTGTTACTGCTTCGTTTTGGGCACCATTATTTATGCGTTGTTTCCATGTCTTTTCATTTTCTGTAGGTACGGGAAATTGTATATCATAGGGTGTTAGAAAAGCAGTTAAGATCGAAATATCTTTGGTTGTTAATTCGTCTTTATCAATACCGATAATGTTGTTCATATCGGTAATGAACCATTGATAATTGTCATTTATGTTATGGTCATGATCGTTATATTTAATCATTGATGGAAAAATGTTTTGCAATTGGTTAAGCATGTTAAAACCTCTTTTTGGTAGGCTGTTTTCTAAAAAGAATTAATGTTTTCGACACAAAAGATAGAAACTGCGACGTAACTTGAAGTATGATGCCCCCGCTCCGGTAATACATTTCGCTTTCCGCGGGCGGCTGGTGAGCCCTCTCATGCTAACGCACTTCGAGGTCTCACCTAGGCCTTGCCTCCCGCAGGAGTCTCCATGTATTTCCTCCGCTGGCAGTGAGTTTACTGTATTATTAACGAAGCAGTTTCATGCTGTCAGTAGTCCGGGTGAGTGGAGGGCAATCGACTCCTGCGGGAATAGCACGTGTCCGAAGACCCCGCAGGAAGCGGTTTTCTTCCGAGGAGGCTGAGGCCGTGCCCTAAGGTCCGCGATTGCCCGTAACGATCCCGGACGGTGGCAAATATTGCACACTACGTCGCAGTTTATATCAACTACGAAGATTTAAAAGCAATAATACTTACGAAAAGAGCCTTTTTGTTTTAGAAAAGAAATATCTGATTTAATAGATCTTTCACGAATTAGTATACATGAATCTTTACGTTTGTTATAGTTATTTTTAGAATAACTTAAGGAGGTAATGTCGTGCCAAATATTTATGATAGTGCATATGACTTAGAAAAAGCAATTCGTGAAAGTGATGAGTTTAAAAATCTGCAAGTAGCCTATGAAGCGGTGATGGCTGATGAATCTGCTAAGCAAATGTTTAACAATTTCCGTGATACCCAAATGAGTTTACAGGAAAAACAAATGCAGGGACAGGAAATCACCGAAGAAGAGGTACAAAAGGCACAACAGGTTGTCGAACTCGTTCAACAACATAGTGAGATTTCCAAATTAATGGAAGAGGAACAGCGATTGAACACAGTAATCAATGATGTGAGTCGTATTATTACTGCACCATTAGAAGAGCTGTACGGCAATCCGGAAGAAACAACAGAATAATAAAAAGAAACTTACAGGATTTGATTCTGTGAGTTTTTTTATTGCCTATGAAATTATAAAATGATTTGCTTGGGCATAACGTATTATTGATTAATGGCTACGTCCAGCTACAAGCGCCAAAAACGAGGAGATAACACGAGAGCTCCCTACGATAAAGAAGACTTGGCGACTGACAGGCCAACAGGCGCAGGCAGAGCCATAGTCGCACTTATGCCTGTGGCGAAAGTCATGATCGGTTCACTTGACAAAGGAAGGCCAACTAAGAACGGCCTTGCCGGCCAACGCACGGCTCCCCTGATGCAGGGGCATGATTCCTTTTCGCTTTCCAAGCATAAGATTCACGTAGATTTTCGCCATTCATTGGCGACAAGTCACGTTCATCTAATCTCAGTTGCAACGCGGGGGTCTCTACGTTTTAAAAAGGCGCTTTTCGCTTTTGTTCTTCTTAGCAGGGTTATGCAAAACAGTGTCGAATAGGTTAAAGGAGATAGACATTAAAAGGAGTTGTATTTATATTGGACACGGTAATATTGGAAAGCTATAACCATACTTCGTTTATTTATTTGAATCGCCCAGAGCGCTATAATGCATTTAACAAAAAAATGCTGAAAGAATTATGGAACGTCTTGGAAACGGTTGAGAAAAATGATGATAAAATTGTTATGTTAGCCGGATATGGAAATGCCTTCTCTGCTGGTGGAGATGTCGGGATGATGAAGGATTTTGCGGATAAGGAATTCTTTGATGATGTCATGAAGACGATTGGAAAAATTGTACTAAAACTCTATATGATGCCAAAGATTGTTCTTTCCGCGGTTCATGGGTCTGCTGCCGGATTAGGTCTTAGTTTAGCTTTGACGGCAGATTACGTCATTGCTCAACATGAAACGAGGTTGGGGATGCTATTTCTTGGAATCGGTTTAGCACCAGATGGTGGAGGTCATTTTTTACTGAAAGAGCGTCTTGGCACGAATAAGGCCAAGCAGTTCACATGGAACTTGAAACAAGTCGATGGGCAACAGGCAATGGCAATGGGACTTGTTGATATATTGACAGACAAACAAGTAGTTAAAGAAGCAATAGATATCGGACAAAAGCTTCTGGATATGCCATTAACGGCAATGCTTAAAACAAAAATGATATACCATATGAAGCAAAGAAAACTACTCGAGTATTATGTAGAGGAAGAAAGAAAAGCACAATGGGAACTGAGACATACGATGGACCATCAGGAAGGTGTACAGGCATTTTTAGAAAAAAGAAAGCCGGAATTTAAAGGGGAGTAAACGAAAAACGACTTCACTAAAAAATGGCTGAAGTCGTTTTAACTTTCTTACCGATGAAATAATATTAATTTGGCATCTGACGTTACACATCGGTGAGTATACTCGCTGTATCCTTCTTTTTCCAATCGTGATTGACCAATTTCCTTTGCTTCGTCAACGCTTCCCGCCTCAAAGGACTCATCCAGTAATTTTTCACCAGTTTGAGAGAAGACAGTTAATGCATATGATTTCAATGGAAAACCCTCCTTGGCCTGCTTTGTATTATATATTCTTGATTCATTCCAAAAAATCCTGCTTCAAGTCTAAATGAGAAAACATTTATCTTCAAAAAACGAAACTATTCATAAGTCAAAACGTATAGTATTATTGTTGACAGGTAAGTACGCATAGGGGCAGGTTTTGGCATCCGTCGTTAAAAGTGTGGGCATGCCAGGGTTTTTAATCGGGAAGGAGAGAGAAAGTTGACATTGAAAATCAAAGATGTAACAAAGCGGTTTGGTAATCATATGGCGGTCGACCATTTATCACTTGAAATACCAGAGAAAGAAATGTTTGGTTTTTTAGGCGGAAATGGAGCAGGAAAGACAACGACCTTCCGCATGATCTTAGGACTACTGGACATTACAGAAGGGGAAATTTCCTGGAATGGGGAGAGGATTAATTATGATAAAAGTCATTTGATCGGTTACCTGCCGGAAGAGAGAGGACTTTATCCGAAATTAAAGGTAAGAGAGCAAATTGTTTATCTTGGCAAATTACGAGGAATGCGTAAAGATGCGATAATCACTGAACTAGAGGCATGGCTCAATCGATTCAAAGTACCGGAATACATGGATAAAAAAATAGAAGAATTATCGAAGGGAAACCAGCAAAAAATCCAATTTATTTCGGCGATTATCCATAAACCAAAATTACTAATCTTAGATGAGCCGTTTTCCGGCCTCGATCCGGTTAATGTAGAAATGTTGAAAGAAGCTGTGATTGACTTGAAAGAAAGAGGAACATCGATTGTATTTTCATCCCATCAAATGGAGCATGTAGAGGAGTTATGTGAGCACTTATGCATTCTACATAAAGGTAAACCAGTAGTTCAGGGGACGTTACCGGAGATAAAACGAGCTTATGGCAGGAAGAGCTTAGTTATTCATGCTGATTTTCCGTTAGAATTTTTACAGGATTATCCCGGTATCGTTAGTTATAAAAGGGTAACAGAAGGCTGTGAGTTGGAGATTGAAAATGAGACAGTCGCGCGAGGTGTCTTTACGGAATTGCAAGGAAACGGATTTGTTCGTAAATTTGAGCTTGAAGAGCCCACGTTAAATGATATTTTCATTGAGAAAGTTGGTGCTTCTTATGAATAAATTCTGGATCATACTGTCACATACGTATATGACACGTGTGAAAACAAAGGCATTTTTAATTAGTACGATCATCACACTATTATTTATGGCTGGAGTCGCTAATATTCAACCAATTATGGACGCCTTCTCGGATGGGAGCAAAGATCAGATTGCTGTCATAGACGAATCGGGAGAGTTATTTGATCCTTTAAGCCAACGTATGGAACAAACAGATGAAAATGTAGAACTTGTTTTATTCGATGATACAGAAGAAGAGGCGAAAACAGCTGTTCAAGAGGAAGAATATCAGGCGTTAATAGTATTAACATTAAACGATAATCAATTACCCGAAAGCATCTATTTCGCAAATGATATTTCGGACAGCGGTAATCAAATGGTTATTGAGCAGCAACTGCAGCAATTAAAAGTAGCATTGTCCACACAGCAAGCGGGTATTGATGCGGAGACATTAGAGGAAATATATGCACCGGTGATGTTTGAGACGGTAGCATTAGATGAAACGGCTAAAACTTCAGAAGAGCTCAATCAAACGAGAGGAATTGTCTATATCATGCTTTTTGTCTTATACCTTGCAATCATTATTTACGGACAGATGATAGCAACGGATGTAGCAACGGAAAAGTCATCAAGAGTGATGGAAATTCTGGTATCCAGTGCTCCTCCTGTAACGCATATGTTTGCAAAGATTGCCGGTATAGCGTTACTGGGATTAACCCAAGTAGGTTTATTTGTTGGAATCGGGTATGCGTTAATTATGTCCAAACAAGAGGCATTGACAGGGGGGTTTTTGAATATCTGGGGATACAAGATGGTTCTATATCGGTATATATTTATGCGTTTGTGTTTTTTATACTTGGCTACTTGCTATATGCAACACTTGCAGCAATGCTTGGCGCACTGGTCAGCAGAGTAGAAGACGCAAATCAAATGATGATGCCAATGATTTTGTTAATTATGGTTGCATTTTTCATTGCGGTTTATGGCTTGAGTATTCCAGATTCTGCACTTGTTAAGGTAACTTCCTTTATTCCGTTTTTTGCACCGATGATCATGTTTTTACGTGTCGGAATGCTGGATATTCCAGCATGGGAAGTCGTCTTATCTATTGGATTATTAGTAGGAACTATTGTTCTGTTGGCGATTATCGGTGCACGTATATATAAAGGTGGTGTTCTCATGTATGGGGGAACGAACTCGTTAAAAGATGTGAAAAGAGCATTTACGTTATCGAAGAAGGAATAGAATTTAGTAAAAGGTCACTTGTGAGTGGCCTTTTGATTTCGAACGTGCATTCGCTATTCGTTTTTGCTAAAATAAGAGGGAAGAATAGAGGTGTAAAAAATGGCGAATCAAATTTCATTTATCCATGCAGCAGATCTGCATTTAGATAGTCTGTTTAAAGGATTAGCAGGTGCGCCTGATCATATTTTTCAGGAAATACTGGAAAGTACATTTACTGCGCTTGACTATTTGATCCAGGTCGCGATTGATAAACAGGTTGATTTCGTGCTTATAGCAGGTGATTTGTTTGATAATGAAAAACAAAGCTTAAAGGCACAGGTACGCTTGCGACGCGCTTTTGAAAAACTTGAATCCCATGACATACATGTTTATGCGTCGCATGGGAACCATGATTACATAAATGGAAACATGCATCCGGTTACCTATCCGGATAATGTGCATATTTTTCCGGATGAGCAGGTGAGGCAATTTGTGTATCATAAAGATGATCAAACAGAGGTGGCTATTTATGGATTTAGCTATGAAAATCGTGCAGTATTAACGAAGAAAGTGGATGAATATAGGGTGACAGATCCTTCTATTCCATACCACATCGCCATGCTACATGGGAGTGTTCAAAGTAATACAGAACATGATACTTATGCCCCTTTCCAAGTTCAAGATTTAGTGGAATATCCCTTTGACTACTGGGCACTTGGTCATATTCATCAGCGAGAGATATTAAAACAAGATCCGCCGATTGTTTATCCTGGAAATATTCAGGGGCGACATCGAAAAGAAACCGGTGAAAAAGGCTGCTACCATGTTGTACTAACAGAAACAGGTGCTGACATGACTTTTATTCCACTTCAAGCCATACGATTTCATATACTAACGGTTGATGTATCGATGTGCAATGAAATTCATCAAATCGAAAATAAAATTCAAGAAGCGTTGAAAAATTGCGTTTGCTCTACACCAATGCTTATTGATCTGACGTTAACCGGCGACAATTCAAAGCTCAAGGAATGGGAGAATGAAAACGATCTTGACGAAGTTATCGAACTTGTTAATGAAACACGAACCCATCAACAAAATTGGAAGTTTATTTTCAGATATTCCTTGGAAACGTATCATTCTTTGTTAGATACAGATTTATATAAAGGCGAACATTTCATTGGAGAATTAGCTCGTCATTTTGAAGAAGTAGCGATCCAGCCTTTTTTGAAAGAATTATATCAGCATAAACAAGCGCGAAAATATATCGAACCATTAAACCAAACAGATGAGGAGTTCGTAAAAACACAAGCAAAGCAACTATTATTCATGGAGCTACTTAAAGATTGAGGTGAGTTAGGTTGAAGTTAATGCATGCAACGATTTATGGTTTTGGTAAATGGGTTGATTATGACATTGATTTTACGAGTGAATCCGTTCAAATCATCTATGGAGAAAATGAATCTGGGAAAACAACCTTGCAGAAGTTCATTCTTTTTATGTTATTTGGCTTACCACCGAAACAGCGTGCTTTTTACCGTCCAAAAACAAGCGGGAAAATGGGTGGTAGATTGACCATTGTTGATCCGATCGAAGGAACATATACAATCGAGCGACTGGATGAGGTCAGAAATGGTGCGGCAATATGTTTCACTGATGATGGACAAGAACATGATGAAACGTGGTTAAAAGATCGTTTGAATGGGATGACATACAGCACGTATCAATCCATTTTTTCCTTCTCGGCTTTCGATTTACATGCACTTACAGAAATGAAAGAGGATGATTTTGGGGAAGTGTTGCTCGGTATTGGTTTAACCGGGTCAAATAATATTTATGCGATTGAAAAAAAGTTAGATAATCAAATTGGCGAGTTATTCAAGCCCTATGGAAAAAAGCCAGTAATGAATCAGCAACTTGAGGTATTGAACGAACGCTTTAAACATTTACATACGTTTCAAGCTGAGGAGGCGCAATACCGGGAAAAGAAAGCAAAAGCAGCCTCCTTAACAGATGAAATCAATACATTGCATCATGAGCTGCAACAGGAAAAAAAGAACCTGCTTTCGATAGAAAAGCATCAGCATGCATTACCGATTATTCATGATTATCATCATTGCTCCAAACAATTGGCAAGCTATCCTGCTGACATTGATTTCCCTGAAAATGGTGTCGATCGTCTGGAAAAAGTAAATGAAAAATTACTTCCTTTAACGAGTGAACTTGCTGCCTGGGAAGATAATCAAAAACAGTATCAGGAAAAAATATCAGCCCTAAAAGAAGAGCTGGAGAATAAATCTGTTCACAACCATGGGCAAGAACTACTCCGAAAAAAGGAACAATATAAACAAAATGAAAAGGACCTGGAAAGACTGCAAGCCGCAATCCATAAGAAAGACATGCAAATAAATGCAGGACTTGATGAATTGAATATCGCGTTAAACGCAGTTGATTTAGCTTCTATTGAATTTCCTTTTTATATCGAGAAAACATGGAATCAGCTGAAAAATGATGCCGATCAGCTGCACTTAGAAGAAAAACAATTGCAGCAAGAGAGAAACCAGGCAAAACAGCAACGAAATTATGTGATTAATCAGCAGCAAGAACTGGAAGAAGGATTGCTAACGGAGGAACGTTACCATGAACTGCATGAAAAAATAAATGAACAAAAAGAACATGATGTATTACAAAAGCTAAAACGTTATGCTGCCGATAAACGAAATGAATGGGAGGAAATCAAACAGGCGACAGACAAGAAAAGTAGGAATCTTTTGCTTGCAAGCATCTTATTCTCGTTATTGGCAGGTATAGGCGGGATCATTACAAATAGTATATGGATTTTCTATCTTATACCACTATTT
Source organism: Virgibacillus sp. NKC19-3 (assembly GCF_019837165.1). Classification (NCBI taxonomy): domain Bacteria; kingdom Bacillati; phylum Bacillota; class Bacilli; order Caryophanales; family Bacillaceae; genus Virgibacillus; species Virgibacillus saliphilus. Next base: position 1,700,134 of record NZ_JAGYHC010000001.1, read on the forward strand.
GTTATCATCGGCATCGGGGGATGGCTATGGGGGAGAAGCACCATCACAAATATAGAAAATATGTTACTCCAAGAAAATCCCCAAGCACCTGCAATGCAGGCGACAGATGAAGAAAGAGAAGAGGCAGAAAGGTTACTTGCTCTCCATGATAAATATGCCAATGAATTACAGTCTTTAAAAGAACAATTAAAGGCTATCGATATCCAGTTTATTCAATGGGATGAAAAGCGTCGAATACATGTGGAGAGGGAAGAAGAATTAAATGCGCGAATAGCTGCCCAACACGAAACTTATCCATTTTTACGTGACATCGAAATCAGTTACTGGCCTGAATGCTTTCATCATTTGAGGCGCCTTTTAAACTTAGATCAAGAACGCCGGCACAATGACAGAGAATTCTACCAACTACAAGTAACCCAAGAAGAGATACGCCAAGAAGCTAATGCGTTTTTACAATCAACAAAATGGGAAACTCCTGCTACAACGATGGATGATGCATTTGCAACGATTGAACGGTTAATAAATACGTATCAAACTGCAATGAAGCAGTTGGAAAACTACGAAAACTTAATTGCAGAAAACAGGCAACAACAACGCGCTCTCAAACAAAAGATGCGCACGTATGAAAAAGAAATAACGGCTTTACTGGACATCGCGCAGGTAGAAAGTATCGATGCATTTTATAAGAAAGCAAAACAATTGGAGGAGAAACAAGAGATTGAAGCAACCATCAAACAGAGTCTTGAACAGCTTAGTGTGACCTTTTCACAAGCTGCTTTGAAACAAGCGCTTGAAGAAAACAATGATCAAGATACAATGGAAATCATGCATCAGCAATCGCAATCTAAAATTGATCAAGTGGAATTAAATATCAATGAAAAACGGCATCAACTTGCTGAAATAAATGCAACACTTAAGACATTGGAATCATCTGAGTCGCTTTCTGAAACGGCCCATCGATTTCAAATGGAGACGGAGTATTTAAATAAACAGGCGAAACAATGGGCTATTGTAAAGACAGCGAAGGAAATGCTTATCGAAACAAAGCGTAACTACCGGAATAAATATATAAATAGAGTGATCGATCAAGCGACCCACTATTTTGAAAAAATAACAGGAAACGCATATATCAAGATTTATGCGCCTACTGCTAATAGGCCATTTCAAGTAGAAGCAAATGATCATCTACGTTATACAGTGAATGAATTATCTCAAGGAACCATTGATCAATTGTATATTGCACTACGGATAGCAATAAGTGAGATAATGAGTGACAGGCATCAATTACCATTTATCATTGATGATGCGTTTGTACATTTTGATACCATGCGTACAAATCGGATTATGGAAATTATGGAGGAAATCGCCAAAGAGCAACAAATGATCATTTTTACGTGTAAGGACGAAGTGGTTGAATGTTCAAAAAGTGCTGAAATTATGCGTTTGGGGAATACAGTTCGCATAAATGAATAAATAATGATAAACTATTTTTAGAAATTATGCAGATGGAGGGACATCCATTGCCAGAGAAAAATGAGGCCAAAAACTGGGAAAAATATGATGATACGATTCAACGATTCATTCAAGTCATTGCAAAAAACATGAATTTGTATGGCATTACACCCTCTGTAGGACGATTATATGGCGTCTTGTATTTTTCCGGTCAGCCGATGACACTGGATGATATGCGAGAAGCATTGGTAATGAGTAAAACAAGTATGTCAACAGGGGTCCGAGCATTGAGCGAGATGAGAATGGTAGAATCTACCTTTAAAAAAGGAATTCGTAAAGACCTGTACGAATCAGAAGAAGACTGGTATAAATCCTTCACTTCTTTATTTGGTAATCGCTGGCGTCAACAAACAGAAACAAATATTGAAGAGGCGGAAGAAACCATCGCTGTGTTATATGAGCTATGGGATGAAACAGACGATGAGGAGTTAAAAGTTAAAATAGAAGATGATGTAGAAAGACTCCATTATGCAAAAAATTATTATGAATGGTTAATGAAATTCATTAATGTCATGGAATCTGGAGAGATTTTTAACTATATTCCAAAAAACCAATAAACATTACTGTAGGGATTGACATAAAAGAATAGGTTTGCATGCAATGAAATGATTGCATCAGCCAATTTTTCGTCGGTCTCTTTTTATTTAACAGGGGAAGGAGTTTTTTCAATGGGAAGGGGAATTGGATATACTGCCGTTGGCGATTCATTTGACGGTTATATGTTAATTAAAGAAGCGACAAAAGGTGTTGCAAGCAATGGAAAGCCTTTCTTAACCTTAATATTAAGAGATGCTACAGGTGAAATTGATGCAAAGCTTTGGGATGCATCCAAGGAGGATGAAACCGTATTTATACCGGAACAAATTGTTAGACTTAGCGGTGAAGTTAATCAGTTTCGCGGGAGAGCACAACTGAAAATCAAGTCTGTACGTCTTGCTCAACCTACAGATGGCGTTCGTGTCTCAGACTTTGTTGAAAAAGCTCCAGTTGAAAGGGAAATTTTATCGGAACGGTTAACGGAGGTCATTTTTGAAATGGAGAATCCGGTAATGCAGCGAATTGTCCGTGCATTTATTACAAAGTATCAAGAAGGAATATTAACGTACCCCGCGGCTTCTAAGAATCATCATGAATATGTCTCCGGACTGGCTCATCATATTGTAAGTATGCTTGCCATTGCCAGAGAATTACATAATCTATACCCGGAACTTAATAAAGATTTATTATATGCAGGAATTATATTACATGATCTCGGTAAGCTAAAGGAACTATCTGGTGTAGTGACAACAAGCTATACAACAGAAGGGAAACTGTTGGGGCATATCCCGATGATGGTAGAAGAAATCGGGCAAATGGCAAAAGAACTGCAAATGGAAGGAGAAGAAGAGGTGTTAATTTTACAACATGTCGTGTTAAGTCATCATGGAAAAGCAGAATGGGGGAGCCCAAAGCCGCCATTAGTTCGTGAAGCGGAAATCCTGCATTTCATCGATTTAATAGATGCGAAAATGAATATGTTAAATCGGGCATTGGATAAAGTTAAACCAGGTGAATTCACCGAGAGATTATTTGCTATGGATAATCGGGCATTTTATAAACCCCTATTTGAAGAAAAATAAGGTCATTTTTTCGCCTCTTTGTACATATATATGGGATTATGAGGATGGACAAGGGGGGCTGTATAAATGATACTTGGATTACCTTGGTGGGTTTTTGTTATGATCATTTGCATATTTCTAAGTGGTTTTATGGCGTTTAAAGCAATGCAGACAGATCGACGTCTCCAGAAACAGTCTATTGAACGTGAGGGGAAGGTATACATGGATCGCATAGCAGCAGAGCGCCAGTATAGAAATGAACAAAGAAAACGGCAAATGTCCGATTAAAGGAGAGGCTAGGACAAAAGTATTTTTAACAAATAGATTCCGAACATACATCGCTTCGGAAATATACTTCGCGCACCTTAGGGCGGCTGGTGAGCCCCCTTGTGCGCTTCGTGTTGCAAGTGGCTTCGAGGGGCAGCACTCCTCGCAAAAAAAGATTGCTATCGCACTTCGGTGTCTCACCTATGCCTTTCCTCCCGCTGGAGTCTCCGCATATTCCCTACGCTAAGTTTGATAATGTTCGTCTTTTTAATGAAACACGTTTGTTTTGTCCCAGCCTCATTAACTTGAACCGAAGGGTTGCAAAATATTAGCCCTCCGCGCCCTCATCATTATTCTCTTCTGTTTCAGCATCATCTGATTCCGTATCTTCAGATTCACCTTCCGATTCTGTATCACCGGATTCTTCCGGGTTTTGCTGTGCTTCTTCCGGTGGATCAAACAAGCCTTCAAATTCGTCAAGTTTCACATCTATATTTGCATTTTCCATTAATTCGCTTATTTTTTGTTGTGACTCGGCTGGATCTATTTGTTCAAGCGCCAGATCCTCACGAATACTGTCTTTCATATCTTCATATTCGCCAATTGATTCTTCTGCCTCACGTTTATCATTTACTTTAATAATATGAAATCCGTTCTCTGTGGCAACGGGGTCACTAATTTCTCCCTCTTCCATGCTGAAGGCTGCTTCTTCAAATGGAGGTACCATATCACCTACAGAGAAATAACCAAGATCGCCACCGTCTTCTGCGCTACCATCAATAGAATATTCACTGGCTAGCTCTTCGAAATCAGCGCCATCATCGAGTTGTTCCTTTACTTCACTCGCTGTTTCTTCATCTTCAACTAAAATATGTTGTGCGTCAATTTCTGTATTCCTGCGATCATATTCTTCCTGAATTTCTTCTTCTGGAATGTCTACATCTTCTGTAAGAGCTTGCTGCTGTAGCATACTAATACGTACTACTTCTCTGTATTCATCCTCATCTGTGATACCTTGTTGCTGAAGTGCCATATCAAATTGATCGCCAAGCTGATCTTTTGTAGCTTGTACTTCTTCATCGACTGCATCTTCGTCTACTTCATAGTTCTCTTCTAATACCTGCACGGTTACTAATTCCTGCAATAAGGCTTCACCATGACGGTCCTTTAACTCCTGATAAAACTCGTCCTGCGTAATCGTTCCTGCATCTGATTCAACAACTGCTTCATCTCCTGAATCAGAGCATGCTGCTAATGTGAATACGCCTGCTGTAATTGTTACAGCCATTGCCAGTTTTTTCATTCTACGAACACTCCTAATCTTATTATCACATTTTATGAACATATAAATAAATATACCATATTTTTGTGGCAGAAAAGTAGTTTTTATGTATAATTAGACCATTACATTTAAAACGCGTATATAGCCATTTACAAGTAAGATGAAAAGCATAAAATTAATGACCCGAAAAAACTTTCTCTGCTCTGCTATTTTCATTTCCATGATGCGGCAGAATTTATCATTTAATACGTTAAAAATAAGCAAGACAGCTAGCCCGAAAATAATAAAATAAAAAATCAATAAAAAAACCTCCCCCCAAAAGGTGCTTAGAAGCTTTAGACCAAAGCCGCTCCAGAAATATACTTCGCATACCTAAGGCGGCTGTCGGAGGCTCACCTATGCTTTTCCTCCCGCTGGGTCTACGTATATTTCCCCCGCTCAGCGGTATATCATTCGTCTAAGAGTTACTAATTTTTACTATCGTCCAAAGCACCTAATATTTCTCTATATATAAATATAACTTTACCAAAATATTAACAAGATGAACAGTGTGGATTTGAAATTGAAGGGAATAAAAATATGGAAGAGGCTCGGAGCAAGATCGTTGCGGCTCCATTTGAGGGAGGTGGGGATGTATATTTGGCGTTTAGTAGACCGTGTTCGGCATTCAATGCGTGCATATCGGGTTTCAACATTCAACGTTCGGCGTTCGTTGATTCTGTTTCGGGCTTCAGAGCTTGGACTTCGGCATTCGATGGACTACGTTCGGTATTTGCGCCTGGAATCGAGTTTCAGCGCATCGGATTCTTATTCTATGGTACATGGCTGGGACGGAACGGGTATATGCATGTATCATAGAATCATTCTATGGTACATGGAAAGGGGTAAAATTAGCATATCATGTACCATAGAAAGCACGCAGATTTAGGTTTCAACACTTAGACGACGATACTATCTATTTTCGCATCGTGATACCGGCTATGGTTAGGCTTCATGTCCCACACAGCAAAAAGATAGAACCGGGATGACGCAACATCCCGGTTCTATCTATTATTCTTCTCTTGGAATACCGTCAAGCCATTCGTCAACTTGATCGGGGTTATTTTCAATATATTCTTGGACCACATCAGCGGGATCCTGTTCTTCTTGGTGAACTTTTGGCATCATTTCTTCAATCATTTCATAATTCTCATCATATTGTTCTAGCACTTTATAAGCTCGTGGGGCGTCTTCTTCCAGATCATTACGGGCAACTGTATAAATTTGGTCGCCGTCCCCGCCGTATATTTCTTGTGGATCTTCAAGCATTTTCAAATCCATTGTGCCAAAGGCCCAATGTGGTTTCCACAATGGTACTACAATAGGTTCTTCATTATCAATGGCTGCTTGAAGTTGCGTAAGCATTGCTGCTTCGGAGCTTGCTGTCAATTCCCAATTATCCAAACCATAGTCTTCTATAACTTCCTGCGTATTTTCCATGATGCCAGCACCCGGGTCTATTCCGACAATTTCCCAATCGACGGATTCGCCAAGTTCCTCATTGTCCTTTAGATCCTCTATGGTATTTACATCTTCCATGTAACTTGGGACAGTTAAGGCGAGTGGTGCACTATCAAGTACTTGTTTGACTTGCGTAATATCTTCTTCATATTGTTCCCAGTACGATGCGTGCGTTGCTGGAAGCCATGCGGACGTATGGAAATCAGCTGAACCATCAGCAACACTAGACCACATCGCCCCAGCCTCTACTTGTGACAATTCAACATTATAGCCCACCATCTCAAGCAGGGCACCCAACATATGTGTACTAACTGTTTCTCTTGCCCATGCCACGTATGGTTGGGTCAAATCTTCCTGACCTATTTCAGGTCCTTCACTTGTCTCCTCAGAGCCCTCATCAGCAGAGGCATCATTGCTTGTTTCCTCGCTGTCATCCCCACCACATGCTGCTAAAAATAAGATAAGAATCAAGACGAAAAAACCCGAGATAAATTTAAATTTACGATTTGTAAATATGATAAAAACCCCCTTCATTAATATTTAGATTTGCGTATGTAACAGTTCTATAAAGTCAAGAACATTGTTAGTGTTTAACTATACGGCAGCACTAGTTAAACCAGCAAATTCACATAACTGCTTTTCATCATATCAAACTAGCAGCTATCATCAAAATGAGTATTTCCAAGCTATCAAGCTTATACAAAAATCTAAGGAAGATAGGGCCTATTAAATGAATATATTGAACTATTTTCATTTTATTTTTAAAAATAACCCGAAATTCACTATATTCTCTTTAATATCATAAAAAAGTTAACAAATAGAAGTTTACTAAAGGAAAATAGAGGTATTTTAAGCATGTACAAATTAAATGAACAGCATTTTATGATTATACAATTGAGTAGAGGAAGAAATTGATTTTGGACTTTGATATTGTAGCTCTGGAACGCTTATACTAATTAATAGTTTAAAAGTTGGAAACGAATAACCAAGGAGGAGAAACATCATGTTAAAACAAATTTTTGGGGGAATAGCTGTTTTGGCTATGTTGATAGCCTTAACAGCTTGCGGAGAAAACGAGGAAGCTAATGGTGAAAATGCTTCTATTGGCGAAGAACTTGATTATAATATCACAGGAATTGATCCAGGCGCAGGTATTATGGATATGACAATCGATGAAGTATTGCCTGCATATGGTATTGACGACACATGGGAAGTTCAGGAATCCTCTGAGGCTGGTATGTTAGCGGAGTTAACGAGTGCGATAGAAGAAGAGGAGCCAATCATTGTGACAGGCTGGATTCCACATTGGATGTTTTCCAGATTTGATCTGAAAATGCTGGAAGATCCTGAAGGGGCCTTTGGTGGGGAAGAAGATATAAACACCCTTGTACGTCTTGGTTTAGAAAAAGACATGCCTGGTGCATATACGTTCTTCGATCAATTCCAGTGGGAACCGGACCACATGCAAGATGTTATGATGAAAATTGAAGAAGGTCAATCCGAACAGGACGCAGCACAAGAATGGGTGGAAGATAATGAAGACCTGGTAGATTCCTGGACGGAAGGAGTCGAGCCTGGGAACGGGGCGGATGTAAAGATTACATATGTTTCTTGGGCCGATGTGATAGCAAGTTCTAATGTTGTAAAATACGTATTGGAAAATGAATTAGATTATTCCGTTGAATTAATACAAGTGGAACCAGGTCCAATGTTTGCCGGTGTTGCTGATGGTAGTGCAGATGCTACAATAGGTGCTTGGATGCCTACAACACACGCCTCGTATTATGAAGAGTTTGAAGGAGACTTTGAGGATTTAGGGGCTAACCTGACCGGTACACGAAATGGACTAACAGTTCCGGAATATATGGATATTGATTCCATTGAAGATTTAATAGAGGATGATTAAACGAATATATGTACAAATATACGTAGATCGTGAATCCATTTTGATTCGTCTCAAAATGGATTCATTTTTATTTTGTTGCTTTTTTGAAACGTTTTAGAAAAAAGAAGACTATTTTCATCTATTAGTGATTTTACGCTTTTATTCCCTAAAATTAGTGGTAAAATATTTAAGTGAATCCAGTATTTTTAAATCCGCTATTTGAGGGGGAGTTCATCATTGACAACGTTAAATAATAACGACACAACGTCCTTTCATTTACAATTACTTTCCACAATTATAGATCTGAATGCGTATCCATTTATTAACCTGATTATAGAAAATAATGTTACATATAAAGAGTTTAAGGAATTGTTTCATTTATTACAAACATTAGAAGCGCAATATAACATTCAAAAAGAAGAAGGGTTTTTGGATTTCACTTCTTTATTGGTACAATTTGCCGGCATGCTTACCGAGAAACTAGATCCCAACAGTACCATTTATGCATTAAAAAAAGAGGGATACTATCCTTCTTTACTAGCGGAATTCACAGTTATTATAGAGCGCGAAGAAAAAAGAATGAGAAGAGGATGAAATTTGGATCAGTCCGCTTCATCTATTCCCGTTTCCTTCATACTTCTAAATAACCTTTCTACAAGTATATGAAATTCTAAAATGTCATGCATACGCTCATACAGATTTGAGAGTTCTTCTGACGATTCTTCTTTCCTTTTCTGATCAATTAGATGTTTATTATTTTCCAGAGCATCTTTTTGGTGTTTGGTCGTATCAATCCATTTATTTATATAGGAGTTCATAAATGTTTTAAATAATTGATTATTAGCTTGATATAAATCCTTTCGAACCCCTTTTTTCCATACACGTGTAACAAGATTTAAATCTGATAAGGTGCGTACGCTTGTGCTCATGGAAGTTTTACTCTTACCCAAGGCCTCACTCATATCATCAAGTGTTAATGGTTCCTTTGAAAGATATAGATGAGCAAATAAACGTGCTTCCACGGGGCTTAAACCAAAATTCCCAACTGTTTTTGAAAATTCGATCATTAGATTATCTCTAATTTCTTCATTCTTAGGGATGCTCATATAAACCCTCCTAAAACATCGCTAAAATAAGGTTACACCAAATTCCATTATATTGAAAATTGATAGTTTGGTAGGAATTTTAAGGAATCTGGAGTAAATCGAAGGAATACCTATATAAATTCCGTACAGAATAAACTGTACAAAAATATATACAAAAACAACAGGATTTAATGGTTGTAATATAATTGCAATATGGTATATAGTATGAAGAGTGATTGAGACGAGGCAACTAAACGTAGCGTTTAATCCAATATAGTGTATTGGTGTTGTTTTATGGATTTATTCTAATAAAAAAGTCGCATGACTATTATCCTCGTTGTACAAGATTGCTAAAAAAGGGGGAAAATGGACATGGCAGGGTTCGGTGCTCTGTGGCTATGGGCAAACTCTAGTAAAGTTTGTTAATCAATTAAATGGATCATGCAGTATTTGTGAGAAACTAAAAACTATATAAAAGATTAACGGCATGCAAGTTTTCGTCGTTAAGAGAGGTGAAAAAATGAGTAAAATAAAGGTAGATCGATTAACGAAAGTTTTCGGCAGGCGCCCGAAACAAGCTGTCAAATACCTGGATGAAAACAAGGGTAAAGATGAAATTCTGGAGTTAACCGGAATGACAGTGGGTGTTAATCAAGCTACATTCGATGTTCAGGATGGCGAGGTCTTTGTGATCATGGGTCTATCCGGTAGTGGTAAATCCACACTAGTCCGCATGCTGAATCGATTGATTGAGCCAACTTCAGGTGATATTTGGTTCGATGGTGAAAACATAACAAAAATGAATAAGGAGCAACTGCGGCAAATGCGCAGGAAAAGAATGAGCATGGTGTTCCAAAACTTTGCTTTATTGCCGCACAAAACAATACTTCAGAATGCTGAATACGGCTTGGAAATTCAGAAAACAGACAAAGCTGAACGAGAAAAGAGAGCTAGTGAAGCGCTTGAACTAGTTGGTCTCGGTGGTTATTTGGATAAGTACCCAAATGAGCTTTCTGGAGGTATGCAGCAGCGGGTTGGTTTGGCAAGAGCTTTAGCTAATGACCCGGATATCCTTCTAATGGATGAAGCATTTAGTGCATTGGATCCATTGATACGCAAAGATATGCAGGATGAATTGATGGATTTGCAGCAATCCGTACACAAAACCATCATTTTTATTACACATGATCTGGATGAAGCACTTCGGATCGGAGACAGGATTGCGCTGATGAAAGATGGTGCGATTGTACAAATAGGTACAGCTGAAGAAATTTTAATGGATCCTGCTAATGATTACGTGGAGCGCTTCGTCGAGGACGTTAATCTTGCCAACGTATTCACAGCGAGTCATGTGATGAAGCGTGCCGAAACAGTGACCGTTGATCGGGGCCAAATGTTGCTCTTCGGTTAATGAAAGAAAATGGTGTATCCACGATTTATGTGGTTGACAAAAAACATAAATTACTTGGTTATGTAACGGCAGAGCAGGCTGCATCGGCATCCAAGGAAAGTAAAGGCCTTGAGGATATTGTAATAACTGATATTCCAACTGTACATCCGGACACATTGCTTGGGGATATATTTGAACCGATGGCAGATGATAAGGCACCATTATCCGTAGTGGATGATGAAGGTAGGTTGGTTGGAATTGTTGTTAGAGGAGCAATTATCGCCGCTCTTGCCGGTGATAATAAGGTATTGAACGGAAATGGGGGTGAAGAAGTACATGAATGATGCAGAAGGAACACTTTTCCCAAAACTTCCGTTGGCAGAATGGGTGGAATTGTTTGTTGACTTTTTAACGGACTCATTATCACCAGTATTTGATGCTATTTCTTCTGTAATTGGATTGATTACAGAGAATTTTGTGGTAGTGCTTGAGTTTGTTCCCCCTATTTTGCTGATTGTAATAATAGCACTTCTGGCATGGTGGGTTTCAAGTTGGAAACTCAGTTTGTTTGCACTTCTTGGTCTCGGTCTTATTAATAATCTTGGCTACTGGCCGGAAACGCTGGAGACCGTGTCATTGGTTATTGTCTCGGTTGTCGCATCAATGATCATCGGAATTCCAATTGGTATTTGGATGTCCCAGAAAAAAGCTGTGGAGACGGTGTTTACTCCGATTCTGGACTTTATGCAGACGATGCCTGCATTTGTTTATTTGATTCCAGCGGTTGTCTTCTTCAGCCTAGGGATGGTGCCTGGAGTTGTAGCTACGATTATATTCTCCATGCCGCCTACGGTAAGACTCACAAACCTTGGTATCCGACAAGTTGATGAGGAACTGATTGAGGCATCCAATGCATTTGGTTCCTCAACTGGTCAGAGGTTAGGTAAAGTACAAATACCACTTGCTATGTCAACCATCATGGCAGGGATTAACCAAACAATTATGCTTTCATTATCGATGGTTGTTATTGCCTCAATGGTTGGGGCTCCCGGTCTTGGTACAGTTGTATATAGAGCTGTAACACAGGTTGCAATTGGACCAGGCTTTGAAGGTGGTTTGTCTCTTGTTATCGTTGCGATGTTACTTGACCGTCTAACGCAAGGGGCAAATAAAAAGTAAGCATGTTTCCGGAATCTGTATCTTTATGGTGCAGATTCCGAACATATAAATAAATATTATATTAAAGGAGGTCAATTTCTTATGATTAAGAAATTTAGAGTGTTAGGCTTAGCTGTCGCGCTTGTGCTTGTTATGGTACTTGCAGCATGTGGCGGCGGAGATAGTGAAGAGGGAAGTGACAACGACTCCGGCGACAACGGCAGCGATGGCGGTGACGGCAATGGCGGCGTTGAACTTGGTGAATCAGATCTTGAGTTAACTTACGTTTCTTGGGCAGGTGCGTTGGTACGTACGCCTTTAATCCAAGAGCTATTGGAGGAAATTGGTTACGATGTTGAAGCCACACAAGTTGAAGGTGGTGCGATGTGGACCAGTGTTGCTCAGGATGATGCATCGTTTATGACGGCTTCATGGCTTCCAGTTACACATCAGGAGTATCAAGAGCAATATGATGATGACACGGAAGAGATCGGTGTATTCGTAGAGAAAGCACCACTGTCTATGACAGTTCCATCTTATATGGAAGATGTTAATTCGATTGAAGATCTTAAAGACAACGAAGAGCTAGGTGAAGCACTTGATTGGACGATTACAGGTATCGATCCTGGTGCTGGTGTTATGAATAGTACCGAGAATGCTCTAGAGGAATATGGATTGGACAACTGGGAACTTCAGTCAAGTTCTGAAGCAGGTATGCTATCTGAATTGCAGTCAAAAATTCAAAATGAAGAGCCAATTATTGTAACAGGCTGGAGACCACATTCGATGTTTTCAGAATTTGATCTAAAAATGCTTGAAGACCCTAAAGAAGTGTATGGTGGTGAAGGTGACCGAATCGGAGCTGTAGCACACACAAGCTTTGAAGAAGATTCACCGGCAGCATATGAATTCATTCAGCGTTTTACAGAAGACTATGACGAAGAAATGGAGACGGAGCTGCTTGTAGCTGTGAACGATGGAGCTACCGAAGAAGAAGCAGCAAGCCAATTCATTGAAGACAATCCTGACCTTGTTGAAAAATGGACAGAAGGTCTTGGCGAATAAAACATGAATGATTGAAAAAATAAAGCTGTCTCATCTTAAGATGAGGCAGCTTTATTACTGTCTTGATTCATGGAAGTAGGATACTTTAAAATCAGAACCTATTTGATAGAAGTGGATGCTTCCTGATTTTCTATTGCTTTTTAACCTTATCTTCAAGGTCTTTTAAACTTGTTTCGATCTGTTCAAGGTACTGATAGATGTTATCCTGATGAGGTTCTACTGTTTCCTTCCATTCTGTTACCGATTTTTTCATTTCCTTGGTAAGCTCTTTGATTAATACGGCTCCTTCTTTTGAAGTTTCGGTGATTTGGTTCCTTAGGCGCAGTCCGTCTTGCTTTAAGTTATTGATTAATGTTTTCATTTCTGTACCTTGCTCTCTAACCCGTCCGCGCAATTCACTACCGGATGTTGGGGTACTTAGCAAAGCAGCAGCGGCGCTTACTGCACCTCCAACCATAAATCCAAGTACAAATGATTTGCCTTTTGACATAAAAATATGCTCCCTTCACGCTACTTTTTATATCTATTTCTCTTTTTAGCTATGATCAAACATCTTTTTTGAAAAAAACCTCTGACATACGGTGTGCCAGAGGTTTTATAGATTTCCAGCTGCTTTTATTATACCAGATAGTTTCGTCAATAATAAGTACTAATTTTCAGATACAGGGATTTCAGGATTCAATTGTGTCTTTAATTTCCTTAGCCATTTGCTGCAAATCTTCTGATGAATAGTTGTCCGTATGCACGGTCCAATTGGATGAATAACCATCTCCATCTCCGTAACGCGGAATAACATGGATATGTAAATGGAATACGGATTGATCTGCAGGCTCTTCATTATTATTTAGTAAATTCATGCCAATTGGTTTATAAACGTCTTTAATGCCGCTGGCGATTTTGGGAACACGAGCAAATAATTCCCTGGCAACTTCCGGGGGAGTTTCATAAATATTTTTCGTGTGTGTTTTTGGAATTACGAGTGTATGCCCTTTCGTTACTTGGCTAATATCAAGGAAAGCATACACGAACTCATCTTCATACACTTTGGCTGAAGGGATTTCCCCATCAAGAATTTTACAAAAAATACAATCATTATGACTCATTAACGCTCACCACTCCTTCTTATTCTATATACTAATTGTATATAGAAAGGAGGTGGAATGTAAAGCTATACACTATTAAACAGGCATAACCCGCATATTGTGCGGGTCAGCCTGCCTTAAGAAGAAGGAGGATCGTAATATTTACGCTTCTGGACATTTCGTAAACAATACTGTTAAATTGCATTCGCTACTTAACTTTATTTGGTTTACAAAAACAGTTTTGTCAGCGTCTCAGCATGAATGGAGACTATCCTGGCAAAAGTGTTTTATATTATAGAAATGCCGATCACTAACACCTCATTTGTGGTTGACACGAATTACTTGCAGTGACTATCCTCGCTTCTTCAGTCCTTAGTTTGAACCGATTTTATTTTTTTATACGTACAGATTAAAAAATGTCGAAAAGAAGTGGACAGTTTCTTTTGGTATTGGGATGTAAAAGGTGATAAAATTTAGTATAAGTGATGAAAGCTGGGAGGAAACATTGTGGAACCATTGTTACATATTGAAAACCTCTACGGGGGATATACGCATAAAAATGTTTTACATGGCATTTCGTTTGATGTTTATCCAAAGGAAATTGTTGGGATGATTGGCTTGAACGGTGCCGGGAAGAGTACATCCATTAAACATGTTATTGGCTTGATGCACGCTAAAAAAGGAACGGTGGCGATTAATGGACAAACATTCACAGACAACCCCGCATCGTATCGAAATCAGCTGGCTTATATCCCGGAGATGCCGATATTGTACGATGAATTAACGCTTTATGAACATCTTCGCTTAACAGCAATGGCTTATGATATTGCTGAAAAAGATTTTGAAAAAAGATTGACGCCGCTCTTAAAGGAATTTCGAATGGAGAAAAAATTAAACTGGTTTCCTGTCCATTTTTCGAAAGGGATGCGGCAAAAGGTAATGATTATGTGCGCGTTTCTGATCGAGCCACCTTTATATATTGTGGATGAACCATTTGTTGGTTTAGATCCGTTGGGAATTCAATCGTACCTACAATTAATGGACGAGATGAAAAATAATGGATCCGGTGTATTGATGTCTACGCATATTTTAGCTACTGCAGAACGTTATTGCGATCGTTTTATTATTTTGCATGATGGCTTAATCCGAGCAAATGGAACATTGGAAGAGCTTCGGGAAGATTTCAATATGCCGCATGCTACGTTGGATGATTTATACGTGCAATTAACGAAGGAAGAAGATAGCCATGTTTAATTCTCAAGCATTTTTTAAACAGCGTCTTTCTGCGCATATGAAAGAATTGAGCCGTTATTTACGTTATATGTTAAATGGACATTTGATGATTGCACTATTTTTCTTTATTTCCGCCGTCGCTGTCTATTACCAGCAGTGGTTAGCACGTCTTCCGGAAGATTTCCCTACTTCGTTGATCATTGGTGTGCTGCTTGGCTTATTGGTAAGCTACAGTCCTGTTCGAACACTATTAAAGGAACCTGATCTGGTTTTTCTTATCGCTGCTGAAAATAAAATGCATGCTTATTTTCGTAATGCCCTTATATATAGTTTTGTGATTCAGCTATACGTCGTGTTGCTCCTTGTTGCTGCACTTGGGCCATTATATTTCGCTTCGTTTCCTGAGCGATCTGGAAATATGTATTTACTTATGATTGCTATTGTTCTTATCTTTAAAGTGGGGAACCTTATGGCAAATTGGTGGATGCTTAAAATAAGAGAACCAGGAATAAGGCAAATAGATCTGACGGTTCGTACATTGCTAAATATGACTGTATTCTACTTTATTACTCAGGGAGATATGCTGCTGGCAGGGATAACGACAGTATTATTTGCGGGATTATTTCTGTATGACTTTTATGTTTCCAGGAAGCAACCAGGAGTCGTTTGGGATCTATTAGTGGAAAAGGACCAACTTCGGATGCAGTCCTTTTATCGGATTGCCAATATGTTTGCGGATGTCCCTCATTTGAAGAATCGAATTAAAAAGCGACATTGGCTTGTATCTATCGTAAGCAGAATTCCTTTTGCACAAAGCTATACATTTGACTATTTATATCGTATTACGTTTGTACGCAGTGGGGATTATTTAGGGATGTACATTCGATTGTTTATCATCGGCGGGTTGTTTATTTATTTCATTCCTAATGTCTGGGTGCAAGTCTTGTTTGTACTGCTATTCTTGTATTTGAGTTGTTTCCAGATGATGACATTATATCAGCATCATCGGACCACGATGTGGCTTGATATTTACCCGGTAGGCAAAGATATTCGGCAACAGGCTTTGATTAAATTATTGTTTCAGCTAACGCTTTTTCAAACCGTATTATTTTCTTTGCTGTTCCTAATCATGCAGGAATATACCGGATTCATAATTGCCTTAATAAGTGGGACGGTGTTTACGTATCTTTTTATGAATGGATATGTGAAACGCAAACTTACGTAGAAAAGGGAAGCTCCAACGCTGGGGCTTCCTTTAGTATTAGTTTTATTTCCTTTGGTATGCAAAATAGGCCTGAATCAATGTTTTAGCGGCAATAGGTAGTGCGCGTTCGTCAATATCGAATTTCGGATGATGGTGCGGGTAAGGGTTGCCATCAAGATTTGCTCCAGTGAAAAAGTACGCTCCCGGTTTTTGTAAGGTGTAATAAGCGAAGTCTTCTCCCCCCATTACCGGAACCACTTCCTCGGCTTTATGAATTTCTTCCACTTCTTTGCTCGCTTCAAGTACTAGCTCTGCTTCATTTTTGTGATTTACTAATGGTGGATATCCTTTGACGTAATCAAAGGTATAAGAAGCATCATTCGTTACACATATTCCTTTGATTACTTTCTCCATTTCGGCAATGATTTTTTCCTGAATGTCTGGATTCAAGTACCGAACTGTACCGACTAATTTTGCCTGATCCGCTATAACATTGAAAGCATTGCCAGCTTCAAAAATTCCAACCGTTACAACGGCAGTTTCAAGTGGGTCTACGCGCCTACTCACAATTTGCTGGAGATGTGAGATCACATCAGATCCAAGAACAATCGCATCCTTTGTTTCATGTGGGTAGGCTCCATGCCCACCTTGACCTTGAATGACGATCTCAAACCGGTCAGCACCAGCCATGAAAACATCTTTAGATGTTTCCAAAACACCAAGAGGCGTTGTTGCCCAGAGATGTGTACCAAAAACAGCGTCGACGTGATCAATCGCACCAGAATCGACAATCGGTTTCGCTCCACCTGGTGCATATTCTTCTGCATGCTGATGCAGGAATTCAATTGTACCCGGCAGCTCTTCCTGGTATTCTTTCATTACCTTTGCAAGTGTAAGCAATGTAGCTGTATGCCCATCATGCCCACATGCATGCATTACGCCATCCACTTTTGATTTGTACGGTACATCTTTTTCATCTTGGATGGGAAGGGCGTCAAAGTCAGCTCGCAGCGCGACTGTTTTTCCGGGTTTTCCTCCTTTCAATGTTGCAATTATCCCATTGCCACCAACCTTTGTTTGATAAGGTATCCCTAACTTTTCATAAAAGGTTGCAATATAATTTGCGGTTTCGGTCTCTTGAAAGGAAAGTTCCGGGTGTTGATGTAAGTATCGTCTTATTTCCACCATTTCAGGGTATAAATTATCAATGGATTCATGTATGTTTTTAAGCAATGATGGTCCTCCTTTTGTTAATTGATGATGAAGCTAGTATAACACTTTTGATGGAAATGGGGGACCAAAAATAAAAAGATGCCCCGGATGGGACATCTATGACAAATTTTATTAAGATAGTCTAGGATCATCTAACAAGCGTTCAATTTCTTCTTTGTGATTGGTTTCATCAGCAATGATATCTTCCAGTTTTACAACTAGCTCTGTAAAACCTAATTCATCTGCTTGTTTTCTACGTTTTTCATATCGGTCAATTGTATCTGATTCTGCTTGAAGGGATGCTTCTAAAAGATCCTTCACTTCCGTTGGCCGTGGCACTTCAGCAGAAGCTGTTGTCGGTGTGCCACCAAGTGCGCTAATTTTTTCGGATAAATATAAAGCATGTCCCATCTCATCTGAGATTTCTGATTCGAAAAACGGCTTTAGTGCAGAACGGTATAAGCCTGAAACGACAGAGGCACTATACGTATACTGAATTGCAGCTCCATATTCATGTGCCAAATCCTCATTTAATCCATCAATTAAATTTTGCAAGCTTTTATCCATTTTAAGTACTTCGTTACTCATCATAATCCCCGCCTTTTTAAATTTTTTGTTTCATATACTACTTTTACATTTACTATTTTCCCCTTATATTTTTTTTCAAACATAATTTAAGCTATTATTTATATAGAGAGGGGCCAGATGATATGAAAAATAAGTGGGTACTTTTTATTTTTTGCCTGTTCGTATTGATGCTCTTTGTCGTAGGAGGATGGATAGGAAGGATCCTTAGTGGAGATGTTCCATATGTGGATCGGTGGACATATGGTCTTGTGGCGGGTCTGGAAGATTCCTGGATATATACCTTTTCTCGAGTCATGACTGAATTTGGTTCTTGGTCCTTTCTGCTGCCATTTACGATTATAATGGCTCTTATTTTGTGGCGGGTTTTTAAGGACTGGTTTCCAGCGTTGATTTTCAGTGGGGGAACCCTGATGAGCCATTTGTTAAATTTACTAATAAAGGAAATGGTTAAAAGAGAAAGACCGAGTATTCTGGAAGCAGCTAATGCAGAAGGGTATAGCTTTCCGTCGGGACACGCGATGATAGCAATGGTTTGTTATGGTTTATTGTCCTATTTTCTTGTGAAACAGTTAGCCTCATCCAGAGCTGTATTCGTTACACAATTTTGTTTTGCGTTTGTTGTTTTTCTCATTGGCATCAGTCGTTATCTCATTAACGTGCATTATGTAACAGATGTTGTTTCCGGTTTTTTTATTGGCTTTCTTTGTTTGATAGGATTCATTTACCTGTATGAATGTATTCAGAAGCAGCGCAGGTAAAAAATTCAAGAAATAGTCACAGTAGCCTATTTTTTTAAGCAAGGTTTTTGTTTTATTTCCGTAATATTTGTATACTATGAGGGTAATCGATAAGAGAGGATTTGTTTGTAGATGGGGAAAATGACCAAAAAGGGAGAAAACCTGTTATTACTGATGTGGGTACAAGCATTTATTGCTCTTTCAGGTAGTTTGTTTTATTCAGAGGTGATGGGATATATTCCGTGTGAACTTTGTTGGGTACAACGAATTTTCATGTATCCGTTAGTTATTATATATGGCGTAGCAGCGATTAAAAAGGACATTTCCATTGCTTTACCAGGTTTGATTTTAAGTGGGATCGGTATGTTTGTTTCCGCTTATCACTATTTGATTCAAAAGTTACCCGCATTGCAAGAAGCAGGGGACGCTTGTGGCCTTGTACCATGTAATGCAGCATATGTGAACTACTTTGGTTTTATTACGATTCCGTTCTTAGCCGGACTCGCATTTATTATTATTTTTGTATTACATCTTATGCTTCTAAAAACAACAAGGGGGAATTAATGTATGAAGAAGAAATTGTTTATCTTTGGTGGCATCATCATCGTATTATTTGTTGCGTTATACTTTGTCACGAGTTACCAGAATAATCAAACGGTCGAAAATGTGGATAATCCGTATGGAACAACTGATTTAGAACAGGGAACCATTGATCAGTTAGATGATCCAAATTATGACAACCAGGTTTTGCCTGACGAACTAAGTGAGACGATGGACAATGGAGAAGAAGTTACGGTTTATTTTTACAGCCCGGATTGCTCCTATTGTCAACAAACAACTCCTTACTTGGCTCCACTAGCTGAAGATATGGACGTGGATATGAAAAAATTCAACTTGTTGGAATTTGGTCAAGAAGGGATGGAATACGGTATTGAATCAACACCAACGTTAGTACATTATGAAAGTGGAGAAGAGGTTGCACGTTTAGTAGGTCAGCATCCTGAAGAGGAGTACGAATCATTTTTCGATCAATATGTTTTGAATTAAAAGGCTGTGACACAAAAGATATAAAACAGCGACGTAATGACAATTCTCTTTCAGGTAAAGTTTGTTGTTCTAATGATAGTTGAGTGCTTGGATACCGCTAAATTGTTCATAATCACTATTAAAAATTTCAAACCGCCTCTCCAGTTCGGGCGAGCGCAGGGTGGTGACTCCTGCGGGAATAGCACGTGTCTGAAGACCCCGCAGAGCGGTTTTCTCGAGGAGGCTGAAGCCGTGCCCTAAGGATGCGCATCCACCCGGAGCGATCCCGAACGGCGATTATAGGAAATACTTGTAGCACTTGCGTCTCATTTTATATCACATAAGATTTAAAAGAAACAATCCTTATGAAAAGAACCTTAAATAAAAAAGCTAACTAGGCAGCTAGTTAGCTTTTAGCTATTGATCCTCATCTTCCTCCGGCTCATGCATATGGTAAGTTGTGATAAACGGTTTGTTCGGGAAATATGCGGGTGGTTTGCTGGCTTGTCCCTGATGGGCTTTTTTAAATGCTTCGGAGTTTTTCCAGTTCTCAAAGTCTTTTTCGGACTTCCATTGTGTTAGCACAACATACGTATTCCCTTTCATAGGTCGCAAAAAGCGAAAGGCTTGAAATCCGGGCATCTTATCGGCGACATTTTGTCGGTTTTTAAAGCGGTCTTCAAAGATAGCTTTTCCGTCATCTGTTACAGGAATATTATTCATGACGACATACCCTTTTTCTTCCATGTAGCCACTGCCAATGATGATTTCATATGCTTTTCCCGATGAAAAAATGTTCTTGGATTCATCTTCATAATAAGCTAGTGTTCCTTCCTTGCTATTCATGAAGTAAATGTGAATTTCCTCATGTTTAGCTGCGATTTTTTGCAGGAAATCAACCGTCCCAATTGTCATAAATGCTTTCATATTCCATTCCCCTCTCAACATTGAATTAAATTCATCGTACCTCATAGAGGGATACATGATCAACTTGCAACCTGTGAAGATGTGTGACTTTCGAACTGTAGAAAATTGTCGTATAATGGGTGTGTTAATGTGCAGAGGTGAACAAATGGATAATGAATACAGGAGATTTGAAGGACCAAAACGATCTGATAAACATAAAAAGCATAAAGCTTTCGAGAATAAGAAACGGCGCCTACCCTGTAGACTTAAAATCTTTCTGATTACAATTGGAATTATATTAATCCTAGGATTGACCGGATATGGTACGATTTTAGTTGGTGGAGAATGGATTGTCGATGAGGAAGATTTAGTGCTGGACGCGACGACTGTGATTGAAACAACCGATGGAGAAGTTATCAGCAAATTATATGATGAAAATCGTACTCCCGTCTCGTTGGAAAAGATACCGGAACATGTTCAACATGCATTTACTTCTATTGAGGATAGGCGGTTTTATGATCATGGAGGGATTGATTTTAGATCCGTATTCCGTGCCGTTTTCCAGAACATTTTAGCGATGAATAAGGTAGAAGGTGCTAGTACAATAACACAGCAAGTTGCCAAGAATTTATTTTTAACGAATGACAAAACATGGGCGCGTAAAACGAAGGAAGTCATGGCTGCGTTAAATCTGGAACGTAAATATTCAAAAGATCAAATATTAGAATTGTACTTGAATGATATGTACTTTGGGGAAGGTATTTATGGAGTGGAAACAGCTTCCAATTACTTTTTCTCCAAACCCGTTGATGATTTAAGTGTTGCGGAAGGGGCGCTTTTGGCCGGGCTTGCGAAGGCGCCGAATGGCTACTCCCCCATCAACCATGCGGAAAAAGCATTAGACAGAAGAAATGTTGTGCTAAATGCCATGGAAGAAACAGGTGCTATTTCAACGGATAAACGGGTTCAAGAGCAAGAAAAACCCTTAGACCTGGATGTTGAGGAAAGAGAATCGAATCCATGGGTGGATAGCTATGTTGACCTTGCCATGAAGGAAGCTGCTGATAAACATGAATTATCCGTTAATGAACTAAAACGTGGGGGGTACCGGGTCATTGTAAATATGGATGAAGGTGCACAGCAAACTGCCTATGAACAATTTCAGAATGAGGATTACTTTCCAGGAAATACGGAAGGAACTCAAGGTGCCTTTGTTATGATGGAACAGGAAACCGGCAAAATTATCTCAGCTATTGGTGGCAGAGATTATCAGATAGGCGATTTGAATCGGACAACAGTGACAAGACAACCGGGTTCTACGATGAAGCCTATCGCAGTATATGGTCCGGCGATGACGCAAGAATACACGCCATTTACACTTATACCTGATAGACAAATGGACTATGATGATTATACAGTCACAAATGTCGATGATCAATACGAGGATATGGTAACGATGTATGATGCTTTGCGAACATCCAAAAACACTTCTGCGGTATGGTTGCTTGATCAAATAGGCGTAGACTATTCCAAAGAGTATCTTGCGCAATTGGGCATCAACTTAGAGGATGATGGTTTATCGATTGCATTAGGAGGATTAAGTGAAGGTCTAACTCCCATTGAACTCATGGAAAGCTATGGTATGTTTGCTCGTCACGGATCCATGATTGAATCATCTACGATTGACCGTATTTATGATCGGGATGATGAGATGATTGTTGAATCCAGTCCAAGTTCGCATGAAGTATTTAGTCCCCAGGTAGCGTGGAACATGACAGAGATGCTATTGGATACCGTAGAAAGTGGCACGGCAAAACATGGTGACTACAACAAGGCACTTGCAGGGAAAACCGGATCAACACAGCATGCTTTTGTAGAAGGAGAGACCAATGATGCTTGGTTTGTAGGTTATACACCTGAGTATACGACTGCATTATGGATGGGATATGATGAGGCGAGTGAAGATCAATATTTAACAGGTGGAAGTGAGTATCCGACAAGGCTGACAAAAGCTATATTAAGGGAAATGGATAATCAGGAAGCACTGACAGAAAGTTTTGCGAAACCTGATGATGTAGATGCACTTCCGGAGCCCATCGAGTTACCTCAAATAACAAATGTGAATGCCGATTATTCATTTGGAAACGGATCTCCTGGGTCTTCTTTGCTTCAAGGGAAATTAACGTGGGAGGGATCAACTGATGATCGCGTCGTTTACCGTGTTTATCGCAAGCAGGAAGGGATAGATAAGCGAGTGGGAGAAGTAGAAGGACAGACTGAATTTGAAATAGATACATTTGAACTTTTCGGTTCCAATACGTATTACGTTGTTCCCTACGACCCATTAACCAAATTGGAAGGGGAGCGGTCAAGTACCGTGAGCTTGCCTTGATAATTTAAACAAATTCATGACAAATATGTGCCATTACTGTACAGTCATTATATAAATGGATATAGTAAGTAAGGGAGTTAAGTAAGAAAAAGGATGAATGATGAGATGGGTAAAAGCATAAACAACACACTGATTAAGGCGTACAAGGGGGAAACCGTCGATTATACGCCTGCATGGTTCATGCGTCAGGCTGGAAGATCACAGCCGGAGTATCGCGAACTAAAACAAAAATATTCCTTATTTGAAATCACACATCAGCCTGAACTGTGCGCATATGTGACGCGTCTGCCTGTTGAGAATTACGGGGTTGATGGAGCAATTCTTTATAAAGATATTATGTCACCATTGCCTGCACTCGGTGTAGATGTCGAAATCAAGTCAGGAATCGGCCCAGTTATTCATAATCCGATTACCGAATATCAGGATGTTGAAAAACTAGGCATGATTAATCCAAGATCGGATGTTCCCTATGTGCTTGATACGATTAAGCTTTTAACAGAGGAACAGTTGGATGTACCTTTAATTGGTTTCAGCGGTGCTCCCTTTACGCTTGCAAGCTATATGATAGAAGGCGGATCGTCCAAAGATTATAGAAAAACGAAGGCCTTCATGTATCGCCATACGGATGCGTGGTTTGCGTTAATGGATAAACTGGCAGACATGACGATAACGTATGTAGAAGCACAAGTTGAAGCCGGAGCAAAGGCCATTCAGGTTTTTGATTCGTGGGTAGGCGCATTAAATGCCGCTGACTACCGTGTGTTTATAAAACCGGTTATGACAAGAATCTTTTCTGAATTACAGAAGTTGGATGTTCCATTGATCCTATTCGGGGTAGGAGCACGCCATTTATTGCTGGAATGGAACGATTTGCCTGTCGATGTGATCGGCCTGGATTGGCGCACAACGATTACGGAAGCACGTGAAATGGGTGTGACAAAGACTCTCCAAGGTAATTTGGACCCAGCTTTGTTGTTGACAAATTGGGAAACAATCGAGAAACGAACAAAGGTAATTTTGGATGACAGTATGAAAGATGGGAACCATATATTTAACTTAGGGCATGGCGTAACACCGGATGTCCATCCAGAAACATTGAAAAAGTTGACTAAACTAATTCATACGTATTCTAAAAGATAATATTCATGAAGAGGTGCTGAAAATGGGAAGAAAAAAAATAGGATTATTAGTAATGGCGTATGGAACGCCATATAAGGAAGCGGATATTGAACGTTATTATACACATATCCGTCATGGCAGAAAACCTGATGAAGATGCATTGCAGGATTTGAAAGATCGCTATAAAGCAATAGGTGGTATCTCACCATTAGCCAGAATTACCGAACAACAGGCAAAAGCAATCGAAGAAAATCTTAATGCCAAACAGGATGAATACGAATTTAAAGCATACATTGGTCTAAAGCATATTGAACCCTTCATTGAAGATGCAGTAGAAGAAATGGCGAAAGATGGAGTTGAGCAAGCTGTTTCGATTGTATTAGCACCGCATTATTCTACATTCAGTGTAAAGGCGTATAATCAACGTGCGAATGACGAAGCTGAAAAACATGGTGTCACACTCACTTCTGTGGAGAGCTGGTATAATGCACCAGGATTTATTGACTATTGGGCAATGCAAATTGATCGGGTTTATCGGCAAATCCCTGCAGATGAGAAGGAAAAAGCTGTATTAGTTGTTTCTGCACATAGTTTACCGGAGAAAATCTTGCAAGATGGAGATCCATATCCCAAACAGCTGGCTGAAACTGCGAGATTAATTGTTGAAAAAACCGCTATTAAAAATTATGAAATCGGATGGCAAAGCGAAGGTAACACGCCTGATCCATGGCTTGGACCGGATGTGCAGGACTTAACGCGTGATCTTTACGAACAAAAAGGATATCGCTCATTTATTTATGCTCCTGTTGGCTTTATTGCAGATCATTTGGAAGTTTTATATGATAATGATTATGAATGTAAAGTTGTCTGTGATGAATTGGGGGCAAATTATTATCGACCTGAAATGCCAAATGTACATCCGCAATTTATCGATACACTAGCTGATGTTGTTTTAAAAAAAGCAACGAGTGATGCGTGATGAAATATAAAAATATTGTTATTGTAGGTGGCGGTATTACAGGATTAACTGCAGCTTACTATTTACAAAAAGAGATAAAAGAACAAAGACTGCCATATAAAGTGAGAGTAGTGGAAGCAAGCCATCGACTAGGTGGAAAAATCAAAACGATGAAACGGGATGGCTTTACTATTGAACAGGGTCCTGATTCATTACTGGCAAGAAAACAACCTGTAGTAAAGCTTGTTGATGAGTTAGGGCTCCAGGATCAAGTTATTCGAAATGCCACCGGTCAATCTTATATTTTAGTGAAAAATAAATTGCATCAAATACCAAAGGGAACATTTATGGGAATCCCGAAAAATATACGTCCGTTGTTGTCTTCCAATTTAATTTCCGCTAAAGGGAAGCGAAAAGCGTTAATGGACTTAATTTTACCAAGAGGAAAAGAAACAGCTGACCAATCTCTTGGTACTTTCTTCCGACGTCGTTTCGGAAATGAATTGCTAGTCAATCAAATTGATCCGCTATTATCCGGAATTCATTCCGGTGATATTGATGAACTGAGCCTGAAGGCAACTTATCCTATTTTTCATCAACTAGAGCAAGAATACGGCAGTGTGTTGAAAGGTTTAAAGAAAACAATGCCAGAGCCAGCTAAAAGCAAGGAAAAAAATCCGACTGGTGCCTTTTTCTCGTTTGAAAATGGTCTTGAAACGTTAATTGATAGCCTTGCTGAGAATTTGGATGAAGGAACTGTAACGGTGAATCATGCAGTAGACCATGTGGAGAAAAAGGATTATGGCTACCATCTTTTACTAAGCAATGGAGAAGTGGAAAAAGCAGATGCTGTTATCATGGCTACCCCGCATTTCACGGTACCACAAATGTTTAGTCAATATGATTTCTTTAAACCGCTCGAATCCATGCCGGCAACGTCAACAGCAAATGTTGTTCTAGCTTTTGACCAATCAGCGATTAAAAAAGACATTGACGGGACAGGTTTTCTTGTATCCAGAAGCAGCGATTATCGAATTACCGCATGTACATGGACACATAAAAAATGGCCGACAACGACGCCGGATGGAAAAGTGTTATTGCGTTGTTATGTAGGCAGACCTAATGATCAGTCTGTTGTAGATATGTCTGATGCAGAACTGACCGAAATGGTCTTGAAGGATTTAAGGAAGACAATGAAAATAAAATCCGTTCCGGAATTCAGTGTGATTACACGCTGGAAAGATGCAAGACCACAATATACAGTAGGGCATTTGGAACGAATTACAGCAATTCGTAATCAGACAAGAACCCATTTGCCTGGTGTGATTTTAACCGGAAGTTCTTATGATGGTGTTGGGATTCCGGATTGTATTGATCAAGGTGAAAAGAGTGCTCGTGAAGTGGTAGAATTTTTGCAAAGGTAAATAAGACTGGCTCCAACTAAAGTTGACTTGGTTGGAGTCATTTTTTTATACAGGTAAGAAAGTATAAAATACTTTCTTACCTGTATAAGTGCACACTTGATTCTGAAGCAACATCGCCCGAATATACAAGAACATCACCCGAATGAACACAGCTGCTAAGACGAAATAAAGAATGGCCAGAAGTCTTTCCGGCCATTCAATACATCATCTATTCATAACTTTTTTCCAATTCATCAACAAGCGAACCAACGAAGGCGACAGCTTCTTTAATGGCGTCAGGTTTTGACATATCGACACCTGCTTGTTTGATAAGATCAAGTGGTTTTTTCGTACCGCCAGTTTTGAGTACATCAAGCCAACGATCGACTGCTGGTTGCCCTTCTGTTTGTATTTTACGGGAAACCGCAGTAGATACGGTCAAACCTGCAGAATACGTATATGGATATAGCCCCATATAATAATGCGGCTGACGCATCCACGTAAGACCTGCACCTTCGTCTAATGTGACCGTATCCCCCCAGAAGTTTTCCAGTGTTTCATATTTTTGTTGTGATAGAACCGTTGCAGTGAGTGGGGTATCCGCTTCTGCTAAATTATAGATTCGTCGTTGGAATTCACCTTCCAGTAAATGGGTAACGAAATTATGGTAGTACGTGCCGAGCAGTTGTGTGATAACCCAGCGTTTCATCCGTTTGTCATCGGTTTTGGCGAGTAAATGATTTGCTAACAGCATTTCGTTCATGGTTGATGGTGCTTCCACAAAATAAGTCGATGGACGCGTATTCACGAGTGATTGATTTTGACCCGCAAGATAGAAATGTCCTGCATGCCCTAATTCATGTGCTAGGACAAAAGCGCCACGCATGGTATCTGTCCATGTTATTAGAATATACGGATGAACACCATATGGGCTTGAGCAAAATGCGCCGGTTGATTTACCTACATTATCAGCGAAATCCACCCAACGATCTTGGATTGCTTTCTTCATTATTTCCACATATTCAGGGCCCATTACCTCGAGTGCTTCCAAAATCGTGGATGTGGCTTCCTCGTACGTCGTTTCCGGGTTAAAGTCGGGATCCAGGGGTGCTTTTAAATCGCTGAAATGTAGCTTATCCAGGCCAAGCTTTTCCTGTTTTAATTTTGCATAACGGCGCATATGCGGAGCCAATTCCTGTTGTATAACATCCAGTTGATTGTGATACATATCTTTGGTTACCTGTTGCGGTTGCAGGAGCATATCTGTTACAGATTCATAGGAACGCAAGCGTGCCATCGTAACTTGTTTTTTTACTTCTGTTGCATAGGTTGCAGCAAACGTATTTTGATACTGCTTTAATGTTTTGATAAATGAATCATATGCATTACGCCGTGCCTTTGTATCTGCAGTGAATTCATAGCGATCTTCATATAACGCAGCTGACATTGGGAGTTTAGCTCCATCTTCACCAGTAATTGAATCGAATTCCATATCAGAGGATTTGCTACGCTCGTAAATCATGTATGGAGCATTATGTACTTCACTAAGTGCTGCTAATGTTTCCTCGAGTTCAGGCGTAAGCGTATAAGGCCTTTTCTCCGCTATGTCCTGCAATGCTTTTTGATAAGTTTGCAACTTAGGTTCGTCCTGTAAAAATTTATCCATTGTTTCATTTGAAAGATGTAATAGTTCGGATTGCACAAAGGATAGTTTGGTTTGAATCGTTGCAAGTGCTGAAGATACTTTTGCCGAATCACGTTGATTGTCAGGATTCGTCCCATCAGCACTAGACTTTAAAGAAGCATAGGTTGCTACTCTGGTAATCCTTTCTTCGAGTTGCTCTTGGGCTGTGAGACCATTTAATAAGTTCGCGGCACTTGCACCCAATTGTCCTTTAAATTGTGTTACATTACTGACATCCTCCTGGACTTTGGCTAATTCGTGCTCCCATGCCTCATCAGACGTAAATAAATCGGTTAAGTCCCATTTTTGTTCTTCAGGAACCTCGTCGCGGCTCCATCTTTTCGTTGAAGTAGTTGTCATTTTCGTTCCCCCTCCACGATTATTTCGATGCTCTAAATAATTGTAATATAAAAACAATAGAAAAACAAAAAGAATGATACAAGTTTTCTGTTTTATTTGCGAGGGAAGAAAGTAGGGGAACCGTTCCCAAGTTTCCCGAACGATTCCCCTGTTTGTTGATAGGAAGTATCATGTTATAGTACAGTGAATAGGAAAAGACTCATTACCGTGCTGGGTGATCACAATCGTCACATAGGTTGATATAACAATCAGCTTTTTCGTGAATGTCATGGCCGCAATGTGCACATTTTTTACGAGGCAGGTTTCTAAAAAATTCAACAACGTTA
The DNA here is from genome assembly GCF_019837165.1 of Virgibacillus sp. NKC19-3. NCBI lineage: Bacteria > Bacillati > Bacillota > Bacilli > Caryophanales > Bacillaceae > Virgibacillus > Virgibacillus saliphilus. The sequence continues at coordinate 1,729,106 of NZ_JAGYHC010000001.1, forward strand.
ATCATGGATATCCCCTTTGACTTGTTAAAAACATTGTACTATAACAGTATTAATCTAGTCAACAGTGTGTTACAACAAATTTAAAAAATGGAGTGATTTTTCGATGAAATTAACTGTAATTGGGTGCTGGGGTGGTTATCCTGCCCCAAATGGCGCAACATCTGCGTATTTAATTGAAAAAGATAATTTTGCGTTGCTGGTCGATGCAGGAAGTGCTGCTTTGTCCAAATTACAAACATACAAACAGGTCTCCGATATCGATGCAGTTCTCCTATCTCATTATCATCATGACCATGTTGCAGATATCGGTGTATTGCAATATGCCAAACGCGTACAATCTTACACGTTGGGGAATAAGGAAATATTGCCGATCTATGGCCATACGGATGATAAACAAGGTTTTGCTAAACTAACAGATGATTACACCAAAGGAATGGTTTATGATCCAAACACATCCCTGGAGTTAGGACCGTTTTCGATTACCTTTTTGCATACGGATCATCCCGTTGCCTGTTACGGCATGCGGATTACCGATGGAAAGAGCACGCTTGTTTATACTGCAGATACCAGCTTTAAAGAGGAATGGATTGATTTTGCCAAGGGAGCGGACTTGCTTATTACGGATTGCAATTTTTATGCGGAGCAGGATGGTTCGCAGGCGGGTCATATGACGAGTCGAGAGGGTGGTATGATTGCTGAAAGAGCGAGTGCAGGCGAATTGATGTTAAGCCATTTGCCGCAGTATGGAGAAAGGTCGCAGTTAGTAGGGGAAGCAAAGCAGAATTTTAAGGGTGTTGTTCATTTGGCGGAAGAAGGATTTCGGTGGGGATAGTTTTACAATAATAAATACAAAAAGTAATTTAGCTGTAATAGGAAAGATATTTTTAATGAGATTATGGTCCATAAGTATTACAATGGATGCAGCATACATTATTAAAAGAGGATATGAAAACTAAAAACAGGGTTTATTCAATTAAATATGAAATAACAGATATACACCAGAAAATGCAAATACAAGGGGAATAAATAATGATTACATCAGAAGAGATAAAAGGAAGACTTTGGGATGGTGCAAATAGATTAAGAGGATCAATGGATGCAAGTCGTTATAAAGACTATATGTTAGGTTTAATGTTCTATAAATTCCTAAGTGATAAAACGTTAGAGGCTTTTAAAGTAACGAGTGGTGAGCAAACAGATGACGAAACGGAATTGGTTGAATCATATCGGGAAGCCTATAAAGAATACGGAGAAGATTTAGTAATAATGATTCGTGATGTGTTAGGTTACTATGTGCTGCCCGATTATTTATATCAAACATGGTTGCAGGATATTCAAACGGGAGATTTTGAAGTACAAAAGGTAACAGATAGTTTAAATAACTTCGAACGAACAGTTGCAATCTCAAATGACTCTGATGATTTCAAGGGATTATTTGCTAATTCTACACTTGATTTGACTGATACGGCTTTAGGGAGCAATTTAAATGAACGTAGTAAAAATATAAAGGCCCTCATTTTACTTTTTGTCGATTTAGATATGGTTGCTTTACAAAAAGGTGATGTTTTAGGTGACGCATATGAATACTTAATTGGACAATTTGCAATGGAGTCAGGAAAAAAAGCTGGAGAGTTCTACACGCCACGTCAAGTAAGTGAAGTGATGGCACGAATTGTAGCGGAAACATCAAGCATCAAGTCCATTTATGACCCAACGGTTGGTTCAGGCTCGTTATTATTAACAGTTGGAAAGCATCTAACAGAAGAAGCACAAAAAAATATTCATTATTATGGCCAGGAAAAAAACACAGCGACCTATAACCTAACACGTATGAACTTACTTTTACATGGAGTACGCCCTGAGAATATGACTGTTAAAAATGGGGATACATTAGGACAGGATTGGCCGGAAGATCCACAGCGGCCAAATGAAGGGGTACTGTTTGATTCGGTGGTAATGAATCCACCATATTCCGCTAAAAATTGGAATAATGAAGAGCTAAAAGTAAGTGACCCACGGTTTGAAGTTGCAGGTGTCATCCCGCCTGATTCAAAAGGAGATTATGCATTCCTGTTACATGGATTGTTTCACCTGGGTCAAAATGGAACAATGGCAATCGTTCTGCCACATGGTGTGTTGTTTAGAGGTGGGACAGAAGGTGAGATACGGAAACGGTTATTAGAGAAGAACTATATCGATACGATTATCGGCTTGCCTGATAAAATGTTTACCAATACAGGCATCCCAGTTACAGTTATCATTTTGAAGAAGAATCGTGAGCTTGGTGCGCCTGTTTTAATGATTGATGCTTCTAAAAGCTTTATTAAAGTAGGAAAACAAAACGTCTTACAAGAAAAAGATATTGCGAAGATTGTCGATATATATACAGAACGTAAATCCGAAAAAGGATATAGCTATTTAGCAGAACAAAAGGATATAATTGAAAATGAATATAACTTAAACATTCCCCGTTATATTAACTCGGTTGAAGATGATATTGCACAGAATGTAGATGCACATCTATATGGTGGGATTCCACGTGCTGACATTGAACAATTAAACGTGTTACAGCAAACAGTACCGAATCTTTTGGAGCAATCACTAGAGGAGATTCGTCCCGGCTATGTTACGTTAACAAAAACAATTGATGAACTGATGAAGGTAGTTTTACAAGATGACCGTGTCGAGAAAAAGGCGGAAGAAATGAAAGCAAGTATAAAGGAATATACGGATGGATATTGGGAAGTGCTTAAAAATATCACAGATCTAAGTGATATACCGGATGTAAAAGAACGTATGTTAACGGATATTAAAAATACTCTATCATTGTTTAATCATGTCAATACGTATGATGGTTATCAAGTTATTGCAGAAATTTGGGAGGAGATGTTAATAGAAGATACAGAGAAGATTGCAAACAGTGATTTTTATACAGTTGGTCGTAAACGTGAACCGAATATGGTGACAAAAGGTTCAGGCAAAACGAAACGTAACGAACAAGATGGTTGGGTCGGTATGATTGTTCCGAATGACTTAATTAAAAATCATTTGTATGCAGATGATTTGGCTCAAATCGAATCGAAGAGGGAACGGTTACAAGAATTTGAATCACAATTGGCAGAATTAGTTGAAGCTACAAAAGTGGAAGAGAGCGAAGAAGAATTTGCGTTAAGTGATGCACTCAATGCAAATGAAGATGGATTTACGGCTAGTGGAGTAAAGGCAGAATTAAAAGCGACAAAAAAGGACTCATCAGCTTATGCGTTATTAAAAACAGTAGAAAACATGATAAGTGAAAAGTCAAAGTTAGATAAAGATGTGAAAGCATCGGAAAAGGAACTAAAAGTGCAGACAGAAGACCGTATTTTAGCCTTAACAGATGAGGAAATTGATTTTCTTGTGTATGAAAAGTGGTTCGGGAACGTGACGGAAAAAATGATTCGTTTGATTGAAGCCCCATTAAAAAATGAGATTCAAGCGGTTGAAATGTTACAAGAACGCTATACAAATACATTAACGTCAATCGAAGAAGAAAGTGAACAATTAGAAAATGATTTTGAAGAAATGATGCAACAATTGGTGGTGACTGACTAATGGAGCAAAGGAAATTAGTACCGAGGAGAAGGTTTGCAGGGTTTGTGGATGAGTGGAGTGAACGGAAGTTAGAAAAGACTCTTGATTTAATCAAAGATGGAACTCATGGCACACATAAAAATGTTGAGAATGGCGTTTTCCTTTTAAGTGCGAAGAATATAAAAAATGGGAAAATACATATAGATGATTCTGATAGAAAAATTTCTGAAGTTGAATACGAAGCCATTCATAAAACATTTGAACTTAAAATAGGTGACGTTTTATTAACCATTGTTGGCTCTATTGGGGAAAGTGCAATTATTCATGATGCAGTCGGCTTTACATTTCAACGTAGTGTTGCTTACCTTAGGCCAAATGAAAAAATTGTTTCAGAGTTCTTATATGCAATCATTAACACTAGTGAATTTCAGAAGGAATTAAAAAATAAACAAGTAAACTCAGCGCAATCTGGGATTTATTTAGGAGATTTGTCAGAAATACCGATTTTTTTTCCATGTATTGAAGAACAACAAAGAATTGGTAGTTTTTTCAAGCAACTAGACGAGATGATTGGAACCCAACAACGTAAAGTAGAGAAAGTAAAAGCGTTAAAATCTGCTTATCTTGCTGAAATGTTTCCTGCTGAAGGTGAATGTGTGCCGAAAAGACGATTTGCAGGGTTTACGGGGGCGTGGGAAGAACGATATTTATTTGATAACATAAAAAGAATTATTGATTTTCGAGGAAGAACCCCAAAAAAACTAGGTTTAAAATGGAGTGATATAGGATATCTTGCTTTATCTGCATTGAATGTTAAAAATGGCTATATTGATTTTAAAGCTGATGCTTATTATGGTAATCAAGATTTATATGATAAATGGATGCTAGGAAGTGAATTAAAAAAGGGGCAGGTTTTATTTACGACAGAGGCACCTATGGGAAATGTGGCACAAGTACCTGATAATAGGGGCTATATATTAAGTCAACGGACAATAGCCTTTGTTGTTATTCCCGAAAAGATTACTGACGATTTTCTTGCTGTACTTTTGCATTCACCTAGAACGTTTGCAAAACTATCTATATTGTCCAGTGGTGGAACAGCTAAAGGGGTGAGTCAAAAATCATTAGAACAATTTAAAGTTGCTGTACCAGTAAATTTAAAGGAGCAACAAAAAATCGGCAAGTTTTTCAAACAACTAGACGATAAAATCACCAATGCTGAACGAAAATTAGAAAAGCTAAAAGCGATGAAACAAGCGTTTTTACATGAGATGTTTGTATAGATGGGAGTGAGTAATGTGAGTAATGCACCAAAGAACGCTTCAGAGAAGACGTTCCAAGACAATTTTGTCAAAGAGATGCAAAAGTATAAATGGGAAGCACCTGACTTTTTAAATGGTAATAAACAAAAAGTTACTGTGAAACGTTTGATCGATCACTGGCGGGATGAGATAAACCGTATTAATGCCGACCAATTGGAAGGTGTACCATTAACAGATAATGAGTTTAGCCAAGTGATGGCACAAGTGAAGCAAATTGCGAATAGCTATGAAGCAGCTAAAATATTAGCGATGGAACAATCAAAAGGAAAGATTGATGGCATATACCGTGACGACCATCCCGACATTACAAGACAACAAATTACGCTAACGATTTTCAAAAAGGCACAGGTTAGTGGTGGTGATTCAAGTTATCGTATTGCTAGAGAAGTAGAATCACAAAATGATAACCGTTTTGACCTAGTGTTACTTATTAATGGTTTGCCACTCATTAATATCGAACAAAAACGAACAGATAAGACGTTAGATGAAGCATTTAATCAGTTCAAGCGTTATTACCGTGATGGAGAATACACCCATAATTTCATGGCTTTTTCTCAAATGATGGTTATTACATCGGAAGTTGCGACTCGTTATTTTGCAACACCAAAAACTATTAAGGATTTTAACCCAAGCTTTGTATTCCATTGGGCTGATGAAAATAATAAACCGGTCAACCATTGGGAAGATGTTATCTGCCAATTTCTGATGATTCCGATGGCACATCAAATTGTTGGTGACTATTTAGTTATTGATGAAGCCAAAGAAGAAGAAAATAGACGTCATATGATTATGCGGCCATATCAAGTACATGCTCTACAAGCAGTAGAAGGCGCTGCATTTGGATGGGATAACGAAAATAGAATTCCACATGGTGGTTTTGTTTGGCACACTACGGGGTCAGGAAAAACGATTACGAGTTTTAAAACAGCTTTATTTTTATCAACTCGAGGAGGATTCGACAAAGTCGTGTTTCTAGTTGACCGTAGAGAGTTGGATAACCGGACGAGTGAGAACTTTAAAGCATATGCTGCATATGAACCTGTTTCTGTTGATGATACAAAGCATACATATCAACTTAGAAAAATACTGAAATCATCTAACGGTGGGATTGTCGTCACAACGACATTCAAATTGAATGCGTTAGTAAAAGAGCTAGAAGAAGCACAAGATGAAAGTATAGCAAACAAGCGGATCGTTTTTATCATTGATGAGGCCCATCGTACGACAATGGGGAATATGATGGGAACGATCAAACAGTATTTTAGAAAAAATGGATTTTTCTTCGGCTATACAGGAACACCTTTATTTGATGAGAACAAAATAAAGGGAAAAATTAACGAAAAAAGTGAAGTAATCAATACAACAGAGAAATTATTCGGTCCGCAACTTCACCAATATACCATTGATGAGGCAATTGGTGATAAAAACGTGCTAGGTTTTTATGTCGATTATATGAATACAGGCGAATTTTCGAGTTATGATGATTTAAGAGAACAAATTATGGAACAGTTGAAACAAGAGCAACCTGATATGGCCGAACGGGAAATGGAACGCCTTGTATATAGTTGGTCAGAATTGGAAGTGGAACAGCAAGCACAAAAAAGAGACATCCTTGTGTATCACGATGATACGCATATTCCACGTGTGGTAGAGGAGATATTAAATAAATGGCCATCCCAATCACAGGGACAAGTATTCAACGCCATTTTGACAGTTGCCTATAAAAAGCGAGTGATTGCTTTTTATGATGAATTTAAGAAGCAATTAGAAGGTCGTAATGATATTCAATTAAACGTGGCGATGACGTTTAGTTTTGGAGGGGATGAAGAAAACGAACCGGTAGATCCAAGTGTCATAGAAGAGATGTTTCGAGATTATGCTTCTTTTACAGGGATTGAATTTGTCGCCGACGATAAGAAGCATGGGGAAGATGCTTACTATGAAGATGTTGTCGAACGGGCAACACGTGGTGGTAGTGGAAGAAATCCGAAGAATATTGACCTAGTTATCGTTGCAGACCAATTACTGACAGGATATGATTCCAAATTCATCAATACGTTATACGTGGACCGTCCACTTGAACTACAAAAACTTGTTCAAGCTTATTCTAGAACGAATCGTATATACGGTGAAGAAAAAGAGTTTGGCTCGATTATAAATTTTAAATATCCAAGAATCACAGAGGATATGGTTAATCAGGCACTAAAATTATATGGTAGTGGAGGCAAAAGTAGTAAGGCCATTGTTGAACCTTATGACACAGCCGTAGAAAAGTTCGCAATCAAAGTAAGTGAAATGACTCCTACGCTGCCTAACCCAACGAGTTGGCAAGAGATCACACATGATCAGGAGAAAAAAGAGGCTTTTATTCTTGCATACAAAGACAGTTCGGAGCAATTAAATTTCGTGGAACAGTATTATGAGTTTAAATGGGATGAACAAACGTTTGGTATCGATGAACATACATGGTTGCGCTATGTAGGTGCATATAAAAATTTAACTTGGGAAGAAAGAGACCCTGATCCTGTTACATCTCCAAACGCTCTAGCCGGAAAAACAAAGCTAGCAGGCACGCAAGTAATCGATGCTAATCATATCCTTAATTTAATTGGGGAAAAGGCTGTTTCATCTGATGGTAAACAAACCGTTGATACAGAAACATTACGTATCATTTATCAGCAAATAGAAGAATTAAGTAACATGGGGGATCATGAACAAGCAGAGCTTTTAAAAGAGTTTGTAATAGAGGAACTTGAGCCCGGAAATGTGTCAAGTGGAGTTAACTTTGACGAAGCGTTTGATAATTGGAAGAATGATAAAATGAAAGTAATACTCCAAGAGTCTGCTGAAGAATGGGGAGTAGATGGTGATATTCTTAAAGATTCAGTTGAAGCATATTCTGTTACAAGATCTGATGATATCCCCTTTAAAGATGACTTATTTGGTAGTGTGGAATTTGAATCGGCAATGAACCAAAAGGGAAAAAATAAGTTAGAACATAATATTGAGTTAATGAAATTTCTTCGTGAGGAAATACCGAAAATTAAATCGAAATATGATTAATTAAATAAGTTTCCTGTATATAGCCTGCCAGCGTATATTTTGACTACCTTTTATGAAAAATCCGTTTAAACTTGGGAAAACGTTGATTTAAACCGGTATGTGAATTTTCCATGTAATATGGAATAAATTAAAAATATACAAGGATTTGGAGGAACATCATTGAAAGTAAACGAACTCCGAGCAAAAACAGACAACATGAAGAAAGATGAACTCCAGGTACTGGTCGCTGAGATGTACAAACAAATACCGAAAAAGGTACGTGAAGAAAAACAAATTGATACACTTATCGATAATCCGCAAGTTTTCAAACAGGAAAAGAAAAAGGGGAAACAAGCAAAGGAAAAACCGGATTTTGCAAGTGTCGAGGATGAAGCGAAAACGTTTATGGAAAATGCCTGGGAGCAAAATTATTTTGCACCTAACCGCGAAATTCCTAAAAAAGAACGTTCCAAATGGCGGTTTACAGCTAAACGATTGGTGGATCAAATAACGGAACTCGGCCGCGAACCGGAATACCGCATGGAGTGCATCCACCTTTTAGAAGAATTATATCGGTTGTTTACGTATGCTTCGGGACATGTTGTATTTTCGAGTGATGAGCCTTTTTACACGATGCGAATTCCGCAGCTGGACTTCTTGAATCGTTTAATCACACTAAAAAAAGAAGAACAGGTGCCAGATAAATGGATTTCCGACTCCCTACAACTAATTGCAGGTAATGAAAACAATCATAATATATTACCCAGTGAATTGCTGGGGATGATGACTGGTATGTTAAACAATGCCCCACTCAAAGAGAAGGCTGGCCAGATCGCAGAAGATTTAGTTTACAAAAAAGAGACATACATAAAACAAACGAAGAAAATGGACTGGAGAGCAAAGTACGAAGCCGAGGAATATATTAACATATTGGTAGAAATGGTGTTCATATTGCAAAGTGAGCTTGGTGAATACGATACAGCAATCAACTTTTACAAAAAACGTCATCGCAAATTAAGAGATGAAGTGGATCTGTACATTTTACTGGAATGGATACGCCAATATCAGAAACGCTCGAAAGAATGGATGCGCGAATACGAGCAAGCCATTGAACGTGGTATCGAACCTCGTAGCACCCTAAAAGCGATGTATGATTATGTGAAGCAGGGAAATGAGTTACCTGAATAAATTCCTTTCTATACAGGGAGCACTGGTTCATGATCGAATGGGGAATAAAAAGAAATCGATCTTAAAAAAGGGGCTTAACCATGATCAACAACAAAAAAGATGTAAAACGCCTCGAATCAGAAGTTAATCACATCCTAGAAAATTGCAATCTCTTTTCCGAGGAGCATTTTAACAACCAAATCAAAGATGCCTGGCAAACGTTAAAGAGAATCAAAGTGCGGGAGAATGTAAAGACGATTCCGATCGACACGATTTCTACCTTGGAAAAAGGATTGCCGGTCAACGTATTAGTGGAGAACGGCTTCAGGAGTCTCTATGACATTCGTGATCAATCAGCTGCCGATCTGATGTACATTGATGGTATTGGTGAGAAATATGCTGATTCGATTGCAGAAGCTGTATCCAAAATTACAGAATCTGTTTATCAGCAGGCAAAGCCCAGAATCGATCCGGATGACTTATCTGGGGCTGAGATCGACCTGCTTGAGTCTATTTACAGGAAATGGGAACTCTTACCGACGTTGGAATCATTGCACACGGATGCTGACTATTTACATCAAACGATCATCCCTGATATGGAAACAGCGAAGAACAAGAAAGGCTTTGTAGGATCCCTTTTTCAATCAAAGACCGAAAAAGAACAAATCAAGGCAGCTTTTGATCGATTAAATGCTTACCAAGAGAATCTGGAATCTATTTACCAAAAACTGGATAAAATCATTCCATATACCGTGGACAGAGATGCGTTAATCCAGCATTTTGTGAAGGAGAACGCCGCTTATTATACGGAAATTGAAAAAGTAACGGACTTTGAACAGACGGAAGAAGCAGAAGATTTACCAGCAGGGATTGTAGAAACAATAAGAAATACAACACTCGATACGACAGGGCTGAAAATAGCATTAAGACAGTATCAGACATTTGGGGCAAAGTATGCCTTATACTACAGGCGAACATTGCTTGGCGATGAAATGGGACTGGGTAAAACCATTCAAGCGTTGGCTATGGTGAATCATTTATCCCAACGTAATCAGAAATATGCATTGGTTGTTTGTCCATTAAGTGTGCTTGCAAACTGGAAGCGAGAAATTGAGCAGCATTCGGAACTAAAAACGTTTATTTTCCACGGTCGCAATCGTGATGCGGAATTTGCAAAATGGCAAGCTCAAACCGGTGTTATCCTTACGACCTATGAGCATACATTACATATGAATCTTGAAGAAGAACAGCCTGTGGATGCACTAATTGTAGACGAAGCACACTATGTTAAGAACCCAGAGGCCAAGCGTTCCCAGCGAATCTATCAACTTGCAGCGAATGTCGAGTATGTTCTGTTTATGAGTGGGACACCACTGGAAAATAGGCTGGATGAAATGAAACAGTTAATGTCCGTCCTGCAACCGGATATTGCTGAAAAGTTATCGGAAAAATTACACTTACTGATGCCAAATGAATTTAGACAGCTCGTTGCTCCGGTTTATTTAAGGAGAAATAGAAAAGATGTATTAGCGGAGTTGCCCGAACTGGAAATCATACCACAGTGGACCAACTTTGGGGAAGAGGAAGAAGAGCACTATCAACAGGCGGTTATGGCAGGTCAATTAATGCTTATGCGGCGTGCTGCATGGTTGGGTGGCACACCAGGAAAATCACCTAAACTGGAAAAACTGTTGGATATATGTCAGGAAGCCTATGAGAATGGGCAAAAGGTATTGGTATTTTCCTTTTTCCGAGATGTCATCGACACCATCCAGCGGCATGTAAATGATAGAACATTTGAAGCCATAACGGGAGATGTTTCCAATGCAAGAAGGCAAGAAATCATTGATGCATTTACGGATGCACGGCCCGGATCTGTTTTGGTGAGTCAAATTAGTGCGGGTGGCGTTGGATTGAACATACAGGCTGCCAATATTGTGGTTTTGTGTGAGCCACAATGGAAACCGTCTACCGAAGAACAAGCTATAAGTCGTGCCTATAGGATGGGTCAATCGCGAAATGTGATTGTCTATCGGCTTCTGACAGAAGAAAGCATTGATGGAACGATGTTGGAGATATTGGGTGAGAAGGCTAATTTATTCGACCTATATGCCAGAGAATCCGATGTTGCTTCCCTTGCATTGCAAGAACATGAGGAATCGGAAGAAGAATCGATCAAGAAGAAAGTGTTGAAATTGGAGCAGGAACGGTTGGAGCAATATGTGGGGTGAGATTGAAGTGAAGATAGTTAGTAAAAAAGAAAGGACGGTACAATGTATTCAGAAAATAAAAAAGGGGTGTTCTCGATGACCGTTACAGCCAGGAAATGGGGAAACAGTATCGGTGTAAGTATTCCAGAATGGTTGGCAAATAAATATGACCTTGTCAATGGTTCGCAAATGGAAGTTGTCGATGGAGGAAATGGGATTATATTAAAACCGGTGGTGGAAGACGACCCTTCCCTTGATGAATTGCTATCTATGATCACGCCCGAAAATGAACATGAAGAGATTGACTTCGGGAAGCCAGAAGGAGCTGAGATAGGCTAATGCAAGCGCCAGAAAGAGGAGATTTAGTGACATTGAATTTCAGCCCTCAATTCGGGCATGAACAGGCAGGATTTAGGCCTGCTATCGTTTTATCACCAAAAAAATTCAATCAGGCACAGAAGTTTGCCTTTTTATGCCTTATTACAACCAAGAAAAAGGGTTATCCTTTCAAAATTGAACTACCCGAGGATCTGCCGGTTTATGGTGTTATTTTATCTGATCAAATTCGTAGTTTAGATTGGAGGTTCAAGGAAAAGCACCTGTCGAAATTGTAAATATATGTATTAAACGCATTCAAAAAATTCTATATGTGAGTGAATATACACGGGATAATTAGAGAATAGATATCGTCATCTAAGATCCTTCAATATGTATAATAAGATTTTTACACGGATAGAGTATAGACAAATAGATGCTTATTGCATATGTTTGTCTTAAAGATCCCCCAATTTGATAAAAGTTGCAGGTTAAACGATGAAAAACGATGAATGATTTGATGACGAAAGATGAGAACAAGGAGAAATAAGTTTCGGTATTGGATAAAAGCGGTGACATAGAGGATTATCTTATGTCACTTTTATTGTATGGATACATCAAAAAGATTCACCTTGTTGAAAAACACTCATGCTAAAGTTGAAGGCGCCTAAAACAACTGATTTACATAATCTAGTAAAGAAAGAAAACATAGGAGCGATAGAAATGGCGATAGATGTAGGGACCCTCTACACACATAAAGGCCGGATCTCATTTTTCGACGGCGGGTTATTTCAGTTCATCGGCGCAGAGTACAACTTTTGTGAATTGACCATGTATATTCATTGATTGCCATTATTATTTCCAGTAAACTATTTATAGGTGAAATGAAGAGAGAGGTGCTTACTAGTGAAATTTATAGACAATCAAGGGATTACAGATCCAACAATTAACCTGGCATTGGAAGAGTACGTTTTAGAAAACTTTGGCGAGCAGGATTCTTATTTATTGTTTTATGTGAACAAGCCTTCGATTATTATCGGTAGGAATCAGAACTCCGTTGAAGAAATTAATACAGAATATGTTGATGAGAACGGAATAAAAGTTGTTCGTCGTCTGTCAGGTGGAGGAGCGGTATATCACGATGAACAGAACCTGAATTTCAGTTTTATTACACAGGATGATGGAAATAGCTTTCAAAATTTCCAACGGTTCACGCAGCCAATCGTAGATGCATTAAATAAAATCGGTGTACCAGCGGAGTTACATGGAAGGAATGACCTGGCAGCCAATGGACGTAAAATTTCCGGTAACGCCATGTTTTCAACGAGAGGACGGATGTTCAGTCATGGCACGCTGATGCTTGATTCACAAATTGAAAACGTTGTTTCTGCTTTAAATGTCAATAAAGAAAAAATTGAATCCAAAGGGATCAAATCCATTCGTAGCCGTGTAGCCAATATCTCTGAATTTCTAGATGAGAAAATTAGCATGGATGAATTCAAAGCACTTATTTTGCGACATGTATTTGATGTGGAAGATGTTAAGGACGTTCCGCAGCATGAATTAACGGAAAAAGATTGGGAGAATATCCACCAAATCTCCAAGGAACGTTATCAGCAGTGGGATTGGAATTATGGTAAATCACCATCCTTTAATATTCAGGCATCCCATAAATTTGACGCTGGTCTGGTGGACGTTCGTCTGGATGTTAAAAAAGGCGTTATCGAAAATTGCAAGATTTATGGTGATTTCTTTGGTGTTGGAAATGTAGGAGTCATCGAGGATAGCCTGACCGGGGTTCGTCACGAGCGTAAAGCGATTGAAGAAGCATTGGCAGATGTTGATGTTCCACATTACCTAGGTCGAATTACGAAAGAAGAATTCATTAATTTAATCTATTAAGTGTCAGGCAGCTCATGGTAGAATGAGCTGCTATTTTTTATCAAAATAGAAATAACTCGAAAAATCAACTATTCCATTTGAAATTGTTATAAAATAAAAAGTTTTTTCACGGAAGGCTATTTTTTTGTAGCTTTTTATGTGGAAATTTGGTAAATTAATATTTAGCCACTTTCTTTTCGTTTAAAAACGAAAGGATGATAAACATGTATAATGATTTTTATACTCCAACTTATGAAATTACCCCAATGACCATGGCGGTTATCGTTCAACTCAGTGATAATGGCAATTCAATCAAAACCATATTGGAAGAAGACTTCGAATATATTGTCGACCAACCTCCTACTAAAATTATTGATTCAGCTTGCAAGTTCTTTGGGGCCAGCCTAAAAGGCAGACAGGACGGAACTCGCGATATTTGTGGATTAACACATAAAGCGCCTATCTCAATTGACCCTTCTAGCGGGATGTATTTTTTTCCGACATCCTCTCCAGCTAATGCTAAATGTTCTTGGATTGCTCATTCCCATATTGACCAAATCAATAAAGCTCCAAATCATCGTACAGAAATTAGTTTTAAAAATGGGAAGCAAGTTACGCTCGATGTCTCTTTTGGTTCCATGCTAAATCAAGTGCAGCGAACTGCGCAATATCGGTATCTACTTGATAATCGTATTAAATTTTTGCAAAAACATAAGACCGATATGGTAGCTGAGACGTAATCATGCGTTCTTGGGCCATTGCTTCTACTTTATTTCAAGTCACGGGATGAAAGTAGTTTCAACCATGTACTTAAAAATGAAAGCGATTCATTTCTGTTTTTCGTATTTCCATTTCTTCCGCTTCTTATTTTTTAAAAACACGACTTTAGTGCTTTAACCAAGCCTAGATTGAATGTCTATGCTGTCCGTTAACTGTTATCACCACTGAAAGAAAAAGGAATCATGAAGTCTTACTCGCAGATCTTCATCTATAAGATAGCGCATAAGTGAATCCCTTTATTGTATAAGAGCCTTAGTTCCGTGTATATATTATATAATGATAGAAAAATACAACCTAAATGGAAAAGAAAGTGGCTACATTTGACATATAACTATGCATTTTAAAATGTTTACATTAAAATAATATCATGGAACGAAATAAAAGGCGTTTGTATACATGAATGAGGAGATTTAACTTAATGTACTTAATGAACATCAATTTTTATGATTGGAAAGGGATTGTTGAAGACGAGGGCTGGGAGGAATTCATTCAGCAGTTGCTGCATGAGTATGAAAGTCTTGGACCGTTGCCGGGAGTTTTATTACCTTTTATTGAAGCACTTCTTCCTTTTCTGCCATTAGTCGTGTTTGTTATTGCAAATGCTGCAGCATATGGGCTATTGGAAGGATTTCTATTATCTTGGATTGGAGCCAGTTTAGGAGCTACTGTTGTTTTTCTCATTATACGTAAGCTCAGAAATACGAAAATCGTGAAATCAATACGCAAAAATAAACAAGTAAAGAGCGTAACGACGTGGCTGGAACGACATGGATTTGGTCCTCTTTTTCTACTCATGTGTTTTCCATTTTCACCATCTGCTGTTATTAATGTGGTAGCTGGTTTATCAAAGATTAGCATTCAGCAGTTTATTTTAGCTATTCTACTTGGGAAATCAGTGATGATCTTTTCAATTGCCTATGTTGGAGCAAGTATAACGGAATTTGCCAAAAACCCGGTACGAACCATTGTAGTTGGTATTTGTATTGTATTATTTTGGATAATAGGGAAATATATTGAGAAGAGATTGGAAAAAAAATCTTACTTAAAAGACAATCCGAGCATTCACCAAAAGGATTAAAAGCTTTCACACAGGGTATTAGGATGAATAGAATACAAAAATACCCCGAAGGAAGAAGTTGAAATGAAAAAATTATTGACTGCTAAATCAAACAAGGTTCTTCCTCGGCAAATAGCTATGTTAGAACTTGTATCTTTGATAGAATAAAGATACAAGTTCTATTTTTTAGGTTCTTTTTGTTAGTAATAGCTTTTAAAGCTTTGTAGTTGATATAAATGTGACGTAATTAACGTTAACATGAATGGGGGATGACGATGGGAATCCGATTTTTATTGGGAAGAGCTGGAACTGGAAAAAGCGGCAGGTCCCTTGATGAAATAAAAGAAAAATTGTTGGATGACCCACAAGGTCCGCCAATTTTTTATATTGTTCCGGATCAAATGACATTTCAGCAGGAATATGCCCTTTTCAACGATAGGGAGATAAAGGGAAGTATCCGCGGGCAAGTTGTTAGTTTCTCCAGGCTGGCATGGCGAGTACTCCAAGAAACTGGTGGTGGAACCAGACAATTCATTAGCTCTGTCGGTGTGCAAATGATGCTTCGGAAAATCATTGAGGAAAGACAGGGAGAATGGCGTATTTTTCAAAAAGCCATGGAGAAACATGGATTTCTACAGCAATTAGAGAACATGATTACCGAATTCAAACGATATGAGGTTACGCCGGATACGCTCGAAACTCAAATACATCAAATAAAGCAGTATGTACATAAAGAGCCTGGGGAAGAGGCTCTAGCTGCAAAGTTAGACGATTTGGCTTATATCTATGAAAAATTGATGCAGGCGCTTGAAGGTAATTACATGGATAGTGAAGATCAATTGAAGCTACTGGCAGCAAAGATTCAGGATGCAACATTACTGAAGGATGCTGAAATATATGTTGACGGGTTTCATCGTTTCACACCAACAGAGCTGACGGTAGTAGAAGCCTTAATGAAAAAATGTAAATCTGTCACAGTCACATTAACAGCGGATCCTCAGCATACAGAAGTATCCGAGCTGGACTTGTTTTATCAGACGACAGAAACCTATCATATATTACGAGAAATAGCCCAAAATAATCAAATTGATATTGAAGAAACAGTTAAACTGGATCCGTCGAATGGCAGATTCAAGGATCGCCCGTATTTAGCTCATTTGGAGCATAATTTCGACGTTAGACCTCCTGCAGTTTTTGACGGGGAAGTACCACTGCGTATTGCAGAGGCTGTTCATCCCCGAGCGGAGGTAGAGGGAGCCGCGCAGGAAATTATCCGGCTTGTTCGTGAGGAGAACTATCGATTTCAGGATATAGCTGTATTCATCAGAGAAACAGAAACCTATCATGATTTAATTGATACGATATTTCAAGATCATGATATCCCTGTATTTATCGATGAAAAAAGAACCATGCTCAACCATGCTTTGATCGAGTTTATTCGATCCGCATTGGATGTCGTTGAAGGTAATTGGCGTTATGATGCTATTTTTCGCTTGTTGAAGACAGGTTTTATTCCTTCCTCGGACCCCGATTTTCCCTTAACCAATGATGCCATTGATGAACTCGAAAATTATGTGCTGGAATATGGCATTCGTTCCAGATCGAGCTGGACCGGTGAGAAGGAGTGGATTTTTCAGCGTTTCCGAGGGTTCGACCAGGCAGCACAAACCGATGCGGAAAAAGAAATACAACAACGTGTAAACAAGTACCGCTATCAAGTCACGCGAGCACTGGCTCCCTTTGATGAGCAACTTAGAAATGCTAGCACGGTACAGGAATTATGTGAGATAACCTATACATTGTTGGAAAATCTTGATGTACCAACGCGCTTGGAGCATACAAGAGAGCGATACGATGATCGAGGAGAAGTAGAAAAAGGCAGGGAACAGGAACAAGTATGGAATGCAGTGATTCAGCTATTTGATGAAATGGTTGAGCTAGCTGGTGAAGAAAAGATGACATTATCGACATTTCGAACAACTTTAGATGCTGGGTTGGAAACATTAAAATTCGCACATGTCCCACCAACGATTGATCATGTGATCGTTGGTACGATTGACCGATCAAGAATTAGCGGAATTACGTGCGCCTTTTTGCTAGGGGTTAATGACGGTGTTTGGCCCATGAAGCCGGATTCGGATGGGATGATTAATGAACAGGAAAGAGAATTATTGGCCGGACATGGAATGCAATTAGCTAGTAGCAGCAAGCAACAATTACTGGATGACTGGTTTTACATGTATATTGCCTTTACAGCAGCCAAAGATCGAATTTGGGTTAGCTATCCACTGAGTGATGAAGAGGGTAAATCGAAAATGCCATCACAGCTGATCAAACGAATGGAAGACTTATTTCCGGCAAGACGTGATCATATTTTACTGCAAGATCCGGATGAATTGATAGAAGCAGATCGTTTTATTACTACCCCGTTAAAAACAAGGTCAGCATTAACAGCTCAATTAGCACGCGGGCGAAAAGGGTACCCGATCCATTCGATTTGGTGGCATGTACTGAATTGGTATATCGATCATTATCCGAAATACGGCATGACTCACACGATTTTACAGAGCTTATATTATCAAAATAAACCTATAAATCTAGCTTCTGAGACGGTAGAAAAATTATACCCTCAACAGGTAAAAGCAAGCGTATCTCGATTGGAATCCTATTATCGATGTTCGTTCCAGCATTTTGCAAAATATAGTTTAAATTTGGATGAACGAAAAACATATAAATTGGATGCTCCTGACATCGGACAGCTTTTCCACGAAGCTCTAAAAACAATTACAGAATGGATACAAGCCGATGGGAGAGAGTTTGCGCAACTATCGAAGCATGAAACAGATGATTATGCACAAAAAGCGGTGATCCATTTGGCGCCTATCCTGCAGCATCAAATATTACACAGTTCGAATCGTTATCAATATATACAAAAGAAATTACAGGATGTTATTGCAAGAGCAGCTTTTGTATTAAGCGAACAAGCAAGAAGAAGTGATTTTTCACCTGTAGGATTGGAAGTTGGATTTGGAAAGGGTCAAACACTTCCACCGCTTACACTTGATTTGGAAAATGGGTATGAACTTATGCTCCGTGGGCGAATTGACCGTGTGGATAAAGCAGTAAATGAAGAAGCATTATTCCTTCGCATTATTGATTACAAATCGAGTGCTAAGGGCTTAAATCTTCTAGAGGTTTATTATGGGCTCGCGTTGCAAATGTTGGCGTATCTGGATGTTGTACTATCGAGTTCCGAGCAGTGGCTGGGTTCCAGGGCCACACCAGCAGGAGTGCTTTATTTCCATGTGCATAATCCGATGATTTCCAAAAATGAAAAGGTGAACGATGAAGCCATTGAACAGGAAATTTTTAGAAAGTATAAAATGCAGGGCATGCTTTTGTCAGATGAAGAAATGATCAGGCAGATGGATACATCACTGGAATCAGGCTCAAGTCAAATTATTCCGGCTGGCGTCAAAAAGAATGGTGGTTTTTACAGCTATTCGAAAGTAGCGGATAAGGATACTTTTACGCGTTTGCAGAACCATATTCATCAATTAATGATGCAAGCAGGTATTGATATGACAGAAGGCGGCGTTCATTTAAATCCATATCAGCATAAACAGGAAATTGCTTGTACGTATTGCCCGTTTCATTCACTTTGCCAATTCGATCCAATCTTAGAAACAAATAATTACCGAAAACTGACAGATATGAAAGATGAGGATATTTTAGACAGACTCCGTAAAGGGGAGGGAAAATAATGGCCGCGTGGACAAAGGAACAAGAGGAAGCTATTTATACGGACGGCAGTGATGTGCTTGTAGCAGCGGCTGCCGGTTCTGGGAAAACAGCTGTATTAGTAGAGCGGATTATCCAAAAGCTGTTAAAAAAAGATAATCCGACTGATATCGATTCCCTGCTTGTTGTTACATTTACCAATGCTGCGGCACAAGAAATGCAGAGTCGCGTCGGATTGGCTCTTGAAGCAGCATTAGCAAAAGACCCAACATCTAATCACTTGAAAAAACAGCTATCGTTATTGCAAAAAGCTTCCATATCTACATTACATTCTTTCTGCTTGGACGTTGTTAAACAACATGCGTATTTGCTTGATATTGATCCGGCTTTTCGTATCGCAAATGATATGGAAACTGACCTGATCAAACAAGAAGTAATTGATGATTTATTTGAGGAATGGTATGGAGAAGAAGAGGAAGGGCTGGAAAATTTTTTCCCTGTTGTTGATCGTTTTTCAAGTGATCGTAGTGATGTGGAGGTAGAAGATTTAATTCTAAAATTATATCATTTTGCCATACAGAATCCATGGCCGGATCATTGGCTGGATCATCTAGCAGATGTGTATGAGATTCCTCAGGATTTTCGAGAATCTGAGTTACATTGGTTGACTATTATGAAACGTGAGATAAGCAGTCAATTTACTGCAATCGAGGAAGAAATGAATCAAGCCCTTGCATTAACGAAAGAAAGTGACGGACCTTATCCGTATGCAGATGCGATAGAATCTGATTTATCCAGCTTGCAAGAAGCGTTAGCCTCGCTCGAGTCTTGGGATGATTTACAAACTTTTATGGCACATCATTCGTTTGCAAAATTATCATCCAAACGAACGGATTGTGATGAAGCAAAGAAAGATAGCGTACAAACCCTGAGGAAAAGCTACAAAAAGCGTTGGAATGACATGCGGGATAAATGGTTCAGTCGCAATTTGGTGAGTCATATTGAAGATATGCGCGAGCTTGCGCCTATTATTCGGAAATTAACCGACTTAGTGAAACAATTTAAAGCACGTTTTACAGAACAAAAACGGGAAAAAGCGATTGTTGACTTTTCCGACTTGGAACATTTCTGTCTTGAGCTTCTTGTTGATAATTCATCAACGTTTGATAAACCTGTTCCGTCCCGAGTTGCTCATACATTGAAGGAGCAATTTAGTGAATTATTAGTAGATGAATATCAGGATACGAATCTGGTTCAGGAGACTATATTGACATTAATTAGTGATCAAATGGGTCCAGGAAACCGGTTCATGGTAGGTGACGTGAAGCAAAGTATTTACCGATTTCGACATGCGGAACCGTCGCTTTTTATACAAAAATATAAACAATTTGCACGACAAGATCATGTGGCTAAGCGTATTGACTTAGCTAGTAACTTCAGGAGCAGGGAGTATGTTTTAAACGGAACGAATTACATTTTCCGCCAGATTCTTGATGAAGAATTAGGGGAGATACGTTATGATGCAGATGCAGAACTGATTTATGCGAACCAGATGTACGATACATTAACGAACACAGAGGCAACCCCTGAGCTTCTTATTATTGACAGGGAAGCGGGGGATGACGACCCGCAGGAAGAGGAGGATTATCAAGATTTAGAGAAAGCACAACTAGAAGCAAGAGCTTATTCGGAGAAAATAAAATCCTGGATTGGCCAGAAAGATAACAAACCGCTCCAAGTTGTTGATAAAGAAACACAGGTTAAGCGTGATATGCAGTATCGTGACGTCGTTATTTTAATGCGTTCAATGACATGGGCACCAACCATTGTCGATGAATTAAAAAAGCAGGGTATTCCTGTATATGCTGAGCTTTCTACAGGTTACTTCGAAGCCATTGAAGTCAAAATTATGATTAGTTTACTGAAAGTTATTGATAACCCGAGACAGGATATTCCGTTAGCTTCCGTTCTTCGCTCGCCCATGGTTGGATTGAATGAAGAGGACTTAGCAACCATTCGACTTGCAGATAAAAACCATGCTTTTTACGATGCGGTGCAGAAGTTTAAGAGACAGAACACCGGCAGGCTGGCTGAAAAGATGGAACAGTTCCTTTCCCTTTTGGAGGAATTTCGCTTAGCAGCTAGACAAGGAGCTTTATCAGCGTTGATTTGGGATATTTATCGTGAGACAGGGTACTATGATTTTGTCGGTGGTATGCCAGGAGGACGTCAACGTCAGGCGAATTTGCGTGCACTATACGACCGGGCGAGAGGTTATGAAACAACTTCATTTAGAGGATTATTCCGCTTCCTGCGTTTTATTGAGCGAATGGAAGAGCGCGGAGATGATCTTGGTTCTGCAAGGGCGCTTAGTGAGCAAGAAGATGTCGTTCGAATTATGACGATTCATAAAAGTAAAGGACTCGAATTTCCGGTAGTCATCCTTGGAGCAATGGATAAGCAGTTTAATTTACAGGATCTAAGGCAGAAATATTTATTGCATAAAGATTTGGGCTTTGCAAGTAAATACATTGATCCCGTCAAACGCATTACGTATCCAACCCTATTTTACCATGCCGTACAGAACGAAAAATTACGCGAATTGTTGGCAGAGGAAATGCGAGTTTTATATGTGGCATTAACGCGCGCAAAAGAAAAATTAATAATGATCGGAAACGTTGCTTCATTTGAGAAAAAGCAACAAAAATGGCAAAAAATGAACAATCATGCAAATTGGGTGTTACCTGCACATTTCCGAAAAGAGTCTAAGACTTATTTGGACTGGGTCGGACCCGCCTTAATCCGGCATCAGGCAAATAGTGCGCTACGAACGGAAGACATTAGTGACGTGGTTCTGGATGATATACAAATGGATCCTTCCGACTGGGATGTTTCTATCATCCATGGCAGCTCGTTAGCTAATTTAGAAGAAACTGCAAGCGAGACAGAATTACAGTTGAAGGAAAATATTGTGAATTGGCAACCTGTGGAAGTTTATAATGGTTCGCTTGATAAGAAAGTTGATGAACGTCTGTCTTTCCACTATCCTTTTGAAGAAGCTGCCAGATCCCGAGCAAAGCAGACTGTAACAGAAATTAAGCGCCAACGCGAGATCAAGGATGAATATAGCGGGGATCAACTTGTTCAGGGCCCTCAGGCGCCAATTGTGAAACGGCCAACTTTCATGCAAAAGGAAAAAACTATTACTTCGGCAGAAAAAGGTACGGCAATGCATACCGTGATGCAGCATCTGCCAATGACGAAGCCACTATCCCGTGTTGAAATTGAAGAGAAAGTGGAAGCAATGGTGGAGAGTGAGCTACTGACGAAACAGGAAGCAGAAATAATTGATTTAGCTGCGATTGAGCAATTTTTCACAACAAGAATTGCTAAGCTAATGATGGAATCTTCTTCTATTTTACGTGAAATACCATTCAGTCTTACATTGCCAGCTAGAGAAGTATATGCGGCGTGGACAAGTGAAACAGATGAAAATGTCCTCATTCAAGGTGTAATCGATTGCCTCATACCAAGTGAAGCTGGTTGGATTTTAATTGATTATAAGACAGATGCCATTGTAGAAGCGGAATTTTCCGTCGATAAAGTAAAAGAAAAGCTAGTGAAAAAATATGAAACACAAATGAATCTGTACCGACATGCCATTGAGGAGATATGGAAACAGCCTGTAAAAGAAGCCTATCTTTATTTCTTTTCCAGAAATTTAGCGTTGCATGTGCCTAATTAAGTCAATATATATTTATAAGATCAGCTTTCTAATCAAGAGAGAGCGGATCTTTTTTTTATTCATTTTATTCGTCGATGTTCGTTTGTTCATCATTTGTTCACATGTGATAAGCAAGCGATTGTGATGAAATAGGAATTCCAATACTAAGTTTGTGAGTGTTGATAAGGTGTAAAACAGAGTAATTGCTTTAAAAACAATGTTATCTAAATCACAGATTAATGTGATTTAGATCACAACACAAAGCTTCGTTTCAACCTACAATATGAAGTAAGTTAACAGTAAGGAGGGGGATTTCAGATGGAAGCACCAAAAGATATGATCCCAAAGGATGCACAAGAGCAGGGAAAAGATGATGTGAAGTCGCTAAAGGGAACTTTATTCTCTTCCATCGTATTTGTTGGAGGTGGAATCACATTATTTATTGTCTTATTGTTTGTGATTTACATGATTCGAATATAAGGGAGGTTATCATTTGAAACTACATCGCTATGAAGAAATATGGCTTATTTTGGGTGTTGGAATTCTCGTTCTTTCGATGGTTATAACCGGTTACCAAACATTTGCACAAGGAATGGGACCACCTAGTGATACAGCACAGATTGATCCGCAGAAGGTGAATGAAACAGCACCTTTTGATAATCCTGGTGTATTTGAAGTAGGGGAGAATGAATACGAAGTTGTTATGACACTGCAAGCATTTGGATTTACGCCAAATGAAATTGAAGTACCTGCAGGAGCTGAAGTCACGTTTATAATGACGACAGAAGATGTGATACATGGCTTTCAAATCGCTGGAACGAATGTTAACGCGATGGTCGTTCCCGGGCGTATTCAAACAATAACAGAAACATTTGATGAACCTGGTGAATACTTGATTTTGTGTAATGAATACTGTGGGGCCGGGCACCAAATGATGAGTGCAACGATTACAGTTCATTAAAGAAGGGAGGAAAATATGTTGGAAATGGCAGCAAAAGAAACATTTAAAGAAAAAACAAATAAAGCATTGGGTGTGAATCCGGATGACGCACGCCTTACATTAACTTATTTTTCACTAGCATTTATTGTATTGTTTATCGGAGGAACGTTAGGACTTTTGCAAGGACTTAATCGTGCAGGATTGTTGGAATTGCCTGCTTGGTTTAATTATTATCAGGTATTGACAGCACATGGGATCCTCTTAATCCTTATATTCACTGCATTATTTATGGTTGGCTATTTCTATGCAGCTATGTCCCATACGCTTGGTGGTCTTATTTCTAAGGTTCGCAAAATGGGATGGATCGCGCTAGGGTTGATGTTAATAGGAACTGTATTGGTTGTTACAACTGTTGTCATGGATAAAGCGACAGTACTGTACACTTTTTATCCACCAATGCAAGCATCCCCCTGGTTTTATATCGGTTTAGTATTTATCGTATTCGGTGTTTGGACAGCTACACTTGGTGTATTCACAAATGCAGCGAGCTGGAAGAAGCGAAATAAGGGTAAGCATTTGCCTTTACTGTCTTTCTTTGCAGTAGGCGCATTCCTTCTCCTGCTCTTTGGATCTATTGGCGTTACGATTGAAGTTTTAACACTTATCCCATGGGCTTTTGGCTGGACAGAGACGGTTAATGTGATGCTTAGCCGGACTTTGTTCTGGAGTTTTGGACACACTTTGGTAAACGTTTGGTATTTCACCACAATTTCAGCATGGTATGTTATTGTACCAAGGCTCATCGGCGGAAGATTATTTAGTGATACATTGGCTCGGGTTGTTGTCATTTTATTGGTTATTTTAAACGTACCTGGTGGATTTCATCATCAGATCGTTGACCCTGGATTTACAGAAGGATTGAAATTCATGCATGTGTTTATGAGTCTATCCATTGCGTTTCCATCTTTAATGACAGCATTTGCGATGTTCGCTGTATTTGAACGTACCGGCAGGAAAAAAGGTGCAAAAGGTTTGCTGGGCTGGGTTAAGAAGTTACCATGGGGTGATGTTCGTTTCCTTGCACCAATGATTGCAATGATTGCTTTTATTCCAGCTGGAGCAGGTGGAATTGCCCAGACGAATAATCAATTAAATCAAGTTGTTCATAATTCCCTTTGGATAACCGGTCACTTTCATTTAACAGTTGGTACAACAGTAGTATTGACTTTCTTTGGAATTATGTATTGGTTAATACCACATTTAACGAAACGTGAACTTACACCTAAAATAAATAAACTGGGTATTATTCAAACGATTACGTGGACGGTGGGTATGCTATTTATGGCTGGAGCAATGCACTGGGTAGGGCTCTTAGGTTCTCCGCGCAGAACGTCTTACACCACTTACGGGGATAATGCAACAGCACTTGATTGGGACCCATACCTGTTCTTCCTGGCGATTGGTGGGACGCTTTTGTTTATAGGCGTTATTCTCATGGTCTATATTGTTTTCCATCTCATGTTTAAAGCTCCCAAGGGAAATACAGTGTTTCCTATTGCCCAACCGGAAGATGATGCATCCACACCGCCAAAATGGACGGAACGCTGGGGACTTTGGGTTGTGTTAGCAATAGCAGTTATCTCGATGGGTTATCTCGTACCAATTGTTGATCTGGTCGTTAATGCACCTCCAGGGTCACCACCATTTCAAACATGGTAATGAATGGAAATGAGAGACAGCTTTCCAATCGATGCATTTTTTAAGTTGCTTTTAAATTTTCGCCATTCCTATAAACTGCGGGCGTAGTGTGCCATACTCCTGTCGCTGTTCGGGTGTGCATCCTCAGGGAGCGACCTCAACCCCCCTAAGGTGCGAAAAATATATTTTCGTAGCGAATCTAAGCATCCAACTATCATTAGAACGGTTGGGGATTGCCACTACGTCGTTATTTTATATCTTTTTTGTCAAAGCGACAATGGTTTGAAATCGGCTTTTCGATAAGAAGGGTTATCTCTTTTCCCATCGTGTTTTTAAAAAATAGATTTCGGGGAGTGATCTCCATGGTTAAAAAAAGGCGTAATATAGTAGCAATTATTTTGACATTATTATTCGGTGTTGTGCTTTTTTATATAGGCACAGATGGTTTTCAAGCCTATACTGCCGAAAGTGCAAGAACAAAGGAGTTAATTGAAGAGCAGCCTGAATTTCCTGAAGTAACATTGGAAGATAGTAATGAAAGGGTCTATCCTTTTTCAGCGTTTGAAGATAAATATGTTATGCTTACCTTTATTTATACTTCTTGTACGGATGTATGTCTGGAATTGGAAATGAATCTGGCGCAAGTTTATAATCAGATACCAGCGGAATATATCGGAGAGGATATTGTTTTCTTAAGTATTAGCTTTGACCCAACAAGAGACGATCCGGAAACATTGACCAAATATAGAAATTATTTTAATAGTGATGGGGAAACGTGGCGAATGGCAAGAATAGCGGATCAAGAAGAATTGGATTATCTGTTGGACGAATTTGGTGTTATTGTTATACCAAATGGAAACGGAGACTTTACACATAACTCTGCATTTTATTTAGTGGATCCTAATGGGACATTAGTTGATGTGATGGATTATACCAAAATTGATGAAGCTGCAGCTAGAGTGACGTCCATTCTAAATAACGAAGAGGAGGGGTAACGGATGAAGCAAGCAATCTATGGACTAGGGCTGTATATCTTCTTATGCCTTCCTCCTGTTATTACGTTACTAGAATCCATTATGAGCTTCCATATGCATATGCAAATGCCTTTTCTCATTGTGGCAGGATTTCTAATGGCTCCCTTTTTTCAAAAACAATTTCCATATCTTTTTGAAAAGTGGAATCATAATGGTATTCCTGGGATCCTTCTATTTACTATTATTATGGCATACTGGTTAATTCCACGCACCATGGATGAAGCACTAACCATACATGCTGTTGAAATATTCAAATTCATTAGCCTCCCTTTTTTAGCTGGTGTGCCATTACGTGATAGTTGGAGAAAACTAAGTAAACTAGGTAAAAATATAATTTATATCGTTTTTAGTATCATGTTTGGGGTCATGGGCTGGTTATATGTTGCTTCACCTACTCAACTATGTAATAATTATTTAATCGTTGAACAAAAAACGCTTGGATGGGGATTTTTTGCCTTTGCGCTATGTATTATTATTTATTTTATACAATTGCTTTTTATCGATGAATCGGAATATGAATAAGTAACAGGAAAGAGTTGAAATGAAAGCTGGCTCTTTTCGAATGAAAACCACTCTTTTTTTTAGAGTGGTTTTCATTACATTCCTTATTTTATTGTAATACTTCTTTAATTTGATCCAGAGCCCAGTCCAAATCCTCTTTTTCAATAATGAGAGGGGGTGCGAAACGAATGACGTTTTCGTGTGTCTCTTTACATAATAGTCCTTTTTCTTTTAATGACTCACAATAGGGACGTGCACTTTCTGTTAATTCGACACCGATAAATAGGCCTTTTCCGCGAACTTCTTTTATGGTCGAATTATCTATTTTCTTTAATTCTTCTATCATATAATTTCCGAGCTCAAGAGAACGCTCATCCAGTTCTTCTTCTTCAATCACTTCGAGTGCTGCAAGGGAAACGGCGCATGCAAGCGGATTTCCGCCAAATGTAGAACCATGGGAACCAGGGTTGAATACACCAAGAATATCTTTGTTTGCGGCAATGCATGAAATGGGGAGGACACCGCCGCCTAATGCTTTGCCCAATATGAGAATGTCTGCTGTTACATCCTCCCAATCGCAGGCAAATATTTTCCCACTGCGTCCAAGTCCTGCCTGAATTTCATCCGCGATGTATAATACATCATTTTCGGTACAAATAGCACGTGCCTCTTTCAGAAAACCATCAGGTGGTATGTTAATGCCAGCTTCTCCTTGGATCGGTTCGAATAGGAAACCCGCAGTGTTTTTATGAATAGCTGCTTTTAATGCTTCACTATCACCATAAGGAATAATTTTAACCCCGGGTAGCAATGGTCCGAACCCGCGTTGATATTCTGCTTCTGAAGATAAAGATACTGCTGTCATTGTCCGTCCATGAAAATTGCCTTCACATACAATAATTTCAGCTTTATTATCTTCAACTCCCTTGACATCATACGCCCAACGGCGAGCTGCTTTAACAGCAGTTTCAACTGCTTCGGCGCCAGTATTCATTGGTAGTACCATTTCCTTGTTTGTCAGCTTACAAATTTTTTCATACCACAGTCCCAATTGGTTATTATGAAAAGCGCGTGAGGTCAGCGTTACTGCATCTGCCTGTTTTTTTAATGCATCAATGATTTTTGGGTGGCGGTGACCTTGGTTTAGTGCGGAATATGAACTTAACATATCCATATAGCGATTGCCTTCCGGGTCTTCCACCCAGATACCTTCAGCCTTTGATATTACGACAGGAAGCGGATGATAATTTTTTGCACCATATTCCTGTGCTTGGTCAATAAAATCCTGGCTGGAATGCATCATTAATCCCCCTCCAATCTCAACATAGATTCATATTTAGTATATCATTTTTTGGATCTAAGAAATACGAATAACTTTCCTGTGAAATTGCAATCATGATATGATAAGTTAAGTATAAGGAAAAAGATTACTGATTTTAAAGGAGGCAGATTCATGAATACACATTTACATGTCACGTCCTGGGTTCTTGCATTTATTTTGTTTGCAGTAGCGTACATATTACATAAACAAGGTAAGGCGAAAGGTGCGAAAATTGTACAGATGATATTACGATTGGATTATCTGTTGATTTTATATTCAGGTGGGGCGTTACTGGTAAATTATTTTAACAGTCCTATGATGGGTGAAGCTATTTTTAAAGGAATTGCCGGTATTTGGGCAGTGCTTGCTATGGAAATGATTTTAGTGAAAATGTCAAGACGTGAGCCAACGAAAAGTTGGTGGATTCAAGCTATTATTGCAGTACTTATCACAATTATTTTAGGATTTGGACGACTGCCAGGTGGCTTTTTACCATAAATATGTATAGTGAAGATGAAAAGGTTGTCTCAAATACAGAGGCATCCTTTTTCATTTAAGGAAAAATGAAATATTTTCAACAATATAAGGACTATTATTGACTATTTATAGGAAAAGTTAATAATAGAATAAGGTAATGATGACTGTTTATGATTATTTGGAGGGTCTACATGAAAAAAATAGCATTTATGCTTGTTACTATATGTCTAATTCTTTTGCATACAATTCCAATTGCTGCACAGGAAGAGAGTGCGGTGCAGGAAGAGATTATATACAATATATTAGTGGATCGTTATAACAATGGAAATGCGGATAACGACGATCAAGTTCAGATTGATGATCCCAAGGCATATCATGGAGGAGATTTAGAAGG
This sequence comes from Virgibacillus sp. NKC19-3, assembly GCF_019837165.1. Taxonomy (NCBI): domain Bacteria; kingdom Bacillati; phylum Bacillota; class Bacilli; order Caryophanales; family Bacillaceae; genus Virgibacillus; species Virgibacillus saliphilus. Next base: position 1,758,283 of record NZ_JAGYHC010000001.1, read on the forward strand.
TGTGATAAGCAAACTGGATCAATTGCAGGAAATTGGCATTACAACGATTTCTCTTTCCCCCATAATGGAAAATGCACCCGATGGTTACCATGGCTACTGGATTGAGGATTTTTATAATGTGGAGGAACAGTTTGGTACAATGGAGGACCTTCATACATTAATAGAAGAAGCACATGAACGAAATATAAAGGTGGTTATGGAATTTGTTACCAACTATGTTGTATCGAGCCACTCTCTGCTGAATGACTCTGAAACAGAAGATTGGGCAGAGGAAAGTAATGATTTAAACGTTGATTGGGCGGACAATGTTGCTGTATTAAATCAGAACAATCCGGAAGTGGAAGATTTTTTACTTGATGCTGCATCATTCTGGATGGATGAAACAGACATCGATGGATTTAAGCTTCATGCTGTTGATCAGGCATCGGAAAGCTTTCTTCAACATTTCACAGCACAACTAAAAGAAAAGGATGAGGATTTCTATTTACTCGGGGATATTTTACATACGGATGAGCGCGTCTCCGATTTAAAAGAAAACACGGACATTGATTTAATAGAGAATCAAGATCTTTATGAGACAATGACCGACGTTTTTTCAGAGGAAGGAAAACCGGTCTTAGATGTAGTTGAAACATGGGAAGAAAGTGGGGGAGATTCAGATATATTGTATGTGGACAACATGTATACAGAACGTTTTACTCAAAAATTCACAGAAAATGGCCGTAATGCTTTAACGACATGGACATTGGCCTTAACATATATGTATACAACACCTGGAGTTCCCAGCTTGTTTCAAGGGTCTGAGATACCGGTATACGGGGTGGACGCTGAGGCATCCCAAAGGCTTGTTAATTTTAACAGTGGTAATGATGAAATAAAAGAGTTCCTCTCCCAACTCTCTTCACTTCGAACGGAATTTCCGGTTCTATCCCATGGTGATTTCGAGCATGTTGGTTCCAGTGGTGGAATGACTGTCTTTAAGCGAACATATGGAGATGAATCCATATATATAGCTATTAACAATGATACGGAGCTCCAATCTGTTACTGTTAGTGATATTGAATCAGGGATGCAGCTTCGCGGACATCTTGGTGATAATATTGTACGGGAAAATAAGGACGGGGAATATAAGATAGGATTGGAAAGAGAGGTTGCTGAAGTTTTCGTGGTTGAACCTGATACAGGATTTAACTGGGCTTTTATTGGTGTCTTTGGAGGTATATTTCTTTTATTTGTTGGGGGAATTATTTATTTAACCCGCAAACAGAAAAAGAGAAGCGCGTAATGGGCTTCTCTTTCTATTGAACATTAAGCATATTCATGTACGGATATGGCACCTTCTTCATGTAAATAATAATAGGCTTTTCGATAATAATGAATACTAATTTGTCCAGTGACATATTTTCCTTGGTAAAAATCCAATAAATCGTTCGTCGATTCAGGGGATTGTTCTCGTTCGTTTTCATACGTATTCTTTAGTTCATCCCACATATCAAATCACCCCCATATATGTTATGTACAACCTTATATAAAATATATGTGGCATCTATTTGGTTCATTCCATTTCAGTTGATTAGAATGATTAAAAATACTGATTCAAGCAAATTTGCTTGAATCAGTATTGGAAAGTTATTTATTCATATTATTCATGAAAAAGAGTGCGATTGTTCCAGGGCCGGCATGGGCACCAATGACGGAACCTACCATTTCGATAATGACATCTTTAGGTTTAAATCTTTCTTTAATCATGGCAGCTAATGCTTCTGCCCTTTCGATATCATCACCATGACTAATTCCAATTGTTTGATTTTCAAGGTCAGTACCGCGTTCTTCCATGATTTCCAGCATACGCGGAAACAGCTTTTTGGATCCTCTTATTTTTTCAAGGGGGACTAATTTTCCGTCCTCCACGTGGAGAATCGGTTTGATTTTAAGTAATGAGCCGACAAAAGCTGCCGTTTTGCTGACACGACCACCACGGAGAAGATACTCCAAATCATCAACGGTAAAGATGTGCTCCATATGTGCTGCTTGATAAGAAGCAGCTTCATTGATTTCCTCAGCAGTGGCACCTTCTTTTGCAAGCATAGCAGCGTGCAAGACAATTAGGCCATAGCCGATGGATGCACATTTTGTATCGATTACATGCAACACTGCCTCAGGATATTCATCCTTTACTTCCATTTCCATCATTTTTGCTGTTTGATAGGTGCCGGATAGTCCGGATGAGAAAGCGATATACACTAAAGGTTGATTTTTCTTAGCGTAGGATGTAAAAATGGATTTGAAGGTTTGTGGTGGGACTTGTGATGTTTTTGGAGTCTTACCTTCTCTCATTGCATTATAAATTGTTGTTGGATTAATGTCTTTGACATCTTTATATTCTTTTTCATTGAGATGAACCGTTAATGGTACCATTTCAATATCATATTCGTTATAATGGTCTTTTGACAAATCACACGCAGAATCTGCCATAATTTTAGTGTTCATTTTTTTCACCTGCATTCATTATATGTATTTCTTTTAGTTTAAAGCTATCGAAGCCGATAGTCAAAGTATTTTTGGCGGATAGGAAAGGATGTACTTTCCTATCTGTTTCGTGTAAGGAAGGCCGGTTTCATTCTCTCAATTTTTTAACGGATATTACGTTTTCTTTTAAAATTGTAAAAATTTTATTTAAATTGCTGAACAAGGAGGTAGCTATGTTTATATTTGAAGCAAAGCGTATTGCTATTGTTATATTTGGTGCTGCATTAAATGCGATGTCATTGAATTTCTTTCTAATCGGCGCCAATGTTTATGCCAGTGGATTTACAGGAGCTGCCCAATTAACGGCTAGTATATTTAATGACTACTTAGGGTTAGGGGTTACTACAGGTATATTGTTATTTGTGTTCAATGTCCCTGTATTTATTTTAGGCTGGTTTAAGGTAGGTAAGGGATTTACTGTTTATAGTATGGTTTCTGTTTTATTTACCACTTTATTTTTGGAATTTATACCGGTAATTACATTCTCTGATGACATTATTTTAAATGCCGTATTTGGTGGTGTACTCGCAGGTGCTGGTGTTGGACTAACCTTGAAATTAGGGGCGTCAACAGGCGGCATGGATATTGTGGCAATGTTATTATCCCGTATGAGAGACAAGCCAATAGGAAATTATTTTTTACTGTTAAATGCAATTATCATCGTTTTTGCAGGAATCTTCTATGAACCGGAAAACGCACTTTATACAATGTTGACGTTATACGTAACGACACGGATTATCGATGCTATTCATACAAGACATCAGAAACTTACTGCGATGATCATTACACACAAAGCAGTGGAATTACAACATGAAATTCATAAGACTATGGTTCGCGGCATCACTATCTTACCTGCGAGGGGAGCCTATACAAATACAGATCAGAATATGGTTTACCTTGTCATAACCCGTTATGAATTATATGATTTGGAAAGAATTATTCATGAAGTTGATCCGAAGGCATTTACAAATATCGTCCAGACCACTGGTATATTTGGCGTCTTCCGGAAAGACTAAAGTTAAGGCCAGCTTGTAAGCAGCTGGCCTTAACTTTAATTACTGTATTATTTTTGAAGTTGTCTTACTGTTACGGATGTATGTACTTAATAACCGTATTTTTCAATAACTTCGGTGACTTTTGGTGTTAAATCATCCCACTGTGTACCAAATAGTTTATTTATCGTGATAAAATTTTGATATCCAAAAACATTATCAACACCTTCAAGTTGCATTAATTCATTCATAATTTCGTGTTCGCTTGTATCTCCGGGCATAACAGAAATACTGTTAGTGCCTTCGAATATAAGCTTATCTGATGTAAATTTTAATGCGTTTGGGTTTGGCGTAGCTTCAACATGTACAGCCATAAGTAATCCCTCCTAATCATACTTACCTTTATATTAGCAGAAATAGATAAAAGAAAAAAGTAAAAATTACCCCCATCAGGCGGATAGGGGTAATTGCCTGCTTGTTGTAAATCCTCCTCATCCCAAGAATGAGTTGGCAATTACTGTGCAAGACGAAAGTTAGCTTAACTGATTATGCTGTTTGAGCTGTTGCTCCAACTGTTGTAATTGTTGTTGCTCTTCGGGAGATGCATTACTTTTAGCATTTTGTATAGCATTTTGGGCAGCTTGTTTATCTTGCTCTGTCGTGTTATTTCCTGATTGGTCGTTCATGAAATTAGTAACAGCATTTTTAGCTTGTTGAAATAAATTGTTTTCCAACTAAAACCCTCCTACAGTGTGGTTGTCCGCTTCCGTACGTTTCCGCTCTACATCTGAGAAACGAGCTCGGTAAGGGAAACGTTCGTCATGTTTTCTGACAGAATCAACGTTATGTTGACTAAATCGTTTTGATTTACTCTGTTTTCCCATGATGATTCCTCCTTGAACGTACAACAAAAGTGAACGTTTAAAACGCTCACTTCTAGTATGGATTATTTTTTAAAATATATAGATGGAAATATACGGATTACAAATAAGTTTAAACGGATGGAACCTCCAGTTTTAAATATTCTTCCAGAAAAATACCGATTCCATCTTCTTCGTTCGTACTTGTAACATGATTTGCAATGGCTTTTAATTCATCAATGGCGTTGCCCATTGCTACACCAACACCAGCATAGTCGATCATTTCCAGATCATTATCCTCATCTCCGAATGCGATTATCTTATCTGGCTGAATATTAAAATAGTATGCAATCTTTTGAAGGCCGATCGCTTTATTCATGCCTTTTTTTACAATTTCAATAATATTCCAAGGGGCACCCCATTTGCGATGTTCGATAAGCTCTGCATGATAATCATCCAAGTGACGTCGCAGCTGATGAATATGATCTTCTTTCGGGTGAATAAGTAATGATGTCGGATCTACCTGCAGTTTATTTTTCAAATTACCAATCGTAAAAGGGGGATCATTTTGGGTATCCTGAAAGATCTGAAGGATTTGCTCGTCATATTGGTCAAGATAAATATCATCCATGACCTCTGCTAAAATGTTATTGACACCTAGTTCCATACTGGTGTCGATAATTTTATGTGCTGTTCGTATAGGCATGGGGTTATGGAGCGCGTTCCACTTATTATTTCCGGGATGATGGATAAGTGCACCATTAAAGTTAACCATCGGTGTGGTCAGTCCAAGATCCTGATAGTAGTTAATACTAGCACGATGTGGTCTGCCAGTGGATATAACGATAATATGCCCGACTTGCGCAGCTTTTCGTATCATTTGTTTGGTGTATGGACTAATTTCTTTTCGATCTGTTAATAGCGTTCCATCTAAATCTAAAGCAATTAAATGTTGTTTATTTTCCATTCATTTCACCTCGTCTGACAATAGTTTATAAGGGAATGCTACAGATGTAAAGCGTTTTTCTTAATTAGTTGCAATAGGATCAAACAAGATATTAGAATAAAGATAATCGAATAAATGAATAGTAGGAGACATGATGATGATAGGAGTTTACGAAGAGAATATAGGTAGGATCCCAAGTTTAATTGTCGTTGATTCGAAGAAAGAAAATCAAGCTTTACCTGTTCTTACATATTTCCACGGATTTACGAGTTCGAAAGAGATTAATTTGCCGCTTGCTTATTTATTGGCTGAAAAAGGATATCGGGTTGTGCTTCCTGATAGCCGATACCACGGTCAACGGGAGACGGATATCTCATCAGTTAAGAAGCAAATTTCATTCTGGGACATTGTGATGCAAAATGTAGAGGAACTAGAGACAATTAAAGATTTTTTCGACCAAAAAGGATTGATTTTAGATCAGCGATTCGGAGTAGCCGGAACAAGTATGGGAGGTATTACAACTTCTGCCGCCTTAACACAATATCCATGGATTAAAGCAGCTGCGGTACTAATGGGTTCTCCGAAAATAACCATTTACGCCAAAACATTGGTTAACAACTTTAAGAAAATGGGAGATCTCCCTATAACAGAGGAAATGATAGGAGATTTATACGAACAACTGGCTTATTATGATCTTTCCACACAAGCGGAAAAACTAGAAGGACGCCCCCTTTTATTCTGGCATGGTGAGAATGATGATGTTGTACCATTTGATCATGCGTATACATTCTATCAAGAGGCAAAAGAGCTTTATGAAAACCTGGAAAATATCAAGTTCTTGAAAGAACCCAAACGCGATCATAAGGTGAGCCGATATGCTATTCTAGAAACAGTGAAATGGTTTGAAAATCATTTATAATCAAGGTTTTAAATTTGTTAAAATGTATGTATTAAAGTGAGTTAAATCATTTAAAAAACGAAAAAATTGTGTTTAAATATAAATATATATATTATGAGGGAGGTTAGGCGAATAATGGATGAAGCGTTAAAGGAAAATATGTTGGGCGCGCTTGAAAATGTAATTGATCCGGAGTTGGGGATTGACATTGTTAATCTTGGATTAATATATGATGTGGATTTAAATGAAGAAGGTCTATGCACAGTAACAATGACACTAACTGCAATGGGCTGTCCACTGGCAGCACATATAGAACAAGATGTAAAAGGTATGCTGGAAGATATCCCCGAAATTAAAGATATCGATGTTAATATTGTTTGGAATCCACCATGGGGTAAAGATAAAATGTCACGTTATGCCAAGATTGCCTTAGGTATTCCGGATTGATATTGAACTTCTAAGGTTGACTCATGAATATAAAAAGGAGATGGCGCCATTAGCTGCTATCTCCTTTTTTTCGTTTTAGGCTGCTTCCTCCGCTAATACCCCAGCGCAAGAACTCTGTTTTACAAGAACTCATCTTCCAATGCTTCTATATTCAAAATCATAAAGCCTGCTTTATCTGTCGTGAAGCAATTTTTCTTTTTGAGCTGTGTCAAAGTACGGCTTACTGTTTCTCGACTGGATCCAATCATATTTGCTAATTCTTTATTGGTGAAGCGTGTGGTTACACGAATTTGCTGATCACTTATTTTCTTTCCATAATTTCTGGATAGGCGCAATAATAGCAGAATAATTTGTTCGTATGTATTACGCAAAACCTTCTCCTCAAGACGACCCTGCAAATCAACAATGATATCTCCTAGCACGCGCAATAATTTAACAGTGATTTCCGGATGTGTAATAAGAAATTGCTCGAATGAATGAATCGGAATATAGATCAGTGTTGCTTCTTCTAAAACTACCGCATGTGCAGGATAGTCATCCTGTCTAAAAAAGCCTTGATGTGGGAACATGTCGCCAGCTTGTAAGATATTTACAATTTGTTCTCGGCCTTGAAAATCTGTTTTATATATTTTTATTTTACCTTGATGTATGAAATAAACATTTGTTAATGGATCACCTTGCATGAATATGTGCGTTTTTTGCTGGTAAATTCGATTTTTAGCTAAATCAACAATCGGCTCCATTTCAAAGTCTGTGAGGTCTTTAAACATAGGAAACCGTTGTAAAAGTTCCTGAACGGATTGGTTTCTCATTCGGAAGCTCCTTTCAATCACTTCAAATACGGAGAATTTCTACTACTGCGATTATATCATGTGGGTACGTACAATAGCTTCTCAAATGTGACAAATTTTTAATTACATCGTGAAAATCGTATTTAACTGTGGGGAAACGCACATCTAGTTCATAACAAAGAAGTTATACTGTAACAGTAACCACACTTCAATTGTATTACAGTGAATAAAAAATGTTTAGGAGGGCAAACACAATGTATTCTCGTGATTATAATAAAAATCCGTTTATTGTGATTTGGGAGTTAACTCAAGCATGTCAATTAAAATGTCTACATTGTCGTGCAGAAGCTCAACATCACAGGCATCCGTTGGAATTAACATTTGAAGAAGGTAAAAAGCTGGTTGATGATATATATGAGATGGATAATCCAATGCTTGTATTTACAGGTGGGGATCCACTGGAGCGACCGGATGTTTTTGATATTGCTGAATATGCTGTTCAAAAGGGTGTTCGTGTATCAATGACACCATCAGCTACACCAAATGTAACAAAAAAGGCGATGAAAAAAGCAAAAGATGTAGGATTAGCAAGATGGGCATTCAGTATTGATGGTCATTGTAAGGAAATACATGACCATTTTCGTGGTACAGAAGGATCGTTTGATTTAACGATGAATGCGATAAGTTACTTAAATGAACTGGAAATGCCACTTCAGGTCAACACCGTTATCTCTACCTATAACTATAAATACTTAGAGGAAATGGCTGAAATGGTGGAAAATCTTAATTGTGTGTTATGGAGTGTATTTTTCCTTGTTCCTACAGGGCGAGGAAAGGAATCTGATATGATTTCACCAGCAGAGCATGAACGAGTGCTACGCTGGCTGTATATGTTATCCAAACGTGCTCCGTTTGATATAAAAACAACTGCTGCACAACATTATCGTCGTGTCGTTATACAAGGAAAAATGCGAGAAAGTAAAGGAAAAAGTGATAAGGAACGTATTTTCTATCAAGATGCATTAACAAACGGTAAAACCGATCAAATTGATGGACTAGGCCGTGCTCCTAAAGGGGTGAATGACGGAAATGGGTTTGTGTTTATTTCCCATACTGGTGATGTTCTGCCCAGTGGTCTGCTGCCAATCAAGGCAGGAAATATCCGCGAAACACCACTTGCAACGATTTACCGCACGTCAGAGGTATTCCAAAATTTACGCAATCCGGATAATTATAAAGGAAAATGCGGGATATGTGAATTCCGTCATGTATGCGGTGGCTCTCGGTCCAGAGCATACAATGTTACAGGAGATTATATGGAAAGTGAACCTTACTGTGTTTATATTCCAAAAGCAATGCGACAGAAGAAAAAGGTTAGGGAAGTAAAATAGAGAAAGGCTTCTGGCGTGTCGCTTGTAGAGATGCCGAAGCCCTTTCATATTTATAAAAATAAAATAACAAGTAAACCTACAACGACACAATAGTAGGAGAAATATTTCAGGTTCCCTTTAGCCATTATATTGATAAAGCCTTTTAAAGCAAAATATGTTGCTATAAACGCAGCTATAAATGCGATTATATATGGAATCATCAACGCACTAAAGTTTGGATCACGTATTATCTCAGGAACTTCTAAAATTGTTGTTCCTAAACTAACCGGGATATACAATAGGAATGAAAAGCGAAGTGCTGTTTCCTGCTTCATCCCGACTAGCATTGATGCAACAATGGAGGCTCCGGAACGGCTAATACCTGGAGTCACAGCAATGGTTTGAGCTAGTCCGACAATAATAGCATCTTTGGAAGATAGATCACCATCGTTTTTTCTGCCCCTAAGATTTCGAATCATCCAAATTGCCATAGCTGTGATCAGCAAGGTGAAACCAACAACGCTTGTACTGCTAAGTGTATCACCGATAATATCCCCAAACAATAAACCAACGATCCCTACTGGAATTGTACCGATTAAAAGGTAAAAAATAAATTGGAAATCGCTTTTGGCCTTTTTATCCTTTTTCGTTATAAAAAGAATGCCATGTTTGCTTAACCGATAAATATCGTGACGATAGATAAGGAGAACCGCAAGAAGGGAGGCAAAGTTAACAAATATTTCAAAAGAGAGCCCTCTTGCTTCAATTCCAAACAGCTCACGAACGATGATGATATGTCCACTCGAAGAAATAGGGAGCGGTTCTGTAATACCTTGAACGAAACCTAACAGTAGATATTGTATTAATGTCCACAGTTCTGTCATGAATTCCATGGAAAATCCTCCTTATAATTATGAGGTAAAGTCACCAAAAAACTTGATAAATATCATGTTTTCTTTATCCTTTTTTCATATATGATACAAGTCACCATCCACTGTCTAGTTGAATAGTCTAGATGGTGAGGAGGTTGAAAAGATGAATATGAATAACGACTATAATCATATATACGAATTATGTAAAAGTCATATGCATTCCTATGTGCTTGCTGAAATGGTTGATGGTACAAAGGTAGATGGTATCGTTACAGGATTGGATAATGAATATGTTTATATTGCTGTACCTATAGGTAATGGAGAGCCAACACACAACCACCATCATCACGATATGAATCGTCAATTTGGTTATGGTTTTGGCTATGGATACCCCGGTTATGGTTATCCAGGATATGGAGGGCCGCCAAGAAGGTTTAATAGGCTTGTATTGCCACTTGTTGCACTCACTGCATTAAGCGTATTACCATGGTATTAAGTCATTAGAATAACTATCTTTAAAAAGCAAACCCTTGCCAATCAGTTGCATAGGCAAGGGTTTATAATCCTTTCACTGTTCTTTTCTTTTCGGTAAAACAACTTCAGCTAAAACAATTGCTGCTACAGCAAAAATACCGGCTAAAATAAGGGTATCTGTAAAAACAAATGGTGAACCAGCCATACTGGTTAAAACATAGGAAACGACAGTACTAATTGCCACTGCCCAAAATATTGTCATTATGTAGCGCATTATTAACACCTCGTTTTTAAATATAAGATTCGTACATTTAAGTTCATATACTTTAATATAGTTTATCAAAAGAACGTATAAAATTAAAGTATTTATTTATCTTTACATATGGGGGGAATTTTATGTCCATGTTAATAGCTAATTGTGATCATTGGATTGGGTTTCATATTGCAAGTGTTTTACTTGAAAGAAGTTATACAGTTGATGGAATTGGCGATGAAAATAGTGATTTAGCAATGTTTTTGGGAAGGAATAGTTCATTTCACTTTGTAAAGTCGGACGTGAGCAAACAGTATGCGTTTGCGATTGTTATTGGTGACCAAGAAGGAAGTGATCAGTTTCAATCAGGGTACACATTGATGATCAATCCCACAAGGAAGGACAGAGTTAGCAATAGGGTAATAATAAATGCTCCATTACTCTTTGGGGAGTGGATGCCAATGAACGAACAGGGGGTTTATTGTAATAACTCATTTATTACGTTTGATTCTGATTATTTTCAAACAGAAGCTATTTACATTAAAGATTTTACAAATGGATTGCTGCAATGGTTAAAAACGGAAGAGCTTCCATCCCATTTGGAAGTACGGTCAGAAAAAAATAAAGAAAATCAGCATGTAAAACTTGAAAACGCCATCTACATTCGTGACAATAGACCTATGGAAGAAAAAGTGAGCAATGTATTGGAACATTATCGCATGTATAGCAATTTTTATGAAAATCTTTACGTATAAGCCGAGCTTTAGTTGTTATATACTCTTTAAATCGATAAAATGAATGCAATTGTTTAGAATAGATGTATAGGTGAAATTCTTTTACGAATGCCAAGTTTCTAAGATTGGAGTTTGCACAATGCTGAAAAATGTTTCAAGCCTTTTTATAGTAATATTTGTACTGATCATTTTATCAGGCTGTAGCAACTATTTTGACGGTGGGCAAATTCAAAATGTTGGTATGCTTGTGGATAGCTCCATCGATGATCAGGCATTGGCGGAAAAAGGATATGAGGGATTACAGGACATTGGTGAAAAGTATGAAGTAGACGTATTTTATGAGGAAAATGTAATGACAGAAGAAGAAACCATTGAAGCTGTAGATGCGTTCGTGGAAGACGGAGTAAATCTTATATTTGGCCACAGCAATATTTATGGGGCGCACTTTGCAGACATAGCGTCATCATATCCGGATGTTCACTTTGTCTATTTTAATGGTGGGTATGTTGATGAAAATGTTACTAGTTTGAATTTCGACTCACATGCGATGAGTTTCTTTGCAGGGATGGTAGCAGGTGAAATGACAGAGACGGATCAAATTGGAATGATATCCGCTTACGAATGGCAACCGGAAATTGAAGGTTTTTATGAAGGGGTGAATTATCAAAACCCTTCTGCTGAGGTACAAATCAAATTCAATAGTGATTGGAATGAAACAAATTCCGCACCGGAAATTTATGAAGATATGCGTGATGATGAGGTAGATGTATTTTACCCAACAGGAGATGCATATAGCACAGGTGTAATCGAGGAGGCCGAGGAAGACGGCTTATATGCTATTGGATATGGGTCGGATCAGTCGAAAATAGCTGAATCGACCGTGCTAACCAGCACAGTTCAACATATTGATAAGTTGTACGAGTTAGTTGCTGATGAATTTAATACAGAATCCCTCGAGGGAACTATTATGACATTTGACTTTCAGGATGAATTTATTTCATTGGGCCAGTTTAGCCCGGATGTCCCTAGGTATTTTCAGAACGAGGTAAAAGAAGCGGTCGATGAATATATAAATAATGACTTGTTGCCCAACCAATAGAAAAAACTGGTGCATATACATCAGTTTTTTTCTTGCCATATAAGCCAATATACATTATTATTAGTACCAAGTCATAATAATTACTAATAATATTTTTATGTATAAAAGGGGATGCGAATATGAGCGTTGGCGTACTTGGTACTGGACATTACGTACCGCCAAAAGTAGTTACAAATACGGATTTAGAAAAGCTTGTAGATACAAGTGATGAATGGATTCGTAGTCGAACCGGGATAGAAGAAAGAAGAATTGCCGATGATGATACAGATACATCTGACATGTCTTTTTTTGCTGCACAAAATGCATTAGACGAAGCAAATGTTAAAGCAGAGGACATCGACCTTATCTTAGTTGCAACGGTAACGCCGGATACGCCTTTTCCATCCGTATCCTGTATGCTTCAGGATAAGCTGGGTGCGAGAAAAGCTGCAGCGATGGATATTAGTGCTGCCTGTTCAGGATTTATGTATGGAATGGTCACTGCCAAACAATTTGTCGACACAGGAGTATATAAAAATGTACTAGTAGTTGGTGTTGAAAAGTTATCCAAAATAACCGATTGGTCTGATCGCAATACCTGTGTGTTATTTGGTGATGGAGCCGGTGCTGCAGTGATTGGTGAGGTTACAGAAGGAAAAGGCATTCTATCATTTGACCTTGGAGCAGATGGTAGTGGAGGCAAAGAATTATATCAGGATGAAAATGATTACCTTCAAATGAATGGCAGGGAAGTCTTTAAATTTGCGGTAAGACAAATGCCTGAATCATCGGTAAAGGTAATTGAGAAAATAGGTTATAATGAAGCTGATGTAGATTATTTAATCCCACATCAAGCGAATATACGGATTATGGAAGCGGCAAGAGAAAGACTTGGAATTTCTGAAGATAAGATGGCTTATTCCGTGAAAAGGTATGGAAATAATTCATCTGCATCGATTCCTATTGCCTTATCAGAAACTGTAAAAGATGGTAAAATAAAAGATAATGATTTAATTGTGTTAGTCGGATTCGGTGGTGGACTAACATGGGGTGCGATAGCACTGAAATGGGGCAAATAGGTTCACAATTGGATAGGGAGGTATACCTTTATGAATGACAGAAGAGTAGTTGTAACAGGAATGGGAGCAGTGACACCAGTAGGTAATGATGTTGAAACAATGTGGGATAGTATTATAGCAGGAAAATCAGGTGTTGATTTTGTAACAAAGGTTGACAAAGAGGCGTTTCCTGCAATTATTGCTGCAGAAGTGAAGGGTTTTGATCCTACTGATTATATGGAAAAAAAGGAAGCCAGGAAGATGGATCCATTTGCCCAATATGCCGTAGCTGCTGCAAAGATGGCCGTACAAGATGCAGCATTAACCATTGATGAAAATAATGCAAACCGTGTCGGTGTGTGGATCGGCTCCGGGATTGGCGGTATGAAAACCTATGAAGAACAGCATTCAAAGTTTAATGAAAAAGGCTATAAACGTGTGAGTCCCTTTTTCGTCCCAATGATGATACCTGACATGGCTGCGGGTCAGGTATCCATTCAATTAGGAGCAAAAGGAATTAATTCTTGTAGCGTCACAGCTTGTGCATCTGGATCCAATTCCATTGGAGATGCGTTTAAAGCTGTGCAGCGTGGTGATGTGGATTACATGATTGCAGGGGGAACAGAAGCCCCAATTTCCAATATGGCATTTGCCGGTTTCTCTTCAGCAAAAGCATTGTCTTTAAGCGAAAATCCGAAAGAGGCGAGCCGTCCCTTTGATAAAAATCGTGATGGTTTTGTAATGGGAGAAGGTTCCGGTTTATTAATCCTTGAAACGTTGGAAACTGCTCTAGAGCGCGGTGCGCATATTTATGGTGAGATTGTTGGATATGGCGCAACAGGTGATGCCTATCATATTACAGCCCCTGCGGAGAATGGGGAAGGAGCCGCTCGCGCTATGCAGCATGCCATTGATGATGCAGGTATTTCACCTGAAGACGTTGGTTACATTAATGCACATGGTACAAGCACTGCTCTCAATGATAAATTCGAAACCGTTGCGATAAAAGACGTTTTTGGGGAACATGCGAATAAGTTAGCGGTCTCTTCAACAAAATCGATGACAGGCCATTTACTAGGTGCCGGTGGTGGGGTGGAAGCTGTTATTTCCATAAAAGCAATGGAAGAAGGTATGATTCCAGCAACTATTAATTACGAAACCCCGGATCCGGATTGTGATCTTGATTATGTGCCGAATGAAGCAAGAAAACAGAATGTTGATGTTGTTGTCAGCAACTCATTCGGCTTTGGCGGACATAATGTATCGCTCGTGTTTAAAAAATATTAGAAAACGTGGTTGTCGCCTAGTTTTTGGGTGACAACCAAAGTTCGCACTTATGCAGTAAGAAAGTATTTGAGACTTTCTTACCTGCTAAATAAGTGATTGTAGAAATCGGGTTGCGTATGCTCGGTTTCTTTTTGTACGTTAGGAAAGTATAAAATTTGAGCACATGGGAATTTCAGCGTTGTAAAAATGTTTTCAAAGTGGTCTATACAAGGGATTGGATTTTGGCTAATTCATTCTCGTAGTCCTCTTTTTTGGCCAGTTGCCCTTGTCGAGTATAAAACTCAATGATCATAGATAAAGCCTCTTCCTTCAATCTTACATCGTTTGTTGTCTTCATCATTTCATAGCCCTTGTCATAACACTTTTCAATCCCTTCCTTGCTGCTTTCTGCTAATTTTTCTTGGCAGAAAGCAAGATGAATATAAGTCGTCCCTATTTCCACATCTTTTCCCGTAATCGAAAGTTGCTTATAAATGGAAAGAGCTTCATCATAATAAGGCAAAGCTTGCTTCCATTTTTCTTGCTTTGAAAAGTTAGCGGCGATGGCTTGTAATGTATTGCCATAATTTTTGGATGTCTTATGACCTTGCTGTTCCAATAATTTTAGAAGCTTGGTATACAGTGAATTGGCTTTTGCAAATGCTTGTTCCTGAGAATGGGCTTTACCCAAATAAAGAAGAAATTGTGCCCGTATTCGCGGAAGGTGCACAGAAAGAGGTAGTCCTTTCTCTAAATATTTTTTCGCTTGATCGAATTGTTTGCTTCTAAGGGAGAGCATGCCTAGTTTTACATAAGTAAGGACTGCTTGAGATTGGTTTTTCATTACCTGCAAAGCTGAATCATAGTAGTGTATCGCCTGCATGTCATTTTTTATAGATTCCTCTAATTCACCGAGCATGAGATAAGCTTTCATCAGGAGTTCCTCTGCTGTATCATCAAGCGATAAAAATATATTTTTCGCTTCTAATATGGTGTTATGTGCCTTTCTTAAATCGATATAATAATAAACTTCGCCTATATTTAACATGGTTTTTCCATATGTTTCCTTATCTTTCTCTTGGTTCACATTTTTCAACTGATTTTGATAAAGGGCTAAGGCATTATCATAGTCTTCCATTTTAATATAAGCTTTGGATATAGCATGAATGGTTTCAATCCTAAGCGGGTGGTTTTCAGGAAGATTTTTGCTGAAATATGCTAGGGCCTTTTTCATATGGTCAATTCCGCTTGCTATATCCTCTTCGTCCAAGAATAATTTACCAAGATGGCTATACACGAGACCGTACGCTGTTTCATCTTCTGGTCGCTTTTTATCCAACCAGTATAAAAGTTTTGCGAGGATCATCCTGGCCTTTTTTTCTTGGGCATATTCCCTTTCGAGCGCAGCATGTTTCAAGTAAGCGTCAATAATATGAGCCCCATCTTCTTCATTTAACTTCCCCACTAAGTTCAGCGCTTTACGAAAGTTGTGTGCTGCTGCTCCATAATTTGATTTGTTTTTATAATAAGTTGCTAATGTTATGAGTGATTTAAATGTTGTACTTGTGTTCATTTGTGATTCGTTTATAAGTTTAAGTTTATCCTCTATTTTATTGATCGATACCATGACTTGTTCTGTGTCTTGATGACCGGCGTGTATGTTTACTTCAGTGATGAGCGCTTTAAGTTCTTCGTCCAGGCCTATCTGCGTCCCTTGTTTATATTGCAACGTTCTTCACATCCTTTACCATTTTATAGCCGAATTGTAAAAACAAATGAACAACGAATCACTTTCATTTTATCAATAACGGTTCAAATATGGTGTGAACTATATCACATCCTTTCATGATGTAAAAAGTTATATCAATAAGCGTGGCGTTAATAGGTTTTCTTTATATCAGTTGTCATTTCTACGAAGCTTTGTTGTTTTGGTATTTATTTTTATCATGTTTTCAACACACACGTCTAATTCTATTTGTGTCAGCTTATTTACAAAAAATGAACGAAATAGTTACAAAAGTCACGATTGTGATCCAGCTCACATCAACCCGATTTTAAAAACGTCTAAACTTGGAATTAGAAACAAGGAGGAGGGGTTGATTTGAAAAAGAAAGTATCACCGCTTTGGCAAAAAATAAAATATTTGAAGCCTAAAGAAAAACACTCAGAAAACCATAGTGAATTACATGAAGGAAAACGTGAATGGGAAAATGTTTATCGAAATAGATGGCAGCATGATCATGTCATCCGGAGTACTCACGGTGTCAACTGTACAGGATCATGCAGCTGGAATATCTTTGTAAAAAATGGCGTTGTCACATGGGAAGGGCAGGCCTTGGATTATCCGTCCACAGACCCTGATATGCCGGAATATGAACCACGGGGCTGTCCAAGAGGAGCAAGTTTTTCTTGGTATATTTACAGTCCGCTGCGTGTGAAATACCCGTATGTCCGTAAACAATTATCCGACTTATGGCAGGAAGCTAAAGAACAACACAATAGTCCACTTCAAGCATGGGAAAGTATTGTAGAAAATAAAGATAAAGCCAAACGTTTCAAACAAGCACGTGGAAAAGGTGGGTTAGTCCGCGCTGAGTGGGACGATGTATTAGAAATCATTTCGGCCTCCATGTTGTATACGATTAAAAAATACGGTCCGGACCGTAACGTTGGATTTTCTGTTATCCCTGCGATGTCGATGCTCAGTGCTGCCTCGGGAATGAGATTTATGTCATTGATGGGCGGGGAGATGCTCAGTTTTTATGATTGGTATGCGGATTTGCCCCCAGCATCTCCGCAAATTTGGGGAGATCAGACAGATGTCCCTGAAAGTTCAGATTGGTTTAACTCGTCCTATATTATGACATGGGGCTCCAATGTTCCATTAACACGGACACCAGATGCTCATTTTATGACGGAAGCACGTTATAGAGGGGCCAAAGTCATCTCGGTCAGTCCGGATTTTGCAGAATCGACCACGTTTGCTGATGAATGGCTTTCCGTCAGACAAGGAACAGATGGTGCTTTAGCTATGGCCATGGGTCATGTCATACTAAATGAATTTTATGAAAAAAATCCAACACCTTATTTTATTGACTATTCGAAGCAATATACGGATTTCCCATTTGTTGTTCAGTTAGAAGAACAAAATGGAGCATTCACTGCTAATCGATATATGCATGCTGTCGATTTAGGAATGGAAACTGAAAACAATGAATGGAAACCAGCTATGTACAACAAAAATACAGATCGTTTCTCCATTCCGCAGGGAACAATGGGCTCCAGATGGGATGAGAGCGGTAAGTGGAATCTGGAACTAATTGATGAAAACACGAACGAAGCGATTGAACCTGCGTTAAGTTTTCTGGGAATAGAAGATGACGTCATTCAAATACAGATGCCGTATTACGACGAGCATACGAAAAAAGTATTGAAGCAAGCAGTTCCTGTTAAAAAAATAGAGTTGGATAACGAAACGAAGTATATAACGACGGTATATGATTTAATGACCGCTCATTATGGGATTGATCGGGGAATTGGTGGTGAAGTTGCTCATTCATATGAAGATATGGTGTCTTATTCTCCGGCATGGCAGGAGCAGATTACAGGGGTTGACCAAAACCTTGTTGTAAAAATTGCCCGAGAGTTCGCACAAAATGCGATTGATACAAAAGGTCGTTCCATGATTATTCTCGGTGCAGGGGTAAACCATTGGTATAATGCGGATGTCGCTTACCGAACGATCATTAATCTAGTCTTGATGGTCGGAGCGCAAGGCGTCAACGGCGGAGGCTGGGCCCACTATGTTGGTCAAGAAAAACTTCGTCCAGTTGAAGGGTGGACAACAATTACCAATGCAAAAGACTGGGGGGCTCCTAAATTGCAAAATGGTACTTCATTCTTCTATTTCCATACAGACCAGTGGCGATATGAAGAAGAACCTGTCAGCAATCTAGCTGCCGCAACAGTTGATAAAACCCGGTATGACCATCCTGCTGATTATAATGTACTCGCAGCAAGACTTGGATGGTTGCCATCTTATCCGACTTTTAATAAAAATGGCCTTGATATTTATAAAGATGCTGTTAATAACGGTTATGAATCAAAAGAAGAGATTGGTCAATATGTTGCAAAACAATTAAAAGATAAGAAATTAAAATTTGCTATTGAGGATCCAGATAATCCGGTGAACTTTCCACGAAATCTTTTTGTATGGCGAGCAAATTTAATTTCCAATGGAAAAGGTCATGAATACTTTCTGAAACATTTGCTCGGCACAACACATGGAATGTTGAATACGGAAAATGATTCCCTTCAACCTGAAGAGATCAATTGGCGTGACGAAGGTGCGGAAGGGAAGCTTGATTTATTAATCAATCTTGATTTTCGTATGTCTGGGACAGCACTTTATTCAGACATTATCTTACCAGCTGCTACCTGGTATGAAAAACATGATTTATCAAGTA
Organism: Virgibacillus sp. NKC19-3; assembly: GCF_019837165.1. Lineage (NCBI taxonomy): Bacteria > Bacillati > Bacillota > Bacilli > Caryophanales > Bacillaceae > Virgibacillus > Virgibacillus saliphilus. The sequence goes on from NZ_JAGYHC010000001.1 coordinate 1,777,317, forward strand.
CAGACATGCATCCATTTGTTCATCCATTTAATCCGGCCATTACACCTCCATGGGAATCAAGATCCGACTGGAACATATTCCGTTCCTTAGCAAAAACTGTATCCAATATGGCAGAGGAACTCGATTTAAAGCCTGCTAAGGAAGTTTTTGCTGCACCCATTCAACATGATTCTCCGGGAGAGATGGCTCAAGCCATGGGGAAAGTGAAAGACTGGTCCAAAAATGAATGTGAACCTGTTCCGGGAAAGACAATGCCGAATATTAATGTAATTGAACGTGATTATAAAAATACGTATAACAAATTCATTTCCCTTGGACCAAATGTTGTTAACCAGCCTTATGGCGATAAGGACATGACATGGAATATGGAAGAAGCATATGAGGAACTGAAAAAACGTCTCGGGACGATAAATGGAACGGTTGGAGATGGCTGTCCGGATATTACCGAAGCCAAAAGTGCGAGTGAAGCTGTTCTGCTCATGTCTTCTACCACTAATGGAAAACTTGCTGTCAAGGCATGGGAATCGCTTGAAAAGAAAACCAACTTGGAGCTTAAGGATTATGCAGCAGGGAGAGAAGAAGAATTACTTGACTTTAAGCAAATTAATGCACAGCCGAAAACAACGATCACTTCACCGGCATTTACTGGTTCGATGAAGGAAGGAAAGCGCTATTCTCCATTTACAACAAATATAGATCGGCTTATCCCTTTTCGGACATTGACGGGAAGACAATCATACTTTATGGATCATGACATCATGAAGGAATTCGGAGAGTCGTTTGCAATTTATAAGCCGATATTGAATCTGTCACCGTTTAGATCAGATCGTCCAAAACCAGAAGGAAAAGAGATTACATTGAACTATCTTACCCCCCATAATAAATGGTCGGTTCATAGTATGTTCTTTGATTCACAACCTATGTTGACATTATTCCGCGGTGGACCAACGATTTGGCTAAATAAAGACGATGCGGAAGATATTGGTGTTGAAGATAATGATTGGATTGAGTGTTTTAACCAAAATGGTGTAGTTGCTGCCCGAGCAGTTGTCACGCACAGACTGCCAAAAGAGATTGCTTTTATGCACCATGCTCAGGATCGCCATATTTACGTACCTGGATCAAACCTATCTAAAAACCGCGGTGGTACGCATAATAGCCCAACAAAAATTTATATGAAACCAACGCATATGATCGGTGGTTATGGTCAACAGAGTTATGGATTTAATTATTACGGCCCGACTGGAAATCAACGGGACGTCAATGTTGTTATCAGAAAAATGGAGGAGGTTGATTGGCTTGAGGATTAAAGCGCAAATCGGCATGGTGATGAATCTTGATAAATGTATTGGATGTCACACATGCAGCGTGACATGTAAAAATACCTGGACTAACCGTCCAGGTACGGAATATATGTATTTTAACAATGTTGAAACAAAGCCAGGTATAGGTTATCCAAAACGCTGGGAGGATCAGGAAACATATAAGGGTGGCTGGGAACTTAGTGAAGGAGAGTTGCGCTTGAAATCCGGATCGAAAGCAACTAAGATGATGCAGCTTTTCCATAACCCTGATCAACCTGAATTGGATGATTATTACGAGCCTTGGAATTACGATTATGAGACGTTGATCGACAGTCCAGAGAAAAAATATCAACCGGTGGCTCGTCCAAAATCGGCTATCACAGATGAATTTATCGATCTTGAATGGGGGCCCAACTGGGAAGACGACCTTGCCGGTGGACATATTACGGCCCCTCGAGATCCGAACGTGGAAAAAATGGAAGAAGCGATTAAAACAGAATTTGAAGATGTTTTTATGATGTATCTACCGCGTATTTGTGAACATTGTATTAACCCAGCCTGTGTTTCTGCGTGTCCATCGGGTGCGATGTATAAAAGAGATGAGGATGGAATTGTTCTTGTTGATCAAGATTCTTGTCGTGCATGGCGGCATTGTGTATCATCTTGTCCTTATAAAAAGGTTTATTTTAACTGGAAAACAAATAAAGCAGAAAAATGCACCATGTGCTATCCACTTATAGAAAATGGGAAACCAACTATTTGTTCAGAAACTTGTGTCGGCCGAATTCGTTACGTAGGCGTAATGCTCTATGATGCGGATAAAGTTTTAGACGCAGCCTCTGTTGAGGACGAGCAGGAACTCTACCATTCCCAACTGGACATTTTACTAGATCCATTCGACCCGGAAATTATGAAACAAGCGAAAAAGGACGGTATTCCTGAAGATTGGATTAAAGCAGCACAACAGTCACCTATTTATAAAATGGTTGTCGACTGGCAAATTGCCTTACCACTTCACCCTGAATACCGGACAATGCCAATGGTTTGGTATGTACCTCCATTAAGCCCAGTTATGAATACAGTAGAAGGGAAAGGAAGTTCATTTGATAAAGATGATATTTTCCCCGCCATTGATAATTTGCGTATTCCAATTGAATATTTGGCAAATTTGTTGACTGCCGGGAATACGAAACAGATTCGCACTGTCCTTAAAAAATTAGCTGTTATGCGGAGTTATATGCGCGCTAAAACATCAGGAAAAACATTTGACCATGCGCTGGTTGAAGAAATCGGCATGAATGATGAAGAAATAACGAAAATGTTCCGTCTATTGGCTATTGCAAAATATGAAGATCGGTTCGTTATTCCAAAAAGTCATCGTGAAGATGTCTCCGATTTATATGACGAACAAGGTGTTTGTGGACTAAACTTTGATGGTGGTCCTGGGAGTTGTGGTGTGCTGATGAATTAGGTGCGTATCTCGCATGGAAAATGAATGAGAAGGTGATGTCTATGAAACAAAATGAACGTTCAAATGTTTATCAACTTATATCTTTTCTGTTTGAATATCCGTCACAAAAAATGCTGAAAAACATGCCTGAGATTAAAGAAGAAGTCGGCAAGCTACGTAATAAAAATATAAAAGAATCATTAACAACTTTTATTGCATCTATGGAAAACAGTAATTTAAATGATTGGCGTGATCAATATATTGCCTATTTTGATTTTGGCCGTTCCACCAACCTCTATGTGACTTATTCGCGATTAGGGGAGCAACGACAAAGAGGAATTGAACTATTAAAACTTAAAGAATTTTATCAGGCTTCTGGGTATGACGTCACGGATCTTGAATTACCTGATTATTTACCCTTAATGATAGAGTTTTGCAGCCAAGTTTCTGCTGAAACAAGCAACCAATTATTTAAAAAATACAAGGGTGAGATCAATTCAATTAGAAACAGTCTGGCTGAGAAAGGAGGCCAGTTCACCCCCTTATTTGATGCCTTGAACTTCCAAATGGAAGAAGATGGCGTGTTGCCGGAAAGTAATAAGAATGGTAATGAAATAGAGCCTATTTCAGAAAAATGACCGATATTGAATTGAAATGATGACTTCGGAGTGATTATCCATGCAGTCCAAAGATCATGTATGAGGAGGCAAGGGAATGGATTTATTAAATCTTGTTTTATGGGGGTTCTACCATATATTGTTCTCACGATTTTTATCGGGGGACACATATACCGCTATCAAAAGGATCAGTTTGGATGGACGACGAAATCCAGCGAATTTTTGGATAAGAAAAGTTTGAAAATCGGTTCTCATATGTTCCATTGGGGAATTATTTTCGTTTTTCTAGGACATGTTTTAGGGATTATCGTCCCTGCTGGTTTCTATGATTCAATAGGAGTTTCTGAACAAATGTATCATGTTGTTGCTCTCATTTTTGGAATACCTGCGGGATTGATCGCTTTAGTTGGACTCGTCTTACTTTGCTGGAGAAGGATAAACATGAAACGAATTAAAAAGACAACATCAACAAGTGATTGGGTGACACTTATTGTTTTGCTTGTTGTTATGGGGACTGGTTTAATCGCAACCTTTTTCAATGTTGATTCAAGTGGGTTTGACTATCGAACGACTATCGCCCCTTGGCTTAGAGGACTTTTCATCTTTAATGTCAATCCAGAATTGATGGTAGAAGTGCCGGTATGGTTCAAAATTCACGTTCTATCTTCTTTTTCTTTATATGTCGTCTGGCCATTCACGCGTCTTGTCCATGCGTTCAGTCTACCATTTATGTATTTTCGTAGAAGTTATGTCGTATACCGTAAGCTGGATAAAAGTCATCCTTGATAGAAATATGACGTTGAGACTCAGCAAATAGCGATTTATATTTTTCCATTTCCTTTTTTAAGGAAAGGTTAAGGAGGTTAATGTAAGAATGAAACAGTCTAACATTGAAGATAAACAACCTGAAATACTAAAGAAAGAGTATCGTCTTAAAGGAAGTCCGAATAGGGGCTTGCTTATGGCAACATTTGGATTTTTCATCGGATTTTCCGCGGTATCTTTGTTTGGAACAGTTGCTTCAGAGTTTAATAAGTTTTTAGGATTATCCGGTATCATGCTAGGATTCTTAGTGGGATTGCCGCAACTGCTCGGATCATTACTCCGCATACCTTTTGGTGCATGGGTTGATAAGGTCGGTGGAAAAAAACCAATGCTTATTTTACTTGGCATCTCAATTGTCGGGATGGTCGGATTAACGTCTATTCTTTACACGGGAGAATTAACAATGGGGAAATTCCCGTGGGTTTTATTGTTTGGCTTGCTTGGAGGTGCAGGTGTTGCGACGTTTTCTGTCGGAGTACCGCAAACGAATTATTGGTTTCCGACGAATAAACATGGGTTTTCATCTGGTGTTTACGGTGGTTTAGGTAATTTAGCTCCAGGGATTTTTAGTTTGATTTTGCCTACAATACTTGCCTTATATGGACTGGCAAATACTTATTTGATATGGCTCCTTTTTCTGATTGCTGGAACGATTATTTATGCCGTCTACGCTAAAGATGCTTATTCCATTCAAATCACGAATCAAGGGGTCAATGAAAGGGAAGCGAAGCGGGTAGCAAAAAAACTCGGACAGGAAGTGTTTCCTTCGGGTAATGCCGTTGATGCTTTGAAAAAATCAGCTAAAAACCCGCGTACATGGGCTTTGATTGCACTCTATTTCACTTCATTCGGAGGGTTTTTGGCTCTAACAACTTGGTTGCCAACTTATTGGACAGAGTTTCACGGACAGAGTGTTCGGATGGCAGGTGTTCTGATGGCCATCGGTTTCTCGATATTTGCTTCACTTATACGAGTATATGGTGGGAAGGCAAGTGATGATCATGGCGGGGAAAAGGTAGCCATAATCAGTTTTGCAGTTGCACTCCTTGGTGCATTAATGTTCGTAGTAACATCTACCTTTTGGATCGCTTTGCTGGCGGAGGTTATTCTTGCTGCAGGTATGGGGATTGCTAATGCTGCTATATTCAAACTGGTGCCAACCTATGTCAGCGACGCACCAGGCGGAGCCAGCGGCTGGGTTGGTGGCCTGGGAGCCTTTGGGGGATTTGTAATTCCACCGGTTATGGGATTGTTTATTGATATTTTTGGCGTATCTGGTTATCAGTATGGTTTTTTAGTTTTTGCAGCCTTGGCTCTTCTCTCGATAATCATATCCTACAATTTAATGAAAAATAATCCAGTGAAACAATAACAATAGGATTACGCTTATATTTTAACCAATGGAAGGAACCTAGCACAATGAGGTGAGAAAATGGCTAAAGCACAATATAACATGAAATTAATTAATATTTTAAAAGATATATTACATCGTTTACATGATACGGGTCCGTCAGAATCTATTCAAGAAGAGTTTGACCGACATTTTAAAGATGTGAATGCTGTTGAAATATTGTTGATTGTGCAGGAATTAAAAAGTGGAGACTATGGTATTACATCTCAGAATGTTAAGGAGTTATTCCGTGTTTATGCTCAATTGTACGGCCATTCAATGAATGAATGGAATATTCCTGAAACGCAACATCCAGGTCACCCAGTCCAAATTTTCGCAAATGAAAATAAAGCATTTTTGGAAATTTTTACTGAAATGAATAGTCTTTTAGAATTATTGGAAAAAAACCAACACCAATTGCAAGAAGATACGTTAGAAAGACTCAAGGAGCTTATGTCTTCATTAGGACAGTTCTATAACCACTATAATCGTAAAGAGAAGCTATTTTTCTCAATTTTGGAGCGATATAGGCATTATACGCCATCCAGAATCATGTGGAGGGATGATGATCGAATCCGTAACCTATATAAGGGAACCAAAAAAATGATGGAACGTATACCTGATATAGAATTTAAATACTTGAAGAAAACGTATCATTTATTTGAACGTCAATTTAAGGAAATGATTTTTGAGGAAGAATCATTTTTATTACCAATGCTTGCGTTAACCTTTCAAGAAGATGATTGGCTGGCTATCGCAAAGGAAAGTGACGCATATGGCTATTGTTTTGGTGAGCCGGAAGAAAAATGGGTGTCTCAACGAACGTCATTTATCGATGAGGAAGATGAAACGGATACAATAAATCATGCGAAAGATGCTGATATTCCAAGCCTTCCCTTTGGAGGTGGCTACTTAACAACACATGAAGCCAACCATATTCTTAACCATTTGCCACTAGAAATAACATTTGTGGATAAAAACGGTTTATTTAAATACTTTAATGAAAGAATCGATTCATCTGAGATGATGCTTGTACGGACACCAAGCTCAATTGGCCGTTTCGTAGCCAATTGTCATCCACCTAATAGTTTAGAGAAGGTTATGAACTTAATTCATGATCTGCAGTCAAAGAAACGCTCTTCTGAAAGTATGTGGTTTAAGAAAGGGGGGCGTTATGTTTATATCACGTATAAAGGTGTATTTGATGAGAATGGAGAGTACTTAGGAATTTTGGAGTACGTTCAAGATATTCAGCCTTTCTTAGATCTAACACGTGAAGTGAAAAAAGAACTTAGTCAACTAGATGAATCGTTTTAAGAGGAGGAAGTCCAGATTTAGTCTTGTTGACAATAATGAAAGGGAGGCGAAACAGCATATCTATTGGTATGCTGTTTCGCCTCCCTTTATATTTGGAATCTTTGAATGTGAGTCAATACCGAACCGGGGCTCACCCGAAACCCCTTTAGTAAATTACTAACCCCATTCATTTATTCATTTGTACAAGCATAAATTAGAATAATAGATAAGGACAAGCAGGGGACGGGATAAAGATGGGGTATGTATTTTTATTTTTAATCGGCTTTGGGATGGCTGTTTCCGGGGGAGTCACCATCATAGCATACATGAATTTACTACCAGCGGGATTAACATGGACGGATTATTTTATTTTTATAGGAGGCAGAATAGAATGTTACTTTCTGCTGATTGGATTTTTGATCATGGCGTTCGTCATTTATCGTATGCCAAACAACCTTTAATCTCATTTCATTCGAATATTTTTTTAAAATAATGGTCATAATGTATGTTAAGTTACGTTAAAAAGTGAGGGTTGTTTATGTTATATTTGCATGATGTTTGGGTGAATTGGTTTGAAGGAGAAGAAAACGGGTATAGCGTCTGTTACTTTCATGAATGGCGCAAAGATGACAAGATTGAATTATTAGATCAGGTTCCATTATTGTACATAACAGATGACTTATACAATTATATTGAAAATGACATGAATGAGCTACCTATAGTACTGCTTGATACGATTTATAAACGTGCTTATTCCCGCAAGGGTCAGGATCGAACCGTACTTGAATATGCTTGTATCATCACAGATGGCAAAGAAATACTGGCTCTTGATACCATTGGCTATCAAATTCCTATTCGTAAAAGCCGTTTAATACCAAGACAGGAGCAACTTGTATTCGATATGATTGAAAATAAAAAAGCCCAATCCTTTAAATTCGATGGTACCTCTTATGAGAAAGAGTACCACATGTTATCAATGCCACCTGAACTAGTTTTTGGCTTAACGAGAAGGGAACGTCAATTGAAGCAGCTGCTTATGATAGGGTTGGATCAGTTACGAACGACCAACAATTTAAAAGAGTTGCGGTATTGGCTTACCGAATGGGATCCAAAAAACTATCCATTTATCCGATTCATGAATGAAGATAAAGTATGGGACGCCCTTTATAATGGGGTGAAGCAAGGATGGAGCATGGCACATGAAGAATTATGTGCAAAATTAATCAAGGGGCAGCCTTTCCTTGAAAAAATGTTTGAAGCGGAAAATAATCAAGAGCAAAATACGTCGAAGCAAAAGTAAATCATTCAGTGAGACGGGGGATTCTCGCTCACTGAATGATTTTTTCTAACGTTTTTTCTTTTTGACCCTTCCTAATCCCATCGCTTTTTTTGCCTTGGCAACTGTTTTATTCGCCGTAAAAGCAGCTTTGTCTGCTCCCTGATCCAATATCTCATCTAATTTTTCCGAGTCGATTAATGCGTAATACCGGTCCTGAATGGGTTTTAGAACTTGAACAACTGCATTTGCGGTATCTTGCTTGAACACTCCATATCCTTTATCTTTATACGTGGATTCAAGGGATGCTATAGATTCTCCTGAACAGCTTGAATAAATGGTTAATAAGTTTGCTACACCTGGTTTATTTTCCTTATCAAATGCAACAATTCCATCTGAATCCGTAACAGCACTTTTAATTTTCTTCTCAATCCTTTTCGGTTCATCAAGCATGGAGATGAACCCTTTTTCATTGTCATCTGACTTGCTCATTTTCTTGGTAGGGTCCTGGAGCGACATAATACGTGCGCCGACTTCGGGAATGCTGATTTCAGGTATGGTAAAAATATCATTGAATTTATGATTAAAACGCTGTGCAAGATTTCTGGTAAGTTCTAAATGCTGTTTCTGATCCTCACCAACAGGGACTATATTTGTATTGTACAAAAGAATGTCTGCTGCCATTAGGGAAGGATAAGTTAACAATGCTGATGACACTGCTTCATTACCTGTCGATTTATCTTTAAATTGGGTCATTCGTTCCAATTCTCCAATATAGCTTATCGATTGCAGCATCCATCCTAGTTGTGTGTGTGCAGATACTTCTGATTGGATAAATAACGTAGCTTTTTCCGGGTCTAATCCAGATGCAAGGTACAGTGCTGCTAGTGAGCGAATATTATTTCTTAATTTCAATCGATCTTGTGGTACTGTAATAGCATGTTCATCGACAATGCAATAATAACATTGGTAATCATTCTGTAATTGGACAAATTGCTGCATAGCCCCTAAGTAATTTCCAATTGTCAATGTGCCGCTTGGCTGGATACCTGAAAAGATGGTTTTCATTTTACTTCACTCCGATTCTTTATTCTACATAAAAAAAGCCCATTTATCCCTCAAACAGGGACGAATGAACCGCGGTGCCACCCTTATTATCTTCACATTCTTTGTAAAGACCACTTTAAGTTACATCAGTTCCAAAGTCCAATTCCAAATTACCCTTGATACTTGTTTCCACCAACCACAAGTTCTCTAAAAACCAATAAGTAATTGTACTACGCCTTTTTCATCACTTTATATTCCATTTTTTTATTATTATATATAGCATTGTTGTCAAATGCAAGTAACTAGCAAAAAAGTCTTTTCCGTACTCCTCTTTATCCTTCTAAAAACTAAAAAATTCGACTTAATCCTCCATTTGTTGTTCAAATCTGACTTCATTTCGTATATACTAGGTTTAAAATACGTATTGGAGATTGAATGTGATGGAGAGAAAACGGCTTACGGCTTTTACATTTATAAGTATACTTCTCCTGGGGATAATGCTACCTATAAGTAGTAGTGGAGAAGAAGTACAAACAGCAAGTGCACATAAGGAAAGACAAACCAATATTAAATCGATTGATACAAGTGAAAGAATACAGCGTTTTACATATGATTCAGGCTATGATTTTGAATATCCTGATGCGGTGAGGGGTATCTATGTTACTGGAAATTCGGCAGGTGGCAGTCGCTTTGAGAGCCTCTTGGATTTAATTGACACAACAGATCTAAATACAATGGTAATTGATATCAAAGAAGATAATGGTAATTTAACGATGATACCCGAAGAGGGATCCCCGTATGAAGATATGGCGAAAAATTATATAGATGACCCTGATGAGATGATGCGGGTCTTAGAAGAGAAGGGCATCTATCCAATCGCGAGAGTTGTTGTTTTTAAGGATAGTGTGCTATCTAAGGAGCGCCCTGATCTGTCCTTTCAACAAAACGGAGAAGTATGGGTGAATAATAAAGGGGAAGCATTTTTAAATCCGTTTGAACAAGAAGTATGGGAATACAATGTTGAAATTGCGAAGATGGCTGCAGAAATGGGCTTTCAGGAGATCCAGTTCGATTATGTACGTTTTCCTGAAGGTTTTGAAAACCGGGATTCTGAGCTGGAATACACACTTGGGGATTACGAAAACTCCGAACTTGATGACGTGAAAAAACGTGTAGAGGCTGTAACGGACTTCGTAGCGTTTGCTCGAGAAGAATTGGCGTATTATGATGTTGACGTTGCTGCAGATATATTCGGTTACGCAGCTACGATTGAAGAAACACCAGGTATCGGCCAAAACTTTTCTAAGATATCGGAAAATGTCGATATCATTTCATCGATGATCTATCCCAGTCATTGGAGTCCCTATTTTGGTATAGAAAAGCCCGATACAGAACCATATAAGCTTGTTAACGAATATGCTCAAGTGGAAAATGAGGTGTTGGATGCCTTGGAAGAGACTCCAGTTTCAAGACCGTGGTTACAGGATTTTGAAGCACCTTGGTTATATAGTGGAGCAACCAAACAATATGGAAAAGAGGAAGTTGAGGCGCAAATCAAAGCATTGTATGAAAATGGGATTGATGAATTCCTGTTATGGAATTCCGGGAATACGTATACTGAAAATGTAGACTATATGATCGGAAAATAAGTTACAAAGCGAATCTCGTTACAAGATGAAGATTCGCTTTATTCTCGTAGACAGAGAAATATAAAGGAAATGTCATGTTTCCTAATAGGTAATCTTTCAGTTGGGAATGCTAAAATTAGTACTTATTTCATGCAGATTTAACAAAGGATCGTTTTTTCGTTATACTAAAAAAATCAATAAAAAATAAGGAGTTATGTTATGAATTGGTATGATAAGTTAAGTAAGTATTTCCCCGTAGAAGAGATGAAATCAAAAGCGCATATGGAAATGCTCTTAGATGAAAAGGGGGATGTTTACCATAAGGATGAAAGTTCCTTACATGTCTTAATGTTTGCGGAATTTGACTCATTCGTTTTTATTGACTATGTATGGGTTTCACCAGATGCAAGAGGGCAGGGAACAGGACATAAGTTAATGGAAAAACTAAAAAATAAAAACAAACCAATTATTTTGGAAGTGGAGCCAGTAGATTATGATGATTCAGATTCAGAGAAACGACTTCACTTTTACCACAGAGAAGGCTTCGCTCACGCGCAAAAGATTGATTACAATCGTCGTTCCCTGGCTACAAATGAGGATACCGCAATGGAAATCTTGTATTGGTCTCCAACGGATGATTCCGAAGAAGTGATTTTTCAAAAGATGAAAAAGATGTACGAGGATATTCATACGTATAAAGATAAAGAAATATATGGCAAGTCCTATCAATCGGTCGATGAAGTTCTAACGTATGAGAAAGACCGAGATTCCAAGGATATATTAGAAGGCATACATACAACAGAAAAATCCTAAAAAGTCCTTTTACGGAAATTCCCGTACACTAAGTTGTTGTATTTGTTTTGCTTGATTTTAAAAATATTTTCACGTGGCAGGTTTAATTGAAAATGATATAGGGTATGTTACTACTACATTGATAAATGTAAACAATTCATGAACATTTGAAAAAACCTTGATTTTTCTTGGAAATCCTCTACCTTTTAATTGACAAATGTAGTATAATTTACATATAGGGTTAATTAAACTTATTTTAATCTAATAAGTAGCTCAATGTTTATGAAAATACCCATTTTAGAATGAGGAGTGAAGTTTCATGGTAACACTTTATACCTCACCAAGTTGTACATCTTGCAGGAAGGCAAAAGCGTGGCTTGAGGAGCACAATATCCCATTTAGAGAAAGGAATATTTTTTCCGAACCATTAACGTTGGATGAAATAAAGGAAATATTACGGATGACGGAAGATGGAACTGATGAGATTATCTCGACTCGCTCAAAGGTTTTTCAAAAATTGGATGTTGATATTGATCAATTACCATTAAAAGATTTATTTAATTTAATCCAACAAAACCCAGGCTTATTGAGAAGACCAATAATTTTGGATGAAAAACGATTGCAAGTTGGATATAACGAAGATGAGATTCGACGGTTTTTACCAAGAACAGTACGTACTTTTCAACTACGTGAGGCGCAGCGAATGGTCAACTAATTCGTTCACAACTTTTAGGAAATACGAAATACAAATAAAAACGCAGATCCCTTTTTACTGGTCTGTGTTTTTGTTATATTAGGGTCAGGTGTCCCTTTAAATATTATGGGTGACAAATGTTTAGGAATGCTTTAAAATATGATATTAACCATTCATATAACAATTTATAAATTTGTAGGCATATTAATTTCCAAGAAGAATGAAGCTATCATACAATGGCAGTAGAAATATAAATATGAATGGTTAGAAATGTACGTTAACGGGAAATGGAATGGTAAATGATTTCACTATATATAAAGGTGAAGTGGTCTCTTCCACTTAACTATTTATAGAAGGGAGAGAAACAAAATGGAAATAGAAAGAATCAATGAAAATACGGTAAAGTTTTATATTTCTTATTATGACCTTGAAGATCGTGGGTTTGAGCGTGAGGAAATCTGGTATAATCGGGAGCGAAGCGAGCAATTGTTTTGGCAAATGATGGATGAAGTGAACTATAAAGAGGACTTTACGGTAGAAGGTCCGTTGTGGATTCAGGTTCAGGCAATGGATAAAGGATTGGAATTCGTTGTTACCAAAGCACAAGTCTCCAAAGATGGGGAGAATATTGAATTACCGACAGAAGATGGTGAAACAGTAGACGTACCTGTTGATAAGAAAATAGAAAATATGCTGGAAGATAAATATGGAAAAAGTCATGACCAAAGTGAGGAATTGGAAGAAGACAACCTATCAATTATTGTAAGGTTCCATGATTTCGAGGACGTCATTCAATTAAGTCATTACTTTGCAGCTTTCACAGGAAGTGCCCAAGATTCCCTGTATCACTATGATGAAAGCTATTACTTGTATATGGAGTTTTCTCATGAATTACTGGATGACGACGTACAAGAAGATTTCATTAGCCAAGTATTAGAATTTGCAGACGATACAGACGTGACCATTCACTTATTAGATGAATATGGGAAAAAGATATTTGAAACGGACACCTTTGCCCAAGTCAGATCTTATTTTCCAGTTGAAGTCTAGACACTCGAAAAAGGGTGTCTTTTTTTATGGTTCTACAATATATGTTGGGGTGTGAATCATTTTCTGAATAATATAAAGCACGCGAGCTCCTTATTTGTTAAACTGAAGTTAGCGAAAAAACAGATACAAAAGGAGTGCGTGCAATTGAATTCTAACATTCATTTACCAGGATTTGAAGCCTTTACGATCCAAAAGTCAGAAGAAGTTGACGGCATCTATTATCTTCATGTTGATAGGGAAGTAAAAAACCATCGTTGTCCGGCTTGTGGTGCTTATACATCAAATGTCCATGATTACCGGGTACAAAAGATTCAACATACCCGTATATTTGGCAGACAGGTTTATGTTTTCTATCGTAAGCGACGCTATGTTTGCCGATCCGGTTGCGGGAAGCGTTTTTATGAGGATAACCCCTTAGTGGAGCGTTATCAGCGACAGTCCATGGAGATGAAACAGGCCGTAGCGATGGAGCTTATTCACGGAAAAAGTTTCAGGGATGTTGCTCATCGATTTGATACATCCCCAACCACCGTTATTCGACGGTTCGATTATATTACGGCCCCGCTGTTGGATGAAACACAAACATTACCGGATGTGATTGCCATTGATGAATACAAAGGGGATGCCGGTGGAGAAACATATCAGACGATTATTGCCGATCCCGTAAATAGAAAACCGTTGGAAATACTGGCAGACCGTAGGAAAGAAACGGTAAAGAATTATTTACGGAAACATGGTGAACGCGTAAAGATGGTCGTGATGGATATGAGCCATTCGTTTAAGGCCGCTGTTGATCAAGCTTTGGGGCATCCTATTATCATCGCGGATCGCTTCCATTTTTGTCGGTATATCTATTGGGCTTTAGAAAGGGTCAGAAGACAGGAACAAAATGCTTTTGATGATTATGATCGCAAAAAATGTAAACGGATGAAACATGTATTTTATAAACAGCCGGAGACATTAACAGACAAACAAGCCTGGTATCTGGAACGATACTTACAAAAATCCGCCTATTTGAAACGGGCTTACCAACTTAAAGAGGCTTATCGATTATGGTTTGAGACAGCTAAAGAGAATGGCTCGAAACACTTGGGTGCAACGAAAGCGCATCTTTATGAATTCTATGACCTAGTTCGAGAATCGGGTGTTACGGAATTTGAACAGGCTATCGGGACCCTGCAGAATTGGCAGAAGGAAATTATGAATACGTTTGGTTTTGAACTGCATAACGGCTATATTGAGGGGATTAATAACCAAACCAAGGTTCTTAAGCGTAATGCATTTGGCTTTAAACGATTTGATCGCTTTCGGGCGAAGGTATTACTGCATCATCAATATAAAAAGCTGGATATTCGGGTGGCATAATAATAAGGAGTGAGCATACGCTCACCCCAACATTTGACAGAGAACCTTTTTTATTATTTTGCAGGAATTTATCCATCTCTGTCGAATTGGTATATATAGGAGGTGGTTTTATTCCATGTTACAGGCTCTAACAGAAAAGGGCAATGTGATTATGCTGTACACGCTGCCAAAAATAGAGATTGAAAAATTAAAACGCCAGTCGTTTTTTTGCCCTGCATGTAAGCAACCAGTAATTATCAAAGCAGGATTAAAAGTAATCCCTCATTTTGCACACCGTTCCACAACAAATTGCTCCACACACGAAGGAGGGGAGGGGGCTTACCATGAAAAGGGGAAATTACTACTGTATAAATGGTTAATCCATCAACAATTGGATGTTCAGCTTGAGACATTCATCCCGGAAATTAACCAGCGGCCAGATTTGTTGCTGTTGATAAATAGGAAAAGAATTGCTATTGAGTATCAATGTGCAAGAGTACAACCTGAGCAGATAAGACAGCGGAACGTGGGATATGCGCATGCCGGGATAACACCAATATGGATCCTGGGGGAAAATTTACTCCAAAGACAAACGAAACATCATCTGAAAATTGATCAGTATTCCCAACAGTTTATCCATCAATTTTCTTCTGATACCCCATTAATTTTATTTTACTTTTGTCCGCACACCCTTCAATTTATAACATTTCAGGATATTTTTTTTACACAAGCAAGACAGGCTATCGGTAAACTGAACGTTATACCATTAAAGCAAATGAATTTCACGCATATATTTATGGAAAAGCCATTTACACAAATGGAGCTTTATCAATTATGGAAAAAGGAAAAGTACAAATTCCGTTTAAAACCAGGAAGTCATTTATATGGGAAAGAATTAGCTTGGCGTCAATGGTTATATTTAAAAGGAACCCATATCGAATATTTACCGTCTATTATATTGTTGCCAATACCTGCTCAATACCGGATGAAGACTTCTTCATGGGACTGGCAGAGTCGGATAGCCATTGATCTATTAGCCCCGTTACCCATAGGAAGTGCTATTTCCACTACATTAGCGAAGCATTTTTTACAGCAACAACTTCTCAGTAAACAATATTTTCCCTTAATTTATTCTACTGAAAATCCTGTTATGCAATATCTACAGCTTTTAGCCCGCTTAAATATCGTGAGACAGAAAACAACCCATTCATTTACAAAAATCAATCCCATTAAATTTCATAAAAATATAGAAGAAGCTTTAAAGGCGGATAAAGCAATAATGGATTTTTTAATTGCAAAGGCTTCAAACAAAATCCAAGCATGATTTATGCATAATTCGTTATACTACTAATATGATCTTTGTTAAAGCGTTGTTCAAAAAGGAGGAAATATGTTGGCTAAAACGTCAAAAGAATTACCAAAACGCAGTGAATTACCTAAAGAAATGACATGGGACTTGGAAGCAATTTTTGCGACAGATGAAGAGTGGGAAGAAGAGTTAATGAAACTGAAAGCGGATATTCCTGAAATCGAGAGCTATCAAGGCAAGCTTTCTGAATCCGCTCAAAACTTGTATGACCTGTTTCAGTTGCAGGATAAGCTCTCGATGAGGCTTGGGAAGCTGTTTACATATGCGCATATGCGTTATGATCAGGATACAACAAATTCATTTTACCAAGCGTTGAACACGAAAGCTGAAAACCTACTTACGATAGCTTCTAGTTCCATGAGTTTTATTGTACCAGAAATTCTGGAAATGGATGAGGCTACCATAAAAGGGTTCCTTGAGGAAAAGAAAGAATTACAAGCATATCAAAAAACATTGGATGAAATTAATCGTCAGCGCCCCCATGTATTAAGTAAGCGTGAGGAGGCTTTACTGGCTGAGGCGTCTGAACCGATGTCAAATGCTTCGCAAACGTTCAGTATGCTCAATAATGCAGATCTAACCTTCCCTTCCATTACAAATGATGATGGGGAAGAGGTCGACTTGACACAGGGCAGGTTTATTGGATTTTTGGAATCACAAAATCGTGATGTTCGTAAGGAAGCTTTCAAAGCGATGTATGATACGTATGGAGCGTTTATTAATACATTTGCATCCACACTGATTGGAAATGTGAAGACCAATAATTTTAATGCGAAAATCCGAAACTATACATCAGCTAGGGAAGCAGCGCTTGATGATAATCATATTCCGGAACAAGTGTATGATAATCTGGTTGAAGCAGTTAATGAAAAACTGCCATTACTTCATCGTTATGCGGCATTGCGAAAAAAGGTATTAGAGCTAGATGAGTTGCATATGTATGACATGTATACACCACTTGTTAAAGATGTTGACATGAAAATACCTTATGAAAAGGCGCAACAGTATGTGCTTGAAGGTTTATCTCCACTTGGAGATGAATATATAGATATTTTGAAAGAGGGCTATGAGAATCGCTGGATTGATGTGGAGGAGAATAAAGGAAAGCGCAGTGGTGCCTATTCCTCGGGAGCATATGGCACAAATCCGTATATCCTGTTGAACTGGCAAGATAGTCTGAATGATACGTTCACACTTGCACATGAGCTTGGACATTCCGTGCACAGTTACTATTCCAGAAAAACACAGGACTTCCGCTATGGGAATTACTCAATTTTCGTAGCAGAGGTGGCATCAACAACGAATGAGGCCTTGCTGAATGATTATATGCTTAAAAATCTTGATGATGAGAAACAAAAGCTGTATTTGCTCAATCATTATCTGGAGGGCTTTCGTGGTACCGTATTCCGTCAAACCATGTTCGCTGAATTTGAACATGATATTCATAAACGACTGCAGGAAGGCGAAGCATTAACTGCGGAAAAACTAACGGAAATTTATTACGACCTAAATAAGAAATACTTTGGCGATGATGTTGTCTCAGATGAAGAAATTGGATTGGAATGGGCAAGAATCCCCCATTTTTATATGAATTATTATGTATATCAATATGCAACAGGGTATTCAGCTGCGACTTCCCTTGCCAATCAAATATTGGAAGACAAAGATGGTAAAGATGGTGCAGTAGAACGTTATATCAATTTCTTGAAGGCGGGAAGCAGTGAATATCCAATTGATATACTAAAGAAGGCCGGTGTGGATATGACATCCAAACAGCCCATTTTAGATGCCATGGATGTTTTTGAGGAAAAATTAAATGAATTGGAAGCATTATTGCTAAAATGAGCAGAAAACGAGACTGGAACAAAACAAACATGTTTAACTAAACGGACATTTCCCAAATTAGTGTAGGAAATATACGTAGATTCCATTGGGAGAAAAGGCATAGGTGGAACCTCTTGAAGACGGCAGCAATCTTTTTTACGAAGAGTGCTGCTCTTCAAATCACTTGCAACACGACGAGCATAATGGAGTCCCCTAGCCGTCCTAAGGTGTGCGACGTATATTTTTAGGAGTGGTATATATTCGGGATTTGATTTGTTCAACACCCTGTTGTCCCAGTCCCTCCTTTTAGTTAGTTGGTATAAATAGAGCTTAACCTCTAACTCTAGTAAACCCTGGGTGCTTTTTAACCTTTTGTCCATGGTACATACGCCTGTGGGCGAATGAATAAATGGTCATAAAAAGGCTTAAAAATAATAAAGGCAAGGTGATATACAACGGAATAATTTTCATGAGTCCAAGTATATTTAGGATGAGAGCAAATACGCTCAGTAATAGGAAAAAAAGGGGAAGAAGACGTTGCATTTTATTCAACTCCTGTCAATGTCATCGTTGCTTGTTACATTGTATGTGTCTTTTTTTGGAATAGAAGTGACATTTCTGTGAAACCATGCACAAACTTATTGCTTCTAATTCATTTTACTGGTATATTTAATTTGTAAGATAAACACAAACAAAACCCCTTTGTTTGATCATGAAACTTTCTCCCATCCCCCTTTGTATCTTACAAAGAGAGAGAATGAAAGGATACACGCTGCCCCGTGTATCCTTTATTTTTTTCTGTCATAGCAGAACAAAAGCGAAAAGCGCCTGGTTAAAAACGTAGAGACCCCCGCGTTGCAACTGAGATTAGATGAACGTGACTTGTCGCCAATGAATGGCGAAAGTCTACGTGAATCTTATGCTTGGAAAGCGAAAAGGAATCATGCCCCTGCATCAGGGGAGCCGTGAGTTGGCCGGCAAGGCCGTTCTTAGTCGGCCTTCCTTTGTCAAGTGAACCGATGATGACTTTCGCCACAGGCATAAGTGCGACTATGGCTCTGCCTGCGCCTGTCGGCTTGTCAGTCCCAAGTCTTCTTTATCGTAGGGAGCTCTCGTGTTATCTCCTCGTTTTTGGCGCTTGTAGCTGGACGTAGCCATTAATCAATAATAAGTTATGCCCAGGCAAATAATTTTATAATTTCTAGGCAACAAAAAAGTAAGCCTTTAGATGAAGGCTTACCATTTAATAGATATATTTCCAGAAAGACCCATATTTAACGGGGATCCTTTCTACTTTTTGTACCAACTGCAATTTTTTCATTTCTTTTTCTGCTTTTGCCTGTGTCCAATCATAGACAACTGCAATTTCTTTATTGCCAACAATACCATAAAAGGAAAGAAAATCTTCCAATGGTGGCTTTTCAGAAGGAATAGGCTCTTTTTGCAACATTTCTGCCAACACAAGTACATAAATATCATATGGATAAAGGCCGGATATCTTAATACCTTCTTGCTCAATGCTTTGATTGAAGAACACAATAGTTGGAATATAGTCTACTTCCATTTCCTTTGTTAATTTTAAATCAAGCTGTAGTGCTTTTTTGGCTGATTCTGAATATAAATCTTCTTTAAATTCATTTAAATCCAATTTTGCTTCCCTGGCACATTGGAATAAAACGTCTTCTTCCGAGATATTCTGTTTTTTAAGGAATACATTTTCCTGTACTCTGCGGAGAAAAATTCTCCCGGATTTTTTCCCTTGAAGTTCTGCAGCCTTTATTGCCAATGATGCAACCCATGGAAAAGAAACAGGATTCTCCATCCATAAATCACCATCACAGCTCATTCCGGTTCGTTTTGCCGTTTTTTCCCATATATCTTTTAGCTTTCTAGGTTTATCAAATGGCTCTTTGTTTAGTGTATTTAATTGCCCGCTTATGATCGGGCGAATCGTGAAAAATCGTCCATACTCAATTGACAGTTTTTTTAGGTATGGTTCTAAAGACCAACATTCCGGGCAAAGAGGATCAACAAAGACATAAATCTCAATTGGCTTTTGTACAAAATTAAAAAAGCTGTAATTAGCCGATGTGTGTGTCCGATTTGAGCATCTGAGCCCAGTTTGATTCCAACTCACATCGATTCTCCTTTCTCTTATTCCGGTGTGTTCATCATGTGGTTCGCAGTTAAAGTTAGCTTCTCAAATATGACTGTACGATAGGGTTCTTCTATTTCGACCGCTTGTAATGCCTCTTCCATACATGCAAGCCAAGCGTCTCTTCTTTCCGGTGTTATTGGAAAAGGTAAATGGCGTCTTCGCAGCATTGGGTGACCCCGCTCTTCAGAATAAACCTTAGGCCCTCCGAAAAACTGTGTTAAAAATAATCGCTGCTTTCTTGCAGTTTCGGTTAAATCATCAGGGAAAATAGGGATCAATGATGGATGTTGGGCAACACGGTTATAAAAGTGAGTTACAAGTTTATCGATTTGGTCAAAGCCACCAATAGCTTCGAATAGGTTTCCATGTTCAATCTGTGCCATTACTATTTCTCCTTGATAGTTTGTATATTATATTGTAGCAACAGAGTGATCTGTGAGCAACTTATCTGATTTACCTTTCCGTTATATGGTTTGGAAAAATCGTTCAATTTTATTAGGGGTATCTCTTTGTTGTATATCATGTTCTTTTAAAAGCGATTCAAATGCTTGTATCCCAATTTCTTGAGATGTTGCCTCCACTTCCAGCTCATAATCTTCTTTGCCATTAAATGTACTATAATCCAGTACAATAACGATGTTCGCATTCTTTAATTCATGGCGCTTTGTGGTCAAACGACCATAATAATGAAGATTTTGCGTTGAAATGGATTTATTTTTTAATTGCTTTGTTGTATGCGTTTTTGCTATGATATTACCTTGCATCCAGTTACGCACTTCCTCTTTCGTCAATGAATCATGCGTTTCAAGTAATCCATCTTTATGGGGTTCTTTCAAGGTTAATTGATATACGCCGTTTTTTTCTCTAATTCGCAGGGCGCATCCATTCTTTTTCAATGCAAAGTCGGTTGTCTCAAAGTAATAATTTGTTTGAGTTTGGCTATATTCAGGAAAAGGTAAATGGTATAATAGGCGATCAAATTCATCTTTTGTTAACATATTTTTATATTCAATTTCAATTTCTTGAGCCATTGGCAAAATGAAACCTCCTTATTTAAGGCGTATCGTTAGTATCGATTATGCAGAAGAAGAGGTGCATATGCAATGATTAGCCATTTTCGTATGTTATAATAAAATAAGTTTGAGATGAATGATAGGCGGTGTTGACTTGAATTGGAAAGCGTTACTTGCACCATATGCACAAGTTGTTGAAGAATTGAAAGTGA
The DNA here is from genome assembly GCF_019837165.1 of Virgibacillus sp. NKC19-3. Classification (NCBI taxonomy): domain Bacteria; kingdom Bacillati; phylum Bacillota; class Bacilli; order Caryophanales; family Bacillaceae; genus Virgibacillus; species Virgibacillus saliphilus. The sequence continues at coordinate 1,798,606 of NZ_JAGYHC010000001.1, forward strand.
AACTAAAAGGAATGCGAACACAATTTGAATATGAATCCAGTGATTCACCGATTGAATTTGTTACAGGCAGGGTAAAACCGGTCGCCAGCATATTGGAAAAAGCGGAAACGAGACAAATATCGTTGGAAAACCTAGAAAAAGAGATGCAGGATATCGCGGGAGTTCGTGTGGTCTGTCAATTTGTTGATGATATATATACCATTGTTACGATGCTACGGGCACGAAAGGATTTATCTATCTTAGAAGAAAAAGATTATGTCTCTGAAAAGAAAGACAGTGGTTATCGTTCTTACCACATGATCATCGAATATCCGGTCGAAACCATTATGGGAGTTAAGATGATTATTGCGGAGATCCAAATACGTACCTTGGCAATGAATTTCTGGGCAACAAACGAACATTCTCTAAATTATAAGTATAAGGGTCAAATACCTAAAGAGATTAAAGGAAGATTACAGCGTGCTGCAGAGGCGGCTTTTAAATTAGATGAAGAAATGTCCAAAATAAAAAATGAAGTACAGGAAGCCAAACGGATTTTCCACCGGAAGTAAGTATAAGCCGGGGAGACGAGGAGGAGGGAAGCAAATGAAATTTAAAATCGTATCCAAAGGGGATGAAAAATCCAATGCGATTAAAGCAACTATGAAACAGTATCTTACTGACTTTCAGCTAGAATATGACAGAGAAAGGCCGGATCTTGTTATTTCAGTTGGTGGGGATGGAACATTTCTAGAGGCATTTCACAGATATTTACATTGCCTCGAATCGACGGCTTTTATTGGCATACATACAGGACATTTGGGCTTTTACGCGGATTGGACACCTGAGGAAGTTGAGAAATTAATTATTGAAATTGCAAAAACGCCATATCAGATCGTGGAATATCCATTATTGGAAGTGATCATCCGTCCTAAATCAGGTGGGAAGGAAGAGAGTTTTCTTGCTTTGAACGAAACGATGATCAAAACAACAGAAGGCTCCGTTGTATTTGATGTGAAAATAAAGGGAGAGCATTTCGAAACATTTCGTGGAGATGGTTTATGTGTTTCAACCCCTTCAGGAAGTACGGCTTACAATAAAGCGCTTGGTGGAGGAATTATCCATCCATCGCTTGAAGCGATACAGCTGACCGAAATGGCTTCCATAAATAATCGCGTGTTCCGTACAATCGGTTCTCCATTAATCTTACCTAAGCATCATACCGCATTACTGGAACCGATGGTCGACAGGAGTTTTTTAATTGCGATTGATCATTTTACAGCGAATTTTACAAACGTCAAATCCATTGAATGTCGTGTAGCAAAAGAAAGGATACGATTTGCACGATTCAGACCTTTTCCTTTTTGGAACAGGGTTCGAGACTCATTTGTTGCAGATGACGACACGTCAGTATGAATAGGAATGAATTAACGTGGATCATCAGTCAAGAGCATGACGGCATGCTTATACGTGATTACTTACAACGTATTCGAGGATTCTCAAGAAAAATGATCAAAACAGTGAAATTCAATGGTGGAAAGATTTTCGTTAACGGATCTATTCAAAATGTGCGCTACCTTTTATCAACTGGTGATGCATTGTTTGTACAATTTCCTGAAGAGAAAATTGGAGATAATATAAAACCGGAAGATATGGAGCTCACCATCGTATATGAAGATGAATTTATCATCGTCATTAATAAGCCTGCTGGGATTCCAACAATTCCATCTATGAAACACCCGTCAGGAACGGTTGTAAATGGAGTATTAGGTTATTATAAAAAGAATAATATCCCTTACACGGTCCATATTGTTACAAGGCTTGACATGAATACCTCCGGACTTGTTTTAATCGCAAAACACCGATGGAGTCATTCATTGCTTTCTGCCTCCCAGAAGTCCGGAAAAATATATCGGAAATATAAAGCTGTGATTGAAGGGCATCTTATGAAGAAAGAAGGGACGATAGACGCTCCTATTGGTCGGAAAGATGATTCTATTATTAAACGTACCGTGACCGAGACAGGGAAAAGAGCGGTAACCCATTATAAGGTTATTCGTGAACTCTCGGATCACTCTTTTATCGAGGCTGAATTGGAAACAGGTAGAACGCATCAAATTCGTGTACACTTTTCTCATTTCGCCTCGCCGATTGCCGGAGATGATTTATATGGTGGATCTACAGAAAAAATAGGGCGACAGGCATTGCATTGTTTTGAAATCAGCGTGGAACATCCGTTAACAAAGGAAATGATGGCCTTTCAAGCACCCCTTTTAGAGGATATGACAAGGTTGATTACGATGGAAAAGATCTAAATTTATCAGCCATATATGGCTGATTCGATGGAACGGCTATTATTTTCTCTTCAGGTAAACGAAAGGCGCTTAGCGCATTACCGAATACACATCCTGTATCGATGTTGATGGTTTTATTTACAATGCGCGGTTTATTCACAGGAGTGTGTCCATACACAATCCATTCGCTGCCGTGATAGTCTTGCGCCCAGTCTTTGCGTATCGGACGACCATGCATATCAGTATTACCAGTAACATCACCATAAAGAACAAAGCTTTCTACTTTTTTATCTGCATGACCAATATAAGATTCTTTTATGCCCGCATGTGCTACAATTGCCTGTACTTCTGGGATCTGCAGGTAGAGAGGGGCTTGCTCAACCAATGTCATGAATTTTCTTTTAATGCGTTCCTGTTCTTTCTTGCTACAAGCGTTGTATTCTGCAACTGTGGTCTCCAGTCCATGACGGATTTGAACATTGTTTCCCAAAAAGTAACGATACAGCTTGTTGCAATGGTTGCCAGGTACATATTTTGCTTTATGGTGTACGACGACCATATCATAAATAAGGTTGATAACCTGGATTGAAGCAGGGCCTCTGTCAGTGATATCTCCTAGAAATATAGGAATCCTTGCATCAGGATGGATATAAATCTTATTTTGTTTCCAGTAGCCCAATGCCTTAAACAGTTCATGCAATTCTTCCGTGCAGCCATGCACATCACCAATAACATCAATTTTCATCATCATTTCCACCTTGTCTTATTTTTAAGTTCACGTCATATAGTGTTGATTAAGATGCGTATATGTATAAGTGTACATGAGTTTAAATCATTTTTTAAGTAAATTTTTAGTGTAGAAAGGATGTGATGAAATGGATTCAACGAACAATTATAATGAAAATGATGATGTAACATATACAGAGCATTGGGAAAAGTTGCAAGTAGCATTAAAAGAGGAAGAAACGGCAGATTTTCGCAATGAATTTCTGGACTTGCATCCATATGATCAGGCTGTGTTTTTTTTCGAACAGTCCAAAGAAACCCGCTTGCAAATATATACCTATTTATCTCCGGAAGAAGTAGCAGAAATGATGGAAAACATTGAGTTAGACGATACGAAGATCTTTTTTGCGGAAATGGATCCACGTTTTGCGTCGATGGTGCTAGCGGAAATGGCAGCAGATAATGCAGTAGATATATTGAATGAACTGGATAAAGATCAGGTGGCCAGTTTTTTAACAATTATGGATAAACCTGCCGCCGAAGAGATTAAACAATTGTTGCATTATGAAGAAAAAACAGCCGGAAGTATTATGACAACTGAATTTATAGCTATTATGAAAACAAAGACGGTTAAACAAGCTATGCATCAATTAAAAGAGGAAGCACCAGATGCAGAAACGATTTATTATATATATGTGTTGGATGAAGATAAATGTTTAGTCGGTGTGCTCTCGTTACGTGATTTAATTATAGCGGATGAAGATGTTCATATTGAAGCAGTGATGAGCGAGAAAATTGTTTCCGTATCTGTGGCGAAAGACCAGGAAGATGTCGCCCAAATGATCCGAGATTATGATTTTCTAGCAGTGCCGGTTGTTGATTTTCAAGATCATTTACTTGGCATTATTACCGTTGATGATATTCTGGATGTTATGCATGAGGAAGCAAGCGAAGATTACTCCAAGTTGGCAGCTGTGGCTGATACGGACAGTCGCGATGATAGTGTGTTTATTTCAGCAAAGAAACGTCTCCCATGGCTGATTATCTTATTATTTTTAGGTATGTTTACCGCAAGCTTAATTGGGCAATTTGAAGATGCGCTTGAGCAGGTTGCTGTATTGGCTGTGTTTATTCCGTTGATTGCCGGAATGGCAGGAAATACGGGGACTCAGGCACTTGCAGTAGCTGTAAGAGGTCTGTCAACGGGGGATTATGGAAAGCAAAAGAAATCCAAATTGTTCTTGAGAGAAGCAGGGACTGGGTTGATCAATGGTATAGTATGTGGCATATTGATCACTATTGTTATTTATCTGTGGCAAGGGGATATTTTTCTTGGATTGCTGGTAGGAATTTCGATCATGGCTACGTTAATTGTAGCAACGCTTGCAGGATCGATACTTCCAATTTTAATGCACCGTTTTAACATAGACCCTGCAGTAGCATCAGGACCATTTATTACAACGATCAATGACATTATTTCCATTTTGATCTATTTTGGCATGGCAACCACGTTTATGGATTTTTTGATTTAACATGAAGGAAGCATCTCTTTACAGGGATGCTTTTTATATAGCGTGTGGAGAATCGACTCCCAGCATGAAAGTCACATCAAAGAGGAGAAAGAATCGACCGCAGGGCTAGAGAAAAGAACCCACGTAGACAGTCCCCTTAAGAACACATTTCAATTCCTGGGTTCATATAATGGGGTGACGCATTTTATAAAGGAGAGGTTATCGAATGAGAAAGAAGAAATTTGCGAAGGACCCATTGCTATACATTCATCAACCATCTACAAAAACACCAAAAGCGCCAATGCAGCATAATTATACGTCACCTCAAAGAAAGCGAAATAAAGAAGTGGAAGCTAGTACAGCAGATCCACAGACGCAATATGTTCCAAAAAAGTCACTGAATCGAAGTTTTTACAAGGAAGAAGCACTTTATTTTGATGAAATGGAATCGGAAGTGGAAACAAATGAAAGTGAAGAAAACGAAGATGATGAGGATAAAGAACCTATAGATGAAGAAAAAACGGAAAAAAGATTTAAAGATATGACATTGGATGAGAAGGTTGCTTATTTTGTAGATGCTCCGGAGTATGCGCCGAAATTAAGGTGTGAAGTCAAAACAGAGAAAAGGTCCTATCGTGGTGTCATTACAGACTCAAATGATGATGAGGTATTTATTCGAGTAGGGAAACGTTCTTCTAGTACAGCAGTTCCGATGGAAGAAATCATATCGATCCGATTGTTAGGATTTTAATGAAAAAATACACCAGGGAAAGGAGGAGGATTTCCCCCTTTTCAATGGTGTCATTTTTATTTTATCTTGTTAGTTAAAGTGCATTTACTGCTGGCAGGCAAGTAACATGGCAGAAGCAGCTAACATCTACAGTCATGCAGATACCAGTAGCAAGTAATGGTTTTGTATCTTGCTCACACGGGCTTTTCGGATCTCTGTTTCCATCTTTCGGATCTCTTAATAGCTCCAGTGTTGCACAGCAATCTTTTGTTACTTTTTTCACTCTAAAGTAGAAGCTCGATGTTATATCACCAATATCGTTCGGATTTGCACCATACCCTTTAAATGGCTTGCAACCATCCTTACAATATAAAATGATTGGTACTGTATCCAAACCATTACTATTATCTGATTCACCCAGTAAGTCGTTAATCGATTGTTCGCAGCTTGTGTCACAGCAATTCTCTACGACATCACTCTGCGCTTCTGAAATCTCTCTTAAAATGTCACATACACAGTTACCTGTGTCAAAATCTTTTCCACAACCCATGAATTATAACCCCTTCCAAAGTGTATTGACTTAGTTGTCTTTAATAGAATATGTGTTAAGACATGGATTGTGTGGGCGTTCAACTTAATTATCGAGATATTTAACCTATCATTTTACAGGTAGGTGAACACACCAAGATACCAAAGTGACATAGAATAATAACGATCCATATTCGTTAGGAGTGATTCAAGTGTCGGATAAAAAACAAGTTATCCATGTTAAGGATTTGGTGATTAAAGCGGATAACGTTCATATTGAGCGACCCCGTCATGATCCATTTTTTGGTCCTCTTCGGGGCGAACGTAACGTTGATGTAAAATCATCGGATCGTAAAAACGATGATAAAGAAGAAAACAGTGAAAACAAACCTGATCGAAGGTCTTTCTGGTTTTAAACGCCATTTCAGCCACTTTTCTTTATGTTAAATAAGAAAAGTGGCATATTTTTTCTTAAAATAGGGTAAATGCATACGTAAAAGGCCACTGTTGAGATGTGGTAATTTAGCGGTAACATCATATCAGTATAATAAACAAAATCGAATCAGTGCAGATAAACAAATCTTTTATTATGTGGAAACCCCATACTTTAGCTAGTGTTGTATAGAAACGAATTACACAACTGCTTCAATGAGAGGCGGTGTTTTTAGACATCATACTTGTCATGGTTTCTATTTACAAATGGCAACACGAACAGCTTTTTATCCTTTATATATTCTGCATAAAATACATCTTCTACTGTATTGAAATCTTGCTCTTTTAATTGTTCTAACAGCCATTCTTCGGTGAGATTTTTCTCTTTTAGATTATCGTAAATAATTTCGCCATCATTAATAAGTGATGTGGCAAGTTTAACATCTTGTGGTGAAGGTGAGACGTTCATATCACTCTTTGTAGGCGATTGGAAAGGTGATTTTTTTAAAACGGAAACAGTTCCGTTTGTTTCCAGTATGGCATGCTCGACTTCCTGAATTGAAAAAACATCTTTCGCTCGCAGTAAATTTTTTAGTTGATGAACATCAAGCTTATTCTTTTTCATCACATCCCGAATTAATTTACCGTTATAGATAATAATTGCTGGGCTTCCTTCTATGAGTGAACGTGTGCCTTTAAATTTCTGTGAAATAATTTCGGTTAAATATAATAAAGCCCCCCATAGTCCAATCACGAATGCTATTTGAGGTATTCCTGCTTTATCATCAAATAATGCATTCCCAACGAGTTCCCCTAAAATCAAGGATGCAATAAAATCAAAAGCTGTTAACTGTGAAATTTGAGTTTTCCCCAGTACTTTTGTCAATATAAATAAGGCAAAGAAGCCAAATAATGTTTCCCACAGCATTGGTAAATAATTTGTCAATTTATATGTCCCCCTATAAACATTTACGCTTTAGCATTACCGAATAACGCGAAAGTCATTCATTTTCAACAAGCAAAAAAAGGGGTTCGTTATGATTTATAACGAACCCCTTTTTCGTATCTAGCTAGTCGAACTAATTATTCGGATAAATGTTTAACCATAGTCACATGTGGAATACCGGCATCCATAAATTCGCCGGAAACGACCTCATAACCTAGACGTTGATAAAATTTTACTGCGTGTGTTTGTGCATTTAATTTAGCTTTCCTATAACCTTTGCTTGAGATTACCTCTTCCATTTGACGGATAATCTTTGTCCCATGTGATTTACCGCGATGTTTCTTTAGTATACAAATTCTCTCAAGCTTACCATAGTTGTCAGTAAATCGAAGACGGCTAGCTGCAATTGGTTCCTCGTCTTCATACCCAACAAAGTGGAGACATGTTTTGTCATGTTCGTCCACTTCTTCGTCAGGTGGAACTTTTTGTTCGTCAACAAATACAGTCATACGAACTTGATAAGCTTGATTTATGTCATTGCTGGTTTGGGCTAATTTAATATTCACACGTATTCCTTCCCAAATACAAATGTTTCATGCACCGACCATGAGCCATTATCCAATTGATATAACAGTTGAAACCGGTCAATTTCATCTTCAAATTGAATGTTTTTCATTTTTAGGCTTCCAAATACGTCGGAATATTCATCATTAGCTAGCTCTTGTGCGATTGTTATATGGGGAACAAAGGAATATGATTGATTCTCAGGAAATTTACCTTGCTGCATTTTTTTATTTAGGTCGATAAGTTCTTGAATCGGTTCCACTTTGAAATAAATGGTGTTTGTGACAGGGTAGAAGGTACTGACTTTGTTTACATTTATCGTAAAAGGTTCAAACTCGTTTGCTATCTTTTTCAACTCTGTCACCAGTTCTTCTATTTGCTTATCATTCGCTTCAAAAGATTCTTTTAACGTAATATGTGGCGGTACTAAATCATATCGTGGATCATAGCGCATTCTGTACGAATTTGCCTCATCTTGTATTGATTTTGATGGGAAAATAGCGATACCATATTTCATCATTAAAACCTCCTATAATAGTAATGATTATTTTCGTGCTTACGCTATATGATGGATATGTTTGTTCTTAGCAGGTAAGAGAACATAAAAATTCCTATCTGCATGAGTGCGAGCTTTGTATCACTGTAAAGGTTGACGATAACAAGTCCTTTAAAGTGAATAAATGAACATGGATTATATTTTATTATAACAGAAATCCCTATTAAATAGGAAGGTTATTTTTTGCAAGTTTTCTAAAACCCATTAAAACCCACCAAACATCGATGTCAACACACGCTTCATATCTTTTTGCCAATACTTCCATGTGTGCTGGCCACCCTCTAATTCATGATATGTATAACTCGCTCCTTTTTCTTGCAGGTAGTTGTTTAATGTCCTATTTGGTGTTAAAAAATCGACTTGACCATCAGATGTAGTATCAACAGCTGTCTCCTCTGTACCAATAGTATGGTAGATATCAATGGAATAGATATCTTTTGCATTTTCAGCTGCTGCTAATACATCCTCATCCACTAATGGGGACTGCATGATTACTTTGCCGAAAGTATTCGGGTATTTCAATGCTGTCATAAATGCCAACGTGCCGGCAAGCGAGTCCCCCATTAAGGCGCGTGATTTGCCCATATGGTATGTAGGAAGTTCCCTGTCCAGTAATGGGACAACTTCCGCAACGAGGAACTTGATGTAGGCCTCATTTTGCTTACCGTTTGGATGGTACTTTTCTCTACGATCATATTTATCCTGATAATGAATTCCCACAAAGATCGTATTCATTATCTCTTCACTATCATGTAGTCGATCGCTAAGTGTTGCGATTCTACCCATCTGGTAATAATCATCTCCATCTTGCATAATACAAATATGGTACTTGTATAGGGGTGAAAATGATTCTGGTTGATACAATTTCAATGTTATCGTTTCATCTAAGTAGTCACTGTTTATTTCTTTTTCAATCATCGTACCTTTTCTGCCCACTTGCGTACACCTCGATTACATTAAGATTTTTTCCAGTTTATGGACTGGATGTGATTAATTCGATTATAGGCGTATTAATTCGCTTTTTCTAATAATTGGCTTTTGTATAGTTTATAATAACGGCCATGCTGGCTGATCAGTTCTTCATGACTGCCCTTCTCTATTATTTTCCCATGCTCCATCATAATGATGGTATCCGCTTCCTGAATAGTGTTTAAACGATGAGCAATGACAAAACTGGTCCTGCCATGCATTAACCGTTTTAAAGCTTCTTGGATTTTTAACTCCGTAATGGTATCAATATTACTAGTGGCTTCATCAAGCACAAGAATTTTCGGTTCCGCAAGCAATGCCCGAGCAATCGTTAATAACTGTTTTTGGCCTTGGCTAATACCACTGCCTTTTGCATCAAGAATCGTATCGTATCCATGCGGCAGATTAGTTATGAATTCATGCGCATTTGCATTTATAGCAGCGTGGGTAACATCCTCGTCTGTTGCATCCAGACGACCATATCGAATATTTTCCCGGATCGTGGTATAGAAGAGGAAAGCATCCTGCAAGACAAATGCCATATGCTGCCTTAGATGTGTACGTTTGATGTTTTTCAGATCCATTCCGTCCAGTGCTATTTTTCCACTGTCATAGTTATAGAAACGCGAAATCAAATTAATGATTGTTGTCTTTCCTGCTCCAGTATGTCCAACAAAGGCAACGGTTTCGCCCGGTTTTGCTTCAAAGCTAATATTTTTTAAAATGGGTGTTTCTTCATAAGCGAAAGATACGTTATCGAATGTAATGTGACCCTTTGTTGATGGAAGCGTATTTGCTTCCTTTTCATCGATTTCCTCCTGTGTCTCATCAAGCACATTAAATACACGTTCCGCGCCTGCAATTGCAGAAAGTAGAACATTAAACTGATTGGAAAGTTCATTCAGCGGTCGCGTGAATTGACGTGCATATTCGGTGAAAATGACGATCACCCCAACCGTCACAAGCGTTGTATTAATGGCAAGGATTCCGCCAACCAGCGCGATTAACCCAAAGCTTAGAAAGTTTAACATATTCATTACCTTTGGAATGAAACCAGCAATGCATTGAGCCCAGAACCCTGTGTTTTTTAGCTTATTATTTCTTTCCTCGAATGCTTGAATGACTTGTTCTTCCTGAGAAAATGTTTTGACAACGTGTTGGCCTGATACCATTTCCTCTACATAGCCATTCACGTCTGCAATATCCTTCTGCTGCAATTTATACAGGGGACCTGTACGTTTAGTGATCCAACGTAAGGCATAAAGCATTGTAGGTATAACCGACATGGTTACGGCAGTTAATATGGGACTAAGATAAAGCATAACAGCAATGGTTCCCACAAGCGTCAATATACTGGAAAAGATTTGAATAACCGATTGATTTAACGTGTTGTTCACATTATCGATGTCATTGGTTAGGCGGCTCATTAATTCTCCATGCTGTCGTTTATCAAAATAGGAAATAGGTAATCGGTGAAACTGCTGGAATAGGTCTGCTCGTAAGGAATAAACTGTATTTTGTGCAACACCCACCATCCAGAAATTTTGTAGAAAAATGGATAGCGAGTGAAACAGGTAGACAAAAATGAGCCCGATTAACAATATACCAAGCCCGGTGCTTTCTCGGGTGACTATAAAATCATCAATCGCCATGCCGACCATAAATGGACCGAGAAGTGCTAATCCAGAGCTTATCATAACCATAAATATGACGAGCGAAAGTTTTCGTTTTTCTCTGGCTAAATAACTCCAAATCCGTTTGATCGTTGCTGTCACGTTCTTTGCTCTTTTCTGATCATCTTTCGTTACATGATCCAACGAAACTTTTTGATATTGAAAAGGGGCTTTTACGTTATTGGACATTGGTATACTCCTTTCCAAATTGTGATTCCACAATTTTGCGGTAGAGACCAGATTCTTTCATTAATGCATCATGAGAACCGATATTGAGAACGACTCCCTCATCCAGTAGTAAAATGCGGTCTGCACTTCTTGCTGTAGATATTTTTTGTGTAACGATTAGCGTTGTACACTGATAAACCTGAATCGCTTTAAGCAGCCTTGATTCTGTAGCCAGATCAAGTGCACTTGTACTATCATCAAGCATTAAAATTTTTGGGCTTCGGATGAGTGCGCGGGCGATGGAAATGCGTTGTTTCTGCCCACCGGATAAATTAACACCTTTCTGTCCAACCCTCGTCTCATATTGATCAGGCAGCTCCATAATCGTGTTATGGATCTGTGCATCTTTTGCAGCTCGGACAATATCTTCATACGTTGCATCCTTCTTACCCCAAGCGATATTATCTGTAATAGTTCCGGTGAAAAGCAGTGGACTTTGCGGAACATAACCAATACTGCCGCGAAGTTGATCCAGTAGATAAGTAGAAATTCGTTTGTCATCAATAAAAATTTCCCCACTTTCTGCATCATAAAGTCGAGGAAGCAATTGAAACAGGGTGGTTTTTCCAGATCCTGTAGAACCGATAATGGCAAGCCTTTCACCCGGTTGTAGTGTAAAGGTAATATTTGTTAATGTTTGCTTTTCTGCTCCCGGATAGTGGAAGGATACATGCTGATATTCTACTTTTCCGTCCGTAACAGTCTGTTTTTCATCTATGTCCTGAAGGTTCTGTACATTCACATCTAGGGTAAATATCTCATCTAAACGACCAGCGGATGCTTTTGTACGTGATAAGGCCATAATGATAAATGAAAACATGGAGATGGACATAGACACACGCAATGCGTAGTTGACAATGGTGACGACTTCACCGACAGAAGTCTGACCGGCAATTGCCTGTGCATTTCCAAACCAAATGATGAAAATAAGGCTCATGTTCATCACAAATAACAATACAGGCGTGGAAGCTTCCACAAATCGAAATGTCGTTTGGGTGGTATTTGCCAAGTCGCTGTTTGCCTTGATAAATCGGTTTTCCTCAAAATCCCGCCTGACAAAGGCTTTAATCAACCTCATCCCTGCTAGGTTCTCCTGCATAACGCGATTCACATTATCCACATGACGCTGCACTTTTGAAAACATTTTGCCAGAGAATGTAAGTACCCATAAAAGAAATAGAATAAGAAGTGGTACGGTAACTAGAAAAATTATCGCCAGTCCGGGATTAACAACAAATGCCATTACAACTCCGCCTATTACTAGTAAAGGAGCCTTTGCCATGATTCGTAGAGCCATAAATAGTGTATTTTGAATTTGCCGTACATCATTTGTAAATCTTGTTACAAGCGCGGACGCTGGATATTGATTTAAATTTCGGAATGAGAAATCCTGAATTTTTTCAAACAGCTTCTGCCGGATATCATATCCAAAAGCGAAACTCACATGTGCTGAATAAAATGAATTAAAAATGCCAGCTATGAACGCGATAAATGCGAGACTGATCATAATGCCGCCCCACATCAAAATATTATTTAAATCCTGATTCATCACTCCTTCATTTATCATTAACCCGAGGAAGAAAGGCAGCAATAACTCAATTGCAAGTTCCACGAGCATAAATGAATAAGCCATGACAATCGGAACCTTATATGCTTTTAAATAGGAAAAAGTCTTCACAAGTAACCTCCATCAAAGATAAGCAATTTTTCACTATTATAATTGGTAAAAAGGTTTTTTTCCAGTTTTTGTTTCGGGAAACGAAATGATTTCATGGAGTTGTATAAAGCGGCCAGGAGGGAGTGCTGATAAAATTGTCTAGACGCCGATAAACTCCGACAAGCGCTGATAAATAGGCGTAAAAGCCGATAAGATTATCATATGCGCTGATCAAATATGATATATCGAAATAGAACCGAGTAATTTTATATTGACAGATATGGTTTCATTATATATAGTAAATAGTGTTGGTAGACTCCTTCATGCTTCAGGGAGAATTCTATCGTCTACGAGCCGTTAGTTCAGCGGGAGAATACTTGCTTGACAGGCAAGGGGTCACTGGTTCAAATCCAGTACGGCTCATTTTGCACACGCATATTTTGAACAAGAAACAGCCCTTTTCTGTATAAAATTACAGGGGAATGGGCTGTTTTTCATTTGCCTCATCTCTACTTGATATCAGATCTACCTCGGAGGACGATTTTGTCGATACTTTTTATCGTCTTTCATGTCGTTCAACGCTTCTTTACTCTTATTTTTTGTCTTTTCTTTTTTTCCTTTTGGCATATGAATCCTCTTTTCTTTGTTGTAAAGGTCTAGCATATATTGTTTCCTTTATAGTTTGAACGAAGTTGATGAAAAGATGTATGGTATTCACTGACATTGGTAATGATTGACGAAATAAAAGCCGAGCGTCTTGCACATACTATTTATTGAAGGAAACAAGATAGAGGAGGTTCTTTTCGTGTCCGAAGAAAATAAAAATCGTAATAAAGATAAGAACAAGCAAAGAAATGTTATCAAATACGATACAAGTCCGAAAAACGAGAAAAATGATGCGGAGTTTGCCGCGAACAGCGAGTTTTTGAATTTAGATAATAAGAAGAACAAACGGAGACGATAAAAAAGATGAAGGTGTAGCGCGTTTCCATAGGAAATGCGCTACAGGCCTATAAGGAAATGTCTAGATTTCTTTTGACGAAATGGGCAAAAATAGTTTAATCCCTCGTTTGTTAAATGGAAGCAGCTTACTGTCTGCGATTAAATGGCTGATATAGCCTGCCAGACAAGTATAGAAAATGCCATTAACCCCAAGAGACAACTCCAACTCAGAAACAATAATCCCAAAGAAAATAACACCGATTATCGAATGGGTATAGCTACGATGTGAGACAAACGATGCGATTAAAATATAAATTCCAAATAGCATCATCCATGTTTCTTGTAAGGAGGACCCTCCTGCAAGGACACCGATTCCAGTGATGGTTAACATATGTTTTTGCTTGATGGACCAAGATAAGATAATCATCCCCAGTCCAATGCTGATACCAAGGTACCTATTCGTACTTACTCCCCCATAGAAACTGTATAAAACCATCGAAATTCCAATTAATAAAGCAACGGTCTGAATCACCTTATGAGATAGCGTAATTTTTCCTCGAAGCTTTCCATCAACATCGAGGTCGGGAATTAATCCTGAAACACCTCCAAGTCCAATGAAAAGAAGTGTTGTGGAAGGCGTAGTGTGAAAAGTGTTCGCTACGATAAATCCTGTTGCTATTCCAATTGCTGTATGTCCTGTGCCATTCACGTTTACTTCCACCTTTATAAAAAATGTAGCGATCTTGTACGCTCTGCTTTATTTTACAACAAAATATGGGTTCTGTTTAGAGGGAATTGGCATTTATTGTATATACTGCTTTCTTCATCCTCTCTTTTCCAGTCATAACTGTTTATATAAAAGTCATAATAAGATAAATAAGAGGAAGGAGTAGTGATCACAATGGGTGAACAATCGCAATTTCGAGCTGGACAAAAAGCACCGAATAACGGTGTTTATATCGAAAGTGGCGAAACAGGGAGTAATGTAAATGACCCGAAACAAATAAAATTGGAAACCGGAGAAAAATTTCCGGAAAACTCCAATCAAGACCGTGTATGGATTAATCAGCGGGACCTGCATAAACCTGGTGTTCAAGGAAGAAGTAATAATTAGTGGTGAGAAGCAGTCCTACAAAAGGTTTCCTATATATTTCACTTTTACCCCAAATTAACCCCATGATTTGGGGTGTTTATATGGCAAGTAGTTCCAGTTATTTGGTGTTTCATAAATACTAACGCAATAATTGAAATTATGTTAAAATTAATGTGGTATTTGCGTATGTTTATAAGGCATTTTTACGAATACATGAATCGTGGAGAAAGGAAGTTGTTATGCTTATTTTGACAGAGAAAGATATACAAGATCATTATCTGATGAAAGACGCGATTTCTGATCTAACGAAAGGTCTATGTTCCAAAAAGCAAGACCTTATCATGAACCCGCATCGTACGGTGATCGAAATCCCGGATAATCAAGCGTCCGTCTTATACATGCCGGGTGCGGAATTATCACAAAAGGTGGCTTCCGTTAAGGTTGTATCCATATTTCCTGAGAATCCGAAGCATGGAATGCCGACAACGCAAGGGGTTTTATTGTTGACTGATGCTCAGACGGGAAAACATCTTTGTATGATGAATGCTTCGTATTTAACTAGGTTAAGAACAGGCGGTCTTAGTGGTATTGCTACGGAGAGGCTAGCAAGAAATAATGGAAAAACATTGGGTGTTATAGGAACTGGGGCAATGGCGTTTGAACAGGTTTTAGGTGTGTTGGAAGTACGTGACATCGAAAACATTAACTTGTTTAATCGTACCAAGGAAAAAGCAGAACAGTTTAAAGAAAAACTGATGGCTCACGGTGTAAAGAAGGATATTACCATTGCTGCAAGTGCGGATGAAATTGTAAAATCAGCAGCTATTATTTGCTGTGCTACCCGTTCAAACCACCCTGTTTTTAATGGTGATATGTTAAGAGAAGGTACACATATTAATGGTGTGGGTTCTTATCTGCCTCATATGCAGGAGGTGGATGTCACAACCATTCAAAAAGCATCAAAGATTGTAGTTGATGATTTGAAGGGTGTTAAAGAAGAAGCTGGGGAACTTATATATGCAGATCGTGAAAGTGATTGGAATTTCTCTGATATATATGGGGAACTCAGTGGATTACCTGATGATAACAGATTAATACGGGAAAATGATAAAGAAATTACGTTTTTTAAATCGGTAGGTGCAGCCTATTTCGATTTGGTTGTAGCCATTGGTATCTATAATAAATTGAACCACTTAGGGATTGGGAACGAGGTTGATGTATAGAACAAGCTATTTTACTTGTAAAATAAATGAATGAAAATGAAGGGGATTATATGATCGATATAAAAAGGGCGGACGAAGAGCATGTTGAAGGCATTTCCAGCGTTTGCTCTAAAGGTTGTCTGGATACATATAAAGGGCTTAGAAGTTACGAAAATATAATCAGAAATAATGAGCTGTTTTATAATTATGAACGCATCTACCGGGAGTTAAAAGAAGCAGAGGGGTGGGACTAATAAATAACGCGAAAAAATAACGTATAGGTGAACATGCACTTATACGTTATTTCTATCTATTCTTATAGGATTTATTTATGTTATGGAAGCATCGTAGATTTTCTTAACAGAATCTTTTAACAAGGCATTGAATTCTTCATCTGATTGGTTAGCATTCAAAGGTTCGGATAAAGCTCTTGAGAAGCTTGCAATTAGCCCTTGATTAGCTGCTAGTTTTTCATTGGCTTCTTCAAGTGGGTAACCACCGGAAAGAGCTACAACTCTTACAACCCGTGGATGATCCATCAATTCTTTGTAGAAGTTGTCCACAGTTGGAATGGAAATTTTTATCATGACATTTTCATTTTCACTTAATTTATCCAATTGCTTTAGCATTTCTTCTTTTAAGAGTTCCTCAGATTTTTCTTTATCCTTACTATTTATATCTACTTCTGGCTCGATAATTGGAACTAAACCAGCAGCAAGAATTTGCTTACCTGTTTCAAACTGTTGATCGACAACATTCTTAATACCTTCAGGATTTGCTTCTTTTATAACAGAACGCATTTTAGTTCCAAAGATATTTCTTTCATTTGCTCTCTTTAGCAATCCATCTAAACCAGGATTAGGTTTCATTAATTGAACGCCATCAGCTTCCTCTGCGAGTCCCTTATCAACTTTTAAGAAGGGAACAATACCTTTCTCTTCCCATAAGTAATCGGCTGAGAAAAGCCCCTCAATTTTATTATCCATTGTTTGTTCGAATAAAATAGCGCCTAGAATAGAATCAGAACTGAAAGCAGGGGAGGTAATAATACGTGTTCTCATTTTATGAACGAGATCAAACATTTCTTCCTCACCGGAATATGAATCTTCCGGGATGCCATAAAGAGCTAAAGCTTTAGGTGTACTGCCACCACTTTGGTCGAGAGCTGCGATAAAACCTTTACCATTTTTAATGAAGTCTAATTGTTCGTCTTGCATGATTCCAACTCCTTATCTATTTTGTGAAAGTCGATGATTTATAGAAACCAACACAAACGTATCCTTTCATAATACATTGTACCAGTTGTGCATCCAAAAGTAAAAAGAACCTATTGAATCTGGAGAGAAATATTATATTTTTATGTTATCGATAGCGGTTAAGATAGAATGGAACCTGAAATCAAAAAAGGCAGAACTATGAAAGACAATCACCGGAAGCTAAGACAGTTATTTATCATTGAGATACGAAGGAATATGAGATAATATAGGTTACATTGAAAATGGGTAATAGGGTAAAAGTAGATAATGCAGGCATATTTTATTAGAAAGGTGTAAAAAGGTGATCACATGATTTCATTAAAAAATATCCATCAGGCTCGAGAACAGATTTCTGACACGATCCATCATACTCCTATCCTTTCATCGACACAATTTTCGAAATGGTGCGGCAATCAGATGTTTTTCAAAGCAGAGCACTTGCAACAGACGGGTTCGTTTAAAATTAGAGGAGCCACCAATCGAGTGAAAAAAGCGGTGAGGGAAGGAACGAAATATGTAACGGCAGCTTCTTCCGGAAACCATGGACAGGCTGTTGCATACATAGCGAACAAACTTGGAGTTCCTGCAACGATTGTCGTCCCTGAAGATGCTAATCAAAGTAAAATAAATGCGATCAAGTCATATAACGGAAAAATCGAGCTATGTGGAACGACTTCAGCGGAGCGGCTGCCACGAGCCCATGAACTAGCAACTGAACATAGCGGTATTTATATTCCTCCCTATGATGATCCATTTATTATTGCAGGCCAGGGCACGGTAGGCCTTGAGATTCTGGAGCAGGTAGAGGATGCGGACGTTGTCGTTGTCCCCGTCGGTGGTGGTGGGCTCCTTTCAGGAATTTTAACAGCTATTAAGGAGACAAATCCGAAGATAACGGTCATTGCTGTAGAGCCTGAAACGGCAAATGACACGGTTCTATCCCTGGAAAATGGGAAAATAACCTCCATTCCTAAAACGAGTACCATTGCTGATGGACTCCGTGCTAGCCAGCCGGGTGAGGTTACTTTCCCAATTGTACAGAAATATGTGGATCAAATTGTCATGGTAAGCGATGAAGAAATTCGTCGGGCACAATTTCTTGTTCTGGAGAGAATGAAGCAGCTGATTGAACCGTCAAGTGCTGTCACAGTTGCGGCAGCGATGAATGATAAGCTTGGTGTGGGCGGCAGCAATATTGTCTGTGTTCTTTCCGGTGGAAATGTTGATGTTCGGAATACTACGATGTTTAGTTAAGCTAATTCGAATTTTAGGTTGAAGAGAAATGTGAACGTAGGAGATGATATGGATGAGTCGACTCGTCATTGAGCGAATTATGATCGGAAAACCACAGACATTTGGGCAAAAAGATGCGAAGAATCCAATGGATCGAGAATGGACAAGTGGAATTGTAAAACGCACCGTCGCAGGGAAGGTTTGGGCAAGTGAAACCGGACTGGAAGGTGATGGGCATGGAGATCTTAAGAATCATGGTGGTGTGGAAAAGGCAATCTTTGTCTATCCCATCTCCCACTATGCCAAATGGCAGAAAAAGCTTGAACGAACGGATTTTACTATTGGTGCCTTTGGTGAAAACTTAGCCGTTCAAAACATCACTGAAGCAGATTTGTGTATTGGAGATATATTTCATATCGGAGCAGCTGTAGTACAAGTCTCGCAACCTAGACGGCCTTGCTGGAGACCTGCTCGTCGCTGGAGGATTAAAGATTTGGCAATAAAAATCCAACAAGAAGGCATGACAGGTTGGTATTTTCGTGTTCTTAAGGAAGGCGAGATTCAAGCAGGGGATTGTTTTAAGCTTCAAGAAAGACCATTCCCTGAATGGACTGTTATGAAATGTAATGATATTATGTATAATCAAAAGCAGGATCTAGAACAAGCAGCTAGACTTGCTGCTTGTGAGCTTCTTGCTCCAAGTTGGCGTGAATCGTTATCCAAGCGTGTACAGGGCAAGGGAAGTTCAACTAGTCGAAAGCGTGTGATAGGTCCTAATGAGTAAGTACCTTTTGTTCAGGCAAAAATGGATTATGCCCTTTTGAGATTAAGAGACTGGGACTGACGTGTTTTAACAAATAAAATTCGATCGTGCAATCACTTTGGAATTGTTCGTTTCGTGAAACACGGTTGTTTTGTCCCAGCCTTAGTATGTTTTAAGATACAATCTAGTTTATCATAACCTAATCATTTGTTTCCGGATCATTTAAGCATAGTCTATTTTTCCTTATGAACAATATCATGTGCTTCATCAAATTTGCGGCTGCTTTTCGGATTGGGCTCATAGGTTACTAAACTAACTTTATATATAATATTATACTCGGAAAACGTTTTCGCTCATTTGAGGCGAAAACAATCGCCTCCTATGCGTCTTAGATTGTTCGTAATAATAACTTCTTGAGTAGTGGTGCGAAGTGTTCGGGCAGTTGATCAACGCTTGGTATCATTAAACGTTGATTTCCGTATATATTTTTCATAATTAGATCTTCTCTTTCGTCGATTTCTCCGTCTGCTAAGAACATGCCGATGACATCGATTCCTTTCTTACGTGCTTCTGCTACTGCAACATTTGTATCGATAATCCCGTTTTGATCATAATTTGTTGCAGCTGGTTCACCGTCTGAGAAAACGAGCAGGAATTTATGTTTTTCTCTTCTCGCTGCCAATTCTTCTGTAATTACGCGTATGCTAAAGCCATCACGATTATCTTCTTCTGGCTCAAGCTGCATAATTTTAGCTCCTGTGTTTTTATAGAAGGAGTCTGTATAGGAATGGATATAGTGAAAATAATTCGGTTGATAACGTTCCTTTACATCATTTGCATCTTCCCAGAAGCCGATAATGGAGTGGGGGATCTTCAGTTGATTTAAAACCTCGTGAAATAGAATGACCCCTCTTTTTGCCTCAACCATTTTATTGTACATGGAGGCGGAACAGTCTACCAGGAGGGTGAAAACGGCGTCAATATCATTGGATTCTTCGCTTTTTTTATAAAAAACTCTTGGGTTTTCGTCCGTTACGATAGGCAGTAGTTTCTTTGATAATCGTCCCATGACTAGATCCTTTCGTGGAGTATTCATTTTGTGTTCTAGCGATTTTTCTATGGTTGACGCAAGCCTTCGCTTATATGATTGGATAGTGCGAACATTTTCCTGGTAGATGCGTTGATCTTCCGTAGAAGGTGGCGCTGCTTTCTTTATAATGGCAACTGCATGTTTATTTTCTTCACCGTAGAATGGTTTGCTTGATTGATTTCCTTCCACTGCCCCTTGCTCCTCCACTGTTTCGGTTTCTGAGTAATCATTATTGTCACTTTGCCCAGAAGATCCCTGAACTGTTCCCATAGCTTGATCTCCATCTTCTGTTTCTCTTGTTCCACTTCCTATGATACTTGTCTTCGTGCCAGCTTCTAGGTCAAATTGGAGAAAATTTTGCTTCCTGTCACTGTTTTGATTCTCTGTGTGCCAAGTTGAGAATCGTTCATCAAAATATTCATTATGCTCGTTATCAACGTCCTCTTTGTCATCATTTTCCAGTTCATCCGTACGTGTTAATTCATCAAATAATGTATTTTCTTCATTATTTTCTATATGAGCAATTGGAAAGGTAAAATAGACGTTGATCATATCCTTATAGGCCTTTTCTAATGGCAACCAAATTTGTTTGGCGATTTCTGCAGTATCATTTGTGTTTTTTGCTTCAAAAGCACGATAAAGTATTGGTTTTACTATCTTTAATTGATGTAGCTGTTGTTCATTTGCTTTTGGAAAAGTTGGATCTGGTTTATCTGCTTGAAGTACCAGGTAAATGAGACAAAACAATTCATCAAGGGGATAGCTTTTTGTTACGTTTGTAGCTAATTGTGTCTCAAAGTAGTGTTTTAGGTAATCTGTCCGAGTAACGAAATTCCTTTTTGTACCGGGGCGCTTCCTTTTTATGATTTCTTCCAATCGTAAATCTTCCAGTAATGTAAACAGTTGTGTAGCAAAACCTGGCAGACTTGATTGGTTTACTTCTTCTAAATACGTTTTCATGGCAGGGAGATAGGAATATTTTAATGTTCCAATTGTCCGTAAAAACACATCCGTTTTATACCCGTTTTCCTTTTTCTCTTGGTTGGTAATATCCCAAAAACTGCTGCCGGTTACTCGTTTATCACTTATGTCAATAAATGAGCCATATCGATATTCGAATTTTAAATCTGTATTATCCGATAAAATCGTGGAAAGATCTTGTAATTGTAGAAAAAGAGTCGTATCTATCTTGGAATCATCCCAGCGATTATATTTCATCCTCTTAACCTCCTTTCCCAGTTGAAAATTGGGTTTTTTGTTTTTTAAGCAAGGCTGTCTTCTAAAAGATTGGGGCTGTATCAAAGGTTCGTCCCACCGAAACCATTTGTTGCTTTTACTCCAAAATGCAGAAACGACAACGTAGTGTGCCATTTCTTTACCCGAATGGCGATGAGAGTGGCACACGCGTGACAGTTTC
Source organism: Virgibacillus sp. NKC19-3 (assembly GCF_019837165.1). Lineage (NCBI taxonomy): Bacteria > Bacillati > Bacillota > Bacilli > Caryophanales > Bacillaceae > Virgibacillus > Virgibacillus saliphilus. The sequence continues at coordinate 1,820,395 of NZ_JAGYHC010000001.1, forward strand.
AATCAACGGCGAAAATTAATTCGCTAACAAATATATTATGAAAAGAAACTAAAACAATGTTTCTGCTACATTCTTTACAAATTCTTGCTCACGTTCTTCATCCAGCTTATCTACGATTGCTCTTAGAATAGCACGTTTTGGAGGGATAAGTACGCTCAGATCACATGCATCAAGTAGTGCACGAATGGATGCAGCATCTTCGGCGAGTTTCCCTTGGGATACGGCGCGGACGAGATCTTTGGATAAGGTGACGAATAAGTCGATTATTGTTTCGTCCGTTAATTTGGTATTGGTCTGGATTAACTCCTTTAATTGTTCTCCTTCAAGATACGGAACATCAATGACGACAAATCGGTTTTTAAGTGCTTCATTCAATGGGACGGTACCAACATAACCTTCGTTAATTGCAGCAATAACATTAAATCCTTCTTTTGCTGTGATGATTTCATTTGTGAAAGGATTGGTGACCGTTCTTCGATAGTCAAGGACACCGTTGATAAGTGGCAAGGTTTCCGGTTTGGCCATATTCACTTCATCAATATAGAGGAAGGTTCCATCTCTCATTGCACTCGTTACAGGACCGGGGACAAATTCAATCACTTGTTTATTTTCTTGATATGCCAGTGTTTTAAAGCCCATTAAACTTTCAGCATCAAGATCTACAGAGCAATTGATACTGAACATGGGCTGGCGAAATAAGTTCGATAACGTTTCTGCGAATTTGGTTTTTCCAGCCCCTGTTGGACCTTTCAATAAAATGTTTTTACCCATGCCAAGTGCCGAAATAGCGTCAATTAATAGCTCTATATTCGGTGGTACATAATCCGCTTGGCGAATCAATTCTTGAAACGTATTATCGTCAGATCGTTGATTTGTATTTAGAATGTCAGTTATATTTTTAGGTAGATGATAATGAGTCATTGATACGTACTCCTTTCCATGGCCATTTTAAACGTTAGCGGGGGTGTTTGTCACTTCCCGATGTTTGTAACAGTGATTACGCTATACAATAAGTAAATACGTTTTTAGTAACATAGTAGATCTGGTGAGTTGCTTACCGGTTCGTTTTATGTCAATCGTTTTTTACCTTATGCTTGGTATCCTATATTGCTTCATTTCCAATTCGATTAATATCGCCTTTTGATAAATTGGAGAAAAATATTGAGCGGATAGGTGCTGAAATTCTAAGAGACCGAAACGACCTTAATCACTACCTAATTGTAAGATACATCCATACATATGAAGGTGAATCTAAGGAACACTATATATAATTTCTTATCTATTCCACATTTATGGAGGGTTCATTTTATGGTACAGCAGGATATCCATCATCAATTACAACAAGTTAGTAAACAGCTACATGAAGCTCAAGCGACCGCTCGGCTTGCCCAGGGCTCTGATCTCAGCTTATTGGAACAAGCAAATCAGCAGTTAAGCCAAGTAGAGCGCATGTTGCAACATGTGCAAAACCAAGCAGGTACTGAGGCCACTGAAAATGCCCAATTTCAGCAAGCTTATGAACAGTTGCATGATACACGTCAGCAAGTACAGGAAGCACAACAAAATAATAACGATATTTTATAAATAGGAAGAAGGTAAGGCTTAAAAGAAGTCATGCCTTCTTTTATTTTATCATTTTTTGGACAAGCTAACTATCGGGTGATAAAAATGAAGGCAACGGAATTGGAACGAAAGTCGTTTGATAAATCGTTGGATGGTATTTTGGAGCTATTCAATAATTTGGAAGAGGATGTGCCGATTATTCTTTTTAGTGATGATGTCATTGAGAATATTGAACGCGCAAAAGAAAAATACGGGAATGAAACCATTAATCAAAAAATTAATGCCATTGTTGGTGAAATGCTTTCCTGGCTTAGTTTGGAAGAGACAGATAATGATTCCAAAGAAGAAGATACTACGGATAATGACTCTTAAATGTCTAGTTTCCATTTGAAGAGTAACAAGAGAGTCCAAATCACTGAATATAGAATAACTGTTTCGCTATATTGATACATCCGTTGAACGTTAAGAAAAAACTTTTTCATACACTTGGGCTATTATTTTTGATGAATTTTCCAATATTAACGCAGGTTTACAAATATAAACACGTGGTAAATAAAAATAGAATATTTGATTAATTGGAGGTTTCATCATGAGAAAGAAAAGTGAAGAACCGAGCAAACCAAAGTTAGTAGAACACAGAATTTTTGCTCCTTCTATGCTTATTATGATCGCTATTTGTATACCGTTTGCGATGTATCAGGATGAATCGCTAGAACTGTTAAACAGTATATTTAATCAGGTTGTGGAGATATTTAACTGGGGTTATTTGTGGTATGCCATTATCATGGTTATTCTAGGATTTTATATGTCATTTTCTAAATATGGGGATGTTGTTTTAGGCGATCCAATGGAAAAACCAAGATTCACGCTATTTGAATATGCTTCGATTCTCATTGCAATGGGGCTTGGATCTACTATTATGCGTACAGGGATGACCGAATGGGCTAATGTCGCAGTAGACCCTCCTATTGGTGTGGAGGCAATGTCAGCAGATGCGTTGATGTGGGGAAATGCCTATAGCATGTTCTTGTGGACGTTTCAAACCTTTGCTGTCTTCGTCATGGCAGCTCCAGCTCTGGGATATCTTGTTCATGTTCGGAAAAAACCGTTTATGCGAATTTCCGAAGCATGTCGCAGTATTTTCGGAGACAATTTTACAGATGGCATTGGCGGGAAAATATTGGACGTTATTTTCCTGGTAAGTATTCTTTCAGGTGCTGCGGTTACCTTAGGACTGGGGACACCAATTGTTACGTATAACTTGGCTGAAATTTTTAATATTGACATTACGTTTGGATTAACATTGATCGTAACGGTCGTATGGGTCTTCTTCTTCTCTATCAGTGCTTATTTAGGAATAGAGAGAGGAATTAAAAAATTAAGTACCTTTAATATGTATCTTGGCGGCGCATTTGCCTTGTTTATCATGATAGCAGGTCCGGGTGTATTCATACTTAATTATTTCACAGACTCAGTTGGTTTTCTGTTTACCCATTATACGGATATGATCCTCAATACGAATGCGGTGCATATGGGGGAAGACACACATATACAAAGCAACACCGTGTTCTACTTTGCTTATAATGCGACATGGGCTATGCTACACAGTGTATTTGCTGCAACGGTATCACGCGGAAGGACGATAAGGGAAATGATTATGACTTATTTATTTGCACCAATGCTCATAGCCTGGGGCGCTACAGCAGTTCTTGGAGGTCTTGGTGTAGAGAGATACTTGACTGGGGAAGTACCTGTCCTGGACATTGTTCAGGAAGATGCAATGGCAGCTATACCGGCGATATTGAATTCACTACCTTTATCCATAATCGCGCTTGTGGCATTTGTTGTTGTTGCTATGATCTTCATGATTACGACACTGGATTCGACAACATATACCATTGCATCTTATGCTGGAACGAGGAACATGAGTAAATCAGAACCTTCCAGAAATCTGCGGTTGATTGTTGCCACAATCATTACCGTCTTTGCCTTATTATTATTACGAATAGGGGGACTCCCTCCGCTGGAAGTAGTCTCAGGGCTCTTGGGGATACCAATTATTATATTACAGTTCCTGACTATTTACGCTGCTAAGAAAATGATGGATGAGGATAGAGCATGGGTAAATAATGTTAGGAAGAAAAAGCAACGGAAGCAACAACCGAATGATAAATAGAAGCGTCGGTATAAAGAAGGTGAGCCTGAAATTCGGGCTTGCCTTCTTTTGAATAAATTTCTTTGACACAATGGCGTTAAGCCGTTATTATAATAAAATAAATCCGACTAAATTTATCAAGAAAGGGTGTTTAAAGTGACAACGTCAGCATCTAGCGTACAATCTATAAGTGAAGTGAAAGATCCAGTGGAAAAAAGACCTGATTTAAATAAACCTCAAATTCCACTAATAATTGGAGGGCTAATTGTTAGTGCTATATTAATGATATATTTAATGATCACACAAAATAGTATTCAACCATTGTTACTTGTCATTGGTTTGTTACTTGGATATACATTATTCCATGCACGTTTTGGTTTCACCTCAGCATTTCGTAGATTCGCATCTGTTGGAAATGGGCAGGCTTTACGCTCACACATGCTAATGTTAGCTGTTGCTGTTACATTATTTGCTCCGATTCTAGCATTTGGCTATTCATTCTTCGGTGAAGAGGTTGCTGGGAATTTATCTCCAATTGGTGTTAGCCTCATCGTAGGTGCTTTCATGTTTGGAATAGGGATGCAACTTGGGGGAGGTTGTGCGTCCGGTACGCTTTATGCCGTTGGTGGAGGGCGTACTGTTATGTTTGTAACGCTATTATTCTTTATTGCTGGTTCAACAATAGGAGCAAAACACCTTCCTTTCTGGACGGAAGATTTACCTGCATTTAAACCTGTTTCTTTAGCAACTTCTACAGGGCTTGGTTATGGAGGCGCATGGGTATTATCGATTGTATTGTTTGGTCTGATCGCATGGTTTACTTTAGTAGTTGAAAAAAGGAAAAAATCACCTAAAGTGGCTTCAGTACCATCAGCAACTGGTTGGAAGAGAATTTTCCGTGGATCGTGGCCTTTGTTTGCTGCCGCGATCGCGTTAGCTGTTCTGAATGCTTTAACGTTAATGACTCGTGGTACACCGTGGGGGATAACCTCAGCTTTTGCTTTATGGGGTTCAAAAACGGCACAGTTCTTCGGAATTGATGTAGCGAGTTGGGGTTATTGGCAAGGTGCTAATGCTGCTGTACTGGAGTCATCGATTTTGACCGATTCTACCACTGTATTGAACTTAGGTGTAATCATAGGGGCATTTCTAGCATCAGCAGCAGGTGGACTTTTCAAGTTTACAAGAATGAATCCGAAAAATGTAACTGCAGCCGTTATAGGAGGTCTACTCATGGGATATGGAGCTCGACTTGCATTTGGCTGTAATATCGGTGCATACTTCAGTGGTATTGCATCATTTAGCCTTCATGGATATATTTGGGGGATCCTTGCATTAGCGGGAACCTTTGTAGCACTTTATCTCAGACCATTGTTTGGATTATCGGTGCCAAAATCAAAAGATTCGTTTTGTTGACGAAAAGCATAATGGACCACCATGTGTCTCAATACATGGTGGTTTTTGCGTGCCTGGTAATAGCAAATATGAGGCATTTTGGATATAGGAATCAACGGAAAGTGCGAGAAATCAATGCGGGAATGAGAAGAATCAACCAACTTCTTTCCATTTTCCATGCTACCCCAACAACGCTTCAATTGTGTTGAATAAAGCCTCTATATTATTATAAAGATTGTATAGGAAAACATCCTACAGACCTATCATCAAGGAATGTACACAACACAGAAAAAGCAAAGGAGAGCTTATCGTGGAAATTGGAATTGACAAAATTGGTTTTTACACCCCACATTTATATGTGGATATGAACAAACTCGCTTACGAAAGAAATGTTGAACCAGAAAAATTTACAATAGGAATCGGTCAGGAGAAAATGGCTATCGCACCGCTTACACAGGACCCGGTGACAATGGCAGCAAATGCAGCACTCGAAATTTTAGATGAAGAAGATAAAGAAAAGATTGACTTTGTTTTATTCGGAACGGAATCTGGTATTGATCAATCAAAATCAGCAGCAGTATATGTACACCGACTACTTGGTCTAAACGCACAAGCTCGAGCTGTTGAGGTGAAACAAGCTTGTTATGGAGCTACTGCCGCCATTCAAATGGCGAAAGGTCATATCGCATTAAATCCGGAAAGCAGGGTATTGGTGCTGGGCTCTGATATTGCGAGATACGGTTTGAATACCGGAGGCGAAGCAACACAAGGAGCTGGCGCTATTGCTATGGTTGTTAGTAAAGATCCAAGCATTATGGTATTTGAGGGCCCGAGCGCTTATTTGACTGATGACGTAATGGATTTCTGGCGTCCTGCGTATTCCGGGGAAGCATTTGTAGATGGAAAATTATCGAATGAGCAATATATTGCATTCTTTTCCCGTGCCTGGGATCAGTACAAAGCCAAAACAGGGTTGGAGCTAGCAGATTTTGATGCATTTTCTTTTCACTTGCCTTATACGAAGATGGGTAAAAAAGCACTAAAAGCTGTATTAGATGAAGGATCAGAAGCAGATAGTGAACGTTTATTAGCAAACCACCAAATTGGTGCGATATACAACAGAAATGTTGGTAATATTTATACCGCTTCATTGTATTTAAGTCTGCTTTCCCTACTTGAGCAAAATGAAGATTTGCAAGATGGCTCGCGAATTGGGCTGTTCAGCTATGGATCAGGGGCAGTAGGGGAATTATTTGCTGGCAGATTAAAGAATGGCTACCGGGAGCATTTACATGTGGAACGTCACCGTGAATTATTTGCCACACGTAAGGAAGTAACGGTTTCCGAATATGAGGAGATTTTCCAGGAAACTTTGCCAACGGACGGGTCTAGGCTTGAACTTGATATTCATCAGGATCCTGCAAACGTTTGTCTGTCGGGGATCGAGGGACATGCTCGCCAGTATGTGAATAAGGCAAGTGGTATTAGAGAAGAAAAAGTGGCGGCACATGTAGAACGTTGATAGTTGGTTGAAAAGATCCTTTTGGTGTGGGCAACATCAAAAGGATCTTTCCTCTACATTTAATCTATAAATCATTCAAATTAGCTTTTGACACGATGAAATATAAGCGCTAACATAAACTCACTTCCTGTTTTTTATGCTAAGATTAAAACGCGTTAGACAAAAGGGGTGATCACGTGAAAGAACATAGTCCGATATACAAGAATTTGTTCTTCTGGATTGTTATTATCTTGGTTGTGTTAGTAATTATTGCGATGATAAATGGTTTAACGTAGAATGTAGAAAGGAACTACATAGATGGCAAAAAATAAATATGATCCTATTAAACACTCGAATAGACATACCGAAAGAGATAAACGACTATTCTTCCTCTTATTCCTTGTATTCGGATTGGTTGCTTTGTTGTTGATCGTATTTGGTATTTATATTGTAATAGTAGATAGTGGGTTGTGGGCACTGTTGATTCTCTTTTTAGTAATTGCAGCACCCATGATATTTTTCGCACTTGCTTTTTATCCGAGGCAGAGAGAAGTCGTATACAGTTATGAATTAAACGACAATGGCCTTTATCAGCACTGGGAATATACGAAAACAGGAAAAGAAAAAGAAATTTATACTCCCTTTGAAGATATGGATAAAGTACTGATCGGGCATTTGCCGACCCGCATACCTGTACATAAAGGTCGGGATTATTTCCGGTTTGATGCACGGTTGATTTTGATGTATCAAGGAAATTATTTTGTCCAGGATTTCTATCCAATGGATGATCCAAATCAATGGATTGATAGATTTGCTGATGCGGGCATACCCATTCGCTATACAAACTACGATTTGTTTTCTGCATTTATCACAGCATACTATATTGAGGTAGATTTTTATGAGATGGAGAGCATCCCATGGGACTTTACCGGTGACCAATTGCGCCTGGGCGAGGAAAGTCACAGAAACCCTTTCCCTAAGTGGATATCAGAAGAGGGCGAAGAAAAGATTAAGACGGTAAAAGAGGATATAAAGGTTCCTAAAACAAGAAGAGCGGAAAAACTTACATTGTGGATGCTGTTTGTTTTTGCTGTGTTCTTTGGTAGTGTAATGATGCCGGGAATGCCGCTTGATGAAGATGGCGTTGTAAGCTTTGGAGAAGCATTATTTACTGCAATAATCATTAACGCGCTTATTCCTTTTGTTTTTGTTTATTGGAGGAGTTATACAAAATGGTATAATCCCATTCTTTATTTTATCGTAGTTAGTATAGGTAATTGCTTGGGTCTGTTTATCGTTTCGTTATTTAGGGATATACCGAACCTGTATGGTTCTATATTTATCATGAATATTTTTAATTTGTTTTTATGGGCCACTTTACTGATCTTTGTGAAAGGGATTAAGTTCATTGGCGATTATAAGAGAAAACATAATCTATAAGTCTTTGCTCCACTTTATCTCGGACTATTATTCGGGTTATCTATACCCAAATCAAAAGAGAAAATGATCACCATGTGCGTTATTCGCATGGTGATCATAATATTTTCAGCAAAGAGGGGGTGACTCCATTTTTAATCTCCCATTAATTTCTCCCAATTTGTTCTATCAATCCCATACAATATCCACGGGGAAGGTAACTCAAACCCGTGATTGGCAGGGAGTATTTGTGCTTCTTCTTTCGTTACATCCATCCATATGTACGTGTCTTCTCCTGTGGTTTCCTTTAAACTTTCGTAATCACTCGAGATTGTTTCCCATAATCCGGGCTGTGAGGTGATGTCGCTCCATGGATATACAGCATGCAGATAATGATTTTTCTTTTGATCGGTCTTAGTAATCAGCATGCGGGTTTGATCATTATTTTCATAAAACGCCCATTGTTCAAGGTCCTCGTCTTGAAATAGCTCCATGGAAGCGGGGAAGGGGTAATAACATTCATATGGAAAAACTTGTCCGGACTTCACATAAGTTTGGTTTATCCAATCTCTTTTTCGCTGCAAGTTGGTAACAGGATTCCAAGGTTTTGCACCTGCCGTGAGCGCGGAAGTATCTTTTGTAACAGCACCGTGTAAAGTTGCGTAATTGGATAGACCATTTTTCTCAATGACACGTTGTGCTGGTAAGTTATGCTCCTGTGTGTTAGCACCAGCCCACTGAATGTCAGGCTGATGAAATGCTGCGTGCAATGCATGGGTTAGCAGAGATGTGGAAAAGCCGTTTCCCTTGAATCTGCGGTCACTTCTAAGTCTGCCAAGCATGGCATAACTTCTCGCATAGATGGTATAACCCGCTATACTGACAAGTTGTCCATCCTGAAATAATCCAAACAAGTGATTATTTTCTTCGACAAGCCGCTCAAATATATTTTTTACATAATCATCTTCAATCCCGGTATCCAAAGCTAGAACCTGAGGAGAGTCGCCATAGTGCAAAGGCCGAATTGTTGTCTCCATCTATTATTCACTCCCTAAAAAGGTCATTTTAGCAGATATTATAAACTTTTTATTACGATAGGTAAAAGTCTCAGGCCCTATGTCTTTGGATCAATTCCGTACTTTCTAATCTTATTGTAAAGTGTCACCCGTGAGATCCCAAGTGTTTTCGCAGCTGCGGTTTTATTTCCATTATGTTGCCAAAGTGCCTCTTCCATTCGTTTTTTCTCCACATCTTCTTTTTCCTGAACCAACGAGTGGCTATCTATTTCCGGTTCCTTATTTGGGGTAGATGTACGGTGGAAAAAGGCAAGGATGTCCTGTTTTTTGATGACGGATTTTTCCGTGAGTATGATCACACGTTCGATCAAATTTCGTAATTCCCGTACATTGCCTGGCCAATGATATTGAAAAAGTGCTTCCACTGCATCTTGATCAAGTGTTGGAAGTGGTACTTCGTATTGAATCGCAAATTGATGGAGAAATAGTTTTGCCAGCTCGACTACGTCATTGATTCGCTGTCGTAATGGGGGCATGGTGATTTGAATGACATTTAAGCGATAAAATAAATCGGAACGAAATTGTTTTTCTTCCATTTGATGCTCCAGATTTTGGTTCGTTGCTGCGATGAATCGGACATTTATCGGTGTTCCAGAAGAGCTACCAACTTTATAAATGATATTTTCCTGTAGTACGCGGAGCAACTTTACCTGCATATCAAGTGGAAGTTCGCCAACTTCATCCAAGAATAAGGTACCACCATTTGCCATTTCAATTTTGCCGGTTTTCCCCTTTTTTTCGGCTCCTGTAAATGCACCACCTTCATAGCCAAATAATTCGCTTTCAAATAAGGCGTCTGGAATTGCACCACAGTTAACAGGAATGAACGGACCGTCTTTACGAGGGCTCGCCTCATGAATCGCTCGTGCGCATATTTCTTTACCCGTTCCACTTTCCCCAAGAACCAGGGTTGTAGCATCTGTTTTGGCTGCTTTACTTGCAATTTGAATCGTTTGCTGGAGTGGTAGGCTGTTTCCTTTTAATCGTGAAAAAGGGTTTTCTTCTGTATTTGTTGTATATACCTTTTGCCTTAATTCATTTAATGCTGTGGAGGTGGTGACTAAGTTATCATTTAGTTTTACAATTTGGCTGATATCCCGTTCCACAGATATTGCTCCAATCAGTTCTTCATCTTCTGTGAAAATCGGGGATGCATTAACAACCACATGTTTATCGCTACGCGGACGGTGGTACGTATCATGAACGGCTTTTTTCGCCTCCAGTACCTTTAAAGCCATTAAATCATCGTCATGGAAAAAGTCTGTTATATTTCTGTCTATAATATCCGTACGCTTAATGTTATACGTTTGTACAGCGGCATCATTCCAAAAAATTACTTCCTTATGCTGGTTGATAATCGTGATAGCATCATCTTCTGTAGCTAATACAGCATTCAGGTAATAATGTTCATAAGCCATTATACTCCCTCCATCTACATTGAATTGTAAATATAAGTGTAAATGAATTTTACACTATTGTAAATATAGTAAACGTGAATCGAAATGATTTTGATAGGCAAATGTTGCAGAGAAGGCGAATGGCTCATAGAAACATAGAAAAGTATATTGGCATGAATTTTGCATATGTAATGATGGAAGGGTTTCCATAGATATTTTTTGAACACGTAATGGTAATCGCTTTCAGTGTAAATTATAAAAAATCAAGGAGGTTTTTATTTTGGTTTTACCGTTTAAACATGAACCATTTACCGATTTTAACGATGAAACAAATAAAAAGGAGTTTGAGGCGGCACTCAGGAATGTGAAAAGTCAGTTAGGACAAGATTATCCATTAATCATCAATGGGGAGAAAATTTATACAGATGACAAATTGAATTCTGTTAACCCTTCCGATAAAAATCAAGTTGTTGGAAATGTATCGAAAGCAACAAAAAAATATGTAGATCAAGCGATGGAAGCAGCTGAGGAAGCCTTTAAAACATGGCGAACATGGACTGCGGTAGAACGTGCGGAAGTCCTGTATAGAACAGCAGCCATTGTGCGCCGTCGAAAGCATGAGTTTTCTGCATGGTTAGTATATGATGCGGCTAAACCATGGGGGCAGGCTGATGCAGATATAGCAGAAGGAATTGACTTCATGGAGTACTACGGGCGCCATATGGTTGAGCTAGCGAAAGGGAAAGAAATCAATGATCGTGTGGATGAAGAAAATACGTATTTTTATCAGCCGATGGGACCTGGTGTCACGATTCCACCATGGAACTTCGCATTTGCGATTGTAGCAGGAACGACGGTTGCGCCGATTGTAGCGGGAAACCCCGTGCTGTTAAAGCCATCTGAGAATACACCGGTGATCGCATATAAATTGGTAGAAGCACTGGAAGAAGCAGGTCTGCCAAAAGGTGTGGTGAATTTTGTGCCCGGGGACCCTGCTGAAATTGGCGATCATCTTGTGGATCATCCAAGTACCCACTTTATTAATTTTACCGGTTCCCGTGCAACTGGAACCCGTATTATCGAACGTGCAGCAAAAGTACAACAGGGGCAAACCTTCCTTAAGCGAGTGGTCGCTGAAATGGGGGGGAAAGATACAATTATTGTTGATGATAATGCAGACTTGGAGCTTGCTGCCCAATCCATTGTGCATTCCGCATTTGGGTTCTCTGGTCAGAAATGTTCTGCCTGCTCAAGAGCTATTCTGCATAAGGATGTATACGATGATGTGCTCCATCGCTGCGTGGAACTGACAAAAGAATTAACAGTAGGGAATTCGAGTGAAGAAAATGTTTATATGGGTGCTGTTGTTAATCAAAAACAATTTGATAAAATTAGCGATTATATTGAAATCGGAAAGCAAGAGGGAGAACTTGTTATTGGCGGAGAAACGGATGATACAAACGGTTATTTCGTTCACCCGACAATCTTCAAAGATTTAGATCCGAAAGCGCGTATCATGCAGGAGGAAATTTTCGGTCCTGTTCTCGGATTTGCAAAAGCCTCGGACTTTGATGAATTGCTCGAGATTGCAAATAACACTGAATACGGCTTAACCGGTGCGGTAATCTCTAATAATCGTGAACATTTAAATCGGGCGCGCTATGAATTCCAAGTAGGTAATCTCTATTTCAACCGTGGATGTACTGGAGCTATTGTAGGTTATCAACCGTTTGGAGGGTTCAAAATGTCCGGTACTGATTCCAAAGCAGGGGGGCCGGATTATCTGCAGCATTTCTTAGAGGCTAAAACGCTATCACAACATTTCTAGTAGGAGCTGGAATGAGGCTGGGACAAAACAAACGTGTTTCATTAAAAAGACGAACATTATCAAACTTAGCGTAGGAAATATGCGGAGACTCCAGCGGGAGGGAAGGCATAGGTGAGACACCGAAGTGCGATAGCAATCTTTTTTGCGAGGAGTGCTGCCCCTCGAAGCCACTTGCAACACGAAGCGCACAAGGGGGCTCACCAGCCGCCCTAAGGTGCGCGAAGTATATTTTTAGAAGCGATGTATGTTCGGAATCTATTTGTTAAAAATACTTTTGTCCCAGCCTCATTCTTCCTACTTATTCATGAGGGTTTACGCTTCATATCTAAATGCTGCAATTGTATACGTTACCTGAAAGGAGCAGCCGGCATGTCCAATCTAACAAGAGATTTTTTCATAAGCTTATCAAATAATAAATTATTGAATAAAAGTGCTAAAAAATGGGGGTTTCGTTTGGGTGCACAAAGGTTTGTAGCAGGCACCACAATTGAAAGCGTTACAGAAACCGTCAAGAAGCTCAACGGCCGTGGAATAAGCTGCACACTTGATCGTTTGGGAGAATTCGTATCTGAAAAAGAAGAGGCTATTGAAGCGAAGGGAGAATCTATTCGTCTCTTAGAAACAATTAATACGGAAAATATCGAGTGTCATATATCCGTGAAATTAACACAAATGGGACTGGATATTGATCATGATTTTTGTATCCAAAATATGCTTGAAATTTTGCATGTGGCAGATCGGTATAATATTTTTGTCAATATCGATATGGAAGATTATGCACATTACCAGCAAACACTCGATGTACTTCATATTTTAAGGAAACGCTATGAAAATGTGGGTACTGTTATGCAATCTTATCTTTATCGAACTGAAGCAGATTTGGAGAGCCTCAAGGATGTACGTCTCAGACTGGTGAAAGGAGCTTATAAAGAAAGTGAGGAAGTGGCTTATCAGGACAATGCAGCTATTGATCGTAATTTTATAACAATTGCTAAGAAAAGACTGCTTGGAGATACATTTACTTCTATCGCAACACACGACCATGATATCATCCATGAATTGAAAGATTTTATTGTAGAAAATAACATTAACAAAGAAAATTATGAATTTCAAATGCTTTATGGCTTTCGGAATGATATGCAGTATGGGCTTGCTAAGGAGGGATATAATTTTTGTACCTATATTCCATTCGGCACGGACTGGTTTGGGTATTTCATGCGTCGTATGGCTGAACGTCCGCAGAATATTAATTTAGTGGTAAAGGATACTTTCTACACAACGGAAAATAAGTTGAAAAAATTTCCGGTTGTCCTCGGAATTGTGGCAGGAACCACGTTGTTGGTTTTGTTGGGACGTAAGAAGTAGTGAATGCAGGTGGAATCTTATTTAGCTAGTCTTGTAAAATGAGTCATAGTAATCATACTATGACTTTTCGTGTTTATGATAAAAGTTATGTTTCATTGTTTTTAGAAAGAAAATACGTCACAAATCTGTTATCATTAATGAATAACAGAAACTAAGGGGGGTACTTTTTGAATAATGAAAGTAAAATGAGTGCCAAACAAGTAGAAAAACTGAAAAAGTTTGGTAGTCGTTTCGGTATTATAATAGGTATATTACTACTTCTTTTTGTTGTTGGATCGCTAGCATTTCATTGGATCACAGATTATATATGGATGAATAACCTTGATTTTGGGGGCGTGTTTACGACTATCCTGGGAAGTAAAGTATTGCTCGGAGTAGCGGGTTTTATCTTATTCTCCGTAGTTACATATTTCACTTTTTTCTGGATAATTCGTTCATACGTAACGCATTTTGATTCGCATCAGCTACCACCGGTTATTTTGAAGCGGAAAACAATGAATGCAATGATGCTTGGTGTTTCAATCTTGGCTGGACTTATTGGTAGCACAGTAGTACAAGGGATTGGATGGGAGCCTGCACTCAAACTTTTAAATCATGCTTCATTCGAACAAACGGATCCGTATTTTAATATGGATATTTCTTTTTATATGTTTGTTCTTCCTTTTTTGGAATTTATTGTTTATCTTTTACTTGGTTTAAGCATCTTTTTCCTTATTGTGCAGATCGGATCATACTCGGTGTTTAATATGTATCGAATGAGCCGTTCAGCTCAGTGGCATATGGGAATAACCTTAGGAACGATTGGAGTCCTCTTAGCTTGTAATCACTTGCTAATGCCATATAGTACATTGTTGACGAATCAGGTGAACCTTTTTCAACAAAGTGTTGTACATGGGATGAGTTATACGGATAGCCTCATCAATATACCAAAAGCTTATATTCTAGCAGCAGTAGCTATTATTGGAACCATTTGGATGATTATTGCACTGCGAAAAGGAAAGATCCAATCTATGTTCATACCTATTGTTACTTATGTTGGGGTTGTCATTGTCGGACAACTGGCATCTGTAGGTGTGCAACAATTTCTCGTACAGCCAAATGAATTTTATCAGGAAGAAGAGTTTCTGGAGCATAATCTTCATTTTACACAGGCAGCTTATGAACTGGAAGATATAAATGAAACAGAACATTCAGGTAATGGATCCTTAGACGAAGGATTGGTGGAAGATAATGAATTAACCATCAATAATGTACGGATTAATGATTCAAGACCACTGCTTGATGTATATAATCAGCTTCAAACATTTCGATCGTATTATCAATTTAACGATGTTGATATTGATCGATATGAAATTGGCGATGAATATGAGCAGGTTTTTATTGGAGCAAGGGAGTTAAGTACAGTCGATCTACCAGAGCAGGCACAAACCTGGGTGAATCAGAACCTGAGGTATACACATGGCTACGGAGTCACGATGAGTCATGTTAATGAGCTAACTGCTCAAGGTCAACCAGAATATATGCTACAAGATCTTCCGCCCGAGGGAGATTTGGATGTGTCTCGTCCTCAAATTTACTACGGAGAAGAAGATTACCCGAATGTAATCGTGAATTCGGAAGTAGATGAATTTGATTATCCTTCTGGTGATGAAAATATATCGAATCGATATGAGGAGGATTCAGGGATTTCATTAGGCGGGATTAACCGGGCGTTATTTGCTTTAAAAGAGGGATCATTTCGGATGTTCTTCTCTGATCAACTAACAGATGAAAGTCAGTTTCTTGAGACCCGAAATATTATGGATCGTGTTAATCGAATCGCTCCTTTTTTTGAATATGATTCCGATCCGTACATTTTTGTACGTGATGATGGCAGTCTGGCCTGGATGATGGACGCCTATCTAACAGGTGAAAGGTATCCATACTCAGAGTCTTATCAGAATAACGACAATTATATTCGAAACTCGGTGAAGGTGACTGTTGATGCCTATACTGGCGAAGTCGATTTTTATATTGCAAATCCGGATGATCCGTTGGTGCAGACATACCAGAAAATGTTCCCTGAATTGTTCACAGAGGAAATCCCAGCAGACGTGCAGGCTCATTTCCGCTTCCCTGAAAGATTATTTAGCATTCAAGCATCAATGTATGGTACGTATCATATGACTGATCTGGAAATGTTCTATAATCGGGAAGATGCATGGGAGTTCCCGACAGAGAAATACTTTAACGAAGATATTGAAATGGAACCATACTATGTAACAATGAAGCTTCCCGAATACGATGAGGAAGAGTTTATTCTGATGATGCCTTATACACCGAAAAATCGTCAAAATATGCTTGCATGGATCGGTGTACGTAATGATGGGGAATATTATGGTGAAAAATTTGTCTATCGTTTCCCAAGGCAAGAAAATATTTACGGTCCGCAGCAAATTGAAAACCGGATTAACCAGGATAGCACGATTTCTCAGGAATTGAATCTTTGGTCACAAGGTGGATCAGAAGTGATTCGTGGGAACTTACTTGCCATTCCAATTGAAGATACAGTTATATACGTCGAACCAATTTATATTGAGTCTTCCAATGAGACATCACTTCCGGAAGTAAAACAGGTTGTCGTTGCTTATGAGGACCACATCGTAATGGAAGAAACGTTTGAGGAGTCGATGGAGCAAATGCTCAATCTTGTGGATCCGAATCGTCAGCCAGATGAAGAACAAACATCTGAGGAAGAGCCGGGGGAACAAGAACAGCCAATTTCAGAATCTGACGAGCTATTACAAGAGTTTTCAGATCTATTCAATTCCTATCAAGATGCGTTAGCTGAAGGCGACTGGAATAAAGCTGCAGAAATTATGACAGAAATAGAAGACAAATTAACTGAGGAAGAACAATGATTGTAATAGAGAAAAGAACTCCAGAGGAATTTGGGGTTCTTTTCTCTAACATCATTATTAAAATTTTCAAAACTGACTTGACTTATCGGATTAATTAAAATACACTATACCATATAATTAAATATTCTTATCCAGAGAAGCTGAGGGATGTGGCCCTATGAAGCTTCAGCAACCTCTGACAAATGTTGGAAAGGTGCTAATTCCACCGAGAGTAATCTTGGGAGATAAGAGCGGAATATCAGATAAGCCCTCTTTCTCATTATAAGAAAAGGGGGCTTGTTTTAATGGCGAAGTGCAGAATTTCTTGCTAAGAGAATATAGTAAAAATGCATGGATAAGAAAGGATGATCATTATGAGTGAAATTGTTGTGATATCAGGAAGTCCTTCAGCCTTTTCGCGTTCAGAACAAGTGCTTAAATATCTAGGGAACTTACTTAAACAGGAACATTTCTCAGTGACTCATATTTCGATTAAAGATGTGCCGGCAGAGGAGGTATTTCAAGGGAAGTTTGATAGTCCGGCTATTCACGAAGTGACAGAACTAATCCAAAATGCCAAGGGTGTTATTGTTGGATCGCCAGTGTATAAGGGTGCCTATTCAGGAGTCTTAAAAGCGTTGCTTGATATTCTCCCACAGGATGTACTCAAACACACACCAGTACTTCCGCTGATGACAGGTGGGAGTGCGTCTCATTTGCTAGCGATCGAATATACCTTGAAGCCAGTGTTAGCTACGTTAAAAGGTCATAATTTAAAAGGTCTCTATCTGCTTGATCGTCAAATAGATAAAAGAAAAGAAAACCCCATTATCGATGAGGATATTTTACAACGTACGAAAAAGCAACTTCAGTATTTTACTGAGATCGTTAACAGGCAGGCCTCAACAGTGTTTTTAACCTGATTGGACGATTCATGAAATAGGAGGAGACAACTCAAAAAAAGGATGGAAGCATACACTTAGAGATATTTATCTATCCAAGGAGTAATTGCCGAATCATCACTCTGGAAAAAATACCAAAAGCGTATTGTAAAATAACTGTATGAAAAAAGAACCGGTGCCATTTAATTGAAAGGCACTGGTTCTTTTTATTTTTAAACAAAGGAGTTGACATTTTACCAACAATGACTATACACTTAATTCAACAAAGTTGAATACAATTATATATAGTTGAATAAAGTTAAAGTAATTAATTGTTTTTGTAAGCGCATTCTTATCACCTATTACTGACTATCTTTAACTAGGGAGGGAAGACCATGCAGCATTGGCCGGATTTTGTACAGGTAAAGGAAGTAGCACCTCGAGACGGTTTGCAGAATGAAAAGGACTGGATTTCGACAGACGATAAAGTGGCTTGGATTAATATGCTTTCTGAGTCAGGTGTCAAGGAGATTGAGTATTCGTCGTTTGTGCATCCGAAATGGATACCAAATCTTTCCGATGCACGAGAAGTAGGTAAGCGGATAATTAAACATCCGAGTGTTTTCTATTCGGCGCTGGTTCCAAATAGGAAGGGGCTTGAACATGCATTGGAAGCAGGTATTGATGGGGCTTCCGTGTTTATGTCCGCAAGCGAAACCCACAATAAGAAAAATATTAATAAAACGATAGCAGAAACATTCCCCGTGATGCGAGATGTTATCCGTGAAGCAAAGCAAGAGGGTAAGAGAGTAACAGGCTATGTTTCTACTGTATTTGATTGTCCGTTTGAAGGTAAGATAACACCTGATCAAGTTATCCATGTTTGTGATCAATTGTTTGAATATGGCGCAGATGATATTTCCCTTGGAGATACAATCGGTTCAGCTGTACCGTCGCAAGTGGATCAGCTGCTAGAAGCAGTTTTGGCCAACTATTCGGAAGAGAAAATCATCATGCATTTTCATGACACAAGAGGTATGGCTATTGCTAACATCATGCGTTCCCTGGAATACGGCATAACGCGATTTGACAGTTCTGTTGGAGGTTTGGGCGGCTGTCCTTACGCACCGGGTGCAGCCGGAAATGTGGCAACAAATGATGTATTATATCTTCTCCATGGCTTAGGGATAAAAACAGGCATTCAGGAACGCAAAATTCAAGAAGCAGCACTATTTATGCAAAATAAATTAGGAAAGTCATTACCAAGTAAGGCGCTCGCACATTATGTAAGTACAGCTTAAGTTTATATGTTTCTGTGAATATTCTCTCCTTGACTGTGAATGTTGGCTATTCTATGATTAAAGGCATACATTCGATTTATAAAGTAAAGGAGAGAGTCCCCATAAATCTTGATAATATTGGTAAAAAAATAAAACAAATACGAGTAAGAAGTAAAAAAACACAGCAGCAAATTGCAGATGAATGCGGTATCTCCAAAAGCTTATTATCCAAAATCGAAAACGGTCAAGCCGCTTCTGCAATCGCAACTTTATCCAAAATTAGCGACGCACTACAAGTGCCTCTCTCATGGGTGTTGGATGATAAATCGGAAAAAGAACTGGTACTACTTCCAAAAGCAAACAGACAGTCCAAAATTGGGGATGAAAATATGGGCTATTCCTATGAACTGCTCGCAAGTAGATCCCAGTATAATGGTGTAGAACCGACTATTGTTCACGTTACACCAAAGCATACGAACGATCGGCAGGAGGCTTATACCCATTCTCAAGATGAATTTATATTTATTCTCGAAGGTATGATTTACTTGTATTATGATGGGGAGGAGCATTATATGGAAAAAGGCGATAGTGCCTATTTTCAAGGATCAAAATCCCATTTATTTATCCCCGTCGATAATAATGGCGCGAAAGTATTAACATTATTTATTGATAGCCCATTGTAAACTTGATTTATTCTACCATTGAATATGACGTAAAGAGGCTGGGACAAAACAAACGTGTTTCATTAAAAAGACGAACATTATCAAACTTAGCGTAGGAAATATGTGGAGACTCCAGCGGGAGGGAAGGCATAGGTGAGACACCGAAGTGCGATAGCAATCTTTTTTGCGAGGAGTGCTTACCCTGAGAAGCCACTTGCAACACGAAGCGCACACGGGGGCTCACCAGCCGCCCTAAGGTGCGCGACGTATATTTTTAGAAGCGATGTATGGTCGGAATTTATTTGTTAAAAACACTTTTGTCCCAGCCCTTTTGATTTTAAATCTGTGCATAATTTCAAGAAATTTGAAAATCGATATTGTATGAAATGAAAATATAAGATATATTAGATATTATAATTTTCATCATTTGTCAAATTTCAACACACAACAGGGGGTAATCACAGATGAAAAAATCAAAAAATTCCGTTCTTATGCTGTTATTAATACTTGGTATGGTGCTTGCAGCTTGCGCAAGTGAGCCGGATGACGCCAGTGATACAACAGAAGAGGGAGGAGAAGGACAAAATGGAGGGGATCTAGTCATTACCACTGCCTCTGATGCAGTTTCCTTAGATCCGACGGGAGCAAACGATGTTCCATCCTTTGATGTACAATATAATATATTTGAAAATTTAGTAAAACAGGATGAAAATATGGAACTGGAGCCAGGGTTAGCAAAAAGTTGGGAAACGGTAGATGATCATACATGGGAATTTAAACTGCAAGAAGGCGTGACTTTTCATGATGGTTCTGCATTTAATGCGGAAGTTGTGAAGGCGAATCTTGAGCGTGTCATGGATCCGGATGTTGCAGCTCCTGCAGCCTATTTAATTGACATGATATCGGATATTGAAGTGGTAGATGATTATACGATTCGACTAACTACGGAGTACCCTTTCGGTAGTTTGCCGGCAAATCTTACACATTCTACAACGGCAATGGTTTCACAAGAGCAGATCGAGGAAGATTATACGGCAATGGAACAAGGAGAAGAACCTGGGAGTGTCATTAACCAACACCCAATAGGTACTGGTTATTTTACATTTGAAGAGTGGGATCCGGGGCAACAAATTCAGCTAACAAAGAATGAAGATTACTGGGATAAAGAGGCGTTGCTTGATTCTGTAACATTTAAAGTTGTTCAGGAAGATTTGACACGTATTGCTGAATTGGAAACTGGTGAATCACATATTACCAATCCATTGAGCCCTTCTGACATTGAGCAAGTTGAAAGTGCCGATGATTTATCTGTCGATCGACAGGGAAGTGTGTCCTTAGACTATATTGGTTTTAACATGGAGAAAGAACCATTTGATGATGAACGAGTTCGTCGTGCTATTTCAATGGCTGTTGATAAAGAACAAATTGTGGAAGGCATTTATAATGGTGTTGGAACTCCTGCTGTCGGCCCTTTAGCACCAAATGTATTTGGATATGATGAGGAACTAGACGGGATTGAATATGATCCGGAAGCAGCCCAGGAATTGTTAGCTGAAGCGGGATATGAAAATGGGTTTTCTACAACAATTTGGACAAATGATAGCCGCGAACGTGTTGATTTGGCAACAAATGTGCAATCACAACTTGAAGAAATCGGTGTCGATGTGGACATAGAAGTATTGGAATGGGGTGCATATATAGAACAGACAGGAAATGGGGATCATGATATGTTTGTACTAGGATGGTCTAATTCTACAGCGGATGCTGACATCGGGTTATATCCATTGTTTCACTCTGATAATGTTGGAGTACCAGGAAACAGAACGTATATCCAAGATGACGAAATCGATGCATTAATTGATGAGGGACGCCAAGCTACGAATGAAGATGAGCGCTTAGAAATCTATAGTGAGGCACAGGAAAAGCTCGTGGAAACAGCGCCAATGATTTATACACTTCATCAAGAATACTTACTCGGTGTACGTGAAGAAGTGAAAGGATTAACGCAGCTTCCTACTAAAATACTACAATTGAAGGATGTATATATCGAAGAATAATAGATGAAAAAAGCTGCCCCGAAAAAGCCGCAAGGATTTATTGGGGCAGTCTTCTTATAAAAATTCATAAAGGAAGTGTAAAATGACTAATACGACAGATCAAATGTTACTTAAATATTTAAATGTATATGGCGCATATCAACCTGCTGTCATCCCGAACCAGCATGCGTTTACATTTTTATCGAAAGAGACCGGTATACCTCAAGTTTGGAAATGGAATGGAAAAACATTTGACATTGAACCATACACCGATTTAGCAGATCGTGTTCTTTCGGTAAGTCATTCTCCATCTGGAAAGAAAACAATGATTGGAATGGATCATAACGGAAATGAAAAGCAGCAATTATATTTATTGACAAACGACGGTTCAACTGTGGAAGAACTTGTTGTTTCTCCAGAACATTTTCATGAATTTGGCGGTTGGTCTCCGGATGAAACAAAAATAACAATCGCAAGTAACCGTAGAGATCCAGGCTTTTTTGATATCTATGTACTTGATCTAAAAACGAAAAAAATGGAAGAAGTCTATAAGCACGATGGGAAATGTACACCTATTTGCTGGACGAAAGATGAGGAAAATATTCTTATAAGTGTTTCTGAAACGAACATTGATAACATAGTATATGTCCTGCATGTGGAATCAAAAGAGTTATATAGACTTGGAAGTAAAACTATCTCTGCCAGACATCATTCACTAGAGTTAACGAATGATGGAAAAGGTGGATTTCTTTCTTCTGATGTTGGTAGGGACACCATGGGGGTATTTAAATTCTCATTTGATGCGCCTTGGAATTTACAGGAAATGTTTGGTTCTACTAATTGGGATATTGAGGAAATAGCACTTTCTCCAAATGAGGATATGCTTGCATATACCGTAAATGAGGGTGGTTTCTCCAGTTTAATGATTTATAATCTTGAAAAACATTCCCATTATAAAGTTGAAACCTTGCCAACAGGTGTTTATCAATCGCCTTCATGGATCAAGGATGGAGAAATCGTTATTGGTGTAAAAAGTGCTGTACTTCCGGGGGATATTTGGAAGTTTAACTTAGAAGAAGAAAAAGCGGAACGTATGACCTACGTTGGGGAATCAAAAGATGTTGAAGGTTTATGGATGGAACCAGAATTACATAGCTTTTCTTCATTTGATGGATTAGAAGTGCCTTATTTTTATTATGGGAAACAGAAGCAATCTTGTCCTGTAGTTGTCTATGTCCATGGAGGACCAGAGCACCAAATACGCGCAGAATATAATCCGGTTATTCAATTTTTCGCTGCTCAGGGTTTTGCTGTTGTTGCACCGAATGTTCGCGGCAGCATGGGCTATGGCAGAAAATATGTCAAGCTGGATGATGTACGAAAACGGATGGATGCAGTTGCTGATCTGAAGTGGCTGGTGGAAGATCTTGTGAATACCCGTGGTGTTGATCGGGAAAAAGTCGGTATTATGGGTCGTAGCTATGGCGGATTTATGGTCCTTGCCGCTTTAACACATTATCCAAATATATGGGCAGCAGGTGTGGATATTGTTGGAATTTCACATTTTAAAACATTTCTTGAGAATACTGGACCATGGCGTAGAGCCTTAAGGGAGTATGAATATGGATCATTAAAATTAGACACGGATTTTTTTGAAGAAATCGCTCCTTTGAACCATACTAACACCATTACTGCCCCATTGTTGATTTTTCATGGAAGGAATGATACACGAGTTCCAGTAAGTGAGGCCATACAGTTAACGGATGATTTAAAAAACCAAAATAAACCAGTAGAGCTTGTTATCTTTGAGGATGAAGGGCATCAGACCGAAAAAATCGAAAATCATATTCATATGAATCGGAAAATCGTGGAATTTATGGAGACATTTTTATAGTCGGATGAGGCTGGGACAAAACAAAAGTGTTTAACTAAAAAAGACTATTTCCGAAGAGCTGTATGTTCGAAAAAGAATTGTCAAAACACTTTTTCTCAGCCTCTATTTAATTAAATCCTAGTAATTTTATCAAATTTGTTGTAAATAATGAAAACATGAATTATATTATAAGATATACATAACATGTTACATAATGAAAATGGGGGAAACGTTTCATGAAATTATCTCGAAAATTAATTCTATTAGTTACAATTCTTATTAGTGTTAATCTAGCAGCCTGTGCAGATGAAGCCGAAGATACTGCTGGCACTGAAGATGTAAACGAGGGAAATCAACAAGGGGGAGACCTGGTGATTGCTAGTGGATCTGACATCGTGACATTAGATCCAACCGGTTCCAATGATCTTCCGTCCTTCAACATTCAACATAACATCTTTGAACAATTAGTTCGTCAGGATGAAAATATGGAACCGCAACCCAGCCTTGCAGAAAGCTGGGAAAGCATTGATGATACAACGTGGGAGTTTAAACTCCGTGAAGGGGTTAAATTTCATGATGGTTCTGATTTTAATGCCGATGTCGTTAAGGCTAATATCGAGCGTATTCTTGACCCGGATATTGCAGCTACAGGTGCCAATAGACTGGAAATGATTTCGGAAGTTAAGGTAGTAGATGATTATACGGTTCATTTTATAACCGAATACCCTTTCTCACCACTTCCAGCACATCTTGCGAATAATGTTGCCGGCATGATTTCAATAGAACAAATTGAGGATGATTATGCAGCCATGGAAGAAGGGGAGGATCCTGGTAGTGTTATAAATCAAAATCCTGCGGGTACTGGTTATTTCAAATTTGAGGATTGGGAGCCGGGACAACATATTCGTCTTATTAAAAATGAAGAATACTGGGATGGGGAAGCAAATCTAGATTCTGTCACATTTAAAGTTGTCCCAGAGGATTTAACACGTATTGCTGAACTGGAAACGGGGGATTCCCATGTTTCCCATCCTTTAAGTCCTTCCGATATTGCACAGGTAGAAACTTCAGATAAATTATATGTGAATCGTCAGTCGAGTCTTGGAATAGATTATCTTGGTTTTAATCTGGAGAAAGAGCCATTTGATGATGAACGTGTGCGTCAAGCTATTTCGATGGCCATAGATAAAGAACAAATTGTCGAAGGTATTTACGACGGCGTTGGTATTACAGCTGCTGGGCCTCTTGCCCCTGATGTTTTCGGCTATGATGAAAGTATAGATGGTATTAAATATGATCCCGAAGCAGCTCAAGAACTATTAGCCGAAGCAGGCTATGAAGACGGATTTTCAACGACGATTTGGACGAACGAAGACCGGGAACGTGAGGACATGGCAACAAATGTTCAAGCTCAACTTGCTGAAATTGGAATAGATGTCGAAGTGAAAATACTGGAATGGGGTGCTTACCTAGATGAAACAGCAAATGGTAACCATGATATGTTCGTATTAGGATGGTACAGTGGTACGGGAGATGCTGATAATAGCTTATATCCATTGTTTCATTCGAATAATCTCGGTTCATCCGGGAATAAAACATTTACGCAAAATGATGATATAGATGCACAATTGGAAGAAGCACGTCAAGCTCCTCAGGAAGAACGTGTAGCATTATATAGTGAACTTCAGGAAATGCTTGTTGAACATGCCCCAATGGTATACATGCTTCATAAAGAATATTTATTAGGGGTAAGTGAAACGGTCAAAGGGTTGTCTCAGGCTCCAACCCAAATGTTGGAACTTAAAGATGCGTATATAGAAGAATAAGAGAAATAGAGGATTTTTTCAAAAGTATGATAGATTCAATTGAAGATGCTTCTAATCTTAAAAGGAGTGTACGAATTTGGCACCATTCGATAATTTACAGAAAACGTATCCGGAATTATATAAAAATATAAAAGCCGTTTTTAACAAAGTAGTGACGATAAGGCAGGATTTACATAAACATCCTGAGTTGGCATTCAAAGAAACTAGGACTGCTTCAATAGTAGCAGAGAACTTACGTGAATGGGGGTATGAGGTGCAGGAAGGGGTTGGCAAGACAGGAGTGGTCGGATTACTTAAAGGAAAGATGGATGGTCCTGTTGTCGGGTTGCGAGCAGACATGGATGCGCTACCGATGATGGACGAAATCAATCAACCCTACCGAAGTCAAAAAGAAAATGTAGCGCATACCTGTGGTCATGATTCTCATACAGCTATTTTACTAGGTGTTGCTAAAATACTTGCAGAAAATGGATTAGAAAAGGGAGCATTAAAAGTCATTTTCCAGCCAGCTGAAGAAATTGGTGAGGGTGCAGCAGCGATGATTGCTGATGGCGTATTGGAAAATCCAAAAGTTGATATGATGGCAGGTCTTCATGTTCATCCCACTGTTTCGACGGGAGCGTTTTCACTTGCTTCAACAGAATATAGTTGTGCTGCGATGGATCTTTTCGAGATTAAAATTCACGGAAAAGGTGGACATGCTGCTCATCCTCACACAACGGTGGATCCAGTATTAATAGCCGCACAAGTATTAGTATCCTTACAGCAAATTGTGAGTCGTCAAACAGATCCGCTTGATCCTGTTGTTTTGAGTATTGGTCAAATTCATGGCGGCACGAAAGCAACCATTATACCGGATGCAGTTACGTTAAGTGGCACGGTTCGAACCTTGAATCCTATTACACGAAAAGAGGTAGCGGAAAAAATAGAGTCCATTGCCAGAAGTGTATCGAGAGGTCTCGGGGGAGATTGTGAAATTACGTATAATTATGTTACTCCTTCCATTAAAATCGATAACACATTGCGTCACTTATTCGAGGAAACTGTCCATACGCTTTTTTCAAGTGAATCTTTAAAGTTAACAGCGCCATCGATGGGTGGGGAAGATTTTGCTTATTATACCCATGAGGTTCCATCCGTTTTTTTCCGTCTTGGAACAAACAGCGGGAAAAGAACGTCCTTTTCTAATCATCATTCAAAATTTGATGTGGACGAAGAAGCATTTTTGTATGGTATGGCTGTACTATGTCACTTAACGGAGTCGTATTTTGAACAGCATGAATAAGTGTGATCGTTGCGCTCCATGTTATTTCTTGGAGTTTTCTATACTATTTTGAGCCCTCTTCTTTATAACTAGCGTTAGATACAATCGTGTTGAATATAGTAAGAGCTTGCGCTATTTTTACTGATTTTCGGTCGTCATGAAATCTTCATGGCGACCGTTTAGGCTACATTTCAGGATTGTGATCTATAATAGATCACTTCCCACTTGACTTATACTCATCGTTTATAAGCCTCGTGACTCTAGTTGATTCTTCTTGTTTCACTTCGGTTTTGGTTGCTTTTTTGCCATAAGCATCTTCTTCATCCATACCTGGGGCAGCAGCACTATTTGATTGTTGCTTTCTTCGCGTTTTATCCATGAAATCCCTCCAATCCTTGTTATTTTGTCTTAACGTTGGGAAATTATTATAGAAAGTGTTTAGCTTAAAAATGAAGTAGCCTTATAAATCTTCCGAGTCGACTACGGTAAACGGACGCATCATATCATAATCTTCATGCTCCAGAATATGACAATGCCACACATAGTCTCCGGTATAGGAAGCAAATTTAGCGATAACGCGAGTAATCTGTGCAGAAGGTGCTGAAACTGTGTCTTTCCACCCCTGTTCATTCGGTTCTGGGGCTGTAGCTTTTCCTGTGAATACAATCCTTCCATCCTCATTATATAAGTCTAGGTCAAACGGACGCCGATCTAAAATCTGAAATTGAATGAGATGAATATGAATCGGGTGAGCAAATCCGGTAACATTCATGAAAGACCAAATTTCGGTATCGCCTAACAGCGGTTTTTCTGTGACTGGATCTGTCCATTTTTTATTATCGAGTAATAATAAAGGGCGTCCATATTCATCGGTTGTGCCGATTAGTTTTAAATTTCGTATTGCTCTAATATCGTTTTTCCTTAAAGAAGGGATACGGGATAATATTCTTGGGATGGTACTATGATCCTTTCCGGAGAGAGGAACACTTACATCAAATTGCATCACTTCACCCGTTTCATCAGCTGGATCGGCATCTGGACCGAGGTCATTTTTTAAAATAATCTTTTTCCCTTTATGATTTGAGAAATCCAGAATGACATCCGCACGTTCTGCTGGTTCCATCGCTAATTTGTTTATTTTTACCGTCTTTTGCATCAGACCACCATCTGATCCAATTTGATAAAAAGGCTGACCTGAATCAAGTGTTAGTTGATACGCTCGTGTATTTGATGCATTAAGGATTCGAAAGCGGTATTTCCTTGGTTCCACTTCGAAGTATGGCCACACCTTCCCATTCACGATGATTTTATCACCAAGAAAGGCTGGTACGATGGAAGGATCGGGTAAATGATCTAACGGGTCATCTGGCTGACGGGGATAAAATAGGGAACCGTCTTTATTGAATGATCGGTCAAGGATCACAAGTGGAATTTCATAGTCATCTTTTGGCAGATTTAATGCTTTTTCATGTTGATCTCGAATGATGTACATACCAACGAGCCCTGCATAAACATTGAGCCTTGTTATTCCCATCGCATGATCGTGATACCATAGCAGTGTAGCCCGTTGTTGATTGGGATATTCATATATTTCCCTTTCGAAAAACGGTCCCACTTCTTTAAAGCCTTTGGTATACCATGCTTCAGGGTAACCATCACTTTCTGGGCTGGTCATGCCTCCATGTAAATGGGTAACGGTTCGTACTTCAGGGTGATGGGCAACATTGTGAATGGACCTATCAATTGGGAGAATATGTTTGGCGGGAAGGTTATTCAGCCATTTTACCTGTATCGGATCACCCTGATTAACGTCAATGGTCGGTCCGGGGAATTGGCGATTGTATCCCCACAATCGGGTTGGGTTTAAGTCTCGATGCAATTTCTGTGTGAATTGCTCCATTTGTACCTCATAATACGCACCTTTCGTATTTATTTGTTTTGGTTTTAATGTGCTTATCATTGGTAATGGGTCCACAAACTTCTTGAGTTTCATTTATTTTTCACTCCTGTCATTAGGTATTAGTATAGTAGATGACAGAAGCCTCATTCGTGCACGGCGTTTTCCCTAGTTCCTGTGTTTCTTTTATATAGATTTGCAGGTTCAACGCCTGAAGTTACATTTAAAGAATAAGGATCTAAAGAACCCCGTCCTCAGAGCGTGAACGGGGTCGCTTACCTATTCGACTGTTATTTGAACGTTACCGATTGTACTGTAGCTAGCTTCATACGTTCCTTTTTCAATTCGAAGTGGGGAAATGAACGTTCCTGAGGAAATCACCATCCCTTTTTTCAAACTTCTATTATGGGCTGCCAGTTTCTTTGTCAACCAAGCCACGGCTGAAACTGGATTACCCAGTACGTTTGCTGAACGTCCTTCTCCGATTTTTTCCCCGTTATGGTACAGATCCATGTTAATTTCTTCTAATTCATTGAAAGATGGTGGGTCAACAGATTCTGAAAAAACAACACGTCCAGCTACCCCGTTATCGCATAAAAGATCGGCTAATGTGAAATTAGGAAACCAATCCTTGTAGCGGGAATCGGGAATTTCGAGCCCAGCAGCGATTTTACTTTTGCTTAGAATCTCATCTTCCGCTGCGCTAAAGGATAAATCATCGGTTAGTATAAACATTAATTCCGGTTCGACGAGCGGGTCAATCAGATTGGATAAACGGATTGTACTAGAGCTTTCTACCATACTGGTTGTTGTTAATGTACCATAAGCCGGTTCATTCGTGTTTGCTAATTCCTGCGTTTCCGGACTCGTCATACTAATTTTATAGCCGGTAATGTCTTCATCATAAAGCGCACATTTTTTCTGAACGAGTTGCTTCTGTATTTCGTATGCTGTTTGTTCATCTAATGTATAATCATACCGGATAAAATCAATAGGAGATTTCCTCTTTTGTGCATTCAATAGTTTATGTACAATGTGATCTATATCATTTGTCATAGAATTACTCCTTTCTAATATAAGAATAATAGAATTTTATGAATGTGTAAAACGAAAGAAAAGCTTTCATTCCCTTAAAAAGGCATAGTTGCATATATTGTTATTTATAATGCATGGTTGTAAGAAGGGAGGTCTGTTAATGTATTATGTATATCCCCTTTATTATTACCCAGCCTGCTATCATCATGCTTCAAGGTCAGTTCGTCAATACTCATCTGTGGACCCCGATCTTTTTCAACAGTCGGCAAATGAGACGAAAAAAATAATGAATGATGCAAATGTGATCATTGATGAATTAGCGGAGTCGCAAACATTTCATGAAAAATTAATGCAGGCTGCACAAGCTTCAGATCAAAATGAAGTTAACCGACTTATTCATTCTTTAGACATTGCAACAGAGGTGGATGTATCTTTTAATCCGGATAACTTACGATTGGAGTTTAGGTCAAAAACTGCTGATACGAATCTGGAATGCTGCCGGTTACTTATTGCGTTACGGTGGAGATAATTCTCGTATAAATGGGGGATTATGTTTTTCTATACTTGTGACCTTACAAACAATTTTCACTTTCCGAACTAACATGGAAAAAGCATCCCCAAAAATGTTGAAAGAGGAACACTCTTGGGGGAATAATTATTATTCTCCCAACAATTCTAAAAGCACTTGGGCAATAATTCTCCCGGCTGACTTAGGGGCCGTTTTTCCAGGTAATCCCAATGCATGTACAGCTTTGATTCCATGCTTTTTTGCAAATTCAAAATCAGTACCTCCAGGCTTTGAAGCGAGGTCTATGATGAGAGAAGATGGCTCCATAGCTAAAATAGTAGAAGAATCAATAATGCGATGCGGAATTGTATTAATGCAAATATCAACATCGCCTATATTTTTCTCTAAGTTACCTAATTGTATAGGCTTCAGTCCCATTTCCGTTATCCGAGCAATATCGGCAGCGCTTCTTACGCCTACCCGGACATCCGCCCCAACAGCATCAAAAAGTCGAGCAACTGTGATCCCAACTCTTCCAAAACCAAGTATCATCACGTTCGATCCATGAATTGTAACATCTAATTCATCCATTGCCAGGTTCAAGGCTCCTTCAGCGGTAGGAATAGAATTAAATATGGCCATGTCATCACGGGTGAATAAACGGACCAATCTTCTGTTGGTTGATGCGGATACTTGATCTAAAAACGAATTGGATGTACCTGTATAAATCGTACAATGCTCTGGTGTTTGTTCAAATAGATCTTCCGATAAATAAATGGTTTCATCAGCGTAATTAGCTCTTATTTCTCCAGCTATGTTTGTACCTCCCACAGGTAATATTATGGCATCTATCATACTCATATCCAATTTATCCAAGTCTGTTTGACGAATGGAAGGAGATTCAAACCTTAATTGACCGTATCCAATTAAAAAAATAGCTGCACCCTCAGCAGTTAACTTATCAATAACCTCCAGATATCTAGCGTCTCCACCTATGATGAGCAGCTTTTGGTTGTTTAACAAAGTCGATTCCACCTTTCCAGATTTTTAAATATGTAAATGGTACCTATATAAGATATTAATACGTTTGATAATTATGCTTATACAGATCTGTTTATTTTAAAAAAACACGGAAGGGAATAGGAAGGATTTAATAAATACATAGAAATATAGTCACTTGCAACAGATGTAAACAAGTGACTGTATTTTTTAGTTTAACGACGTTCTTGCATCGACGATTTCTTTGACATGTTCTACAGCTTCCGGATCTTCAAGCCCCGTTACATCACTGTAGACTTTTCCTTCTGCAATGATCTCCTTTAACAAACGGCGCATGATTTTTCCACTAACGGTCTTTGGTAAGGATTCAGTAAAAATAATAGCTTTTGGATGTGCGATCTTACCGATTTGTTGCTCAATTCGCTGGTTTATTTGTTCCTTAAGCGCTACTGTTTCTGCCATATCATCGACTAAACGAGCAAATACAACTGGAACTTCACCTTTTATCTCATCAGGGATACCAATTACAGCTGTTTCCGAGACCCCCTCACATTCCATGACAGCGCTTTCCATTTCCATCGTACTCAATCGGTGTCCTGCCACATTAAGCGCATCATCCGAACGGCCGACAACCCATAAGTAGCCATCCTCATCCACTAGAGCCAAGTCACTGGCAAAATAGCTTCCGTCTACTTGACTAAAATAGGTGCTGTAGTAGCGCTCAGGCTCCTTCCAAAGTGTACGGGACAGCATTGGGAACGGTTTCTTTATAATTAAATTGCCTAATGTACCAGGCTGAACAGAATTACCCTCACTATCTACGACGTCGAAGGCTGCACCTAAAAAGGGGAGACCTGTAGCTCCAGGTTTCATAGGTGTCAGCCAAGCTGCTCCTGCGATTGGAGATCCTGCTGTTTCTGTTTGCCCCCATGTGTTGTTCACATAAACATTTTCCTTGCCGAGTACCTCATATGTCCATTTCCATGTTTCCATATCAAACGGTTCTCCAACAAGCGAAATGACATCAAGACAGGATAAGTCATATTGCTTTAAGGTTTTTTCACCTGTGCTTTTTAACATTCGGAGTGCTGTGGGAGCTGTAAATAATTTATTGATACGATATTTTTCTATAATTTGATAGAAACGGTCTTTTGTCGGATAATCGGGTGCTCCTTCATAGACGACCGTTGTTACACCATTTGCCAGGGAGCCAACAATTCCCCAGATATGCATCGTTAACCAACCAACATCAGCGCTGCACCAGAAGACATCATCTGGGTGATGGTCCATGTGATACTTGGCGTAAATATAGTTTTGAATGACAAATGCCATTCCGGAATGGACGACTCCTTTTGGTTTTCCTGTTGTACCACTTGTATAAAACACAATTCCGGGATCATTGGCTTCGATTCGTTCCGGTTCGGAGTCAATGCTTGCGTTTTGGGTAAGTTCGTTCCACCAATAATCACGT
Organism: Virgibacillus sp. NKC19-3; assembly: GCF_019837165.1. Classification (NCBI taxonomy): domain Bacteria; kingdom Bacillati; phylum Bacillota; class Bacilli; order Caryophanales; family Bacillaceae; genus Virgibacillus; species Virgibacillus saliphilus. The sequence goes on from NZ_JAGYHC010000001.1 coordinate 1,852,702, forward strand.
CCAACCTTCATTTTGATATCTGAATTCAAGCGATTGACAACAATAACTGCTTCAATCGGAGTGATTTCTTCGAGGACATGATCTACCTTCTCCTTTAATGCAATAACTTTACCACGGCGCTCGGTTGCATCTGCAGTCACGATAACTTTCGCTTCAAAATTGGTAAGTCGATCTTTCAATGATTTTTCCGAATAACCGGAGAAGATAGTATTATATATGGCGCCAATACGAAAGCACGCTAATACAGCAATAAATGCCTCGGACAGGTTTGGCAGGTAAATCGCTACACAATCTCCTTTTTTAACACCGAATGAACGCAAGACATTCGCAAAGCGATTCACTTCAGCGAGTAGCATATTGTACGTGTAAAATGTTGTATCGCCATTTTCGCCTTCCCAGATGAGAGCTGTTCGATTTCCTGCGCCATTATCGATATGCCGATCCAGTAAGTTTACACATGGATTGCTAATCCCACCTGTAAAAAATTGGAAATCAGGAAGTTCTCCACTTATTGTTTCGTGCCATGGCTCGTACCATACAAGCTCACGAGCAACACTGTCCCAGAAGGAAGCAGGGTCTTTTTGGGATTGGTCCAAAAGTTCCTGAAAAGCTTCACTGCTCCCAATCGATGTGATTTGTTCCTTTTCTTTGGCCGGATAAACAAGCTCACTTTGTGATATCACTTTTAAAATGCCACTTACATCCATTTGCATTCTCCTTTAAATTTTATTTTACATTGTTACCCATATTATACATAAATTTCTGAATAAAATAAACAGATTTATTACCTTACGAAAAAGAAAATATAAGACATGCTACAACGTTCCTTTAGTCTCAAGCTTAAAAGCGGTCTTTTTGTTTTACTCATTATTCATCTTTGCTTGGAATAGAATAAGGAAGAAGCGTTGTCCAACTCTGTAGCCGTCATTCAGGTAATGCTAATCAATTAGGAAGGGGTTCCCACATGAAACAATTCATGATAAAAAATGGACTAGTAGTAACAGGGGGAGCCATTCAAGGGTTAGGAATGGGACTATTTCTATTTCCCCATTCTATTCCATCAGGTGGAGCTGCCGGAATAGCAGTAATGTTAAATTACTTGTTTGGCATTAGCACGGGGCTTGCGATGTGGATTGTAAATTTCTCCTTACTGTTATTTGGGGTCAAGTTTTTTGGAAAGCGATTTGTCATATGGACAATTGTCGGTATTACCGTAACATCTGCTACGGTTCATCTTTTCGAAGTCCATGGTTCTATTCCGAATCGAAATATATGGTATGATCTTTTCTTTGGGTCTGTATTTCTCGGAACAGGGGTTGGTATGGTTATGCGACAGGGAGTCTCTAATGGGGGATTTGGCGTCGTTGCCCTGATTATTTCTTCCGGGAGAAATCTTCTGCCCGGAAAACCCTTGTTTTACATTAATGGTTCTATTTTTCTAATCACCGGGTTCATTATTGACTTGAAAATAATACTTCTAGCTCTTGTAAGTCAATGGATTTCCACAAGAACAATCGATCTTATATGTCAAATGGATTTCAGGCGAACGTACACGTTAGATTGGAAGAAAAAAACGTAAACCATACTTACATATAGTTATAACGGAATGCTGTACTTTTGTTCACTTTTCCATCTTTTCCTTTTACATGCAGCAGGAATAAGACAAGCAAACCGACAATAAGCGTAAATGCAGCAATGGATAAAAACATGCCGGTGTTTGTCCAAGTCATCAGACGGGTAAATATGGGCGGTCCCAGGGCGACACCGAGAAATCGAACAGATCCGTATAAGGAAGTCACAAATCCTCTTCGTTCCTTTCCGACTGCTCCGGTTATGATACTATTTATGCATGGCAAAATAAGACCTGCGCCCACACTGCTGATGGCAAGTACTGCAAGAAAAGGGATAAGATTCTCGAAAAAAACAAGCGATCCATAGGATATGCTCATCAGAGCAAACCCAAATACGGAGAGCATTTTCATTTTTTCCAGATTCTTACCTATTTTGCTTCCTGTGATATAAGACGTTGTAACCATGACAAGTAAAGGTATTGCTAATATCAGTCCCTTCATAATGCCGTCAATGTTATAGTTTGTTTCCAATACATCTGATAAATAAAATAGGATTCCGAAAAGGGTGAATAGACAAGCTCCACCAGCCAGGTATGTGGTAAAAATCCATCTACCTTCATGCTTAAAGACACTTAACAATCCTCTGACATATTTAGGAAAAGGAGGAGGGGATTGCCGGTTACTTTTTTCTTTAATAAAAATCCATACAAGTAAAGCTGAAATTAAGCTAATGCCAGGAAATGCGAAAAAAACATCATACCAAGCGATTAGCGCTACAAGTGATCCAAGTATCGGTGATACGACTTTCCCGAGTCCATTCGATGCTTCAAAAATACCGAGAACTCGGCTTTGTTCTGCACCTTTAAACAAATCGCCTGTTAATGCCATTGCAATTGGAGCTGTACCTGCCGCACCAATACCTTGTATCGTCCGTCCAATGAGAACCCATATATAAGATTGCGAAAACATCATAGCGGCGAGACCGGCAAGCAATCCACCAAGTCCAAATAGAATTAACGATGGAACAATAATCATTTTTCGTGAAAAACGATCGGAAAGATAGCCGACAATGGGAATTGCGATCGCACCCGCAATAGAAAAAACAGTAATCGTTAAACTCACCTGTAGTTGAGAAAGTTCCAATGATGATTTCATTTGCGGTAAAATTGGGATCAACATGGAATTTCCCAGTGTCATCATAAGCGGAATGGAACCAATGGCAAAAATGGTCATGCCCTTATTTTGGGGTTTCATTTTCTCCACTCCTTACTTTATATTTATTGGCGGAGCAACAATCCAGCCTTTTTCTTTGATAATATGGAGTAGTTTTTGTTCATATTCTGCTTTTTGTGTATGGAATTCTTCAAACATTGTTTTGATGTCTTCCCGGATGGCGATTCCGATGATATAGCTACAGGTGATTTCTCCAGTTGTTAATTCTTTTTTAACCATTTCAGCGATTTCCGGATCTTGAAATCTGGCCCCCGCAGGAATATCCTGCACTTCTACATTTGGACGATCAGGCGGTGCAGGCGGTAACCTGATACCGGTTTGTTTTAGCAATGCTTCAACCTGTTGCGCTTCCATCGTAAATATATTTTCCAGAAGGTCTTCTAAAAGAATTCTTAAATCATGATCACCAGTATGATTGATGAAGACTTGCATGGTTACTAAAAAGCCCTTTGTACGATATAAATAAGTCCAAAGGTTAAAAACCTCTCCGGAATGTAATGGTTCTTCTTCTTGTTTTTCACCTAATATTCCCATGAGAATTACCTCCAACGCGTAATGTCTCCTTAGGATTCCTAAGAAGCTATAATTTATGCCTAAAAAGGATAAAGAATTGGTGTTTTAGCAGGTCTATGTAAATTTGGAGGGTCAACTTTTTACGCCATAAAGGATAAATAATACGCCAAGTATAATCCAAATGAATTTTTCGAAGGATAATTTATCAGCCATACCAAATAGACCAATGGTGGTAGTGATGAGAAGAACCAATGGACCTATAATGGCAAGTGAACTATTAATAATGAGTGCTTTATCAATTTCATTAAATCGAATCATAAGATATGCAGCAAAAATTTCGATAAAGCCGGATAGCACGCGTAAAAGTGCCATTCCAATGACAGTTTTTTCTAGTAAAGTAAACATCACTATTCCCCCCGTAAATTACTTCTTTCATTATATGCATGACTTGTCCACATAAGGACGGAAATGGAAAAAGTATTTCATCAAGCTAAACGAAGGCCTTTTGAGAAAGGCTTTCGTTTAACTAGAATATTTATATAATCCCTTTATCCTTTAGGTAATTGATTATTATTTCTGCTGCATCTTTCACGGTGTATCGTACGGTATCAATGGTTAGTTCAGGATTAACAGGGGGTTCGTAAGGGGAGTCGATCCCGGTGAAACCATGAATTTCTCCATTTCTTGCTTTTTGATACAAGCCCTTTGGGTCCCGTATTTCACAGATGTTGAATGGGCAATCAATAAATACTTCTATAAATTCTCCTTGCTCGAATCGTTTTCGAACTTGGTTTCGATCTTTTCGATATGGAGAAATGAATGCTGTTATCGCGATTTGCCCACTATCGACAAAGAGCTTTGCTGCTTCACCAACTCTTCGAATATTCTCTATGCGATCTTCTTGGCGAAAACCAAGTCCTTTGTTCAAACCGTGTCGAATATTATCTCCATCAAGTACATAACTTCTTATTCCAGATGTAAACAATTGATAATCCAGTTCGTTGGCCAGCGTTGACTTTCCGGAACCGGAAAAACCGGTAAACCAAATTACGCAGCTTTTATGATTGTTTACATGTTGTCGATCTTCTTTTGTTATAGCGGTCGGATGCCATACAATGTTTGGTTGAATCATGATTATTGCTTCACTTCCATTCCTGTTTTTGACATACCTTCGATAAGTTTGCTTGCTACTTCCGGACGGCTAAATTCTTTTGGAGGCATCTTTCCTTCTCGTAACATAGCTCTTACTTTTGTACCGGAAAGGGATACATGATCCTCCTTGGGGTGTGGACAGGTTTTAGCTGTTGCCATAGCCTCACATTTCTTACAATAAAAGCTGTTTTCGAAACAAAAAATCTTTATACCTATCTCTTCTTCCGAAAATTGACGGAAGATCTTCTGAGCATCGTAGGTACCATAATAATCACCTACACCGGCATGATCGCGCCCAACGATGAAATGGGTGCACCCATAATTTTTGCGAACTAATGCATGAAATATTGCCTCTCTTGGGCCTGCATATCGCATTGCTGCTGGAAATACAGACAAGCAAACACGCTGTTTTGGATAATAATTTTCTAATAGAACTTGATAGCATTCCATTCTTCGTTCACTAGGAATATCACCGTCTTTTGTTTCACCGACGAGTGGATGAAGAAGTAAGCCATCTACTGTTTCTAATGCTGCTTTCTGAATATATTCATGTGCCCGATGTACGGGATTTCGTGTTTGAAAGCCAACGATTGTTTCCCATCCTAACTGCCTAAACATATTTCTTGTCTCGGCAGGTTTAAGATTGTATTTTTGGAAAGATAGCTTTTGTGGATAATGAACCAGTGTAATCGGCCCGCCTAAGTAGATATTAGGGCGTTCTAATAATTTTTTTACACCGGGGTGATTTGGATCAGTGGTTTGATAAACTTGCTTTGCTTCTTCATTTTTGTCAGGTGTATACATTTCATGGACAGTCATGACACCATAAACGGTATGGTCTTGAACTAAATTAATCGTATCTCCGATATCAATGAAATTGGCTTTTTTATTATCAATAGGTAGCGTGATCGGAATACTCCATGGAAGCCCATTTTTTAATGTTATGTTATTCACAACAGATTGGTAATCAGCTTTACCCATAAACCCGGTTAAGGGACTATAGGCTCCAATGGCAAGTAGCTCCAAATCGCTCAAGGCTATTGGATCCAAATGTACTGTTTCGTTTTTCATATTGACTTTATATGTTGTATCAACACTGTTTATTAATAAACCACCATGAGGCTTATTCATCTTAATTACCCCCTATATTTTTAGGTACTACTTTTTCTTTGTATATCGACTGGGTTTTCTCGTCTGGTTTCCACAAACTTAATAAGTAAACGATTGTCATCAGTATTAATAATATAGCTATTCCTGATAAATCAAAGTCTACAAAGAATTTCACAAAATTATAGGAAATAACGAGAGACAAAATCGGCGAGATAACCCACGTTTTAACTAACTTTGCAATAATAGCTTCCTTCCATATTTTCCTACCTTTATCAGAAGTCCCAACCCCTAAAATGCTACATGTTGTCACTTGTGCATGGGGAACCGGGACACCAAAATAGGAAGCAATTATTACTAAAGTCGCCCCAATTCCCGATACAGCTCCTCCTTGTAATAAACTTAAATTTGTAATCCGCTTGCCATTTGTTTCAATTACTTTTCCACCGAGAAAAAATGCTCCCAGTGCAACAAATAGTCCACCGGTGAAGGTTCCTTGTTCAATGGTAATGAGTCCGGCAGCAACGAGTGGTCCAACAGAGTTAGCAACGTTATTCATTCCGGAAGAAAATGCTTCTAAAAAACCAACTAGAATAACGGCAGTAGCTAAAATTGTTTGCCATTTACCTATAGATAGGGAAGGGAATTTTTTCTCGATTACCCTAATGATTCGATTTGCAAAAAATGATAGTAAAAAGGCAGTAGTAGGCAGGACTATCCAATATATGACAATGGTGATTAGTGTATGAATGAATAGTGCATTAAATGCCATACCAACACCCACTATGGCTCCAACAGTAACTTCACTTGTTGATAAAGGAATACCACTCAGATTCGCTATAAATAAAGATATACATGCAGAACTAAGGATGATAAGAGCAATAGTGACAGAGATAACATTTTCCGGCACAATCCCTGAACCTAATGTCTTAACAACTGCTCCACCGCCTAATACCGCGCCGAGAAACACTCCTATTCCACAAACGAGTAATGCTATTTTTTTCGTTTTTATTGCGCCGGATCCATACGTGATCCCCATCGAAGCTGCTGCACCACTAGCTCCTATATTGGTAGCAAAAAAGTAAGCAATAAGAAATAAGAGTAATGTTGTTACCACTGTAAACAGTCCCTACTTAAGCTTGATGGATGCCGCATTCCTTTTTTTCAAAATTTGCCCATCTACCTGAACGTGCGTCTGCTTGTGTTCCTGATTGAACTGGGAGTGTACACATCTCACAACCGATACTTGGATAATGTTTGTCATGCAATTCATTGTAATCTAAGTTGTTTAATTTGATATACGTCCAGATATCGTCCCATGTCCAATGAATTAAAGGGCAAATTTTCACGCGTTGGAATTTGGTATCTTTGTTGATATACGCAGTTTTTTTTCTGCTGCTGGATTGTTCCCGCCTTAATCCGGAGATCCAGGCATCTACATGCGATAGTTCAGACTCCAGTGGTTCTATTTTTCGTAGATGGCAGCACAAATTGGGGTGACGTTCCCAAAGTTTGTCACCATGTTCATCTGCTTGTTGCTTCAAGCTCAAATCTGGTTTGGTCATTTTGATATGCAGACGTGGATATTTTTGTTTTACTTTTTCGATAAGGGAATAGGTTTCTTTGAAATGCAGACCAGTATCTAAAAATACGACAGTTGCTAGTGGATTAACCTTGGCAATAAGGTCAATAAGAACGATTCCCTCTGCACCAAAACTGCAGGCATAGGTAATCTTATCTTCATACACCTGGTAGGCCCATTTAATCACGTCCATGAAATCATTTAATTCAGACTCGAGCTGTCCGTGATCGTATTCATTCCAGTTTTCATAGGTTAGTTTTTTCTCCATTTTCCCCCCACTTTCTTTTTCGTTATTCCACAGTTTCTTCTAGGTGTTTGCCTTAGAGTAAATGTATTCAGATAGCTTACAGATTGTTAATGTGATAAGAGCCTATTTTTTCCTTTAGATAAAAAGTGTAACGAATAGGAATTGGGCGAATATACATAGTATGAGTATCCTGATTAACTACAGAAACGTTGAAAACACAAAGGTTGGGAGCAACATGTATGCAGGTAACGATTTATCAAGGTAGAAATTCTCCGCCAACAGCTGCAGATGTTACGATTGTGATTGATGTTATTCGAGCTTTTACAGTAGCACATTATGCTTTTATTCAAGGGGTTCGTCGTATATTTCTTGCAGAATCTGTAGAACAAGCGGTTCAGATGAAGAGGGAGAATCCTGAATATCTTCTGGCGGGGGAGGTGGATGGTTTACCCATTACTGGATTTGATTTGGATAACTCACCGTACCATATCCAGCAAAAAAATCTTTTAGGGAAAACACTTGTGCAAAAGACAACAAATGGGGTGCGAGCTACTTTAAATTGTTTGTCATCGGATCATGTTTTTGTCACAGGGCTTACCAATGCGAGACAAACAGCAAATTTTGTTAGGGAGACAGCCAACGAGGAAAAGGAGAAAACCGTTCATATCATTGCTTCCCATCCAAGTGGTGACGATGATCTTGCTTGTGCAGCATATATAAAAAGCATAATAGAGAATACTTCTGATTCTATTTCATTACTGGAGGTAAAGAAACGAATAAAACATGCACATGTGGCTAAAAAATTTTTTGATACGGGAAACAAAGCTTTTATGCCTGAAGATATCGCTTCATGCATCAAGGAATTAAATACGGATTTCGTTATGAAAGTGAAAAAAACATATGAGATACCAATGATTGAGAGGGTTCATGTATGACAGAAACGGGATTAGTTTTGCCAAAAAGGGAAATAAAGCCTAGAGAAACCGGATTAACCATTTTGATTGATAATGGTGTTTCTATGAATGTATTTAAAGATACCATAGCAAGTGCAAGTGATTATATCGATATTGTTAAATTTGGTTGGGGTACATCGCTTGTCACTCATGCGTTGGGACAAAAAATAGATTGGCTACGCAGGTATGAGATTGATTTCTTTTTTGGAGGTACTTTATTTGAAAAATTTCTAAGTCAGGACAAAGTCGAGGAGTACTTTAGGTATTGTCAAAAATTTAATTGCAATTATGTGGAAATATCGAATGGCACGATCCCCATTTCCAATCATACCAAGGCTAAATTCATCACGGATTTTTCCAGTGCATTTACGGTATTTAGTGAAGTAGGTAATAAAGATATTTCAGCGTCAAATGATCAGGACGGTGCGGAATGGATTGAAAATATTCATGAGGATTTAGAGGCTGGTGCAGCAAAAGTGATCACGGAAGCAAGGGAAAGTGGAACCAGTGGGATATGTAAGGAAGATGGGGAGATACGAGTTGATATTTTCGATCAAATAACAAGCTCAGGCATTCCGCTTGATAAAATGATTTTTGAAGCCCCAACGAAAAAAATGCAAACGTTCTTTATTCATCATGCAGGAGCGAATGTCAATCTTGCTAATATCGCTTTATCCGATGTCATTTCATTGGAGACATTACGTTTAGGGCTGCGTTCGGACACGTTTCATAGTCGTATTTAAAAAAGTTAGATAGGAAGAATGGTATAGAAAAAAACAAATAACCTGTTCATTTAGCAACTCTTATGCAAGAATCTGAATGATGAGATGTAGTGGTTTATGAGAAAAGCTAAGCTATGATCAGGATAGTGAGAATAAGTTTATGAAATAAATGAGAAGAGCCTGTGAAGTGACAGGTTCTTTTTATAGGTAATGAAATGTCTACATTCAGAATTCTGGAAATATAGTTTTTACGATTTAGCCAGTAATGGTAATAAGCGGGATTTTAGGAAGTTAAAGCTTACAAATACATGCATAATGAACTATATATTTTAGCTGCAAAATGGTCATAAATCCTGATTTTCCCATTATTGTAAAACTAATTTTGAAGTATTTATTTGTTAATAGGCCTATTTATTTATTTTTATTGTGTGAAAAAGATAGTATGAATCGGATAGAATTTGTAAAATGACTTAATATCAATAATTAGCGTTCTTTATAAAAAATAAATTCTATTAATCGGGTCTATATCCCATGAATTAAACTAGTAAAATATAGTTCTAATCTATTAATTTAGAAAATTGGGATTTTATTTGACAAAATTCAACAGCATTCTGTGTATATTTCTATTATACTTACACCAACAGCTTAGCTTCTACAAACATCATCGGTAATAGGAGAAGTAATCCTAAATTTTTTCGTAAAGGGGGGAAGTGTATCTAAATGTAAAAGCAATGAACGTTCATAGTGGTATACAGCATCTAATGTTTACACCATGCCATCATGACGTGTGGTTACATGATTAAAAAAATATAATAAAATGTTTACGGTTTTGGAAGAAAAAATCAATTTCTAAGGAGGTTATTTAATTGAACAAGCTTGGTTGGAAAATAGTAGTCTTATTTGTTTTGACTATATCGCTTTGGCAAACCAGTGAACTGAATGCGTTGGAAGATCCTGCATATGAAATGAATGATGCGGATGAATATGAAGCTGAAATAGATATCGCAGATGATGATTTATCTGAATGGACTAACCATGAGGAGTTAGGTGAAGAATTATATCGGATAGAAGAAGAAAGCAATGGAAATGTAGAAGTTGATGTATTAGGAAATTCCCATCAAAATAATGAGATTTACGCTGCTCGTGTAGGAGATGGGGATAGGGTACTTCTTATTGATAGTGAAATACACGGTAACGAAAAATCTGGAACCGAGGCAATTCTTTCAATGCTTGACACACTTGGGACAAGCAATGATCCTGAAGTGCAAGAGGTGCGAGATGAATTAACAATAATTACGGTTCCTAAGTTAAATCCTGATGGTTCAGAACTATCTCAGCGTCAAAATGATATTTCTTGGGATGAAGTTGTAGACAATCATCCACAACTTGAAGGAGCTGAACCAGCATGGTATTGGAGCGAGGAAAATAATGGCTTTGATATTAACCGGGATTTCAATCCAAACCTGGATTATGAGCCTCAACCTGAAGATCTTCCAGGAACAAGTGCAGACTTTGGTTTGTTTTTATCAAATGAATCTCGTATTCTTGCTGATTTATATCAAGATTTACAAGATGAATTCGGTGAAGTAGAAGCTTATGTGAATCTTCATCATATGGGAACCCCACAATTAGAAGGAACGGACGAAGATGTCACTGTTGCGCTAAGTTACCCTCCTCTAGGGCCAGAAAACAACCCAAAGTATGATGACTGGCCAGAGTTAGATCAAGACAAGTCACGACGTTATACAATGGCTGCTGCCAATGGCATGGAGGAGAATGCAGATAGCGATGAATATCCTGTTTTGGCACGATATACGAACCCTGATATCTATGATCTATCTGGTATAGCCTTAGGGGCGTTTGGGCTTAATGGAAGTGCATCTGTATTATTTGAAATGGCAGGTCAACAGCCACAGACTCCATACGATGAAGAGTTGATCGAAGTTGTTGAAGATGGACTATGGGGCATAGCCAACCAAATGGCAGATGATACTGTTGATGAAATAGATGGTGACGATTTTTACGATATTCCAAAATATTGGCCAGATGAGCCTAGTGTTTCTGAACCTGACCAATATTCCACAGACTTTACGGATGATGAAGTTGGCCAAACACCTAAGGATTGGTCTCCAATATGGCAAGGCCAGGAAGACCAATTTACAGTTTTAGATGAACCCAACCGATTGCAATATGTTGCAGGATCTGGCGTACGAGGTTTAACTTCGGATGTAGTTGGTGAAATTTTTGGAAGCGCTGAGATTTTTGGGCTTGTTCGTGGAAGCAATGTCCAGGACACGCTATTCGAAATTGGATTTCATATGTCTGGTTCTTCAACATATGAAAATGCTATTTATGCCGATGCACAAATGCCAAATGGAGATTCGGATGAAAGCACTATTCGAATTATGGAACGTAACGGTGGAAGTACAGAAACGCTTGCTTCCGAAGAACTTCCATTTACGTTAAAGGAAGAGGAATGGTATCGCGTGCTATTACAGAGGGATGCTGATGCCCTACGATTGAAAATGTGGCCAGATGGGGAAGAGGAACCTAAAACCTGGCAAGTTATCGAGACTCAAGGAAATAACTACGGTGGAAAAGTTGGTATTTCCCACTATACTCCAGGAGCAATCAATGATTATGCATTTATCGGTGTTGGCATTGGAGGTTTAGAAGCACCACACGCACCGGATGACCTTCTTGATCCAGATTTACCTGAAGACATCACAGCAGCTGAAATAATTACAATGGTGGAAAGCTTCGCCGAAGAAGGAGAATTTGAATCTGATGAAGTTGTTCATTCCCTGGTGACACACTTGAGGGCTGTAGGTCATTATGAAGATCAAAAAGAAACGGAAAAAGTCATCCAGCATATGGAAGGATTTCAAGATTTGCTCAATCACTACAAAGAAAACGCGTTGATCGCTGATGAAGCGTATGATATGCTCCTAGCGTATTCCGATAAATTGATAGAAGCATAGTGTGAACAATTCCCTGTGGCAGTAATCATCTGTCCCAGGGAATTTAAATTCATGAAGAAAAGGTTATAAATCAAGTAATATCAGTGTCAAACGTGATTTAAAAGAGAAGTATCAAGAGCGAGGATTATCTAAGATTAAAAGGAGAGGACTAATTTCATTTGGTAACATCCCAAGAAGTTGCCGGAAGTAAAAATAAATAATTAAAAAGAAAAGGCTGCCTCAGCGGAATAAACTCCAACTTGGGACAGCCTAAATTGATGTGCCAGTAATTTTAATTCAGGAAAGTTTCCTTGCTATTGCTTATCTACTACCACTTAGGGTTGCAGCACCTTCCCGTACTGCAATGAATTCAGGTCGTTCTTTCCCTCCTGAATATGGTCGGATCAATTGATTTTCAACGCTATTATAAACCATGAATAAATTGTTGCGGCTATATGGTGTAATATTACCGCTTGATCCATGCATGGTATTGCATTCAAATAAGGTAATGGCACCAGCTTTTCCGGTTGGTACGGAGATACCGCCTCCTTGATCAGCTAACCAGCGCAGGGTGTCATGATCAGGAACACCAAGTTTTTGTTTTTGCAGCGAATCTTTATAGTTATCATCAGGTGTTTCACCCGCGCAGCTGATATAGTAGTTATGGGACCTGGGTATAAGCATTAAAGGCCCGTTGAATGTATAGTTGTCGGATAAGGCAATCGATAGACTGACCGCTCTCATCCGTGGCATTCCATCTTCCACATGCCATGTTTCAAAATCCGAATGCCAATCAAATTCTTTGCCTGAGAATTCCGGTTTATAGTTGATTCTAGATTGGTGTATATAGACATCACTTCCAAGAAGATAGTTTACGATATCGAGCAGGCGCTGATCATTCGCAACTTGTTTAAAATAGTTGTCATCATGATGCACATGAAAAATTGATCTGATTTCTTCACTTTGTGGTTCACGGATCACTTTCTCAGAAGTGATATCCTGGCTAGCGTCCTGTAGTTCAAAAATACCGTTTTGCATTGCCATTACTTCCTGAGGAGAGAAGAAATCCTCAAGCTGCAAGAATCCATTTCTTTCATACGAATCAAGCTGTTCTTTCGAAAGGGGGGCTTGATTGTCTTTTGAACGATCTGTGTGAATCACAGGATCCTTTCGCTTTAAAATTTCCGGTTTGTTATTTTGGCGGGATGGATAAAGATCTTCCATTATAAACACTCCTATCAAAAAAATTTATTCCTTCGATGTCGCGTCTATAGTTGATTAATTACCGGCTTATTTAAGGAAACTTTCCTATGTTTCCCTATCTACCCTACTAGAACAACTAAAAAACATCAAAGTAGAAATATTAAGAAAAAACAAGCAAATCATCGCTTAGGAAAAATAAATGAAGTAGGGAAGCGTTGTTTTTAATAGATTGGATTTTTTGAAGATCATTGCGTGAATTTTAGGTTTATAGAGATGATAATGGATTACATTCTAAAGAGGTTGATATGGTATATAGTAAAAGCACCTCCCGTGTATGAGAATACGATTCAGAGGTGCTTCTTCATATCCTGTTATTGTGTACGGTCATAACGTTTCAAATCATTATGCTAGACCACCGTCAACGACCATTTCTTGAGCGGTAACATATGTTGATTCGTCGGAAGCTAGATACAAGATGATTTGAGCGATGTCATTTGTATTCCCAGCTCTCTTTAGTAGGGTCCCTTGGGCAAAGTCCTCAACTGTGATTCCCATACCATTTATAACATCATCTCCCATTTCAGTAACAATTAAGCCAGGGTGAACAGAGTTGACACGGATCTTGTCAGTACCTGCTTCTGCGGCAACGGCTTTCGTCATTAATCTTACGGCCCCTTTACTTGCACAATATAAGGAATGATTTTCTGAACCGTTTAAACCTGCAACAGATGACATATTAATAATGGATCCACTTTGGTGTTTGCGCATTAATGGCAAAATATGCTTCATACCTAAAAAAGTACCTTTAACATTAATGTCCATTAAGAAATCCCAATCATCTAACGTCGTATCCCCAACAGATTTAGCCATATAGACGCCCGCATTATTTACTAAAATGTCGACTTTACCATATGTTTCCTCTGCGATTTTTGTAACCTTTTTCCATTCGTCATCTTTGGAAACATCTTGGTGAATGAAAGTAGCTTCGCCATTTTGCCCCTTAATCATATCGACAACTTGTTTCCCCTCCGTTTCTTTTATATCTGTTAATATAACTTTTGCCCCTTCTTTTGCTAACATTATTGCAATACTTTTTCCAATACCTGCACTAGCACCAGTTACAATAGCTACTTTGTCTTCTACTCTCATGTTAATCCCTCCATTCAAAATATATATAAAGCCTCATAAGAGGTTTTATATCAATCATAATTATCTGAAAAATGTGATACGGATATTCAGAGCATATTGTTAAATATCGGCTTTAATCTAATACGTTTGTTTTATCTTGGTAGAATAGATGGTAAAAAGAGGAATACAATATCCTGTATCTATCTTTAGTATAATGCAATTTAGGGTAAACACAATATGTTTGTGAAACATTTCACAAATAGTTCATAATTACTACTGAAATCATTCTTACTCCATTCCATTAACTATATTTTTTCATTCTTCTTTTGCATTTAGAGAAATAATTATTGATGTATTAACTCCTGTATTTTTCCCTAATTCCTATAAATTCTGTCTATTCTTTATTATTTGGTCGTTATTTATAGGCTGTGGCAATTATTATTAATTAATCGAATAAAATCAAGTTTAAACGCGTTGTATAACGTTTAACGCGTTTTGACGAAAGGCTTTGTTTTATTTAATCTTAAATAGTACATCATTTACAACACATTTCGGAGGTGAGAGCATTAGCAAAAGCGGTATTGGTGAATTGACAAGGGAAAAGGACATAAAAACTGATTTTCATTTTCGTAAGCCGAATAAAGACGATGGTGCAGCTGTTTGGGAATTAATTAAACAAACTGGTGTGTTAGATCTTAACTCTTCTTATAGCTATCTCATGTGGTGTGAGATTTTTTCAGAAACATCGATTGTCACGGAAAGAGAAGGGGAGACTGTCGGATTTATTTCCGGGTTTATTCATCCGGATACACCGAATACATTGTTCATTTGGCAAGTAGCTGTTAATGAATCCGAACGTGGTAATGGATTGGGGACGAAAATGTTGTTTCAACTGCTAAACCGTGAACATTGCGGGGCTATTGAATATGTAGAAGCAACTGTATCTCCATCAAATACGCCGTCACGAAACCTATTTCAAGGTCTTGCCCAAAAGCTGAAGACCCATTGTGAGGTAGACGATTATTTTTCATCAAATGATTTTCCCGGAGAAGGCCATGAAGATGAATTATTGTTTAAAATCGGACCGATTGAAGAAGAAAAAATATGGATAAAAGGATGATTTCATGACAACGGCTTTATTAAGCGATAAGGAAATGAAAACGTTTGAAGAAATAGAATCGACCGTAAGAAGCTACAGCAGGGGATGGCCGACCATTTTTGAAAAGGCAAAAGGATATAAATTGTGGGATATAGAAGGAAAAGAGTACATTGATTTTTTTGCCGGGGCAGGAGCGCTGAATTACGGCCATAATAGTGATGCAATGCAGGAAAAATTAATTGAGTATATTAAAAATGATGGAATTATACACAGCCTCGATATGGGAACATCTCCAAGAAAGGAATTTCTCGAACGCTTCAAAGAAGTAATACTTACACCACGTAATCTCGATTATAAGATTATGTTTCCCGGCCCAACGGGTACAAATACCGTAGAAAGTGCGTTGAAAATAGCCAGAAAAGTAACCGATAGAGATACGGTGATTAGTTTCACAAATGCTTTTCATGGAATGACAATTGGATCGCTCTCGGTGACAGCTAATTCATTTAAACGTCATGGTGCGGGCATCCCGCTTCATCATACGGTATCCATGCCATTCGATGATTATGTGGAAGATCAGAATTCAATTGCTTATTTGGAAAGATTTCTAGAGGACAGCGGAAGTGGTGTTGCCCTGCCGGCAGCCATTATTCTGGAAACAGTTCAAGGAGAAGGTGGCATGAATGCGGCTAGGATGGAATGGATGAAAAAAATCGAACGTATTTGCAAACGTTGGGATATTTTATTAATTATTGATGATGTTCAAGCAGGTTGCGGACGAACTGGTACATTCTTTAGTTTTGAGCCTGCCGAAATTAATCCAGATATTGTCTGTCTTTCCAAATCAATTGGCGGAATTGGACTGCCCATGGCCATTACATTAATTAAACCAGAGTATGATCAATGGGAACCCGGTGAGCATAACGGAACATTCCGTGGAAATAATTTGGCATTTCTTGCAGCAACAGAAGCCTTGACTCATTGGGAGACAGATGAATTAAGTCATGCGATACAAGAGAAAGCCAGCATCTTGGCAGATATGGTCAACCATTGGGTGAAAAAATATCCCGAACTTAAGGCCGAAGCTCGTGGAAGAGGATTAATGCAAGGTATAGCAATCGACGTAGAAGGTCTTGCAAGTGACATTTGCGGAGAAGCGTTTAAGCGCGGTTTGATTGTGGAAACTTCCGGGCCGAATGATGAGGTTGTTAAATTCTTGCCACCACTAACGATTGAGCAAGAAGGGCTTGAGAAAGGACTCGGTATTCTTGATGATAGTATCAAGCATGTTCTTGCTTAAGCGACAATATACCAATGAATAGATATTTTATAATGGAAAAGGAGAAATCGAAATGATCGTAAAATCACTGGAAGAGATTGTTGGAACGGAAGATGAAACATCTGAAGAAAACTGGACGAGTCGCCGCTTTCTGTTGAAAAAAGACGGAGTAGGCTTCAGCATGAATGATACCATTATTAAAGCGGGAACAGATAATTTCTTCTGGTACAAAAATCATATCGAAGCAGTGTACTGCATTGAAGGCGAAGGTGAAATTGAAAAAGTCGAAACCGGTGATGTATACCAACTTAAAGCAGGAACGATGTATATCCTCAATGAAAATGACAAGCATCGACTACGCGCCAGAACGCAGATGCGCATGGTTTGTGTCTTCAACCCGCCACTTGTAGGAAGAGAAACACATAATGAAGAAGGATATTATCCGTTATTGACCGAATAGGGTTTAGAGAAGGAATCAGTCGCGGTTTAGTTTCTTCTTAATTTTTGGTAAGAAGAAGAGAGAATATTAATGGGAGGCGCACACTTCAGCTTGAGCTTCAGAATCATAGAGGGTCTCCTTCCTCATTATACACTCTAAGTAAAAGCACTTTCTCTGATAGGGAAGGTGCTTTTACGACTAGGAACGGCAAATTTTCTGTTCGAGATAGAGCTATGGTAAACTGGGAGAACGCGTCTCCATAACGGTAGAGGGTCGATCGGGAGAGAACCATACCTATACGGGAGCTACTCATCTTCCGGAAAAAAAGCACCACTACTACCCTCATTCTGCTGAAACATTCTGCTTCACAATCTTATTCGGGTTAAATAAATCACGCGGATCAAGCGTCGACTTTATTTTCTCCATCAGATGAAGCGCTTCACCATGTTCTTGTTTCTGATATTTTTGTTTTCCAATTCCAACGCCGTGTTCGCCGGTGCAAGTACCTCCACGGTTAAGCGCGTATTCAACGATGTGTTCATTTAATTGATTCGCATTTTGAACTTCTTCGGGGTTATTGAGATCAATCATTAAAAAAATATGATAGTTCCCATCACCTACATGCCCGACGATGCCGCCTTGAAGGCTTAATGCCCTTAGGGTTTTCCTTGCATCTTGAATAGCTCCTGCTAATTCAGAAATAGGGAGACAAACGTCCGTTATCATTAATTTTCTTCCCGGGTAGCCATGAGTGTAAGCGTAGAGTACATGATGTCTTGCTTCCCAAAGCTTATTCCGTGCTGCAGTTTCTGCTTCAAATGTTACTTCTAAACAGCCGAAGTCGTTGAGGATATCTTCCGCAAATGAAACATCCTGTGTTAGACCTGCTTCATTTCCGTGAAATTCTAAAAACAATGTTGGTACTTCTTTGTAGCCTGTTTCACTATATTGATTCGCTTGCACCATAGATGGCTCATCTAAAAGCTCCATTCTGGCAATTGGCACTCCGGCTTGTAATATAGCTGTGACAGCTTCGACTGCATCATCCACCATGTTAAATGATGCTCTTGCAGCTATTTGATGTTCTGGTATACCGTATACCTTTAGCGTTAATTCTGTAAAACAACCTAGTGTACCTTCAGACCCTACAAAAATGCCATTCAGATGATAACCGGATGATGACTTTTCCGCTAAATTGCCAGTGTGTATCGTTTTTCCGTCTACAAGTACAACTTCTAAATCTCGGACTTGGTCACGCATGATGCCATAGCGGACAGACATTGTTCCACTGGCATTCGTAGCAGCCATACCGCCAAGTGTTGCATCTGCCCCTGGATCTACTGGAAAAAATAACCCGTATTTTTTCAGTTCTTTATTTAATTGGGAACGTGTCACACCTGGTTGTACTTTTACTAGAAAATCTTTTTCCCGAATCTCCAGTATGCTGTTCATTAACGAAAAATCAATGGTTATGCCATGTTCGTAAGGGATAATATGACCTTCTAAGCTTGTTCCCAAGCCATAAGGAACAACCGCGATCTCATATTTATCAGCTAGACGAACAATTTCGCTCACTTCTTCAGCATTTTCAGGAAATACCACTACAGCTGGAGAACTTGGTGTATGATAAGATTCATCTGTGCTGTGTTCTTCCAGAACAGTCTCGTTCATGGTAACTTGATCTTTTCGCAACCATTTCTCTAATCCATGTATTACATTCGTTATTGCTGTTTCCATGGTTATTTCTCTCCCTTTTTAAATAGGTATGTTAAAGAAATTTCTGATTTTATAGTCTAGTATAAATGATGTGAAGTAGAAAATCTATAGCTTAAATACATAGGGAAGGATTATTCATTTCTACTGCTGTATAAGCGATATTAGATAATAAAAAACATTCCATTATTGACAAAATATTCATGCGTGTTAAAATAAAATAAAATGATATGAACTACTAGGGGTGCCTTTGTTAAGGCTGAGATTAAAGTTTCACTTTGAGACCCTTTGAACCTGATCTGGTTGATGCCAGCGTAGGGAAGTAATCTGCCGATGACTACAAAGCTAACTTATGTATTCTAGAGGGCCACTTTCTTTATGCGCTGCATGATGAAAAGTGGTCTTTTTTATATGTATATAAGAATCTATTAGATGGGTTGTGCCTTTGTCATGCCAAAACAATTACATGTTATTTCTACTGGCCGGCAATCAATGAAAACGTTTGTTACGATTGCAGGACAGATTCATAAATATGTGGATGTCATCCATGTACGAGAAAAGACATGGTCTGCCAGTAAACTTGTAGCTGTCGTGCAAGCATTAGCTGAAGAGGGAATTCCAGTTAAAAAAATAATGATAAATGATCGTATCGATATAGCATATATGATGAAGACAAACGGAGTGCAACTTACACACCAAAGTGCTGATCTTTCATTGGTAAAAGAATCTTTTCCTACTTTACAAATAGGTTGTTCCGTCCATTCTATAGAAGAAGCCATGGAGGCAGAGACAAAGGGTGCAAATTTCCTCCTTTATGGTCATATCTTTGCTACCTCATCGAAGCCAGGAATACCTCCGAGAGGACTTGATCATTTACAGAGGATAACAGAAACAGTTCATTTACCAGTCATAGCAATCGGTGGTATTATGCCGGAAAATACAAAGCAGGTACTAGCAGCAGGTGTAGAGGGAATCGCGGTTTTGTCAGGTGTATTATTAGCAAACGATCCTGTAGAAGCGGTTAAAGAATATAGAATAAATATGGAAAAGGGAGTGTATGATGAATAACCATTATGATGTCAGCATTGCTCGAGGAGGTGAAGGAAGATTCCATCGCTTATGATTCGAAATAGCTCAAAGGAGGTGAGAACATGACATTACAATTAAATGGGGAGATTGTAACGATACCAACAGCAGTTACCACAATTAAAGAAGTAATCGAACATTATAAGATAAGTAACCCTGTTGTTATTGTAGAACATAATGACCGAATTTTGGAAAAGAATGAGCATACTACTACAGAAATAGCTGATGGAGACAAAATAGAATTAATCCAATTTGTAGGAGGCGGTTAACATGTTAACCATCAACAAAAAACAATTTAACTCCAGATTATTGTTAGGTACAGGAAAATATCCAAATATTGATGTCCAGAAGCAAGCAGTGGAAGTGTCAAAGCCGGAAATCTTAACCTTCACTGTTCGCCGTATGAATATCTATGAGCCAAGTCAGCCGAATTTCCTTGAAAAGATTGATGTGGAGAAAGTTACGCTACTGCCAAACACGGCTGGAGCAAAAACGGCTGAAGAAGCTGTTCGTCATGCGAAACTAGCTCAGGCATCTGGCTTATGTGATATGATTAAGGTAGAAGTTATTGGTTGCGATAAGACCCTTCTTCCTGATCCTGTGGAAACGCTAAAAGCAACGGAAGAATTACTAAAAGAAGGATTCACCGTATTGCCATATACTTCCGATGATGTGGTACTTGCTAAAAAGCTGGAAGAGCTTGGTGCACATGCGATTATGCCAGGTGCTTCTCCGATTGGATCCGGACAAGGGATTATTAATCCACTCAACTTAAGCTTGATTATAGAACAATCAAAAGTTCCAGTTATCGTTGACGCTGGAATCGGTTCGCCTGCGGATGCTGCATTTGCAATGGAACTTGGAGCGGATGCAGTTCTTTTAAATACTGCTGTGTCAGCGGCAAGTGATCCGGTCAAAATGGCAAAAGCGATGAAGCTCGCTATTGAAGCTGGACGTTTGGCTTATGAAGCAGGAAGAATCCCGAAAAAGCGAACCGCAACGGCAAGTAGTCCAATGGAAGGAATGAGTGTCTGATGAATGATCGTTATTCCAGACAGACCCTGTTCACCCCAATTGGTGAGCAGGGTCAACAAAAACTAAAGAGAAAACATGTATTATTAATCGGTGCTGGAGCACTTGGAACAGGAAGTGGCGAATCCCTTGTTCGTGCAGGAGTCGGGAAAATAACAATCGTGGATCGCGATTATGTGGAATGGAGCAATTTGCAACGGCAGCAGCTTTATGTGGAGGTGGATGCGGCAAATCGGGTACCAAAGGCCATTGCCGCTAAGGAGCGATTACAGCAAATTAATTCAGAAGTAGAAATCGAGAGCCATATTCTGGATGTGACGCCTCAAGTATTTGAAAAACTAGCAGAAAACGTTGATTTGATTCTAGACGCTACAGATAATTTTGATATTCGCATGCAAATAAATGATATAGCACAAAAATATACAATACCTTGGATTTATGGATCCTGTGTTGCAAGTTATGGTATTAGCTTTACAATTATTCCTGGTAAAACTCCCTGTCTGCACTGTTTAATGGAGGATGTACCGATCGGTGGGCTAACGTGTGATACTGCTGGAATTATTAGTCCAGCTGCTAGTATGGTAGTTGCCTATCAAACAGCAGAAGCTTTAAAAATACTTACGGAAGATTGGGAGGCACTTAGTGGGAAGTTAGTTTCGTTTGATCTTTGGAAAAATCATCATTCCAAGATGAATGTTTCCAGTATGAAAAAAGCAGCTTGCTCTTCTTGTGGTGCAAATGCAACGTATCCCTTTCTTACTTTTGAAAATCAAACCAAGACGGCGGTTTTATGCGGAAGGGATACGGTTCAGATTCGCCCATCAAAGCGTGAAGATCGTGATCTACAGGGGATCGCCAAGATGCTTTCTACAATGGGAGGTAAAGTGGAACAAAATGATTTTCTTCTTTCTTTTACCATGGATAAGCAGCGGTTCGTTATGTTCCAAGATGGTCGTACACTCGTTCATGGGACGAAAGATATCACAGAAGCTAAAACACTTTATCATCGTTACTTTGGTTAACCCCACAGAATAAACTGTGGGGCAGTATTTATACAACAAACATTCTGATCGTCTTACTCAGCTACACGCTGTTGGTGGTCGTTGACATAATCTAGCGCCATCTCTACAGCTGTTCGCGCCTCGATATATCCCCATATATCATTAAGCATTGGTTGAGACGTTGTCTGGAGGATACTTTTTACATCATTGGGGCTAAGGGTTGGATTGGCTTCTAACATTTGTGCAATGACGCCTGCACATATGGGTGTGGCCATCGACGTACCGGATAATTGCAGGTAATGTTCATCGACGATTTGTTCAGGTAACTGTTGTTCCAGCTCAGATTCTGGTGCTAACAGAGAAATGATGTCTGTCCCTGGTGAATAGATATCCGGCTTAATCAATGAATCGATCGTTGGACCACGGCTTGAATAATCTGCAATATGATCGTCTGATCGCGTACCCGTATTCTGGTCAGACGTAGATCCAACAGTAATAATAAACGGATTAATAGCAGGTGTACTAATGGTTTTCTGCTCCGGGCCATTGTTACCAGCCGCTGCACAAACGACGATGCCGTTATGCCATGCTTCTTGTACAACCTGTGCTAGCGGGTCATCCCTATACGATTCATATGCTTGAGCACCCAGAGATAGAGAAATTATTTGAATATTATATTCTTCTTTGTGTTCCATACACCACGTAATTCCTTCAATGATGGTTGATAGTTTTCCCGCGCCATCCTTATCCAAAACCTTCACACCAATAACGGAAGCTTCAGATGCTGGAGCAATATATAAGCCATCTGACTTACTAGCATTTCCTGCTGCGTCGCCCGCGCAGTGTGTCCCGTGTCCATTATCATCGTAAGGATCGTTCTGATCGTTAATAAAATCTTTAAAAGCAATAATTCTATTATCGGGTTCCGTTAAATCTGCATGGGGATAGATTCCAGTATCAATGACAGCAACAGTTACACCGTTTCCGGTAAAGTCATGATGCTCTTGTACATCAACAGCTCCGATTTGTCTGCTTGCAATGTCCAGAAAGCATGTTACTTCACGGTCATAGAATATCCGATCAACTGCCTCATGATCCTTAATCTGTTTGATCATTTGCGGCGTTAACTTCCCGCCAACGGTTCCGTGGAATCGTAAGTCTTTGTCTAATTTACTGCGACTATCTTTTTGACAGGTATTCAGGAGATCGTCTCTTATAGCTTTGTCCGAATTCTTGTTAACGTAAACAATGACAGGTATATCATCAGTATTGCTGATTGCGTAAGGATCTTGTTTTCTTTTAACACGTAATTGTTCCACTAAACCTGGATCTAGTTTTCGACCAGCTTCTTCATACCATATTCTTTTTCTGTTACTCATTTTTTGCCTCCTCAGGATTTTAGTTTTAAAACCTACTAGCATTGGCAACAGTGGCACTAGAACAACGTGAGATCACCCCCTCTACTAGTTTTATAATTTAAACTATGTTTTTTCTTGGTAAAGAGAGTGAGTATCCTATCTAATTTGATCTAATAGGGGCTTGTCCTTTAATAAAAGCATAGCAGGGTAATAGAGAGTGGACAATCCATCTAAATAACTAACTTTTATGAATATATATATTATTTTGATACAAAAGTCTGAAGGAGAAGAGGCACATCACTATCGGTTTGCTTTGTCAGTATGTTTCGTTCAACTTCCTGAAATTTACAGAAGGAATTATTCTTGCATGAATATGGTAATAACTATTTAAAATAGGGGAAGTAGAATACAATATCCTTGAATAGGAAGACTTCTTTCGGAAGTTCTGTTAAAATAAAGTAATATACATATTACGATAACTTCGATTTGGGGTGGAGAGAATGTCATTTCGCAGTACAATTAATACGTATTTTAATAATCACGCAGAAACAAGCGAGAATCATGAGAATACATCACTTCAGACACATTATTATAAGACAACCAAAGATACAGGAATGCAAATGTTGGAGAATTTATTCATCCATTCTGATGGATATGAAATTAATTCCATTTCTAAAGAGCACGGTGAAATCAGTGTGCTTATGAAAAAGGGGAAGAAGGCATTTATTGTTGCTACAGTGATTATGGTTAGGCCGTATTATACAGCGATTGACTTTTCTGTGACAACGGAATCTGTTCTTCCTTTTGACTTCGGCTATAGTACAAAAGTGATCCAACAATTATATCAATGGATTAATAAAGATCTGTCATTAATCACGACAAGAGAAACGAGTTAATAATGAAAAACGGAGGCGTGCGAAATGAGATGTTCCAATTGCAACAATAAAAATACAAGAGTGCTCGATTCACGTCCGATTGAAGAAGGGGAATCCATACGCAGACGAAGGGAATGCGAAAATTGTGGTTTTCGATTTACGACGTTTGAACGGATTGAAGAAGTCCCCCTAATTGTGGTAAAAAAGGATGGGAATAGGCAAGTATTTAGCAGGGAAAAGCTGGTTCGGGGCTTAATCCGAGCCTGTGAAAAACGTCCAATTCCCCTTGATAAAATGGAGGAAATAGCCTCTTCTGTTGAAAAAGAACTTCGTAATGACGGTATTTCTGAAGTGGACAGCAATGAAATTGGTGAAATGGTGATGGACAGGCTATCCAAAGTTGATGAAGTGGCATATGTTCGTTTCGCCTCTGTCTATCGTCAATTTAAAGATATCAGTGTCTTTCTCGATGAATTGAAGGATTTAATCAATGCAGATAAAAAATCCTGATGTACCACAAAGAGGGAGAGTAAGAATAATGCATTTTATTGGAAAAATTTTGCCTGTGGAAGGATATTATGTTGTATTAAAAACGTATTTACCTGTTGACTACGGGAAATCATTAACTCATTTGTATCAACCGCTTATTGGTACTCACGCAGTTACGTTATATCAAACACTTCTGCATGACATGGAGTTGCAACGGGAAAGGGAAGCCCAAACGCATCATACATTAATGAATTATTTAAATATACCATTGGATGAGATCTACCAGGCAAGGTTAAAGCTTGAAGCCATTGGACTGTTAAAAACATATAAACAAAATACAGAAACAACCAATATGTACACGTACGAGTTGCAAAGTCCATTTGCGCCAAAGGATTTTTTCAAGGATGCAATGCTTACGCAGCTCTTATTTCATCATATTGGTGACGCTAAGTTTAAAGAGTTGAAGAACCATTACGTAACAACACCAAAAAGACAGATCGGAACAGATATAACAGCATCTTTCCATGATGTATTTCAAACGTTTGAGCCTTCCCTTGGGACAGTTGGAGTATCTTCAAATGAAGAAAAGCCGGCGACGTCAGAGCAAAAAACAGACTTTTCCTGGATAGAAATGATGTTAAAACAGCGGATGATCCCTGTGGGCAAAGTCTTAACACCAGAAAACAAAAAATTGATTTCTCAAATGATGCAATTGTATGATTTATATGCGCATGAAATAGATAAAAGTGTATTATGGGCATTAACTTCAGATAATAGGCTGGACGCAGAAGAATTTAAAACAGCCTGTCATGATCTGTTTAAACAAAAATATAATGATACACCCATCCAATTAAAAAATAAGGCTGTATCTAGTCAACATGAAACAACAAAGAAACCTGAAACAAAAGAGGACCAGCTTATCCACGAATTAGAAATAATCTCTCCGAAGCAATTACTGGAAGACCTCTCAAGTGGTAACCATGCTTCTGAACAGGATATGAGGGTTATACGTGGTGTAATGACAACACAAGGACTGCCTTCTCCTGTTATGAATGTATTGATTCATTATGTGTTATTGCAGTCAAACATGAAGCTATCCAAAGCATATCTGGAGAAGATTGCAAGTCACTGGTCCAGAGCTAATTTAAAAACAGCGAAAGAAGCCATGGCTTTCGCCAAAAAAGAAAAAGATAGATATCAAAAAGGTGCAGCTTCTAAATCCAAGTCAACCTATAGAAAAGCCGAATCAAATGAAGTTGTCCCGGATTGGTTTAAAGAAAGAAAGAATAAGAATCGTAAACAACAACCAGATACGAATAATATAGACACGACAAAAGAGCAAGAAGAAGTTGCTGCCATGCTACGTCAGTATTCAAGCAGAAACAAAAATAATCACATCCAAGGATGATAATATGGAACCAGTACAATCTACATTGAGAAAATGGATGCAGGAAAATAAGCATTTCAAAGAAAATTATACAAAAGTTAAACAGGAAGTGTTAAGTGACCCTGAAATTAAGGATTTTATAGCAAAACATCCGCAATTAACCCAACTGGAAATGGAGAAAAGTCTGATTAAACTATATGAATACAAGACACAATCCAAACAATGTGACCATTGTTCCTCATTTGGCGGATGTATAAATATGATTCAAGGGTATTCGCCTATTTTACATGTTGAAAATAATGAAATTCGTCTCTCGTATGAAAAATGCCATAATCGGATTGCATATGAAAAGCAAATCGAGCAGCAAAATTTGATTCAAAGTTTATATATGCCAAGAGAGATCTTGGATGCAACGATTGATGATATTGACAATGATGTTGAAAGAGTTCGTGCGATTCGTGAATTGATTTACTTTGTCGAGCAAGCAAAATCCGATTTGCCTAAAAAAGGAATCTATTTTCATGGTCCGTTTGGTGTTGGAAAAACGTATTTTTTAGGAGCTCTTGCCAATAAATTAAAAGAATACCACATTTCATCAACATTAATTTATATGCCGGAATTTGTTCGGGAAATGAAAGCGTCCATGAAAGATGATTCTATCAATGAGAAAATAGAACTTTTTAAGAAAGCAGACGTGTTGATGTTGGATGATATCGGTGCGGAAATGCAATCTGCCTGGTTTCGTGATGAAATACTGGGGTCTATACTGCAATATCGAATGATGGAAAAGCTACCGGTATTCTTCACTTCAAATTATGACTTGGATCAATTGGAAAGTCAGTTGGCGGCAACGCGTTCGGGTGTCGAAACGGTAAAAGCAGGTAGAATTATTGAACGAATTAAACAGGTTAGTAAATCGGTTGAAATCATTGGAGAGAATCGCAGAGAATAAAATGGAGAAAAGGTGGTAGACAGGATATCCTGTCTACCACCTTTTCTTACTTTAACTAGTTTCAATGGTTTATACATGTTTTCAATTATCCGTCCATATAATGTAACAGTTTGGTGTTGGGTGAGGGTGATTGTATTGCTTGAAATTTATTTTGAATCAGATAAGGAAGTAATTCGTTTTTGTGAACAGTTATTCAGTTACAATAAGCAAATTGAATTACACTGGAAAACGAACAAAGATTGGGGGAATCATTTACAATTAGAAAATAAGTTACCTGAAAATGAATTGATTGAGACTATAGCACAATCAATGACGGATGTTTTTATTGCGCACCGTTTAAGGAACATGATAGAAAGTACCATTAAAAGGATTTATTATTATACCAATAGTGATGAAATCGAACGGATTTTGGATTTGACAGAATGGATTTTTGCGGGAGAAAATGCCGATAGTCTGCAAGTAAGAAATACAGAAGACCCAAGTCAAATATTAAAATCCTTATTTAGCGCATCAATAAAAAACGAAACAACAATCCATTATGATTCCATCATACAATTTCGTTTGAAAGATTTTAGAAATCAACTTATTCACTATGTGGGACTTGCTATTGATGAATTTAAGCGGGAGGAAGATCATCAGGCTTTTGTGAATATGCTTCGTGAATACATTGTAAAAAAGATCCGAGCTTTGATACGATTCATGTATTACAGGGGAATATGTTTACTTTTTATAAACATAATGGTAAACAAATTTCAACAATGGAGTTAAGAAGTCTTATGAAAAGCGAACCACTCTATATAGTTGGATTGGACGAAGATGAATTAAATTTGGCGCCGCTTGTTGCTATGGCACCGAAAAAAATCAAAATGTATGGGGATGACCCATCTGAGCCGAAGACATTAACAGTCATTAATGTTTTTCAGGAAAAAGTAGATTTCAAAGCCTATCATCATTTTCCATTTCAACATTTGTTAAAAAAACAACAGAAATAGGCTTGATTTTATAATTATAAACGGCTATAATACAGGTTATATATCATGTAGGTAAAAGGTAAAGACGAGGATACGATTATTTTATCTTTGTATAGAAAAGAGAAGGAAGCCAGCGGCTGAAAGCTTCCACTATGCATACAAATAATTACCGCCTTCGAACCCTGCTATGGAAATGTCAGTAAATAGTGGCGTATTATCTGCGTTAAAGATTGATGAAGCCATCAAATGATGGAAAATAGGGTGGAACCACGACGTCTCAGGCGCTCGTCCCTTTGCGTAACTTGCAGAGGGATGGGCGTCTTTTTAACGTCTAAAAGATATATTATATGAAGGAGCGATTACTATGGCAGCAGAAATTTCAATTACATTTCCGGACAGGACAGTGAAACAATTCCCGTCAGGTACAACTGGGGAAGAAATTGCAGCTTCGATTTCTTCAGGTTTAAAGAAACAGGCAATAGCGATTAAGCTGGATGATGAACGCGTTGATTTAAAACGTGAATTGCATCATGGTGGAAAGATTGAAATTATAACGTATAAAGATCAGGAAGGTATAGAGGTGATGCGTCATTCTACGGCACACCTAATGGCTCATGCTATAAAGCGCATTTATAAAGACGTTCAATTTGGTGTTGGTCCAGTCATTGAAGAAGGATTTTACTATGATATGGATATGGAGCATAAGATAACACCGGAAGACCTTCCGAAAATAGAGAAAGAAATGAAGCGGATTGTTGATGAAGCACTGGAGATTAAACGCATGGAAGTATCACGTGCGAAAGCAAAAGAAATGTTTCGTGAAATCGGGGATGATTTGAAGCTGGAATTGATTGATGCGATTCCTGAAGACGAACAGGTTACCATTTATCAGCAGGGTGAATTTTTTGATCTCTGCCGTGGTATACATGTACCTTCAACCAATAAAATTAAAGCCTTCAAACTATTAAGCATTTCTGGTGCATATTGGCGCGGAGACAGTAATAATAAGCAACTGCAACGTATCTATGGGACAGCCTTTGAAAAACAATCTCAGGTAAATGACTATCTGAATTTATTGGAAGAACGTAAGGAACGTGACCATCGCAAGCTTGGAAAGGAACTGGATATTTTTACTGTTAATCAGGAAGTTGGACAAGGCCTGCCACTTTGGCTCCCTAAAGGTGCAACAATCCGGCGACAGATTGAACGCTATATTGTAGATATTGAAGAGAGACTTGGCTATGATCATGTGTATACACCTGTTTTAGCAAATGTGGATCTATACAAAACAAGCGGTCATTGGGATCACTATCAGGATGATATGTTCCCTACGATGGAAATGGATAATGAAGAGCTTGTATTACGCCCGATGAACTGCCCGCACCATATGATGGTTTTTAAAAATCAGTTATGGAGTTATCGTAATTTACCTGTTCGAATTGCGGAACTTGGCACCATGCATCGTTATGAAATGAGTGGTGCTCTTGCAGGGCTTCAGCGAGTAAGGGCGATGACATTGAATGATGCGCATATTTTTGCAAGACCGGAGCAATTAAAAGAGGAATTCACCCGGGTTGTGGAGCTTGTACAAAGGGTTTATAAAGACTTTGGTATAGATGATTACTATTTCCGTCTGTCCTATCGTGATCCAGAGGATAAAGAAAAATACATCGACAATGATGAGATGTGGGAGAAAGCGGAAAGCATGTTGAAAGAAACAATGGAAGACATGAACCTGGATTATGTTGAAGCAATAGGAGAGGCCGCCTTTTATGGTCCGAAACTGGATGTACAGGTACAAACGTCATTAGGTAAGGATGAGACCCTTTCAACGGTACAACTGGATTACCAGTTGCCGGAACGTTTTGATTTAACCTATATTGGAGAAGATGGAAAAGAACACCGCCCAGTGGTTATCCATCGCGGAGTCGTATCAACAATGGAACGCTTTGTGGCATTTCTGATTGAAGAATATAAAGGAGCCTTCCCTACATGGCTCGCACCAGTACAAGCAAAAATCATTCCAGTGTCACCACAGTTTCATTTGGATTATGCAAAAGAAATAGAGGATAAATTAAGACGTCAAGGCTTACGTGTTACGATTGATGAACGAGATGAAAAAATCGGCTACAAAATCCGGGAAGCACAAACACAGAAAGTACCTTTTTCATTGGTCTTAGGAGATGATGAAGTGAAGGAGAACGCAGTGAATGTTCGCAGGTACGGGGAAAAACAATCGGAAACACTAGGTTTCGACGACTTTGTTGCAATGATCAATAAGGAAGTTGAGGAAAAGACGCTAAGAAAATAACAGGTCTGTTTCGTTGTTGTCTTTGTCACAAAAGATAGAAACTGCGACGTAGTGAAAGTAACTTTATGAGAAGGTTCTCGTTCTAATGATAGTTAAGCGCAGGGATACCGCTACGGAAATGTCACAGTTTCTATCAACTGCAAGCTTTAAAAGCAACAATGTTTACAAAAAGGGCCAATATAAAGAATGCGAGCCAGGAATACGATTTTGTATTCTTGGCCTTTTCATGTAGACATGTTATACTATATGTAACATTAGATTAAAAGTTTTATTTGACATTATCAAATGAAGCTGTTATTCTAAATTGGTTGCAAAAATAAATGATCTAAAGACAAGTAGAAGCACCCGCTTCTCACCTGATCGACGCTGGATGCAGCAGTTGACTGGTTCATATTCTTCTCATCATGATTAGGAGACGTGTGGGTGCATATTGTACCGACACTTTTTTTATTAAAAAATTTACTTGTCCATTATAGATCGATTTCGTTTCTTAAAAAAATTTGGAGGTGGCTGGCAATTAGCAAAGAAATGAATGTCAATGAAAAGATTCGTGCTAAAGAAGTACGTCTTATCGACTCAAATGGGGATCAACTTGGAGTGAAATCACGTAATGAAGCGTTGGATATTGCACAAACCAGAAATCTGGATTTAGTATTGGTTGCTCCAAATGCAAAACCACCAGTTTGTCGTATCATGGACTTCGGGAAATATCGTTTTGAACAGCAAAAGAAAGAAAAAGAAGCGCGCAAAAAACAAAAAGTAATTAACGTAAAAGAAGTACGTTTTACGCCAGGAATCGGCGACCACGATTTTGAAACAAAATTAAAAAACGCTAGAAAATTCCTTCAAAAAGGGGATAAAGTTAAAGCAGCCGTTCGTTTCCGTGGACGTGCGATCACACACAAGGACCTTGGACGGGAGGTTTTGGATCGTTTTGCTGATGAGGTTAAAGATATAGCAACGATTGAATCTAAACCCAAAATGGAAGGTCGCAATATGTTTATGATGGTCGCTCCGGCAAAAGAGAAATAATCACTCAGGTTAACAAGGAGGAATTCACGATGTCTAAAATGAAAACACACAAAGGGTCTCAAAAACGTTTTCGAAAAACAGGTACTGGTAAACTTAAACGGTCACATGCTTACACAAGCCATATGTTTGCACATAAATCACAAAAGCAAAAGCGCAAATTACGCAAGAGTGCTATTGTATCGGCAGGAGACTATCGACGTATTAAAACAATGATGCCTTATAAATAAATAAATCGATTTACTAGGAGGGAATTATTATGGCACGTGTAAAAGGTGGAACAGTAACGCGTCTACGTCGTAAACGCGTCTTAAAACTAGCAAAAGGTTATTATGGCTCAAAAAGAGCATTATTTAAAACAGCGAAACAACAAGTGATGAAATCAGGTATGTATGCATATCGTGACCGCAGACAGAAAAAACGGGACTTTCGTAAATTATGGATTACTCGTATTAATGCTGCAGCTCGCATGAATGATCTATCCTATAGCAAATTAATGCATGGATTAAAAGTAGCAGGCGTCGACATTAACCGTAAAATGTTGTCAGATCTCGCTATCAATGATGAACAAGCATTTAATCAACTAGCAACCAAAGCAAAAGAGGCTCTTAAATAAATGTCAGTGTTAAGGCCAAATCCAACTTGAGAATGGGTTTGGTCTTTTGTGATTAAAGGAGTAAACGATGAACGAATTAAACACAATCATCATTTATATATTGGGTGTAAATGCAATTACTTTTTTCTTGATGGGGAGGGATAAAACTAGAAGCAAAAAGCAGCAGTACCGCATACCTGAACGTACATTTTGGATATTATCGGTATGCGGTGGCTCACTAGGATGCTATAGTGGAATGAAGGTGTTCCGGCATAAAACCAAACATCGATCCTTTGTCATCGGCATGCCTTTCTTAATCATCTTCCAACTTATAGGAATTGCCTACATATTCGTTTCCGTGTCATAAAGGCTCGTCTATTGTCATATACATGTACGAGGAACATTCAAATAGGAATAAAAGAAGGAGGTTAGGTATGGAGGTTTTTGGGAATTACTTGATGGCCTTCATCGAGACTGGTGGACTGTTTGCCCCAATTCTTTTCATTAGTTTCCATCTACTACGGCCATTGTTCTTTCTCCCTGTTGTTTTCATATGTATTTCAGGTGGTATATTGTTCGGGGCGGTTGCAGGAACCATTTATTCCATTATCGGTATTACCTTGTCTAGTGTTGTTTTTTATTTTATTATAAGATGGATGCCGAAATCATTTCATAAATTAGTGGATGTAAAAAAGAAAATGATAGGTAAAAATGCGGAGTTAACAACATCACAAATTACACTCCTACGGCTTGTACCATTTATTCATTTTCACCTTTTATCACTCTGTCTCATTGAAATTTCTGCAAGTTTTAAAGATTATACGAAATCATCTTTATTATCTAATATCCCTTTAGCATTAGTATATACTTCCGTTGGCGGTTGGATATCTAATTTAACCCCACTTCACATCTTCGTATTTTTAACCGCATTATTACCATTTCTTTATCTATTAAGAAGAAAGGAGATTATTATTAAGTGGCAGGAATTCTTCCAGGTAAGTACGTAGGAAAAAATCACTCGTCTATGAAAAGATGAGTGATTTTCTAATTCATATTGGTTAACAATAGCTGATTAATGGGGTGTTTCCATTCAATTTTGGCGTAGGGGTAGCGTATCAGTATTTCACGCTCCAAAAAATATAAATCCTCCCGCGTTAATCCCCGTAATTCCAGTGGGTCACGGACAGTAACATGTACATTTACAACTTCAAATGCTTCCTCGGTGGTACCAAGGTATTTTTCCCCTTCAAATAAACATCCTTTGTACGTAAATTGAAGGTTTTTTTTACTATCTTCCAGTTCGTCTACAAAGTAAAATGTATTGGACTCTTTGGCAATACGCAATCTTCTTTGGGGATTGCGTATATATTGAATCACTGTATAGACGAGGAGACCAAGTGCTATAAGTATTAATACCCGAAATAAAATAACGATCATCATGAACCGTCTCCCTGTTATTTATTATCCTATTATACGATTTGAGCTTTTACTTGGTTTCACTATTTGCGAGAATTCATGATACAATCATAAAAAAAGGAAATGAGGTAATTTCAAAATGGATTGGAAGGCACTATATTCCATGCAAGAACAATTGGACAATTATATTGAGGAAAAACATGACTTACGAAAAAGGGATGTTTTTCAGGAGAAATG
Source organism: Virgibacillus sp. NKC19-3 (assembly GCF_019837165.1). Taxonomy (NCBI): domain Bacteria; kingdom Bacillati; phylum Bacillota; class Bacilli; order Caryophanales; family Bacillaceae; genus Virgibacillus; species Virgibacillus saliphilus. The sequence continues at coordinate 1,886,342 of NZ_JAGYHC010000001.1, forward strand.
TCTCGCACTACTCGTAGAGCTTGGTGAACTTGCCAATGAAACAAGATGTTTTAAATTTTGGAGTGAAAAACCAAGGAATGAAAAAAGCATTATATTGGAAGAATATGTTGATGGAACTCATTTTATTTTATCATTAGGAATCGAAAAAGGGTATCAATATGATGGTAGAGAATTAGGCATAACGGTACGAAACGAAACCGAACAATTTAACCATGTATTTGAAGCCTGTACCATTTTTAAGCAAGATCCAACAGAAGAAAATTATGTACGTCTATTTGAAAGCTATATACAGCTTGGCGGATTACTAGGATTTACAGAAGCTGATATTCAGGATGCCTACTTAAAGAAAAATGAAGTGAACTATGCACGGCAAGATCAAGGATACTAATGAAATAGTTGGTTCTTTCATAAAATGCAGGTATAATTATAAAACATAAGGAGGAATTAGGTACATATGGTAAAATCAGATGAGACACTAACCATGTTAAAAGATTTAACAGATGCAAGGGGTATTCCAGGAAACGAAAAAGAAGCTAGAGATGCGATGGAACGTTATATTAAGCCTTATGCGGATGAAATATTCACAGATAATCTGGGAAGCTTAATTGCTAAAAAGACAGGCACTAAGAATGGCCCCAAAATTATGATTGCAGGACACTTGGATGAAATTGGTTTTATGGTAACCCGGATTGATGATAATGGATTTGTTTATTTCCAGACAGTTGGAGGCTGGTGGAATCAGGTGATGCTAGCACAGCGTGTAACCATTATGGGGAAAAATGGAGATGTGACAGGGGTCATTGGTTCAAAACCACCACATGTCCTTTCTGCAGAGGAACGAAAAAAGCCGGTTGATATAAAAGAAATGTTTATCGATATTGGAGCATCAAGCAAAGAAGAAGCAGCGGAATTTGGTGTAATACCGGGTAACGCCGTTGTTCCTTATTTTGAGTTTACACCATTAAAAAACGAGAAAATGTTGTTGGCAAAAGCTTGGGATAATCGAATCGGAATCGCTATTGCTATTGAGGTATTAAAACAGCTGAAAGACGTAGATCATCCCAATATTGTTTATGGTGTAGGAACGATTCAAGAAGAAGTTGGACTGCGTGGTGCCAAAACTTCTGCACATGCCATTGAGCCGGATATCGGATTTGGTGTGGATGTAGGTATCGCTGGTGATACACCTGGTATCTCTGATAAGGATGCAGCTAGTAAATTAGGAAAAGGTCCGCAAATTATTTTATATGATGCATCTATGATTTCACATAAAGGGGTGCGTGAGTTCATTGTAAATACAGCGGATGAGCATGAGATACCATATCAGTACGCCACAATGGCAGGCGGTGGAACAGACTCTGGCTCCATCCATCTGACAGCAAACGGTGTACCGTCCTTATCCATCACGATTGCCACACGTTATATTCACACACATGCCGCTATTTTACATCGTGATGACTTTGAAAACGCAGTTAAATTAATTGTAGAAGCGATTAAGAAATTAGACAAAGACACCGTAAAAGATATTGTGTTATCTTAAAAGCTGTTTTCTAAAAGATTTAGACTATACCAAAGGTTCGTCCTGTCGAAATCATTTGTTGCTTTTGGCCATAAAAGCGATCAACTGCGAAGATTCAAAAGTAACAATACTTTCGAACAGCGTCTATCCGTAGGAAAGAGAGGCTGGGACAAAACAAAAGTGTTTAACTAAGAAAGCGAACGTTTCTGGGAATATTACAAAGACTTCGGCGGGAGGCTCATAGCCGCCTTAAGGTGCGCGACGAATATTTTTAGAAGCGGTGTATGTTCGGAATTCATTTATTAAAAACATTTTTGTCCCAGCCGTTTTACGTGTTAAATAAGAATCCATAACCATCGGTACGATGTCGTTGTGAAATATTAATCTATTCCCCAAGCATCCCTCTACATGCTGAATCATCCAGTGGATAATAGTTGGAGATTGATCTATTTTACTATAATTGTGGTTAGGGCAATAGGGACCATTACGACGAAATTATTTCTTTGCCGGCTTCTTTAAGAATCTCTTCATAAAAAGGGTCTTCACCTATACATATGACACGATCACATAAGCTGATAATCTCGTCCATATCATGACTTGTATAAATGATTAATGTCCCTTTTTCGAGCGCCAGTTTGTTTAAATAGGCTCCAATTTCTTTGCGTGATTTCAAGTCAATACCAACAGTAGGTTCATCCAATAATAAGAGGGTAGGGTCGTGGATGAGGCTGATTGCTAGATTTAATTTTCGTTTCATCCCACCAGATAATGCTTTAACAGGCTCTTTCCATTTATTAAGCTTCATATCCAGACAAATTTGGTTTAGCTCATTTTTAGCTTTCTTTTTCCAGGAAAGTTTTTCGAAAAAAACCATATTTTCTTCTACGGTAAACTCATCCCAAATGGCAATATCCTGTGGAACAAAGCCAATTTGTTTTCGGATATCCTTTTTATGTTTATGATAAGGCATGTCATATAAGCAAAGAGATCCGTTTGTAGGCTTTTGCAATGTTGCAATAATATGGAGTAGGGTTGATTTTCCTGCACCATTCTCACCCACCAGTCCAATAATTTCACCCTCCTTTGCTGCGAAAGATATATTTTTTAAAATCGATTTTTTTCCGTATGTTTTAGATAAAGTATTCACATTAAGCATTGGTTTTCTCCCTTCTTACGTACCAAAGTAGGATGATGATGAGTGATAGGAATAACCACAGATTCACACTACTACCTGATAGAAAAGGCTCCAGTGGGTTCATGTATTCCAGCCATTCGAAGTAATTTGTAATCCCATCGACAGGTATTATAGCCCCGCTTGTAATAGCAATAACCAATGTAAGAGCAAAGGAAATGCTATAGTACTGGTATAGATGTTGAAAGGCCAATGCCAGTACAAAAGAACCTGTAATCAGTGTGAAACGATAGATCAGCAATGTGCCAATAAATGATATACTCATCTGTTCATCATGAAGCAAATAGAAAGTTAGTACAGCCACAAGATCTATACCAAATAGCAGAACTGTATATAATAAAACGTTTTGCAGTAAGTAAGCTTTAAACGGCATACGTATAAATGCAAAACGTGATCGCAGGCTTGGCCTTTGTTCTTTAATAACCCAATCAAACAGAAGAAGTGTGGATAGCACACTGAAAACCGCCCACAGGCCCCATATGTTCCATATTGTTACATCATTGCCTCCCATTTCTGCCTTTTCATCTTCTCCAGAAAAAGAAAACGTCGTATGCAATAAATTTTCATCTGCTTCTATTTGTTTGCTTTTTTCTGCAACTTCTTCTTGGGTCCATCGTTGCTTTGGATTATACCTTTCACTCAAATTATCGACTGTGTTCGCTGCCTTTGTTCTAGCTGTATCTTGTTGTACATAAGAGATCATCATTTCCCGTACCGGTGTATATGCAAATGAGAGATCCGATTGATAGCTTGTAATTAACCGATTACGGCTACCGCTTTGTACTTGTTCTGCGTACCCTTCCTGGATAATGAAAACACTATCTAACTCATGTCTCTCCAACAGCAGAAGCCCCTCCTCCTGTGTTGTTTCATAAATGCGAAGTAGAGGTGTTTCTTTCAGGGATTGTAAAAGGTCCAAAGCGAGCGGTGTCTTTTCTTCCATTGCAACACCAACTGGAATTTTACTTTCCTCTTGGACAACTTCCGTGGCATGAACAATAATGCTTGCTGCAATGATAGGAAAAAGAAGCCAAAACAGGACGGTGGGCCATTGTTTTTTCCAATGCATCAGACGTGTTTGAAATATGCTGCTCATTCCTTTAAACGCTCCTTCCACAGCGAAAATCCAAGTAAGATAAAAAGCGAAACTAAATTCATCAAGAGTAATGGAATATAATTTGCATACAGACGCCCGCGCAGCAGGATTTCCTGCAATCCGTTAAACGCTTCATGGGAAAAGCTATACATCAGTACGTCCTGTATATGTAATGGAAAATAGATAGTTGGAATAATGGCACCGCTACTCAATAGCAATATCCCACATATCAATGATTGAATGAGTAAACGAAGCTTCTGTGACGGTAGGGCCATTTCCACAATAGCAAAACTTTGCAGTAATACAATACTATATAAAAGTGTAATCAGCACAATGCGTAGATAATCATCAACAATCAAGTCAAAATGTAGTGCACGCCCTAAAAGCACAAAAGAAGCAACTGCAAAAACGAAAATTACCAGTAGTGTAACACATATTTTTGCAAATATTTGTCTGATTTCCGTAACACCATAAAGCTTCATTCGCTGCTTCATGCGTAGGTTTTCTTCTTTGCTTAGAAAATTATAAATGCTGAAAAGCCAAAGCGTGACTATAATAAACCATCCAGCGACTCCATAATAATGAACAGGTGAACTCGTAGCATGATTGGATACTTGCTCATCATTCATGATTCTGTCTTTTCCAATAGTATAAAAAAGAAATTCCTGAAATTGATCAAACAACAAATCATTGCGCTCGTCTGCGTTCAAACCTAATTCACGTCCGTAGTGATTGATTGTTAGAATATTTGCCTGCGCCGTACTGATATGCCTCGTAACACTATCGATGAGCTCGTGAATGACGTAACTCTCCGTAGGTGCCTCGGGGTTACCAATGACCGGAAATTCAACGGAGGTTCCCTGATATAAATGATCGGTAAAGTTATCAGGAAACATAACATATGCACTCAGTTCATTACGTTCAATCGCTTCAACTGCTTCGTCTTCTGACATACTATGTATTTGAATATATTCGCCCAAAAGGGACGATTCATCAATAAATTCTACCATTAATTGCGTTTCATTGGATTGATCTAAATCTACCAATCCTACATGAACGGGATTATCTTCAGGTGGGAGAATGAGTGTAATAACAATTGTTGCAATCAACCCCACGATGAAAATAGGAAAAATGAAAAGAAGAGGAAGTGAGAGCCACTTCCTCCTGAGCTGCATAATATGATTCTTCATAAATAATAGACTATGTTTGATGGAATGCATGGTTCCACTCCCGTTTCATTTCATGTTTCAAGTCATTAACCAAAGGTACATTTATGGGAGCCCTGGTCCGCCTCCCATTAGACCAAATAACCACGCTTGAAATTGTGGTGTGATTTCATGTTCAAGAAAATCCGTAAGTTCATTTTCACTCATACTACCTAAATCCTTTATATTCTCTTCATTAGGCATTTCAACACTGTCAATAGTTTCCGAATCAATCATCACTTGTAGCGCAAACATATCTTGGCTAATTTCCGGGCTTTCCATGGAAAAATGATGTTCGGAGTTCATTTGATCGTTATCATATGCTGAAGAGCCGGACCAGATTAGCATTCCACTCGTTCCAGCTTGGTCAAAGGAAAATGTTCGATCAAAATCTCTTGTGCCATCATTTAGCGATTCTTTGCCTTCATAAGTCAGTGTGACGTCTTCTACTGTTAGATTAATAGAGTCTGTGGCATTATCGTCTTCCCAGGATAGATTACCTGCAATATTTGCAGTACCATCTGTAATAGAGTCTGAGACTCCTAGATCGTAGTTAAAGGTTTGGTTATCATCCTGAAGCAGTTGTGTTCCGTTTACAGTGAAGCTTACTAGATCCTCGGCAGTAGATCCCATATCTACTTGGAATTCACGTTGGGCAATCACGTCATCATAGACCCAGATGGTGGAAGTCAACCCATCAGGAATCTGAAAATCTTCTAAACCATTGATCGCTTCACCTATGGCTGTTTCATATTCATTTATAAATTGATCGAATTCATCGTCCATAGCTGGTGTCCCCATAGCTGGTGTCCCCATAGCCCCCGCTACAAATTGATCTCGCATCATTTCTTTGATTTTCTCATCCTGTTGCATTTTTTCCAAAACGGTGGTCATTATTTCTTTTAACTGCTTTTCTGTAAGATGAAAGGTAATTTTTTCTGTATCCAGCGATTCGTCATCTACCTGAATGGTTTCATCTGTAGATTCAAATGCATCATCAGGGGTTTCATTGTATACCATTTTTCCATATTCCTCTTGGAAATATTCGATATCTTCATTGAATGCATCTGTACCTTCAAATAAGCTTTCCAAATTCATACTTTCCTCACCTGTAAAAGCATTGGGATCTAATTTTTGCATCAGATTTCCAAAATCTTCATCTCTTAACTGAAGCAATTCATCCATAAAGGGCAGACCAGCCGTTACCTCATCTGCTGTTACATAGAAGTCAAAGTCGTCTATCTCCATTCCTCCAATATTTGCCTGGAGTTCAGCAGATGCTTGCTCATTTTCCATATCACTGGCACCCGTTATCGAAATAGTTGAATTGTTTATGATCTGGGAAGGACTAACTGCACCCATACCACTCGTTTCATTCGGGTCGTTATATTCTGCAGCTAGTTCCAACGTTTGTTTTACAGGGTTTTCCTGGGAATGGTCTATCCAGTCCAGTTCCTGCTGATAACGTTCTTCGAATTTTTCGCCCATAAATTCCACTGTGTTTTTCTCTGCTAAAAAGTACTGCTCTTTTTCCGAAAAATTTAATAGAACAAAAGCTGCTACACTTCCGCCAGCGACAACAACGACTGTAATGATAATAGCAATTAAACCTTTGGAAAAGCCCTTTTTCTTCTCCTCGTTATCCACTGTTTCCCCCATTACGCCTCTCCTTTCTTTTTTGCACCTTATCATTATATGTATTAGAAATAAAAAAGACCAATACAATAAAGTATATGGTAATTTTATAGCATTTACGACAAATATAGTCAAATTTTTCATGAAACGAATGATTTCAAAAAGACTGGAACAAAAGTGTTTTTACCATCTAAATTTCGAACATACATTGCTTTGGAAAGGTTCGTTTATTTAGTATAAACACTTTTGTTTGGTCCCAGCTTTTTTTGTTTACTTATTGTCCGTCTACCGCTTGTTTAACACCTTGCTCCAATGTGTCAACCATGGTTTGTTTCTCTTGTTCATCTGCTTGCTTCCATATTAATTCAAAGATAACGCCGAGTCCGGGGAGCATTTTCTCTTCCCCTTCTTGGATGGCATCAACTATGGTTGCTTCTAGCTGATCTTGATCATTTGTAGCAATGTTGGATAAGATGGCTTTACGCAAGTTTAAGTCCATTTCATTCACCTCATTTATAAAATTCGCTTAAGGATAGTTTGACCAGTACCAGTAATAATATGTATGATAAAAAGAGACATAAGGAAGAGGATTGAATGACATGATTACATCAATAAGGAATAATAAAGTAAAAGCATGGCGGAAGCTACATAAAAGAAAAGAACGTATCCATTCTGGAACATTTCTTATCGAAGGGCTTCATTTAGTGGAAGAAGCTTGGAAAAGTGACTGGATAATAGAAGAAATCATTGTGATTGATGCGCTTGAATTACCATATTGGAGCGGAGAATTACCCGTTGAATTCGTCAGTGATCCCGTTTTTCAGTATATTTCTCAAACAAAAACACCACAGGGAATAGCTGCAGTTGTGAAAATGAGTTGCCCGGTTAAGCCAGCAGGTAATCATTTGCTATTAATTGATGCCGTGCAAGATCCCGGTAATCTGGGAACAATGGTTCGAACTGCGGATGCTAGTGGGTTTGATGGAATTGTCTTAGGTAATGATACAGTTGATTTATATAATGACAAAGTGATTCGAGCAACACAGGGATCTTTGTTTCATGTGCCTATTTTTCAGGCAAACCTCAAGGACGAAATAATGGAATTGAAACAACATGGGTTTCATGTATGGGCAACAGCACTGTCAGATAATGCAAAACCTTATTATGAAATGGCAACGAATGATAAACTTGCACTAATGGTTGGAAATGAGGGATCCGGATTACAAACTGAATTACTGCAACTTGCAGATACGATTGTAACTATCCCGATTTATGGCAAGGCCGAATCGCTTAATGTCAGTGTCGCTGCAGGTATTTTAATGTATCATGTTAAATTAGTTGCAGATTCGAACGAAACTAATTATAATATATAGTAATAATGCATAACACAAGCATCGAAAGAGTCAAATAACAATTTAGCAGCGGGAAAGGGAAGAAGTGCCTGGACTGAGAGCATTTCTACCGTATTAAATGTTATTATTTCACTCTGGAGCTGACACTTAGACCTTGTAGAAATAAGTAAAGGTGTTCCGGACTTCTATCCGTTATCATATCAAAGTTGGATACGTATGTATCAACAAGGGTGGTACCGCGAATAAACAGCCTCGTCCCTTTTAGGGAATGGAGGCTGTTTTTATTTTGGCTTTTACAAGTTTGTTGTTTTTCGATAAAAAATAAACTGCGACGTCGTTACTTATTTGTTATAACCACCATTTGCTGCCCCGAACTGGGGAGGGACGTTGATATTTTAAACCCACTTCCAGTGAAATGTGTTTCCGAAGCGGGGGTTAAAGCATCAATGTTAATTTCATTATATGCCACCATTTCCATCAACTGCGAAAAATAACAAAACTTATGAAATGACCCATTTATTTTAAGGAGGTAATCATTGGATGAAAGATCAATTGGAAGCAATACAAACAGAGGCACTGGAAAATATTGCTAAGGCAGATGAGCTAAAACAGCTTCAGGATATAAAAGTAGCTTATTTAGGCAAAAAAGGTTCGTTAACCAGTGTGTTAAGAGGCATGGGGAAACTTTCCAAAGAAGAGCGACCTGCTGTTGGGGAAATTGCCAACCAGGTAAGGGAGACGATAACTAAAAGCCTGGAGCAAAAAAACGAAGAATTAGAGAAGCAAGAGCTTGAAAAACAATTAGAAGGAGAAACCATTGATGTGACGTTACCTGGACGCCCAGTGCAAGTAGGTGGGCCGCATTTATTAACGAAGATTATTGAAGAGATTGAAGACTTATTTATCGGAATGGGCTTTGAGGTAAAGGAAGGCCCTGAAGTAGAAACGGATTACTTTAATTTCGAAGCATTGAATTTACCTGAAGGTCACCCTGCAAGAGATATGCATGACACATTTTACATTACAAATGACTTGTTATTACGTACACATACCTCGCCTGTCCAGGCAAGAACGATGCGTTCTTATGATGGCGGGGATACAGTGAAAATGATTTGTCCAGGCAAAGTTTACAGACGGGATACAGACGATGCGACACACTCCCATCAATTTACTCAAATGGAAGGACTTTATGTAGACAAGCATGTGCGGATGAGCGACTTGAAAGGAATATTAGATGTATTTGCTAAAAAGATGTTTGGAGAAGATCGTGAAATACGACTGCGTCCAAGTTTCTTCCCGTTTACAGAGCCTTCCGTCGAAATGGATATTTCCTGCAAAGTTTGCGATGGAGAGGGCTGTTCTGTATGTAAAAACTCGGGTTGGATCGAAATTTTAGGTGGTGGTATGGTTCATCCCAACGTCCTGGAAATGGCTGGATTTGATTCGAAAGTCTATAGTGGTTTTGCTTTCGGTATGGGACCTGACCGTATCGCTATGTTGAAGTATGGCGTGAATGATATTCGTCAATTTTATACCAATGATAAACGATTTTTAAAACAATACCATAAAGCATAGAGGAGGAAAGTATTGATGTTCGTATCATTAAATTGGTTAAGGAATTATGTTGATTTAGGACACTTAAGTCCCCAGGAACTTGCGGAGGCAATTACCAAGTCTGGAATTGAAGTCGATGGAATTGAATATATGGCTGAAGAAATCAAAGATGTGGTTATTGGGTATGTGGAAACTTGCGAAGAACATCCGAATGCGGATAAGCTAAGTCTTTGCAGCGTTGATGTTGGAGAGGAGAAACTGCAAATCATATGTGGAGCTCCAAATATCAGGCAAGGCCAAAAGGTAGCTGTTGCGAAGCCTGGTGCTGTTTTACCCGGAAATGTTAAAATCAAAAAAACGAAACTGCGTGGCGTCCAGTCAAATGGTATGATTTGTTCCATGCAAGAATTAGGCCTGAAAGAAAAATATCTGCCAAAAGAGATTTCAGATGGAATTATGGTCCTTCCTGACGATGTCTTAATTGGTGAAAGTGTTCGTCCGATCTTAAATCTGGATGATGTAGTGCTGGAACTTGATTTAACTCCAAACCGGGCTGATAGTTTATCCATGCTAGGTGTTGCTTATGAAGTAGCAGCTATTTTAGATAAATCCATTCTCTTACCTCGTGAAGATGTAGAAGTAAGTGAAGAAGATGCGAATGCATATATCGATGTAGAGGTAGAAGATACAGAATTAAATCCATATTATGGTGCTTTTGTAATTCGAAATATTGAAATAAAACCTTCGCCACCATGGATTGCTAACTATCTGATGGCTGCAGGGATACGTCCCATAAACAATGTAGTAGATATTACGAATTTTGTATTACTTGAATACGGGCAGCCACTACATGCTTTTGATTACGATCGCCTAGAATCTGAAAAAATTTTAACGCGACGTGCTAGACAAGGAGAGCAGCTTGTTACCTTAGACGGGAAAGAAAGGATATTATCCGAAGAAAATCTCGTGATTACGAATGGAACCGATCCAATTGCATTAGCTGGAGTAATGGGGGGAGCAAGTACAGAAGTAACAGAAGATACGACTACTGTTTTATTGGAAGCGGCGTATTTTGCGTCAGCTGCGGTAAGAAAGACAGTGAGAGATACTGGTCTTCGCAGTGAATCCAGTACCCGGTTTGAAAAAGGAGTGGATCCCAATCGTGTGAAATCAGCAGGGTTTAGAGCATCTCAGTTATTACGGCAATATGCTGGAGGAGAGGTACTCGCAAATGTTGTGGAAATTGATAAATTAGATCATTCCGAAAAAACGGTAGAAATAAATCTGGATGAAATTAATCAACGACTGGGAACAACTATTTCAAACCAGGAGATCGTCCATATTTTAAATAAGCTGCGTTTCAACTTCAAACAGAATGATAAAAACTTTACCGTTTATGCTCCGACACGACGTCAGGATATTCAGATTTTTGAAGACATGCTGGAAGAAGTTGCTCGGATTTACGGGTATGACCATCTACCATTCACATTACCATTCGGTAAGTCACATGCCGGAGGTTTAACCGAACGTCAGCGACTCAAACGAAAGGTGAAAAATTATCTTGAAAGTGCTGGACTGATGGAAACTATTACACATTCTTTGACCAGCGAGGATAATATTTCAATGTTGATCAGTCCGGAAATAAAAGCAACATCTCCGAATTCGGTTGAGCTGGCAATGCCAATGAGTGAGGACCATAAATATTTGCGACTAAGCTTATTGCCGGAATTATTAGCTACGCTTGCTTATAACAAGGCCAGAAATCAATCTGATTTGAGTTATTATGAACTTGGTGCCATATTTATTTCAGATGAAAACGTGTTAAGAGAACAACCGGATGAACCATTGCGTTTAGCTGGTGCATTAACAGGAAATTGGATGGAACAACCATGGCAGCAAGAGAAAAAAGTTGTTGATTTCTATGTGGTGAAAGGGGTGCTCGAAGGATTGTTTGATTACCTTGAAATCCCGGTTACATTTAAACAGGAAAAACTTCCTGACATGCACCCTGGTCGGACTGCAACCTTGCTTTTACGTGATAAGGTGATTGGATTTATGGGACAACTTCATCCACAAATAGAAAAGGATATGGATCTAAAAGAAACATATGTATTTGATGTGAACATGGAGGAAGTTCTGGCAGCTTATACGAATCATCCGACCTATCAGGAAATACCTAAATATCCATCCATTGCAAGAGATATTGCCTTTATTCTCGATGAAGAAGTAGTAGCCGGGGAAGTAAAAGAAATGATTGAAGAAGTAGGGTCCCCGCTTGTAAAAAATGTAGAGATTTTTGATGTTTATCAAGGCGAGAATGTACCCGAAGGCAAAAAATCGATTGCTTATAGTCTGCTGTATCAACATCCAGACAAAACATTACAGGATGATGAAGTAGAGCAGTCATATCAGGAAATTGTTGAAAAAGTAAATGCTACATTTAATGCATATGTTCGATCCTAGGTAAAGGGGATTTTTAATAAAGATTGGTGCTTGTAAATCATCGAAGTTGATAGAAACTGCGACGTAGTGAAAGTAACTTTATGAGAAGGTTCTCGTTCTAATGATAGTTAAGCGCAGGGATACCGCTACGGAAATGTCACAGTTTCTGTCGCTAAAATTCATTCGTATTCAACACCGAACTGGTAAGAGAGCCTCGATATGTCTGATATGCTTACAAATGCAGTTTAATGGTAGGAATTGGACCACCAGCGGAGGAAACACATGTAGACTCCTGCGGGAGCAAAGGCCTAGATGAGACACCGAAGTGCGGTTAGCACGAGGAGGCTCATCAGCCCCCGCGGAAAGCGAAATGTGTTTCCGTAGCGGTATCCCTACGCTCTCAACCAATGCTTGGAAAGAGTATGGCACACTACGTCGCAGTTTCTATCTATTTTGTCAAAAAGTATTGAAAAAACTACACGACTACAATCGTAAGTAGTTCGCTTACCGTGGAGAAAATGAAAAATCTCAGTATGATTTTCTTATCAAACAGCAACTCTTTTAGATAGTCATTAACAAGTTAATTAAAAGGAAAGTGATGCATTAAAAACACATTGCTTTTCAGTGGAATTTGGCATACAAATAAACAGCTCAGTTAATATGTTACTGAGTTGTTCTTTTTTAATATTATCCAACAATCGCGCCCCGATTGTTGGATATCGTTATTGAAGTAAGGGGAGATTAGTTAAACAACACAATCCATTTTTGCTCACATATATTCACTTTTTTCAAGACTAGAATTCATTTGAAAATCTGTTTATAATTAAATAATCAGTGTGTAGAGATATTGGTATGAGTTTTACGAACCAAAAATATATGTCGAATGATACGTCTGCCATCTGAAATTTTTATTTTTTCGGAGGGTGAAAATATGCATAGGGAAGATAGACTGCCTCAAAGCCCAAATGAAGGCATAATATTTATGTTGATTATTTCGATTATTTCCGTCAACACTATCGCACCGATTATTATGGGGATGGAATTCAGTTTCAGTAAGGAAAATTACTTGGAAACCTTAAAGGTTATTCCGATTATGTGGATTATCGTCATCATATTAGTAAGGTTTGTTGCGGGACCATTAATTGGTAAAGTGATGCCAAAATTTGTGGGAAAAACAGATGGATTTAATGCCAGAATTTTATTAAATACTTTATTGAATGTTACAGTCTTATCTATTCTTCTTACAATTATCGGAACTTGGTTTGGCTCGCAACAAATAAGCCTTGAACCTTTTCAGAACTTTTTTCATAGTTGGTTTAGGAACTTTGGTGTAGCATTTTGGATTGAGTTGTTAATTGCACAGCCCATTGCAAGATTTGCAATGAAAAAATTACATTCAAAACAAGCAAGTAAAGCAAAGGCTGTTAATCTTTGATAAGTATTAAACATAGTCATAGCCGATAGGTTTTTTTATAACCTATCGGCTTTTAATTTACTAATTGCATCCGTTACATTAGGTATATCTCTTCACAATGTCTTCTTAATTTTAGCATAATACCAAAACTTGTTTCTTCCACAATCTGGATCGTTTGTTGAATACCCTTCATATAATTTTTCGTTAATTTAGGAATACATATTTATTTTAACATAAATATTCAGGATGTATTGTGAAATTCAGGAGAAATTTGGAATCACCTTATATATATGAGGCGATTCCAATCACATATTTTATACGCAATGTCTAAACGTTGAGCTGATTTATGTGACTTGGTTTTCGTCACAGTAAGTGAACTACTTACTACAACCATCGTGTCGCTTCTATATATACATTCTTGCCTTTTTTGTATTAGCAAAATGCGTTTTTGCACAAGTGTCCAATATTGCTTCCCCTTGGGAGTTGATTATTTTTGCTATGGTTTGGTCGACTTTTTTGGAAGCGCCTTTTGGCAGGGGAACGCCCAATTGTTCGGACAGTTTATCCATTTCCTTCAAAAAACTAGTTCGGGCGATAATGGATCCTGCAGCAACTGCGATTGAGTAACTTTCAGCTTTTGTCATAAAATACGTATTTTCCGCTAGCGTTTGATTTTCAGATGAAATATGTTTCTTAAACATCGACGGCTCGCAAAATTGATCAATGATGATCCCGTCGACCGGCTGATTACCTATTTTCTTCATAAGATTATTGATAACTTGCTGATGCAGTACGGCTTTCATTTTTCCTTGCGTCCATCCTTGACGTTGGAGTTTGTTATATTTTTCATTATGCAAAACGAGCAAGGAATAGGGGATCTTAAATTTTACGATTTCCTTGGCCAATTTGCGGATGGAAGAATCTGTTAGCTTTTTCGAATCTGTGACACCTATACGTTTTAACTCTTCAATTTGACGGGTTTCAATAAAAACACCTGCAACGGTAATTGGCCCAAAGTAATCTCCTGTACCAGCTTCGTCTGAACCAATATGATTGCGTTTGAATAATGTAGGTGGTGGAGTGTATTCCGTTGTTCCTTGTTTGCTTGGTTGTTGTCTTTTTGCTGCTGTATCTGTTTTTTTAACCCACTTTTGTGCTTCTTTCTCTGGTGCGCTGCCTTGAAAGAGTACTTTTCCGGATTTATAGGCTGTTACAGTGGCATTTGCGGTTTTGGCACGAAATACTGCCCCTTGAGGTGGGGCTGTCAATGTATTTTGATAAACATATTTCATTTTTTCAATCGTTTCCTGTGGTAATATATCTACACGTTGTGGCATGATGTTCGCTCCAATCTATTCCAATATCTAAACTATAGCAAAACTTATGAGGGATTGAAATGGCAAAGTAGAAATGGCGTCGCTAATACGTTAAGTGCTTCGTGGTTTCCTAATCCCTTCACTTCATGTTAATATAAAGTGAACAATATTTCTCGAGCAGGAGGACTGCTGTGTGGCTCACGGTGATAAACAACGCATAACAGTGGATATACATAATAAAACATATACAATAATTGGTGAGGAATCTGTATCACATGTTCGTATGGTCGCGAGCTTGGTAGATCAGAAGATGAACGAAATTCATGAACAGAACAAGCATCTTGATACAACGAGACTTGCTGTTCTTACTGCTGTGAATACAATGAATGATTATTTGAAATTAAAAGAAGACTATGCTAAATTGGCAGGCTCACTCAATAGGAAAGAGGATAAGTAAAATATGTTTGATGTCATTTTAATCATATTCCTGATTTTTGGTTTTTTGATTGGATTAAAAAGGGGATTTATTCTTCAACTCTTTCATTTGATCGGTTTTATTGTAGCGTTTGTTGCCGCAATCCTTTACTATGATGAGCTTGGAGCAAAGCTTTCCCTATGGATCCCATACCCGGAACTATCTGACGGTGCATGGGCTGACTTTCTTGATTCTTTACCCCTTGAAAATGCGTTCTATAATGCAATTGCTTTTGCCATTATTTTCTTTGCTGTAAAAATATTATTGCAAATCATTGCCTCCATGCTGGATTTTGTAGCGTATTTACCAGTTTTAAAATCCATAAATAAAGTGCTGGGAGCTGTATTAGGGTTTGTAGAAATTTACCTGATACTTTTTATTGTATTATACATTCTGGCATTAACACCTATTGAAATCGTACAATCCTGGATAACGGGCTCATCAATAGCAATATTTATAATCGAAAACACACCGTATTTCTCAGGTAAACTAGCCGAATTATGGTTTGAACATGTAGCTGTTTTTTTAAATAACTAGGTTATTATAAATATTTAGAGAAACCTCCATCAACAGAGGGGAAAAGATAAGCAGGTGGTAAATAGATGAAGGTTAATAAAAAAGATGTTATTAAACTACTGGAAACAATTGCCCTCTATCTCGAACTCAAAGGAGAGAATCCGTTTAAGATTTCTGCATACCGCAAAGCAGCTCAAGCACTTGAGGCGGACGATAGATCACTTGGGGAAATTGCTGATTTTACAAAACTAAATGGAATTGGTAAGGGAACAAGTACGGTGATTGAGGAATATGTACAAACTGGAAGATCCGAAACATTACTGCAGCTGGAAAAAGAAGTACCAGCAGGCCTGATACCATTACTTGATCTTCCTGGTTTAGGTGGAAAAAAATTAGCAAAACTATATAAAGAGCTTGGGGTTACAGATGCGGAATCGTTAAAAACCGCATGTGAAAATAAGCAAGTGGAGCATCTTGCAGGATTTGGCAAAAAGTCAGCAGAGAAGATTTTGATAGCACTAGGGGATATGGATAAGCGCCCGGAACGATTACCGATTGCAATCATGCTTCCTATTGCTGAGAAAATAGAAGCTTATGTTCAGGGAATTGCTGAAGTGGAAGATTATTCTCGTGCCGGCAGTTTGCGTAGAATGCGTGAAACAATTAAAGATATTGATTTCATCATTGCAACAGAGGAACCTGAGAAGGTTCGCGATTCTCTGCTAGAATTAGATGATATGAAAGAGGTAATTTCAAAGGGAGATACCAAAGTGTCTGTTACATTAAAAGCTGTTTATGATATAAATGTTGATTTCCGACTCGTGAAAAAGGAAGAGTTCGCCTCAACATTGCATCATTTTACTGGTTCAAAAGAGCATAATGTAGCAATGCGTCAGCTTGCCAAGGCACGTGGTGAAAAAATAAACGAATATGGCATTGAAATAGAAGAAACAAATGAAATTCTTACCTTTCCAACAGAGCAGGAATTTTTCAACCATTTTGGATTAACCTATATCCCACCAGAGGTTAGAGAAAACACAGGGGAAGTCGAAGCCTTTGAAGAAGACATTTCCTTGATTGATCTAGGCGATATACGAGGTGACATGCACTTGCATACTACTTGGAGTGATGGTGCGCAGTCATTAGAAGAGATGGTGAATCAAGGGCGCATGAAGGGATATGAATTTATGGCAATCACCGATCACTCCAAATATTTGCGGGTTGCTGGAGGTCTGGATGAAACCAGATTAAGAAAACAACGTGAGGAAATAGGAAAATTAAATGAGAAATATAGAGATATCCATATATTTTCCGGTGTGGAAATGGATATTTTACCAAATGGGGAACTGGATTTCTCGAGTGATTTCATACAGGAAATGGATTTTGTTATCGGGGCTATACATTCGAATTTCAACCAGGAGCAATATCAAATAATGGATCGCTTATATGCAGCACTGGAAAATCCGTATGTATCCCTAATCGCGCATCCCACCGGGAGATTAATTGGACGGCGCGATGGATACAGCGTTGATATGGATAAATTGATTCAAAAAGCTAAAGAAACGAACACAGCACTAGAAATAAATGCAAATCCAAACCGTTTGGATATTTCATCGGAATGGGCACGTAAAGCACAAGCTGCAGGTGTTACATTAGCGATCAACACAGATGCACATAGTTATCCCATGTTGGATCATATGGAATATGGTGTAGCTTCTGCAAGAAAAGGCTGGATAGAAAAAGAAACCGTTATGAACACTTGGCCCAAAAAGAAATTAATGGAGTACTTTAATCGTAATAAGTGAACATATTGCTACGCGCTAAAGGAGTAAGAGCGTATGAATGATAGAATTCTCCGTACAATGGAATTTGAAAAAGTCATTGAACAATTAAATAATCAGGCAGCAACTTCATTGGGAAAGGATCTTGCTTCCAAACTTCAACCATCCACGGATATAAGTGTAGTCCAAGATTTGCAACGTGAGACGGATGAAGCAATGCAGATTATACGCTTAAACTTGTCCATTCCTTTAGGCGGAATTACTGATATTCGAGCAAGCCTAAAACGAAGCGTTATTGGGGGCGTTCTTTCCACAAGGGAAGCTTTGGATGTTGCAAATACGATTTATGGTGGTCGACAAGTAAAAGCTTTTATGGAGGACCTGGAAGAAGATCTTCCCATTCTACAAGAGCTTGTAACGCAAATTACACCACTTAGAGATCTAGAAAAACATATAAAATTAAGCATTGATGATCATGGACATGTGATGGATAGTGCTTCTGAGAAACTGCGTGGTATTCGTTCCTCCATTCGTACGTTTGAAAGCAGGGTACGTGATAAGCTAGATAGTTACACCAAATCAAATAGCAATATGTTGTCTGATTCTATTATAACGATAAGAAATGAACGGTATGTCTTGCCAGTAAAACAAGAACATCGCGGTTCCATTGGAGGTATTGTTCATGACCAATCCGCTTCTGGTCAAACATTATTTATGGAACCGAAAGCAGTGGTTGATCTTAATAACCAATTACAGGAAGCTAATGTCAAAGAAAGGCAGGAAATCGAGCGAATTTTACGCGTGATCAGTGAACATATCGCAGAGCAGGAGACACTTTTACATGAAAATGTTCGGGTTTTAGCCCAAATCGATTTCATGTTTGCCCGCGCTAAACTAGGCAGGCAAATGAAAGCAGTAATGCCAATCATGAATGAGCAAGGCATTATTAAAATGGCTCAGGCACGGCATCCGCTTATATCAAGCGATGAAGTAGTTGCAAATGACGTAGAAATTGGAGAAACCTATACGGCTATCGTCATTACAGGACCAAATACAGGTGGAAAGACCGTTACTTTAAAAATGGTTGGCTTATGTACATTAATGGCCCAATCCGGCTTGCAGATCCCGGCGTTGGATGGATGTGAAATGGCTGTGTTTGAAGACGTGTTTGCAGATATTGGTGATGAGCAATCAATTGAACAAGATTTAAGTACTTTTTCTTCTCATATGACGAATATTGTAGATATCCTGAACCATGTCAATCATAAAACGCTTGTATTATTTGATGAGCTTGGTGCTGGCACAGATCCACAAGAAGGTGCTGCATTAGCCATGTCTATTCTGGATGATGTTGTATCTAGAGGCGCCCGTGTTATTGCTACAACCCATTATCCAGAATTAAAAGCATATGGCTATAATAGAGATAATGTTGTTAACGCATCTGTGGAATTTGATATGGAAACACTTCAACCAACCTATCGCCTACTGATAGGTGTGCCAGGGAGGAGTAATGCGTTTGATATATCCAAACGTCTAGGTTTACATGATTCCGTGATTGAACAAGCCAAAAGTCATGTTGGTGTTGATTCCACAAGTGTTGAAAATATGATTGCTTCATTGGAAAAATCTCAATTGGATGCGGAGAAGGATTATCAAGAGGCACATCAGGTTTTACTGGAAAGTGAAAAGCTCCGGGAGGATATGGAGAAGCAATGGGAACAATTTAATCAAAAACGGGAAGCGTTATATAAAAAAGCGGAAGAAAAAGCAGACAAAGCATTAAATAAAGCACGGGAAGAAGCGGAATTAATCGTTGATGAAGTTCGTTCGATGAAAAATAATACCCAAATAAAAGAACATGAATGGATTGAAGCGAAGAAAATGCTCGAAGAAGCCAAACCTAATCTTTCTCAAAAACAAGATTCCAAAAAGGAAGCACCGAGCAAAACCAATACACCATTACATCCGGGTGATGAAATTAAATTAAACACCATAAATCAGCAGGGTACAGTGCTTGAACAAGTGAATGAGCACGAATACCTTGTGCAAGTAGGAATTATGAAGGTGAAGGCAGAACGTGAGGACCTTCAGTTAATCGGTAAACAAAAGGAAAAAGTTGAGGAGCCGGTAACAACGGTCAAGGGATCTAACTACCATGTTAAAACAGAGCTGGACATACGGGGCGAGCGTTTTGAAGACGCGATGTCAAAATTGGAAAAATATATGGATGATGCGTTACTTGCCGGTTATCCTAAAGTATCCATTATCCACGGAAAGGGAACCGGTGCACTGCGCAAGGGCGTACAGGAGTTTGCACGAAACCACGCAAGTATTGCTTCATCAAGACCAGGATCCTCAGGAGAAGGAGGCAGTGGTGTTACGGTAATCGAATTTCGTTAATACGAATCCTATTTTAACTCGTATAATGGGACCCTGTTCTTAAAACTTGAGTTACGGGGTGTCATTATGATTCGTATTTTTATTTCATATCCCAAGTTGCAATATAAGGGGAGAAAGCTGTTGGAAACGTTAGCTAAAGTATGTATCATTGTAGCAGTTATTTTTTTAATTGTAGGCGTTATTTATTTAATTTAAAAAATACAAGCTCAAATTTCAAAAAATAGAAATTAATCGGTATAATGGGTTATAATATAGTAGTAAAGGAGGAGATGTTATTGCATCAAGTAAAAAGGTGGCACAAGCATTACCCAACAGAAATACCGACCACTATTGATTATGACAAGAAGTCCCTGCATGCATTTTTGGCTGAAAGTGTTCAACGCTACCCTAAAAAGAAAGCGCTTCATTTTATGGGAAAGGAGCTATCTTATAACGAACTTTATGCGCAAACGAGGAGAATGGCAAACTACATGCAGTCCTTAGGATTACAAAAGGGAGATAGAGTTGCTGTAATGTTGCCAAATTCACCTCAAGCCGTTATTAGTTATTATGCTACACTGATGGCCGGAGCAATTGTTGTACAAACAAATCCCTTATATAAAGAGAGGGAATTGGAATACCAATTGAAAGATTCCGGGGCAACATTTATTGTTTGTCTGGATATTTTACTGCCTAGGGTCACAAATGTACGCGCAAATACAGATTTGAAACATACGATTGTTACCGGGATTAAAGACTACTTACCGTTTCCGAAGAATGTCATGTATCCATTTATTCAAAAGAAGCAGTATAATATGGTTGTGAAAGTAGAACAAAGCAATGAAACGCATCTGTGGCAGTTCATGATGGAAAAAAGCACGGAGGATTTTGAAGAAGTGGATGTTGATCCAGTGAATGATTTGGCGTTATTGCAATACACCGGCGGAACCACGGGAAATCCAAAAGGGGTTATGCTAACGCACTATAATTTAGTGTCAAATGTACAGATGTGCGTTTCTTGGTTATATAACACCAAAGAAGGAGAAGAGGTTGTTTTAGGTGTATTACCATTTTTCCATGTATATGGTATGACGACAGTAATGAATATGGCGGTTATGCAAGGGTTCAAAATGATTCTGTTGCCTAATTTTGATGCTGAAGAGGTGTTGAAAACAATACAAAAACAAAAACCAACTTTATTTCCAGGAGCCCCAACGATTTATATCGGAATTTTAAGCCATCCGGCCATCAATAAATATGACTTGTCGTCCATTCAGGCTTGCATAAGTGGTTCTGCTCCATTACCCGTAGAAGTACAGGAACAATTTGAAAAAATTACCGATGGAAGTTTGATAGAAGGATATGGACTAACAGAGTCATCACCGGTTACACATGCCAATTTTGTTTGGGGGAATCGGGTGAATGGCAGTATTGGTGTACCTTGGCCTGATACGGATTCGAAAATTTTTAGGATGACATCCGGTGAAGAAGCAGATATAGGTGAAGTTGGAGAGATTGCTGTAAAAGGTCCACAGATTATGAAAGGGTACTGGAATAATCAAGAGGAAACAGATAATGTATTGAAAAATGGCTGGTTATTTACAGGTGATCTCGGCTATATGAACGATGAGGGTTATTTTTTTGTCGTGGATCGCAAAAAAGATGTCATCATTGCTGGTGGTTATAATATTTATCCAAGAGAAGTAGAAGAAGTGCTTTATGAGAATGAAGGCATTCAGGAAGCAGTTGTAGTAGGAATACCGGATCCGTATCGCGGGGAAACAGTGAAGGCCTATGTTGTATTAAAGGAGGGATATGCACTGACAGAAAAAGAATTAAATGCTTATTGCAGAAAGCATCTTGCAGCATTTAAAGTGCCGAGAGCTTATGACTTTCGCGAAGAATTACCAAAAACAGCTGTAGGGAAGATTCTAAGACGACAATTAATTGACGAAGAAAAGACGCAAAAAGAAAGCAGCCTTTGAACTTACTCTCTTTTTTAGGCAATAATGAAACAAGCTTTGCATTGACATAATGAAATTCGAGTTTTACAATAAATTTATGAATGATTATTCATTCATTTTATTGTTGAATTCAAGGAGATTATTATGAAAAAGACGAAACCAAAGTACAATCAAATCATTGAAGCAGCTGTAGAAGTAATTGCAGAAAATGGATATCATGCATCACAAGTTTCCAAGATTGCCAAAAAAGCAGGAGTAGCAGATGGAACGATTTACCTTTATTTCAAAAATAAAGAGGATATTCTGGTTTCTGTTTTTGAAGAGAAAATGGGACAATTTATTGAGCGAATTATTGAAAGTATTCAAGAAATGAAAAGTGCAAGCAGTAAATTACTCACATTGATTGAAATGCATTTTAGACAGCTTGCAGGGAATTATCATTTGGCAATTGTTACCCAATTGGAATTAAGGCAGTCAAATGCTGCGTTGCGTTTTCAAATCAATAACGTGTTAAAACCATACTTAGCAGTCATGGACGGTATTGTTAAAGAAGGG
Source organism: Virgibacillus sp. NKC19-3 (assembly GCF_019837165.1). Classification (NCBI taxonomy): domain Bacteria; kingdom Bacillati; phylum Bacillota; class Bacilli; order Caryophanales; family Bacillaceae; genus Virgibacillus; species Virgibacillus saliphilus. Next base: position 1,908,737 of record NZ_JAGYHC010000001.1, read on the forward strand.
ATGAGTGATTGCACATTCAGGAATGACTTGAACGTTCACCTTGTTCGCCAGATGGTATTTGGAACCTTAGATGAAATTGTTACAAATTGGGTAATGAAAGAAGGGAAATATGATTTAGTAAGTCAAGCTCCCATCGTTCATGATTTACTAATAAATGGACTTTCTGGAAAAGAATAGTTTTCAAAATTTGAATTTTCATTTATACTTATGCAAAGGAGGTTGTGATTCTTGGCTATAAAATATGAAGCAATTAACAATATTGCTTATTTAACAATCCAAAGCCCCCCGGCAAATGCATTATCCAGTACATTATTAACTGACCTTGCGAAGCATCTTGATCACGTTGAACAAGATACGACTATTAAAGCAGTTGTCGTAAAGGGGGAAGGAAAATTTTTCTCAGCTGGTGCAGATATTAAAGAATTTACATCGCTGCAAAATACGTCAGATTTGAAATCGCTATCAAATAGGGGGCAACAGCTCTTTGATCGGATTGAACATTTTTCTATTCCGGTTATTGCATCGGTTCATGGTGCTGCTTTAGGAGGAGGATTAGAGCTTGCGATGGCTTGTCATATCCGAATTGTTACAGAGAATGCTAAGCTCGGCTTGCCAGAGGTCATGCTGGGGATTATTCCCGGTTTTGCGGGTACGCAACGTTTACCCCAATATGTTGGATTGAACAAAGCGTATGAAATGATTTTAACCGGAGAGCCTATCAGCGGTAGTGAAGCGCATACTTTCGGTCTTGTTAATCATGTAGTAACAGATGAAGAACTAGATTCTAAAACTAGTAAACTGGCAGAGAAAATTGTAGCAAAAAGTAAGCTTACGATAAATAGTGTTATGTGCCTTATTCCATATGCAAAAACAGAACAATTTTCAGAGGGTGTGCAAGCGGAAGCGGAAGCGTTTAGCGAAATATTTGATTCCGAGGATGCAAAGGAAGGTATACAAGCCTTTATTGATAAGCGAAAGCCTAGATTTCAAGATGAATAAACATTTTAAAGGAGGAGAAGCCCCATGAATATTTATGTATTATTAAAGAAAACGTTTGATACAGAAGAAAAAATAAATATATCAGATGGTCAAATTGAAGATGATGGTGCAGAATATATCATAAATCCATATGATGAATATGCAGTTGAAGAAGCAATCACCCAGCGTGATACTCATGGTGGAGAAGTTACTGTGGTAACAATTGGAGATGGTGAATCGGAGAAGCAATTACGTACAGCTCTAGCGATGGGGGCAGATAAAGCGGTATTAATTAATACAGAAGATGACCTTGAAGAAGGAGACCAATATACAACTGTGAAAATCTTAAAGGCCTTCTTTGAAGAAAGGGATGTGGATTTAATTCTTGCCGGTAACGTTGCTATTGATGAAGCAAGTGGTCAAGTTGGGCCAAGATTGGCAGATAGCTTAGGAATCTCATATGTCACTACAATCACAAGTCTAAACATAGATGGGGACAACGTTCATATTGAAAAGGATGTTGAAGGTGATGTAGAAGTTTTAGAGACAAGCCTTCCTGTTCTTGTCACATGTCAACAAGGTTTAAATGAACCAAGATACCCTTCATTGCCTGGTATTATGAAGGCGAAAAAGAAACCATTGGAAGAATTGGAAATGGATGATCTGGATTTAGACGAAGATGATGTAGAAGCAAAAACGAAAACAGTTGACGTGTTTCTTCCACCAGAGAAAGAGGCAGGAAGAATGCTGGAAGGAGAAGTAGAGAACCAGGTCGAGGAATTGGTTTCTTTGTTGAAAAAGGAAGATAAAGTACTATAAACGTTTCAAATTAGAAAGGAGAAATGTGACGTGCGTGATAAATTACTTATTATTGGTGAAAATAAAGACGCTTCATTGCGTAATGTAACATTTGAAGCAATTGCAGCTGCGAAAAAAATAAATGAAAGTAGCGAAATTGTTGGAGTCATACTTGGTGATGAAGATTTAACGAATCAGGCACAAGAAATGATCTATTATGGTGCAGATCGTGTAGTAACGGTGAAACATGATAATTTGAAATCATATACATCAGAAGGCTACGGACAAGCGTTAATGGCTGTTATCAATGAAGAATCTCCAGCGGGAATTGTGATGGGGCATACCGCTATAGGTAAGGATTTAACACCGAAGCTCGCGAACAAATTGGAAACCGGGTTGGTATCAGATGCGGTACAAATTGAAGCGGATGGGGATAAGGTAGAATTTATCAGACCCATTTATTCCGGTAAAGCATTTGAAAAGAAAATAATTACAGATGGTTTAACGTTTGTAACAATAAGACCTAATAATATTCCTGCGCTTGAACGTGATGAAACACGTACTGGAGATATAACGGAAAAGGATATCGATGTTACAGACATCCGGACTACTATTAAAGATGTAATCCGTAAAGCTTCTGAAGGGGTAGATTTATCTGAGGCAAATGTTATTGTTGCCGGGGGACGTGGCGTAAAAAGTGAAGAAGGATTTAAGCCATTATATGAATTAGCTGACGCGTTAGGAGGGGCAGTAGGTGCTTCACGTGGTGCATGTGATGCTCAGTATTGCGATTACTCTCTTCAAATTGGCCAAACCGGTAAAGTTGTAACACCTGATCTTTACATTGCTGTTGGAATTTCCGGAGCCATTCAGCATCTGGCTGGTATGTCCAATTCAAAGGTCATTGTAGCAATAAATAAAGATGCAGAATCAAATATCTTTAATGTTGCTGATTATGGTATTGTTGGTGATCTGTTTGAAATTATCCCTAAATTAACGGAAGAAATCAAAAAGGTAAACCAATAATTAAGTTCAAAGGGGGCCTGATCATTATTTGGTCAGGTCTTTTATCTTTGACTTTTTGTAAACATGGTTGCTTTTAAAACTGCGCGGCTGATGTGAAGTGTATTTTAACCTAGCGCTCCGGAAATATATTATGCTTTCCGCGGGAGGCTGGTGAGCTCGCGGAAAGCATCCACCCTTCACTGACCCGAACGGCGATTTTAGCGGATAGTAATTACGTCACAATTTCTATCTATAGCTCAAAAACAAGATTAAATAGATCCAGCGTTTTTGTTATTCGTATAAGCATTGTATTAGCGTGGATAGAATATCGATGATATACTCATGATAAGTTTTAAGATGAATAAGGAGGAATGAACGAATGGCTATCGTACATGTGTCAGATCAAGATTTCGCGAAGGAAACTTCTGAAGGATTGGTATTAGCTGACTTTTGGGCACCATGGTGCGGACCTTGTAAAATGATCGCACCAGTACTGGAAGAAATCGATGGCGAAATGGACGAAAAAGTTCAAATCGTTAAACTTGATGTAGATGAAAATCAGGAAACAGCTGGTAAATACGGTGTGATGAGTATTCCAACATTGTTACTATTCAAAGATGGTGACGTTGTAGATCAGGTTATCGGCTTCCAACCGAAAGAAGCACTTGTTGATTTAATTAACAAACATGCATAAAATATAATAATATAGCAAAATACGATGAATCCCTTGTTGCATCATGTAGCAAGGGATTATCTTTAGTTTATATATGAATAAAATCAAAAATAAAAGTCGTCCTCTTTTAAAGATAAATCCGAGGGAATGAGATACAATGAACGAAGTTATAAAAGAAAAATTAGCCATACTACCTGCCCAGCCAGGGTGTTACTTAATGAAAGACAAACAACATACAATTATATATGTGGGAAAGTCCAAGTTGTTAAGGAACCGTGTTCGTTCTTATTTCACAGGTGCTCACGATCGTAAAACGCAACGTTTAGTGCAAGAAATAGAGGATTTTGAGTACATTGTGACTACTTCAGAAATTGAAGCATTGATTCTGGAAATGAATTTAATAAAGAAATATGATCCAAAGTATAATGTGATGCTAAAGGATGATAAAACATACCCCTATTTAAAAATAACATCTGAGCGTCATCCTCGATTATTAATTACTCGGAATGTGAAGAAGGATAAAGGAAAATACTTTGGGCCATACCCAAATGTGATCGCCGCAAGAGAAACGAAGAGGTTACTCGATCGATTATATCCATTGAAGAAATGCAATAATCCGCCGGGCCGTCATTGTCTTTATTATCACATGGGGCAATGTTTAGCATGCAGTGAACATCCTCCTTCTGTGGAGACTTATAAAGCTATTTCACAACAAATCACCTCGTTTCTAAATGGGGGTTATAAAGAAATTAAGAAAGAATTAAACCAAAAAATGCATGAAGCTAGTGAAGAACTTAATTTTGAAAGGGCGAAAGAGCTACGAGACCAAGTACAACATATTGAAGTAGTCATGGAGCAACAAAAGATGACGTTAAATGATCGTTCCGACAGAGATGTTTTCGGTTACAGCTATGATAAGGGATGGATGTGTATTCAAACATTTTTTATTAGACAAGGAAATCTGATTGAGCGGGATGTAGCCATTTTTCCGTTTTTCGATGAGCCGGAAGAATCTTTTATTAGTTATATTGGTCGATTTTATCTTCATCAGAACCATCCGAAGCCAAAGCAAATATTGCTCCCGATCGGAGCAGATAATGAATTGGTAAAGGAATTGCTGGAGGTTGATGTTCATACACCATTTCGAGGGCGCAAAAAAGAATTGGTGGAGCTGGCAATGAAAAATGCAAAAATTGCTTTGGAAGAAAAATTTTCTTTAATTGAGCGGGATGAGGAAAAAACGGTACTGGCAGTGGAACAACTTGGAGATGTGCTCCATATTGAGACCCCAAAACGCATTGAGGCTTTTGATAATTCCAATATTCAAGGAGTGGATCCTGTTTCGGCCATGGTTGTTTTTATTGATGGTCGCCCAAATAAGAAGGAATACCGTAAGTATAAAATAAAAGATGTACAGGGACCAGATGACTATGAGACAATGCGGGAGGTTATTCGGAGGAGATACAAAAGAGTCTTAAAGGACAATTTGCCATTACCTGACCTTATCATGGTTGATGGTGGTAAAGGGCAAATGAGTGCGGCTCTAGATGTATTGGAAAATGAATTGGGGCTGGACATCCCTTTATGCGGATTGGCAAAGGATGATAAACACAGAACCAGTGAATTATTATACGGTGTACCACCAACGGTCATTCCATTATCAAGAAAATCCCAGGAATTTTATCTCGTGCAACGAATACAGGATGAGGTTCATAGATTCGCCATTTCCTTTCATCGTCAATTACGCGGTAAGAATCTTTTTCAGTCGGAATTAGACAAAATTCCAGGTGTTGGCCAAAAGCGCAGAAGATTATTATTAACGCATTTTAAATCCATCAATGAAATTAAAAATGCCTCGTTAACAGAGTTAACCAGGCTAGGCATCCCTACAGATATAGCGGAGTCTATCAGGATACATTTAAATGAAGAAAGATAGCTTTAGCTATCTTTCTTACTCTGTGTAAATTACTGTAAATTCAATTTGATGTATTTTGTGGTTGATTGCCTCTACACATTCACATTCTCTTTCATTTATCATTTGAATGGCTTCTGCCAAGAACCCCGCTTCTAAACGAAATTCTGTCTCAAATGAGGCGTTTAGTCGTTGCACTACTGCATCTGCCATTAGATGGAATACTAGCTCTTTTCTTTTCTCTTTTATCAGTTCCAAATTTCCCCAACCTAATTTATCGAAAATATAATAGATATCTTCGATCGCCTTTATATCCAGTTTTCTGGCTAGGTTTCTTCCCATGAAATATAAGAGCGTATTGGACTCTTTGCCTAATATTTCAGGTAAACTTATGTACCTGAGTACATCATAGCCGGCGCCGGCGGTATGTAATTCGTCAAGTTGAGAAACGGAAAGTGATTCCTTTTTTTGTGCCATGAATGCCATCCCTTCTTTATATAAAACTAACATTTCCTTTGCTATGTAGTAGTTTATTAGTATTATTATCTATATAATTAAGTGATTACGCAAGTATTCAAAGCATTTTTTTATTCTATTTAAATATAGCAAATATCTAATTATCTAAATTTAATGCCTGCTTTTCTTGACGCTAATTGGACTTAGAAGTACAATATATATGTCACAATTTGTACAATATCTGGCAGTATGAAGATGAAACGGTCTTGTACAATCCTATTTGTCTGGTATGTGTACAGAAATGAATATTCTAACTTGATAAGCTAAGGGGGGTAACACATGGCGGGACAACGTGAGTTTTATTACAGAAGGTTACACTCGCTATTAGGCGTGGTTCCAATTGGGATATTTCTGGTTCAGCATTTAATTGTGAACCATTTTGCTGTGTATGGGGAAGAAAGTTTCAACAAGGCAGCAGGTTTTATGGGAGGGCTTCCATTTGTGCTGTTGCTCGAAATTTTTGTGATTTATTTGCCGATACTATTCCATGCAGTACTAGGGGTTTATATTGTATTTGTAACACGGAATAATAAGAGAAGTTACGGCTATCTCCGTAACTGGTTATTCTACCTGCAACGCTTTACGGGAATTGTTACCTTAATATTTATTGTATGGCATGTATGGGAGACGCGTATACAAATCGGCATGGGTAACGTGGATTTGAATTATAGTCTAATGGAGGGCATTTTAACCAATCCGATTATGTTTTGGTTTTATGTTATTGGTGTTCTTTCAACGACATTTCATTTTGCAAACGGATTATGGAGTTTTTTAGTAACTTGGGGGATTACACAATCGCCAAAATCACAAAAAATATCTACATATGCAACATTAATCCTATTTCTTGGAATCAGTTATCTTGGCATAAGAACGCTAATTACATTTGCATACGGCGTATAATATTTCCTATATAAAAAAGGAGTGAGTAATACCATGAGTAATCGTAAAATCGCTGTCGTTGGTGGCGGGCTTGCCGGATTAATGGCAACAATAAAAGCAGCCGAGGCAGGCGTAAATGTAGACCTCTTTTCTATTGTACCTGTAAAACGTTCTCACTCTGTATGTGCGCAAGGCGGAATCAATGGTGCAGTAAACACAAAAGGTGAAGGAGATTCACCAGCTATTCATTTAGATGATACCGTTTATGGTGGTGACTTTTTAGCAAATCAACCACCGGTAAAAGCGATGACAGATGCAGCACCCAGTATTATAAATATGCTGGATCGAATGGGTGTTATGTTTAATCGTACACCAGAAGGGCTGTTGGATTTCCGTCGTTTCGGTGGAACGCAACTCCATCGTACAGCCTATGCAGGTGCAACTACAGGACAGCAGTTGTTATATGCACTGGATGAGCAGGTTCGCCGTTATGAGGTAGAGGGCCTGGTAACAAAATATGAAGGTTGGGAATTCCTCGGTGCCATCATCGATGAAGATGGTGTTGGGAAAGGAATTGTAGGGCAAAATGTTACAACACATGAAATAAAATCCTTCCCTTCAGATGCTACCATTTTTGCTACAGGTGGTCCTGGAATCATTTTTGGAAAATCAACAAACTCAATGATTAACACAGGATCCGCTGCTAGTACTTTGTATCAGCAAGGCGCAGCATATGCAAATGGGGAGTTTATTCAAATTCATCCAACAGCAATACCTGGAGATGACAAATTACGCCTTATGAGTGAATCAGCTCGTGGTGAAGGTGGACGTATTTGGACATATAAAGACGGGGAACCATGGTATTTTCTGGAAGAGAAGTACCCGGCATATGGTAATCTTGTACCTCGTGATATTGCAACAAGGGAGATATTTGATGTTTGTGTGAATCAGAAGCTTGGAATTAATGGTGAAAACATGGTTTATCTTGATCTATCACATAAAGATCCGAAAGAGCTGGACATTAAGCTTGGTGGGATTATCGAAATCTATGAAAAATTTGTAGGAGAAGATCCACGTAAAGTTCCTATGAAAATTTTCCCAGCTGTTCATTATTCGATGGGAGGATTATGGGTAGATTACAATCAAATGACAAGCATTCCTGGGATATTTGCTGCCGGGGAGTGTGACTATTCGCAACATGGAGGAAATCGCTTAGGTGCTAACTCCTTGCTATCTGCCATTCATGGTGGTAATGTCGCAGGACCTAGTGCCATTAAATATATTGACGGGCTAGAGACGCATGTTGAAGACCTTCCGTCTGATCTATTTGAAGCAAGAGAGAAAGAAGAACAAGAGAAGTTCGAATCTCTTATGAAAATGGACGGAAGTGAAAATGCCTACCGCCTTCACAAAGAGCTTGGAGAGTGGATGACAGACAACGTTACAGTAGTACGTGACAATGAAAAATTGTTGCAAACAGATGAAAAGATCGTTGAGCTTCTGGAACGCTGGGAGAATATTGGTGTAAATGATACAGCTCGCTGGAGTAATCAGGGCGTTATGTTTACACGTCAATTAAAAAACATGCTTCATTTAGCACGCGTAATCACTCTAGGGGCCTACAACCGTAATGAAAGTCGCGGAGCACATTACAAACCTGAATTCCCTGAACGTAATGATGAAGAATGGCTGAAAACGACAATTGCGAATTTTGATCATGAGACGGAATCTCCTGTAATAAGTTATGAAGAAGTTGATACATCATTGGTTAAACCTCGTAAGCGTGATTATTCTACATCAAAGTGAAGGGAGTAATGAATAATGGTTGAAGAACAAACAGTTACATTTATCATAACTAGACAAGATGATCCGGAATCAGCCCCGTATGAGGAAACGTTTAATGTTCCTTATCGTAAAAATATGAATGTCATTTCCGGATTAATGTCGATTCGAGAAAATCCAGTAAATGCAAATGGGGAAAAAACAGCTCCCGTTTATTGGGATATGAATTGCCTCGAAGAAGTCTGTGGTGCCTGTTCTATGGTTATTAATGGAACAGCCGCACAATCTTGTGCAGCCCTAGTTGATGATTTAGAGCAACCGATCCGTTTAGCACCAATGGATACATTCCCGGTGGTACGTGATTTAATTGTGGACCGGGAGCGCATGTTTGATGCGTTAAAACAGATTAAAGCATGGATTCCGATTGATGGTACCCATGATTTGGGTCCAGGTCCTCGTATGCCGGAGAAAAAACGCCAATGGGCCTACGAACTTTCAAAATGTATGAGTTGCGGGGTTTGCCTTGAGGCTTGCCCAAATGTGAATGATAAATCAAATTTCATCGGGCCTGCTGCTCTGTCACAAGTTCGTTTATTTAATTCACATCCAACAGGAGAAATGAATGCTAGTGAGAGATTAGAAGGTTTAATGGAAGAAGGCGGAATTGATGGTTGTGGGAATGCCCAAAACTGTGTTCAGGTTTGTCCAAAAGGTATTCCATTAACAACTTCCATTGCTGCAATGAATCGCTCAACAAATATTCAAGCATTCAAGAACTTCTTTGGAAGTGATCATGCACATTAATTTGTATACGATATAGATAGTAAAAAAACCGACTTCCAATTAAGGAAAGTCGGTTTTTTTAAAGCTTTAGTTCCCCCATGCGAAGAAGCTCAACTACTGCCTGAGAACGCCCCTTGACTCCTAATTTTTGCATAGCATTTGAAATGTGGTTACGGACAGTTTTTTCAGATATAAACAGATCCTGGGCAATTTCCTTTGTTGTTTTATCTTGAACCAAGAGTTCGAATACTTCTTTCTCACGCTTCGTTAATAATTGCTTCGGTTTATACGAATTGTCCTTCAAATGTTAACCCCTCCTTGCTGTCACAGAGCTGCAACTGAAGGGAAATTATTTAGTCTCTACAGTTTATGAAAACCTATAAAAATAGTGCGTGGATTTTTATGATACCCTCCCTCCTTTTTTGCAGTATACGTTTATCAAAAACCAAATCGTGAATCTTCCTAGAGGATAGAAACTGCGACGGGAATTGCACACTACGTTTGCAGTTTCTATTTTTTGTGTCACAAACAATCATTTTTAAGAAACGACATTATAAAATAAAAGGCTTTTTTGATATAATGATATAATAGTGGTGTGGGTAGTATATACTATCTGCATGCTTTACGCTTGCAAAAAGTTTATAGGGGGGATCTTTTGGATAATCACGTACCGACAGAAGCTATTGTAGATGTAGAAAAAAGGCTCAGATATATAGCCGGTGTTATTAAACAACATGGACGTAAAATATTAAACAACTATCCTATTACCTCTCCACAATTTGTTGCGATACAGTGGTTGATGGATGAAGGCGATTTAACAATTGGTGAGCTATCCAAGCGAATAAGTCTAGCTTTTAGTACAACAACAGATTTGGTGGATCGGATGGAAAAGAACAACCTTGTTGAGCGAGTTCGTGATTCAAATGATAAACGTGTTGTTCGAATTCATGTATTGGATAAGGGGAAAACCATTGTTCATGAAGTAATTGCGAAACGTCAGAAATACTTGGGTGAGGTTTTAGATAAGTTCTCTGATGGGCAAACGCAGGAATTAAGTGAGTTATTAGCATTTCTATATGATGAAATGAAAAGTGTAAATGAAAAATAATAGTATAGAAGAGGGATATGTTTGGAGCGAGCAATCGGCGTTATCGATTCCGGCGTTGGCGGCCTAACTGTAGTACATGAGCTTATGCGTCAACTGCCTAAAGAGAAATTAATTTATCTAGGAGATACAGCAAGATGTCCCTATGGTCCAAGATCAAAAGCAGAAGTACAAAAATTTACGTGGGAAATGGTAGAATTTTTGCTGGAAAAAGATATAAAAATGCTTGTTGTTGCATGTAATACCGCAACTGCGTTTACGTTAAAAGATTTACAGGATCGTTTACCTATTCCAGTTATCGGTGTCATTCAACCTGGTGCACGTGCTGCAATTAAATTTACAAAAAATAACCACGTTGGTGTGATCGGTACAGAAGGTACGATCAGAAGCGGGGCTTACACCAATGCATTGAAACATATTAAGTCCCAGATTCATGTAAATGCATTAGCTTGTCCCTTATTTGTACCAATGATTGAGCAGGGAATACTATATGGAGATCAGGCTGATAAAATTGTGGAAGATACATTAGAACCAATGAAAGTAAAGAATCACATGGATACATTAATCCTTGGGTGTACCCATTATCCATTGATAAAAAATACGATACAAGCAGTAATCGGCAATCAGGTGACTGTTATTTCATCAAGTGAAGAAACAGCTAGGGAAACAAGTACCATACTCGAGGTTCATCAATTAGTAAATAAGAGTGATCAGATCCCAGTGCATCAATTTTTCACGACGGGCGATATGGATATGTTTATCAAAATATCAGAAAGCATTTTTCAACACCCAACTTCCCACATGGTAACAATTAAAAAGGCAGCCATTGGTTAAAAAAGGAGTACCGGACTTTAGACATTTTACTTCATAAAAATTTGTTAGCTCGCGCAAGTACATCGTTGTTCTCATAAAAAATTTGTTAGGGTTGGTCTATTTTTATAAGGAAGCTCGTATATATACTAGTACAACCATCATAGGGGGGAATGACATGCACAAGCGCGGGATTCTTTTGACTGGAACGTTAACTGTCTCCATTATATTAACAGGATGTATGCAGGGGGAACAATCAATTGAGGAAATGGATCCACCTCAAGATGCAGAAGAAGTGAATAATACGGAAGATACGCCATCATCAAGTGAAGAAGCGGCTGAAGACGAAGATATTGCGGAAGAAGGGAATGCAGAAGAAGAAGCTTCTGAAACGGTGGCAAGAGAGCTGTATTTACTCGATGCCAATGGAATGGTTGCTTCCCAGACATTGGAATTACCAAACCCTGATTCAAAAGAAGTGGCAACACAAGTCATTGAGTATTTAGTGGAAGGTGGCCCTGTTACCTCGATGTTGCCAAATGGATTCCAAGCCGTTTTACCTGAAGGAACTGAAGTATTAGGCTTGGACCTGCAGGAGGATGGAACACTTACCGTTGACGTCTCCAGTGATTTTGAAAATTATGAAGCTGAAAATGAAGTGAAGATACTGGAGTCTATGACACACACATTAACACAATTTGAAAACGTGGAGAAAATACAGTTACAGATCGAAGGCGAAACGCAAGAAGAAATGCCAGTAAATGGAACACCAATTAAAGAGGGGTACTCCAGAGCAAATGGAATAAATATTACAAAAACAGATACGCTCGATTTACTGGATAGCCAAGCTGTAACGATGTATTACCCGGCAGAGCACAATGAAAATCGTTATTATGTACCTGTTACACAGTATGTGGAAGGGGAGAATGAAGAAATATTCGGCTCCATTGTTGAAGAAATGATTCAGGGGCCGGGATTAAATACAAATGTGACCCATGTTTTTAATCCTGAAACCCTATTAACAGATACACCAGTATTAGAAAATGGAGTACTTGAGTTAGTCTTTAACGAAGGAATACTTGCAGATCCGGAACAGGCGATGATTTCAGATGAAGTAATGGAGACAATCGTTCGAACATTAACAGAACAGCAAGATGTCGAAGCTGTTGATATAAAGGTAGAAAATGTAGAGCAATTGGTTAATGAAAATGGGGAAACGTATGATGAACCTGTTACCAAACAATCATTTTCACCTACGGAAAAGCTTTAAACGAAGGGGCTATACAACTTAGCCTCTTTTTTGCTTGGCAGATAAGAAAGTATAAAATACTTTCTTACTGCATAAGTGCGGGCTTTGATTGTCCCCTAAAGGCTTGGTGACAACCAAGTTTTCGAATACATAATTTGGTGTAGGTTTGGTAAAATTATGTTAAGCTAATGGGTGTAATAAGGAGGATTTATGAATGAGAAACGATGAGCGTCAACCAAATGATTTACGGTCGGTAACCATTACGTCAAATTACATTACGCATCCGGAAGGCTCTGTTTTAATCGAGGTGGGGGACACGAAGGTGATTTGTAATGCAAGCATCGAGGAGAGGGTTCCTCCGTTTATGCGCGGTCAGGGAAAGGGATGGATTACGGCTGAATATGCAATGCTTCCAAGGGCTACAGCACAACGGAATATCAGAGAGTCATCCAAAGGGAAAGTCAGTGGCAGAACAATGGAAATACAACGATTAATCGGCAGAGCTCTACGTTCGATTGTTGACTTAGATAAAATAGGAGAACGAACCATTTGGGTTGATTGTGATGTTATCCAGGCGGACGGTGGTACAAGAACGGCATCGATTACCGGTGCATTTGTAGCGGTTGTTCTAGCATTTGGAAAATTACTGGACAAGGGAACAATCAAAAAAATGCCTGTAACTGATTTTTTAAGTGCAATTTCTGTAGGAATTTTACCGGATGGAATGGAAATTCTGGACTTGAATTATGAAGAAGATTCTCGGGCTTACGTCGACATGAACATTGTTATGACAGGATCCGGGGAGTTCGTTGAAATTCAGGGCACTGGAGAGGAAGCAACGTTTTCAGGCAGTCAATTACAAACGATGCTTCAGCTTGCAAATGAAGGTTTAGATCAAATTACCAAAAAGCAAAAAGAAGTAATAGGCGATTTATCGAAACGGATAGGTGAAACTATTATATAGGAGAATAAGAATGAAACAAGTCATTATAGCAACCAAAAATCGTGGGAAAGCGACAGAATTTAAAGATTTCTTTGCAGTATATGGTATAGAAGCCGTTTCTTTGTTGGATTTAAAGAGAGATATCCCTGATGTCGAAGAAACCGGCATAACATTTGAAGAAAATGCTGTTTTAAAAGCTGAAGAAATAGCAGCTAGATTATCGTCGCCTGTTTTGGCAGATGATTCAGGATTAATGGTTGATGCTTTAAATGGCAGGCCGGGTGTTTATTCAGCAAGATATGCAGGAGAGCCAAAAGATGATCAGGCGAACATCGACAAATTATTGGGTGAATTACGTACAGTGCCGGAAGCGGAACGAACAGCAAGATTTGTTTCTGTCATAGCAATTGCCATACCAGGTGAAAAGACGATCATTCGTAAAGGTTATTGTGAAGGAAGCATTGCATTTTCCCAAACGGGGGAAAATGGTTTTGGATATGATCCCATTTTTATTCCTGAACATTACATAAAAACAATGGCACAGCTTTCAAAAGACGAAAAGAACCGGATAAGTCATCGAAAAAATGCGATTGCGCTTCTGGAGGAATCGATAAAAACAATTGCTGGGAGGGGCTCTGAATGACCAAGGTTTTAATACTTAGTGATAGCCATGGGCTACGTGATCAAATTACAGAAATAAAAGAACGTCATCATTTAAAACACATGATTCATTGCGGTGACTCTGAATTAGACATGGATGCCATGGAGTTAGATGGATTTATTAAAGTGGGAGGAAATACGGATCATGATACCCGGTTTCCTGAAGAACAAATATTAACTATCGATGGACTCTCTTTCTTTGTCACTCATGGACACCTTCATCAAGTGAAGGCAAATTTGATGACGATAGGGTACCGGGCGGAAGAAATGAATGCCAAGGTTATTTGTTTTGGACACACCCATATCGCTGGTGCAGAGCAAATAGGTGAGCAACTTTTTATCAATCCGGGAAGTATACGATTGCCTAGAAATCGTTCAGAGAAGACATATGCTATCATGGAATTTGATCGTACAGATGATATCACAGTTACTTTCCATACGGTTGATAGAGGAGATATTGTAGAGGAATTAACATATCATGCTTCATTATAAGGGTGTGTTCAAAAGGAGGTTAAAAGGGGCCAAGAAGTTCGAAGGGGAGAAACAAGCGTTTGTGTGAACATTGAAGCGTCGTTTTCACCGGACTTTTGAACACCTCTATAAAGCAATGAGCTTGTCGATATGATTCGACAAGCTATGCTTTTAAACTTTTTCCGGATAAACTATTGACAAAAAAAAGCTCAATGCATATAATAAATCTTGTTCGTTAAAATTATCGATATAAATATTCTAATACTGTGCGGGTGTAGTTTAGTGGTAAAACCTCAGCCTTCCAAGCTGATGACGAGGGTTCGATTCCCTTCACCCGCTTCATTTACATAAATATGTCCCAGTAGCTCAGCTGGATAGAGCAACAGCCTTCTAAGCTGTGGGTCGCAGGTTCGAATCCTGCCTGGGACATCATCAAGAGAAACCTATAAAATTGAAATAGGTTTCTCTTTTTTATCATTTTTAGGTTTCATTAAACAGGAGTATGGGAAAATAGCTGAAGACATCATGTACAATTTAAAAAAGAGAGAGGTGAATAAATGCAAAATAAATCCGATCAAGATAATGTTATTTTATTTCCTAAATGGAAAACATTATTGGAAGAAGAAAGTCTGCAAGCACTTAAAGAAAAAAGATACGAAGAAGCCTTGTCCAAATTAAATAAATTATTAAGCTATCAAGTGAATAGCTATGAGATTGTTATTGGCAAATTAATTAGTTTAATGGAACTAGGACGTTACGGGGAAGCTCAAGATATCTGCGAAGAATTGTTACAACATAGACATAAAGATGAAAGCTATTACCATTATGTACATATTTATTTAACATTATTATTTCAGACAAGCCAATATGAGCTGTTAATGGAACAAGTAGTTTATGAATATGAAAATAATGCTATCCCATCTACGGTGAAAGAACAATTTCAGCAACTTTATGATATGAGTGAAAAAATGCAAAACGATCTGTTTATTGAAAAATCGACGGCATATTTGGACGAGCTTATTTCTGCCTTTTACGAAAATGATCATAGAGAACAATGGCGGCTGATTGAAAGCTTAAGAAAGACGAAATCTAGTCCAACCAATACCATTATCAAATTTTTAGTAAATGAAAATGTTCATCCTGTTACGAAAACAGCCATTTTTCATTGGTTACAGGATCATGAAATTACACATGAGGTGGATATACATAAATTAGGTTTACAGCTACGTGTTAAACCGGTTGATGTTACGGATATAAAATCACATCAACTGTTTAAACAGCTCGTGCTAATGATTAGTGGACTGGAACAAAAAGACCCCACTTTATTTCATTTATTACATCAACTTCTTTATCGATATACATATGTGCGTTATCCGATCATGCCCCGGATGGAGGATGTTAAGCTTATAGCAGAAGCTTTAAAAATCACAGGGGAATCGTATTTAAATATACATACGAATACTGGCGAGAAGCGAAGCGAAGATGTTAATCGATATATGGAAGAAATCAAACTTTGTGAAACCTTGTATCTGGGTATAATTGAAGAATAAATGAGCACATAGCTATAAATCCTTGAAAGGCCCAGTAATTATGTTATAATGAGATGGTTGAAAATGTGATCATTATATGTTAAATAATGAACGTTAAAAAGGAATGGATATCAATAGATTTTGGAGGGAATTTTTATGGTAGCAAAATGGGAACAACAAGAAGGAAATACTGGTGTATTAACATTTGGAGTTACTGCAGATGAATTTGAAACAGCATTAGATCAAGCGTTTAAAAAAGTTAGGAAAGACATTGAACTTCCTGGATTTCGTAAAGGAAAAATTCCACGTAAACTTTTTGAGAGCCGTTTTGGTGTAGAGTCCTTGTATCAGGACGCAGTAGATCTCATTCTTCAAGATGCTTATCGCAAGGCAATTGATGAGACAGGAATTCAGCCAATTGAACAACCAGAAGTGGATATTGAAACACTTGAAAGAGGGAAAGATGTTGTTTTTACAGCGAATGTAAATGTAAAACCGGAAGCAACTCTTGGTCAGTATAAAGGGTTAGAAGTGGAAGAACAATCCTCAGAAGTAACGGATGAAGAAGTGGATGAAGCGATAGAGAAACTTCAACAAGAGCATGTTGAGCTGGTAGTAAAAGAAGAAGGAACCATTGAAGAAGGCGATACGGTCGTGATGGATTTTGAAGGTTTCATGGACGGCGAACCTTTTGAGGGAGGAAAAGCTGAAAACCATTCCCTTGAGATTGGCTCAGGTCAATTTATTCCAGGATTTGAAGAACAACTAATTGGTAAGGACCTCGATGCAGAGACTAGTATCAATTTGACATTTCCAGAAGACTATCATGCAGAGGAATTAGCCGGAAAAGAAGCTACATTTCAGGTGAAGATTCATGAAGTTAAATATAAAGAATTTCCGGAACTGGATGATGAATTCGCAAAAGATGTCGATGAAGAAGCGGAAACGCTTGATGAATTGAAACAAAAGAAAAGAGAAGAACTAGAGTCACAAAAAGAACAGGAAGCTGAAAGGCAAAAACGTGATACCCTGCTTGAAAAAGCAGCAGAAAATACGCAAGTAGAAATACCTGATGCAATGGTAGATACAGAGCTGGATCAAATGATTAAAGAATTTGAACAACAGTTGCAGCAGCAGGGAATGACGATGGAAATGTATACACAATTCTCTGGGCAGGATGAAGACGCAATGAAAGAGCAAATGAGAGAAGATGCGGAAAAACGTGTTAAAACAAATCTTACACTAGAAGCGATTGTTCATGCAGAAAATCTGGAAGCAACCGATGAAGATGTGGATGCAGAACTGGATAACATGGCAGGTATGTACGGCATCGAGAAAGATCAATTAAAACAAATATTAGGTGGAAATGCTGAAGCAATTAAAGAGGATTTGAAATTCAAAAAAGCACTTGATTTCCTAGTCGAACAAAGTAAAACTGTAGAATAACTAACATATGTTTATTTACAGGTGAATATGGTAAATACTAACAAGATGCAGACGTCCCGCATCTTGTTTCCCTTTTATTAGAAGAAGTTGTCCGCCTATTATGCTTTTTTAGTATAGTGGTTTAAATGTTACAAATGCACGATTTTATTTTAGAAAGTAACATATAGTAAGTAATAAGGTTTGACTTTTTCATACCGTCAGATAGTATAAGGTTATGAGTGCGAGATTGATACGTTGTCTGAACATCTTCTCGTAGATACCAAATATGGGAATGTCTTTTGTTTTGTTTTTTAATTTTGATCTGATATGATGACTTTAAAGTTGAATTCTAAAGTGAAACTTAGGAGTAGATCTAAACTTTTAGGGGTGAGATTACATGCGTAAGTATAATGAAGAAAAAGGACAGTTGAAATGTTCCTTTTGTGGAAAGAGTCAGGATCAGGTTCGTAAGCTAGTAGCCGGTCCAGGCGTATATATATGTGATGAATGTATTGAACTTTGCACAGAAATCGTTGAGGAAGAACTGGGAACGGAAGAAGAAGTAGAATTAAAAGAAATTCCGAAGCCAAGGGAAATTATGGAAACATTGGATGATTATGTTATTGGTCAGGATAAGGCTAAGAAAAATTTATCAGTAGCGGTTTATAATCATTACAAACGTGTTAACAGCCCATCAAATTCTGATGATGTGGAAATTGCCAAGAGTAACATTGCAATGCTCGGGCCAACAGGCAGTGGTAAAACATTGTTGGCACAAACATTAGCACGTATTATTAATGTACCGTTTGCAATGGCAGATGCAACTTCTTTAACAGAGGCCGGATATGTAGGTGAGGATGTTGAAAATATCCTTTTAAAACTGATACAGGCAGCTGATTATGATGTTGAAAAGGCTGAAAAAGGTATTATTTATATCGATGAAATTGATAAGGTTGCACGTAAGTCAGAAAATCCTTCCATTACTCGTGATGTTTCGGGGGAAGGTGTACAACAGGCGTTGCTTAAAATCATTGAAGGTACTGTAGCAAGTGTCCCTCCACAGGGAGGAAGGAAGCATCCACATCAGGAATTCATTCAAATCGATACAACGAATGTTCTATTCATTGTTGGTGGTGCATTTGATGGTATCGATCAAATTGTTAAACGCAGACTTGGCCAAACTGTTATTGGATTTGGTGGTTCCAATGATAAGGCTCAAGATATGGGAGTAGGAGAATTACTTCAAAAAGTATTACCAGAGGATCTTCTGAGCTATGGCCTTATCCCGGAATTTATTGGAAGAATTCCGGTTGTGGGAAGTTTGGAACCGCTGGATGAACATGCATTGGTAGAAATTCTAACAAAACCGAAAAATGCACTCGTAAAACAATATGAGAAGTTGTTTGAAATGGACGATGTTGAATTAGAATTTGAAGAAGAAGCGCTTATAGAAATAGCTAAAAAAGCAATCGAACGTAAAACGGGGGCTCGTGGTCTACGTTCTATTATTGAAAGCATTATTCTTGATGTCATGTTTGAGTTACCATCACGAGAAGATATAGATAAATGTGTGATAACCGCAAACACGGTTAACGAAGAAAATGGCAGCCCTAAGCTTATTTTTAGAGATGGGACTGTACGAGAAGGAAATAATACACTTCCGAAAGAGAGCGCCTAAAAAGCTTTCGATTGATATCTGGGACTGACTGGGCATAATTCCTCATTTATACATGTTAGTGCAGGAAGTAATGCGTTTGGTCAGTCCCTTTTTTTATTATTTTTTAATACATAAAAAAGAGAATATCAGGTATAATGAAAAAGATAAGTGTGCTATATTTTTCCATATATATTTACAAATGAATTAGTTTTCTTTAAACTTTAAGGACATATGCAAGTATAAATAATAATACATACCATGGAGGTACATACGATGGCAAAAGAAACTACCCAGGTTCCCCTCCTTCCATTACGCGGATTACTTGTATTTCCGTCAATGGTCTTGCACCTTGATGTAGGCAGAGATAAGTCTGTAGCAGCATTGGAACAAGCAATGATGGGTGATCAGACCATATTTCTAGCAGCCCAAAAAAAGGTTAGTCTGGAAGAGCCTGAATCCAAAGATATTTATCAGATCGGAACATTAGCAAAAGTAAATCAAATGCTCAAACTCCCAAATGGTACACTCCGAATTCTAGTGGAAGGAATACATCGTGGAGAAATAATCCAATATATGGAAAACGAACAAGAATTTGTCGTAGAGATTGAAAAAATCGA
This sequence comes from Virgibacillus sp. NKC19-3, assembly GCF_019837165.1. Taxonomy (NCBI): domain Bacteria; kingdom Bacillati; phylum Bacillota; class Bacilli; order Caryophanales; family Bacillaceae; genus Virgibacillus; species Virgibacillus saliphilus. The sequence continues at coordinate 1,928,529 of NZ_JAGYHC010000001.1, forward strand.
GGATATTCACGGGAAAACAAACGAAGAAGAAGCGCTAATGCGTACGTTACTAGAACAATTTGAGCAATACATAAAGCTTTCCAAAAAAATTACACAAGAGACTTTTGCGACTGTATCTGATATTGAGGAACCGGGAAGACTGGCAGATATTATCACATCCCATCTATCTTTAAAAATAAAAGATAAACAAGAATTGTTGGAAACGAAAGATATCAAACAAAGACTAAACACCCTTATTAAATTGATTTCCAATGAACAACAGGTACTTGACTTGGAGCAAAAGATAGGGCAGCGTGTAAAAGGCTCGATGGAAAAGACGCAAAAGGAATATTATTTACGTGAGCAATTAAAAGCTATTCAAAAAGAGCTTGGTGAAAAAGAAGGTAAAACAAGCGAGATTGGTCAATTAGACGAAAAAATTGAACTCTCCGATATGCCTGATTCAATAAAGAAAGTAGCGAAAAAAGAACTGGGAAGATACGAGAAAGTACCACAAAGTTCTGCGGAAAGTTCCGTCATCCGTAACTATTTAGAATGGCTTATTGCATTACCATGGACACAGAAAACAAAAGATACGATTGAGATTCACAAAGCAGAGAAAATCCTGAATGCTGATCATTATGGTCTAGACAAAGTGAAAGAACGTATATTAGAATATTTAGCTGTGCAGAAGCTTACCAATTCTATCAAGGGGCCCATACTTTGTTTGGTCGGTCCCCCGGGGGTAGGGAAAACATCATTGGCTAAATCCATTGCACGTTCGATAAACAGGAATTTTGTCCGAATTTCATTAGGTGGCGTTCGTGATGAGGCAGAGATAAAAGGGCATCGTAGAACGTATATAGGTGCAATGCCCGGCAGAATTATTCAGGGCATGAAAAAAGCAGAAACAATCAACCCGGTGTTCCTACTGGATGAAATCGATAAGATGTCAAATGATTTTCGTGGAGACCCATCATCAGCGATGCTTGAAGTGTTGGATCCGGAACAAAACAGTAACTTCAGCGATCATTTTATTGAAGAAACATATGACCTGTCCAATGTTCTATTTGTTGCAACCGCAAACTATGTCACTAATATACCAGGCCCATTACTAGATCGAATGGAGCTTATTTCCATCGCTGGTTATACAGAACTAGAAAAGCTGCACATTGCTAAAGAACATTTATTAAACAAACAATTAAAAGAAAACGGATTGAAAAAAGCAAACCTACAGCTGCGCGATGATGCCATGCTAAAGCTCATTCGCACATATACACGTGAAGCAGGTGTTAGAAATCTGGAACGACAGCTCGCTACATTGTGCAGAAAAGCTGCTAAAATCATTATCTCCGGTGAGAAGAAACGAGTCATTGTTACGGAGAAGAGTCTTGAAGATTTACTCGGCAAGCCGCTATACCGCTATGGCTTGATGGAACAAGAGGACCAGGTTGGCGCGGCGACAGGTTTGGCTTATACAGCAGCGGGTGGTGACACCTTATCCATTGAGGTTTCCCACTACCCTGGTAAAGGAAAACTTACCTTGACGGGTAAACTTGGAGATGTTATGCAGGAGTCTGCACAGGCGGCTTTTAGCTATATTCGGTCAAGAGCCAGAGAGTTACATATTGCGCCAGATTTTTATGAAACCTATGATATGCATATCCATGTCCCTGAAGGAGCGACCCCCAAAGATGGCCCTTCAGCAGGCATCACGATGGCAACAGCTCTTGTGTCCGCACTCACAGGAAGAGCAGTAAAAAAAGAGGTTGGTATGACTGGTGAAATTACACTACGTGGACGTGTACTGCCGATTGGCGGATTAAAGGAAAAATCGCTAAGTGCCCATCGAGCTGGAATATCTACCATTATTATACCTGAGGAAAATGAAAAAGATATTGATGATATACCGGAAAGTGTACGTAATGATTTAACCTTTATCAAGGTAGGACATTTAGATCAAGTTCTGGAACATGCACTTGTGGAGGAAGAAAATGAAAGTAACTAATGCGGAAATCATCATTAGCGCCGTTAGTCAGAAGCAATATCCCAACGCCCGTCTACCGGAGATTGCACTAGCAGGACGTTCGAATGTAGGCAAATCATCATTCATTAACAAACTGATTAATCGTAAAAATTTAGCAAGAACCTCATCAACACCTGGTAAGACACAGACATTAAACTTTTATAAAATAAATGATGCTTTCTACTTTGTCGATGTACCGGGGTATGGCTATGCCAAAGTATCGAAAAAGGAACGTGAGAAATGGGGCCAAATGATGGAGGAGTATTTTCAAACGAGAGGCACGTTAAAGGCTGCTGTATTGATTACGGATATCCGTCATGAGCCAACGGATGCAGACGCACAAATGTATGATTTCTTAAAGTACTTTGAGTTTCCTGTACTTGTTGTTGCTACAAAGCTAGATAAAATTGCCAAAAACAAAAGACAGCAGTATCTAAAACGGACAAAAGAAACATTGCAAATGGAACCAGAAGATGAACTGTTACCTTTCTCCGCCGAAACCGGCGAGGGAAAAGACGAAGCTTGGCGTTTCATGAAAAAATATCTAACATAAAAAGATAAGCTCCCTCGTTTGCGATGTAATACTATCCAACAGGGAGCTTATCTTATTTTCGCTCATTTCAAAGCACCGCCACCTTTAAACCTCCCCAGTTGATGTAAACTGCGACGTAGTGTGCCATTCTCTTTCCAAGCATTGGTTGAGGCATTCGCTACGCTCAACTATCATTAGAAAGAGAGCCTTCTCATAAAGTTACTTTCACTACGTCGCAGTTTCTAGTTTTTATGTGAATAACAACTTTTTAGAAAATAGCCTTTATTTTTTCTTTCGTAGTAGAATAATGCCTATGATAATAAGTGCGATCGGCCAATAATCTTCTATATAATCAAGGACCACGTAAATCCAATCGAGCCATTCTGGTACCTCTATGGGAAAGATCAAAATAATAGAAATACCTATAAGCAGAATACCGGCGAATAAACCATCACGGGTCTGCATATAACGAATAATAAATGCAATCCCTATAATAAGTAGGTAAACAGCCCAATGGTCAATCCAAAAATTATAGTGATGCAGGCCATGTAAATGAATGCCTACCCTAGAATAATCGTACCAACAAATAAAAGCTGGTATTTCTTTTTTGTATAACTATACAGCAGTAATGAAACTCCAATAATAATCAGCAGTGTAGGCAAGGAATAAAAATCGGTGAGTATTGGGATCTTCAACTGTCGAAGTAGAAAAAATAATCCAATCCCGATTAATATATATGCCGCAAGTGAGTTTCTTTTCTTCAAGTCATACACCCCAAGTCAGTTATAAATTGATTTCTTGCTAATTGAACGTGGTTATGGTAAAGTACATCCCGAGTTCAATATTTATACGTTTTATCCTATCATATTGTTTCAGAAACTGTTCACATTTTCAAAAAAAGTGACCGAACTTATATGATATAATAGAAGATATATGGCTTCACATATGTTCACCATGAACATATTCCTAAAGTTTTGGTGGGGGTAGATAAAGTGCACATATTGAAAGTTGGGTTTAATTATAAAACAGCCCCTGTAGAAATAAGAGAAAGACTCACATTTTCAGAGCAATCCCTTCATGAAGCAATGAAGGTATTAAAAGAACAGAAAAGCATTCTGGAAAATGTGATCGTTTCTACATGTAATCGTACGGAAATCTATGCAGTGGTTGATCAAATTCATACAGGTCGTTATTATATAAAACAATTCCTGGCCGATTGGTTTCAAATGGATAAGGAGGATTTCGCTGCTTATTTACGAATCAAAGAAGATGACAGTGCATTTGAGCACTTATTCCGGGTATCTACGGGCCTTGATTCGATGATTTTAGGGGAGACGCAAATCCTTGGCCAGGTGAAGAATTCTTTTTCAGCATCACAGAAGATGGATGCGACTGGAACTATTTTTAATGAACTTTTTAAACAGGCAATTACCTTTGGAAAACGAGTAAGAAAGGACACAGCAATTGGCGCACATGCCGTATCGGTAAGCTTTGCTGCTGTTGAGTTAGCTAAGAAAATATTTGGCGACTTAACGCACAAACATGTTGTCATTCTTGGTGCCGGGAAGATGGGTGAGCTTGCGGCGAAAAATCTTCAAGGATCAGGAGCGACTGATATTACGGTTGTAAACCGGTCTTTTGAAAAAGCAGAAGCGTTGGCCAGAAGATTTAATGCAAAGCCGGCACATGCAGATAATTTAGCAGATATAATGGCAAGGGCAGATATTTTGATTAGTTCTACGGGCTCGGATTCAGTTTTATTGACGAAGGAAATGATTGAATCCATTCAAACACAACGAAAAGGAAGCCCGTTATTCCTTGTTGATATTGCAGTACCGAGAGATCTGGATCCAGCTATCAGCGAATTGGAGAATGTATTTTTACACGATATAGACGACTTACAGCATATTGTTGATGCGAATCTTGAATCGAGAAAAGAAGCAGCAAAAGAAGTTGAAATCATGCTTGAAGCAGAAATTGTTGCATTTAAAGAATGGTTAAAAACACTAGGTGTAGTTCCAATTATTTCTGCATTGCGACAAAAGGCATTATCCATTCAAGGAGAAACAATGGAGAGTATCGAAAGAAAAATGCCAGATCTAACAGAACGTGAGAAAAAAGTATTAAATAAGCATACGAAAAGTATCATTAATCAATTATTAAAAGAACCGATTACACAGGCAAAAGAACTGGCTGGTACAGATGGAGCAGATGATGCACTGGATTTGTTTATAGATATTTTTGGCATTGAAGAAGAAGTAAAGTCCGAAATGGATAAACAGACAGAAAGCAATGATACCATTTCAAACTTAAAAAAGGAAAAAAAGATAGCTTTTCCTATAATTGAGAAGATAACCAGCATGTAAGCTGAGATGATGGTTAAACTGAAAATCATTCATTATTGTTTACGTTTATCATAACCAGAAGGCGAGACGTGCCAGCTTTCTGGTTCGTTCGTATGGCTTGACAGCCGCCTGTTTTAATTAGCAGACTTTAGGAGGATGTTGGATGCGTAAGATCGTCGTTGGATCAAGAAAAAGTAATCTTGCACTAACACAAACGGAGTGGGTCATTGACCAATTAAAAGAAGCTGGTCTACAGAATGAATTTGATGTACGTAAAATCAGTACAAAAGGGGATCGTATTCTGGACGTTACCTTATCGAAAGTAGGCGGTAAGGGTCTGTTTGTGAAAGAAATTGAACAAGCTATGTACAATAAAGAGATTGATTTCGCTGTACATAGTATGAAAGATATGCCATCTGAAATGCCGGAGGGACTGATGATTACTACTATTCCGGTAAGGGAAGATCACCGTGATGCCTACATTGCAAAAAATAATGTAGCCTTAAAGGATTTACCAGCTGGAGCCATTGTCGGAACCAGTAGTCTGCGCCGGCAAGCTCAGATTGCAGCTGCAAGACCTGATGTTACGATCAAATGGATTCGCGGAAATATCGAAACACGTTTGCGGAAATTAGAGGAAGAGGATTATGATGCGATAATTCTAGCTGTATCGGGTCTGAAGCGTGTCGGGTTGAGCGAAGAACTCATTACAGAATACCTTGAACCGGATGTTTGTGTTCCAGCAGTTGGGCAAGGGGCGTTAGCAATAGAATGCCGCGAAGATGACCATGAGCTTCATCAATTATTGGCAATAATCAATGATGGACAAACAACCAAAACGGTTACTGCGGAAAGAACATTTTTACATTTGCTTGAAGGCGGTTGTCAGGTTCCAATTGGTGGTTATGCATATTTAGAAGGTGAAGATATTATTTTACATGCATTGGTAGGAACACCGGATGGTAAGACAATGTTAAAAGAAGAGGTTCGTGGTACAGATCCAAAAGCTGTCGGGGAAGAAGCTGCGAACAAACTTATTGACCAGGGCGGAAAGAAAATAATCGATCAGGTTAAAGAGGAGCTTGACCAGTAATGGCAATTTCATTACGTGACAAGAAGATCCTGATAACGAGAGAGGAGAAACAAGCGAAAACGTTTTCTGATAAAGTTTTAACGTATGGCGGATTACCAATTGTAGTGCCTCTTTTGAAAATTTCATGCAAGGATCGGGAGGAAAATAAACGGATTTTTTCGAATGTCAATCGCTATGAATGGATTTTTTTTACGAGTTCCAATGGCGTAAGCTGTTTTTTCCAATTAGCCAAACAATATCACGTAAACAATGCCATTTTAAAAAACAAACGATTAGCTGTTGTAGGTCATAAAACAGAGAATACATTAAAAACATTCGGGTATGCTGCTGATTTCACTCCGACGGTATATAATGCAGATACTATGGCAAATGAGTTTTTATCAATATATACAGGTTCAGGTCCTATTCTACTGGTACGGGGTAATCGTTCCAGGGATGTTCTTCCTACTGTGTTTGCAGCGCATGGGATAACGTACGATTCCGCTCAAGTTTATGAAATGTCTTATAACTATCAAATGGCAGATCGCTTAAATACGACGCTAACAAATACGTTTGATTTTATAACATTTACAAGTCCGTCGACAGTTGAGGCTTTTGTTGAAATGACATCGATCCCTCATGAGGCAACATGTGTATGCATTGGCACAACTACGCAGAGGCGTGCAAGTGAATTAGGCTTTACGTCTATTTTAACACCAGAAGAATTTACAATAGACGGTATGTTACAGTGTATAAGTAATTATATCGCTCAGGAGGAGTTATGAAAATGACAAAAGATTTCGATCGGCATCGTAGGTTAAGGTCATCTTCCTCGATGCGCGCGTTAGTCCGTGAAAATCATTTACGTGCAGAAGATTTTATTTATCCAATGTTCGTGGCGGAAGGAGAAAATATTAAAAATGAAGTTGCTTCCATGCCGGGAGTGTTTCAAGTTTCGCTTGATTTACTGCATGATGAAGTGAAGGCGACCGATGAACTTGGAATTAAGGCGCTAATGCTTTTTGGTGTTCCGATGGAGAAAGATGAACAGGGGACAGGAGCTTTTCATGAACATGGTATTGTACAGGAGGCTACCCGACTAATTAAACGGGATTTCCCGGAAATGCTGGTCGTTGCAGATACATGCCTGTGTGAATATACATCCCATGGTCATTGCGGCGTTATCCATAATGGTGATGTTGATAATGATGAATCGTTGAAATTATTAGCTAAAACAGCGGTATCCCAGGCCAACGCAGGTGCAGATATCATTGCACCATCGAACATGATGGATGGATTTGTAACCGTTATTCGACAGGAACTGGATGAGGCAGGTTTTAAGAATGTTCCGATTATGTCTTATGCGGTAAAATATTCCTCAGCTTTTTTTGGTCCTTTCAGAGATGCTGCCGACAGTACACCACAATTCGGTGATCGCAAAACCTACCAGATGGACCCCGCTAATCGGATGGAGGCGTTACGTGAAGCTCAATCAGATATCAAAGAGGGTGCGGATTTTCTGATTGTCAAACCTGCACTATCTTATCTTGATATCGTACGAGATGTGCGAAATACTTATCATGTACCCGTCGTTGCTTATAATGTAAGTGGTGAATATTCCATGGTAAAAGCAGCCGCACAAAATGGCTGGATTAATGAGCAGGAATTAGTGATGGAAAAATTAACGGCCATGAAACGTGCAGGAGCAGACCTTATTATCACTTATTTTGCAAAAGACGTAGCAAAATGGTTGAATGAATAGGAAGCAAATAATATGCAGTGAGGGTGATTAATGGTGAAAAATTTCAATAATTCTATAGACGCGTATAAGGAGTCGGTTGATTTAATGCCCGGTGGAGTGAATTCACCGGTTCGGGCATTTAAATCTGTCGACATGTCCCCGATTTTTATGGACCATGGTAAAGGATCTAAAATTGTTGATATCGATGGTAATGAATATATCGATTATGTACTAAGCTGGGGCCCTTTAATCTTAGGACATGCCGATGAGCGTGTTGTCTCCAAGTTACAGGAAGCTGCTGCAAAAGGGACGAGTTTTGGTACGTCAACCATTATTGAGAATAAGCTCACACAACTCGTCACGGAGCGGGTACCATCCATAGATATGGTTCGCATGGTAAACTCTGGAACTGAAGCAACCATGAGTGCGCTTCGTTTAGCCAGGGGATATACAGGAAGAGATAAAATATTGAAATTCGAAGGAAATTACCATGGACACGGTGACTCCCTATTGATTAAAGCTGGATCCGGTGTCGCTACTTTAGGATTACCTGATAGTCCAGGTGTCCCGGAATCGATTGCAAGCAATACGATTACTGTCCCATATAATGATGTTGAGAGTGTTCGCTATGTATTTGAACAATATGGCGAGGATATCGCGGCAGTTATAGTAGAGCCTGTCTCCGGAAATATGGGCGTTGTTCCGCCGCAAGATAATTTCCTGCAGGATTTACGCAAAATTACGGAAGATAATGGTACGCTATTAATTTTTGATGAAGTCATGACAGGTTTCCGTGTGGGATATAATTGTGCACAAGGCTACTTTGGAGTAATACCTGATTTAACTTGTCTTGGAAAAGTTATTGGTGGTGGTCTACCAGTAGGTGCATATGGAGGAAAACGCGAAATTATGGAAAATATTGCGCCAACCGGTTCCATTTATCAAGCTGGGACATTATCCGGGAATCCATTAGCAATGATCTCCGGATATGAAACATTGGGTGCACTAAGTGAATCCGATTATGAAATCATTAATCAGAAAGTCGATAAATTGATGGAAGGCTATAAACAAGCCGCTAATGATTTCCAAATACCACTCCAAATTAATCGTGCTGGTTCGATGGTTGGTGTTTTCTTCACCGATGAACCTGTTATTAATTTTGAGACAGCACAAACAGCCAATTTGGATTATTTTGCTCAATACTACAGAGGGATGATAGAAGAAGGTATATTTTTGCCACCTTCTCAATTTGAAGGATTATTTCTGTCCACAGCACATACCGATCAAGATATTGATAAAACGATTCAAGCAGTTCGGAATGTGTTTTCCAAAATTGAAAAGTGATGTACCAATGTTTAAAAGCTATTCCATTTCGGGATGGCTTTTTTCATTATGTAAGCATAATAGCGGATTATAACTCATATAATTCTTAAGACATATCAGCTTATGGAATATTTTTTGCCTGAAGGGAGGAAGTCATTTGTCAAACGATCAATCTGTATTCAGCTTTGAGCTAAATGAATCCCTTTATTTTGAAAAGGGACAGGAAGTTGCAGAAATAAGAGGAATTTCACTGGATCCGGAAATATCTATTCAATCCTTTCATGAGTATATTTCAATAAGAGGCGTCATTGAATTAAATGGGGAGTACCAGAAAGTAGAATATCCGGAGGAAGAACCTTATCCAAATGATTTTGAAGATGTGCATTCCAATCGCTACGTAGAAAGTGTTATCGATACGGAAGATGGTACTGCAGCATTTTCTCATCAGTTTCCAGTGGAAATTTCCATACCTTCTTATCGTGTCACAAATTTAGATGATGTAACGGTTAACATTGCATCCTTTGATTATGAAATACCGGATCAAAATCAGTTAAAATTAACTTCCACAATTGTAATTGACGGTATCAACAGTCAGACAGACCGTGAAGAAGAGGAGGATGTGGAAGAACAAGTGAAAGTGGATGAGGCTTTCCAATTTGAAGTTAAAGAGGAGCCGGAAAAAGAATCACCTGATATGATTGCATCCATTGATCCTACAGATATTCCTGCATTATCTACGGAAACGGAAGAAGAATCAATAGAGGATAACCGTTGGAAAACAAAAAAATCACAAACGTTAAAAGAATTCTTTGATAACCTATCATCGAAGGAGGAGGAAGAGACTGCACCGGAGTTCTCGGAGGATCCAAACGATTATGAATCCCCGGAGTTTCCCGAAGATCCACAAGATTTCTCCAATGATAATTACACAGAAGAATCACATGAAATTTATGAAAGTATGGAAAGTCGCTCGGCGTCGATGGAAAATGTAAGCTATCTATCTGATATGTTCAGAAATACGGAAGAAGAACAGTATACGAAAATGAAACTTTGCATCGTTCAGGAGAAAGATACTATTGATACAATCGCAGAGCGTTATCAGATATCTGCATTACAATTAATAAAACAAAATCAACTAGATGATGAATATAAGGTAACAGAAGGTCAATTGCTGTACATCCCTAATAGGAAATAAAATCACACCCCTTGATTAACAGAACTCAAGGGGTCTCTAATTTTAAATCCGGGTGGTGAATGAATTGGAAGTATTGAAAAAGGTGTTAAACTCCTATGCTATTTATCCTTTAGCGATAGAAGAAGTAACCGAAAGACTGTTTCGAGTAAGCGACGGTCAACGAGAATATGCGCTGAAAAAGAGTTTATTATCCAAAGAATCATTGGCAAACTTTGAAAATGTATATCATACAGCATTCTCTCAACATATAGCCACTATTTTACCTGTGTATTTGACGAAAAGCGGGAATCTTTATACGGAAATGAACCAAACCATCTTTTATTTAACCCCCTGGATAGAATATTCTAATACGAAACAAAGTCAGTTAATTGAAAACCTTTATAAAAATATAGGTGCTGTCCATGCAAAAACAAAGCAGACACAACTCATTTCAACGGAAAGACTAATTCGTGAATTCACTACATACAAAGCATTTTGCGAACATGCCGCAAACGAATTAATCACATTTGTGCAGCAATTTGAGAAAAGTAGATTTATGTCCCCATTCGAACTATTAGTTTGCACACATTATCGAGATTTGGAATTTACGTTAAAAGAAATCATCAAACGAATTCAACACCTTATTGATGAACAAGAAGAGGAAATAAGCTGGAATTTTAGTTTATGTCATGGTAACGTAAGGATCTCCCATACGTTAGGAGCACATATGATAAATTGGGAAAATGCGTATTACGATAATGCTGTCATGGATTTAGCCGCATTTTTCAAACAGGAAGTTAGTCACTATGATCAACCCCGTGACGCACTCATGGAACAGTTCTCGACATATAACCATGAAAACGAATTGAATCAACATGAATTGAATCTGCTTATCATTCATTTATTGAACCCAACCAATTATCTAAAGATTGTACAGCAATATGCCGGCCACACTTCTGTAGATACGATGGTGACTCGTGTAAGGAAATTACAGCACGCCCATCGTCAGCTTTTATTTGGTCTGCAGTTCTCAAAATATGTGGAGACGGAATATGAAGTATCTTCCTTGGATGAACTTGAAAGTTAAATCCATTCCAAGTAAAAGGCAATAAACAAACCGACTAAAAGGCCTAATAAAAATACATCTAATGTTGTGGGAAAGAGTAATGTCCGGATCAATTGAAAGATTAGAATGGGTAATGTCACTCTTTCTATAATAATAATACTACGCCTTGCCCATGGTGGTAATTTATACCGATAAAAACGTGCCAATTTAAATCACCTCTTTGTTAGCAGATTCACATAATGGTTTTATTTTTAATATACTATGTATATAGGTACTGGTTTTGTGCAAAATTAGAATTAATAGTTGACGAAATGGTTCCTTATGGATAAAATGAACATTAATATGAAAAAGCTTTGATAGGGAGCGTACAAAATAATCACCTACAGAGAGGGAATAGAAGCTGAGAATTTCCCGGAAACGATGTTTTGGAAGGTCGCCCTTGAGCAGCGTCTCTGAACGATAAGTAGGAGAATGCCGGTATTTGCCGTTATCCATCAATGAAGTGTACAAATCTGTGATGATTTGTAAACAAAGGTGGTACCACGGAAATAAACCCTTTTCGTCCTTTTTAAGGATGGAGAGGGTTTTTTATGTAAGGTTCCAATCGTAAGTATTGTTGCTTTTAAATCTCCGCAGCTTATATTTTTTGTGTCAAAAGCAATAATCTTTTACAAAGCAGTAATCGTTACTAATAAATGAAGGAGACGTTTTTTATGGATGAAGAGCAAAAGACTTCACTGCCGTCTAAATATCATCCAAAGGCAGTTGAAAAGGATAGGTATCAATTTTGGCTGAAAGGAAAATACTTTGAAGCAACAGGTGACCCGGAAAAAGAACCATTTACCATTGTTATTCCACCTCCGAATGTAACTGGAAGACTACATTTGGGGCATGCATGGGATATGACCATGCAGGATACGATTTCCCGAATGAAACGAATGCAGGGCTATGATGTATTATGGTTACCAGGGATGGATCATGCCGGTATTGCGACACAGGCCAAAGTAGAGGCAAAGCTAAAAGAACAGGGGAAAAACCGCTATGAATTAGGACGGGAAAAGTTTATGGCGACTGCCTGGGAATGGAAAGAAGAATACGCTGATTTTATTCGTTCGCAGTGGGAGAGTTTAGGTCTTGGACTGGATTATTCACGGGAACGATTTACACTTGATGATGGTTTGTCGGATGCGGTAAAAGAGGTTTTTGTAACATTATATGAAAAAGGGCTTATCTATCGCGGGGAATACATCATAAATTGGGATCCTAAGACGCGCACTGCTCTTTCGGATATCGAAGTCATTTACGAAGAGGTTGAAGGTAAATTTTATCATATGCGATACCCGATAAAAGATAGTGATGAAACCATTGAAATTGCTACAACAAGGCCAGAAACCATGTTGGGTGATACAGCAGTAGCTGTTCATCCTGAAGACGGGCGCTACACGCATTTAATTGGTAAAACGGTTATTTTACCAATTGTAGGACGTGAAATCGAAATTGTAGCGGATGAATATGTTGATATGGAATTAGGTTCCGGTGCGGTTAAAATTACACCGGCACATGATCCGAATGATTTTGAAGTTGGTAATCGCCATAACTTAAAACGCATTCTCATTATGCATGAGGATGGATCTATGAACGAGAATGCCGGTAAATATGAGGGACTTGATCGCTTGGATTGTCGCGAGCAGATTGTGAAAGACCTTCAAGAGCAGGGTGTGCTATTTCACATTGAAGAGCGCATTCATCAGGTGGGGCATTCTGAACGGAGCGGTGCTGTTGTTGAACCATATCTGTCGACGCAATGGTTTGTTCATATGCAGCCACTGGCAGATGCAGCAATGGCATTGCAGGAAAAAGATGAAAAAGTGAATTTTGTACCGGAGCGTTTTGAAGGGACATATTTACATTGGATGGAAAATATTCGTGACTGGGTCATCTCCCGTCAGCTTTGGTGGGGGCACCGTATTCCTGCGTGGTATCATAAAGAAACGAAAGAAATATATGTTGGAAAAGAAGCTCCTGCAGATATCGAGAATTGGGAGCAGGATGAAGACGTATTGGATACATGGTTCTCTTCTGCGTTGTGGCCATTTTCGACAATGGGATGGCCGGATGTAAATGCCACAGATTTTAAACGTTATTTTCCTACTGATGTATTGGTAACCGGGTATGATATTATTTTCTTCTGGGTAGCACGGATGATTTTTCAATCCAAGGAGTTTACGGACCAAAGACCGTTTAAAGATGTACTCATTCATGGACTAATTCGTGATTCTCAAGGACGGAAAATGAGTAAATCATTGGGCAATGGTGTTGATCCCATGGAGGTTGTTGATAAGTATGGGGCAGATTCCCTTCGTTATTTCTTATTAACTGGATCTACACCGGGACAAGATCTTCGTTTCCATTGGGAAAAAGTAGAATCCACATGGAACTTTGCCAATAAAGTATGGAATGCCTCCCGTTTTTCATTAATGAATATGGAAGGATTTACGTATGAAGATATCGATTTAACCGGGGAAAAATCGTTGGCTGATAAATGGATTTTAACGAGATTGAATGAGACGATTGATCATGTTACGAAAAATACGAACAAATATGAATTTGGCGAAGCGGGCCGTCATTTATATAATTTCATCTGGGATGAGTTATGCGACTGGTATATTGAAATGGCGAAACTTCCACTGTACGGTGAAGATGAAAGGAGGAAAAATACAACACGCTCTGTTCTGGCTTATGTTCTAGATCAAACGATGCGCATGCTTCACCCGTATATGCCATTTGTTACAGAAGAAATTTGGCAGCAACTGCCACATCGTGGAGAATCAATTGCCATTGCTACGTGGCCTGAGTTACGTAGCGAATTCCACGATGAAGTTGCTTCCACAGAAATGAAACGACTGGTATCGATTATTAAAGCTGTACGTAATATCCGGGCGGAAGTGGATACGCCGATGTCCAAACAAGTCAAACTTCTGATACAAGCCGAGGACAATGCTATTGTTGCAGAACTTGAGAACAATCGCGATTACTTGGAGCGTTTCTGTAATCCAAGCGAATTGACGATTTCAAGTCAATTGGATATACCGGAACAAGCGATGTCAGCAGTTATAACAGGTGCTCAAGTTTACCTTCCACTTGAAGGATTAATTGATGTTGACAAAGAAATAAAGCGACTTGAAAAGGAACTCTCTAAATGGAATAAGGAAGTTGAACGTGTGAAGAAAAAGTTAGCAAATGAAGGATTCGTAAACAAAGCACCTCAAGCAGTCGTCGACGAAGAAAAACAAAAAGAACAAGATTATTTGGAAAAGCAAGCAAAAGTGAAGACACGTTTGGAAGAGCTAAAAGGATAATATAAGCGGAATTCCCAAGTCTAAGCCTGGGAATTCCGCTTATTTATTTCTGATTTTATATGTGTTACATATTTTTGTAAAATATTTATATTGCTAACTGCGCTTAGTGTTCTTGAACCTACCACGTCTTCTATTTCATTAAATAGTAATTCTCCATTTACCCCGATTAAAAAATCAATACCTACCATATCAAAATGAAAATGATTGGTAATCTTGTTTATGATTTTACGTTCATGTTCTTGAAGTTCATACAACCGAGCGGAGCCACCGAGTTTAAAATTGGCCCTAAAATCGTTGTTGTTTTCCCTTAGGATCGCACCAATAATTTCGTTGTCTACCACAAATACACGTAGATCCTTGCCCAGCTGTACAGGAGTAGCCTGGATGAGATAATCACCATGACTGGTAGCAGATACATACTTGAACCACGCTTGTTCATTTTCCATATAATAAACCTCATTTCCGCCTCTCCCAATTGTTTCTTTTACAACAAAGGGGTAGGGGATAGGGGGGATGTTCGGTAGCATATCTTTTTTGAAATAAAACGTATCAACCATCGGAATATCTAGATTTATCATATGATGGTGGGTTAAAGCTTTATCATTACAAATGTGTGATATAGTAGCTGAATTAAAAACGATGATGCCGCACGCCTCTAAGTGTAGGTTTAATAATGGTTCAATCGTTCGTACAATGACAAACTCCGGTTTAGGGTTAGTTTTTTCATTTCTTTTCACCATTCGTTGCTGATTTTGGATACCAATCGTTATTTCTTCACGCAGGACTAATTCAAGTGATAAATGCTGCTGCCTAGCTTCATCAATAAACCAATCGATATAACGCTTATTTTGATCGACATCTTTTCTGCTGTAAATTAACCACCCATACATATAAGCAACTCACTCCCAAAGAATATAGTCCATGATATAATCCGCTACATTTATTCCGGTACAGTCATACATATTACGAATATGTGCGTTGGAATTAACCTCACAAATGAATGGAGATTGATCTGGTCCGAATAACAGATCCACCCCGGCAAAATCAGCTCCAATTGCATTCGTAGCCGCAATGGCTAGTTCTTTTTCTGAATCTGTTGGCTGGTAAGCTTCCATTATTCCTCCGGAGGAAACATTGGATCGAAAATCATCGATTGCCCATCGCTTCATTGCGGCCACTACCCTATTTCCAACAACATGCAGACGCATATCTTTTCCAAAGCTTGAGGAAATGAATTCCTGAAATAAAAATGGTGTTGCTTGAAGGTTTTCAACCTTTGCTTGTAATTCTTCCTTTGTATGTACCAAATAAACTTGCTGGCCAAAAGAACCGAAAGCTTCTTTAACAATCATTGGCAACCCAAGCCTATGAATGGCAAGTTCTATATTGGTAGTGTTTGCTATTGCGTTCGAAAAAATCTTCGGTGCAATGATCGTTTTGGGTATTGGCAATTTGTGTCTAGCCAAATGTTGATAGGTATCAATCTTATCATCACTGCGCTGGATGGCTTCTGCGCTGTTATATATAGGAATTCCCAGTGACTCCAATTGTTTGGCTAAATAGATATCCTTATCTGCAAAAACGACATAATCAGGTAAGATTTGCTTTTCTTGCTGTAGTAGATCTATTTCACCGCGTCCTAGATAAGCAAACAGCTCATTGTTCTTGTAGATTGTCGTCTCGCTACCTTTTCTTGTTGCAGCATCCTGTATCCATTTGGCAAAATCCAGAAATTTATCACCGGGTAAATTCCCGTTATATATAATCCATCCTTGTAAATTCATTGAAGACGCCCTTTCTGCTATACTAATTAGTAATTGATATAAAAAGTAGGTGTACATATGTTTGAAAATGTTGAACAGGTTGAAGCTTTTTTTGCGAGCAGAAAATCACTGGGGATAAAACCAGGATTAGACCGGGTCAATGCATTACTTTCGTTAATGAATAATCCCCAGAACCATATGCGGGCCATCCATGTTGCCGGAACCAATGGTAAAGGTTCGACGATCCATTTTATGAAAGATGCCCTAAAAGCAAACGGCTATCAAGTTGGCGTATTTACTTCACCTAGCATGACAGGGTTAAGGGGGCATATCATGATAAATGACAGTACCATACCTGAAGCTATTTTTCTGGAATTAATGCGTGCTGTTCACCCTGCCATTAAACAGTTAGATCGTAAGTCCCAAGCTCCAACAGAATTTGAAATTATGACGGTGCTTGCATTTATGTATTTTTCAACCCATACAGATATTGCTCTTATTGAAGCAGGAATGGGGGGACGTGAAGACACAACCAATGTTTTTTCACCTATTTTATCTATTATAACAAATGTTGCAAGAGATCATACTGCTTTTTTAGGTGATACAACAGCAGAAATCGCATATCAAAAAGCCGGTATTATTAAAAATCATGTGCCGGTTGTTAGTGGCGATTTGGGCAGGGAAGCATTACATGTCATAGAAAAAGAAATCCTATTACGTGATACACAACTTTATCAGCTGGGGAAGGATTTTAGCTGTACAAATCTTAAGAAAAAGGGAACTGTACAATATTTTTCATGGCGAAGAGTCAGGGGATATTGTGCTAATATTGCTATTCAAATGCAAGGAGATCATCAAATAAAAAACGCGTCAATTGCGTATATGGCATTGATACAATTAATAGATAATGGATATAAGTTAGATCTAGAACGAGCAATAATCGCAATGGGAAATACACAGGTTCCGGGGAGATTTGAGATGATTTGGCGTGATCCTGTAATCATCATTGATGGTGCACATAATCCAGCGGCAATGCAGGTCTTTATAGATACGGTGACGGAAAATTATAAGAGCAAAGAACGACATCTTTTATTTGCCGCTTTTCGCGATAAAGAAATTGATACAATGCTGAATCAGCTAAGTACCTATTTCTCTTCTATAACGCTCACTTCATTTGATCATCCGCGCGCAGCACAAGCTGATGTGTTGTATCAAGCAACGAATGCAGGAGACAAAGGCATCTGCAGTGATTGGGGAGACGCCATAAAGAAAATGATGCAACATCAGGATCGTTATTATTTTATAACGGGGTCATTAACCTTTATTGCCAGTGTAAGAAATTACTTTAAGCAGTGAGAAGAAACGTATTTTATGTAGAACGATTTTTAAAATAGAGTGACAACATTCGTCTTACTTTTTAACTCGTCTATGCTAGAGTAAAACAAATCAATCTGGCAATGGAGGGAAAAAAGTGGACAAGAAGAAACTTATTATATGGAAAGTAGGAAAATCAAAAAAAGATAATAGGGAGCATGCAGCAACGCTTCAAGGCACCGGAGATGACTCAGTTCCTGTATTTGCTAGAGAAACGGATCATAAACCATCGAGCAAGCGAAACAAATGGAAATCTTTTAAACCAATTATAGTAACGACTATTTCTGCTATAGCAATTGGTTCTATTTTGGGTGTTTTTATGTTGCGAATGTTTGTCGGTGTCGATAGTGATTTGACCGCAAATAATAATGCTCCAGCGGCAACAATTGATGCAGAGGATGAGGATAGTAATGCCGAGCGTATGACAGCTAGCATGGAACAAATGAATGCTTATGTGTTACAAGGCGGTGTGTTTTCAGATGAAACGAACGCCGAAGCGTGGGTAAGTAATTATGAACAGGCCGGATTTCCAGGTTTTATTTGGGAGAGGGAAGGGCAATTTTTTCTTCTATTAGGTCTAGCGAATACTGAGGAGCATGCAGAGCAATTGGCTAGTCAGTTAAAAGAACAAGAATTTGATATTTATGTAAAAGAGTGGAGCACGGAAGAAGGAGAGGTTGATCTCACAGAAGAGGAGCATGAATGGCTTCAATCTTTCCAGGAAAATTGGCAGGACGAGCTAAATGCCTTGGAGAATGACGAGGGATTAAAAGTAGATAACTGGGAAGCTTTAATGGAAAATTACCCGGATGACTCGGAAGATTTGACTGACTTACAAGAAACACTGTCGGGCCTTCGGGAATCGACCCAGGCACAAACTGAAGAACTCGAAGCACAGCACATTCTATTACAATTATGGAAGCAATACAGCGAAATAATAAAATAAAGTTATTTTCGTATGTGTTTATTGCTTGTAAACGTTTGTAGCTGATATAAACTACAACGTAACCTCCCGACCGCTCCGGAAATACATGTAGACTCCTGCGGGAACAAATGTCTTTGGTGGGACGAGCATTTATGCGCAGTCCCAGCACGTGTCCGAAGACCCGGTAGGAAGTGGTCTTCTTCCGAGGAGGCTGAGGCCGTGCCCTAAGGATGCGCATCCGCTCTTCACTGACCTGAACGGCGGTTACAGCAAATAGTTACGTCGCCGTTTATATTTTTTATGTAAATGAAGCAATCTTTTAGAAAATATCTGAAATGAAATATATCAACTACCACTTTTCTATTTTAGGTCGTTGGAAATTTGCTAAAACATTATTTTCCTATGGGGAAAATTGCGGTTTGCGGGATGTCTGAGTCTTGAAAATGCCATTTCACTGATTTGTTTCCTTTCGTTTAACGCTATAAGATAAAGATATCTTAGTTAAGGAGGAGGAACAATGGCTGTTTCATCAATTATGATTAAGGATGTTCCTAAGGAAGACCGGCCCAGAGAACGTCTATTGAAGCTAGGATCTGCCCATTTATCAAATCAGGAATTATTGGCAATTTTGCTTGGGAGTGGAACAAAAGAAGAATCAGTAATGGTTTTATCCAACAGGGTTTTAATGCATTTTGAAGGGTTAAAATTGTTAAATGATGCTACAATTGAAGAGTTAATGGCAATAAAGGGGATCGGTGAAGCTAAAGGGGTTTTAATGCTTTCAGCTATTGAACTTGGAAAAAGAATGAACCAGTATAAGATAAATGACCGATATATTGTGCGTTCTCCGGAAGACGGGGCAAATTATATCATGGAGGAAATGCGCAGCTTAAAACAGGAGCATTTTGTTGTTCTGTTTTTAAATACAAAAAATCAGATTATCCACAGGCAGACTATTTTTATTGGCAGTCTAAACACTTCGGTTGTCCATCCAAGGGAGGTATACCGCGAGGCTGTCAAACGCTCTGCTGCTTCTATCATTGTCGCTCATAATCATCCTTCCGGCGACCCATCGCCCTCCCAGGAAGATATCCATGTTACGAGACGGTTAGTTGAATCAGGGAAAATGATTGGCATCGAACTCTTAGACCATTTAATTATCGGTGATAGAAAGTTTATATCTTTAAAAGAAAAAGGATATCTATAAATAACACTATCTATTTTACTATTTTTTTCGTATAATTATATAGACGACTTATAAAGATAAAGCGCCAACTTCGATGTTTATTGAAAATGGCGCTTATTAAGATTGATCATAAGAAGTTCGAAGCTTTAAGGTATTGGTATGTATCCAAAGGCGGCTAAAAAGAGTCGGGATGGCTGCGTTGCAGGTGTCCTGGAATGGAAATCGAAAAGCAAGCTTAAACGGAATTGGGTTGACTTCTGTGCTTGTTAATGACATCCTTTCTTAGCAGAAGTTACCCTGTGAACTGCCATTTATTAGGTTTTTTAAATCCCGAATTAGGGATTCGTTAAAAAACGATGATGATGTTAATTGCATCACATAAAATTTATCGATATAGTAAGACTATATACAAATGAATTGTGATTTGGAGAGGGAGATTTTTTTGGGAAGATTCAGTTTGTCACAAGATTTAGGGATAGATTTAGGTACTGCCAACACACTGGTATTTGTGAAAGGAAAAGGTGTTGTTGTACGTGAGCCAACCGTAGTTGCCAAAAACATTGAAACCGGTGATATAGAAGCAGTAGGCAGTTCAGCGCGTAATATGGTAGGCAGAACACCGGGGAATATCTCTGTTGTCCGGCCGATGAAAGATGGTGTCATTGCTGATTATGATACCACTGCTGTAATGATGAAATATTATATTAAAAAAGCAATGCGAAATCGTTCTTTTTTTGCTAAAAAGCCAAGTGTCATGATCTGTGTTCCATCCGGAATTACAATGGTAGAAGAGCGTGCGGTTATCGATGCAACAAAGCAGGCTGGTGCAAAGGATGCATTTCCCATTGCTGAGCCTTTTGCTGCTGCTATTGGTGCAGGATTACCTGTATGGGATCCTACAGGCAGTATGATTGTTGATATTGGTGGAGGAACAACAGAGGTCGCCGTTATTTCATTGGGTGGCATCGTGACAAGCAAGTCGATACGCACGGCTGGTGATAATATGGATGATGCCATTATTCAATTTATTCGTAAACAGTATAATCTTATGATCGGTGAGCGGTCTGCTGAATCCATTAAAATGGACGCAGGAACTGCTGGTGAAGCAAAAGAAGATAAGACGCTGGATATTCGCGGGCGTGATTTATTAACCGGTTTACCGAAAACAATAACAATAACAGCTAAAGAAGTAGCGGATTCTTTAAAAGATACCGTAGAGTCAATAGTGGAAGCAGTTAAAAACACATTGGAGCTTACTCCACCTGAATTAGCTGCAGATATTATGGATCGGGGTATTGTATTATCAGGAGGAGGCTCCCTTTTAAAAAATATAGACCAAGTCATTAGTGATGAGACGAATATGCCCGTTTTTGTAACAGAAGATCCTTTGGATGGTGTAGCAATTGGAACAGGTAAATCATTGGAATATATTCAACATTTCCGTTCCCATCCAAACGTATCCTCTCGTCCATCAGTAGAATAAGTAGGTGTTTTGATGTCATTTTTTCGCAAGAGAAGATTATTTATTCTTTTAATTAGTTTTATTATACTTGTTGCATTAATTGGGTTTTCATTAAGGGATCGAGAGAATCTAACCATAGTAGAAGAATTTATTAATGATTCGGTTGGGTGGACACAGAGTGTCGTTCATGCTCCAGTTAATTTTGTAACAGATATATTCGCCAATATCGAGGATATCCGGAATACGTATGAGGAGAACCAGGTTTTAAAAGAAAAATTATCGGAATATAAAGGGCTAATTTATGATGTACAGGAACTTGAAGAGGAAAATGAGGAACTAAGAGATACGCTTGAAGTTACGGATTCAATCAGGGACTATAATCCAATTCAGGCAACTGTTGTATCCCGTTCTCCCGAGCGTTGGGTTGAGCAGATTTCAATTAATAAAGGTCAGCAGGATGGTATTACCGAGAACATGGCTGTTATTACTGCTGAGGGTATGGTAGGTAAAATCCAACATGCGCACCAATCAACTTCAACCGTTCAGTTGCTTACTGGTTTTGATCAGTTTAATCGGATTTCTGCTACTGTCTCTCGTGATGAGGGAGAGGATATATTTGGAATGATTGAGGGATTTGATGAAGAAAGTAATTCTCTTTTATTCCGGATTATCGAAGAGTCTGATGAGGAACTAGAAGAAGATGAATTGATTGTATCATCAGGTATGGGAGGCGTTTTTCCGGCAGGTTTACCAATCGGTACAGTAAAAGAAACGGTCCCTGATCAATATGGATTAACACAAACAGCACTAATTGAACCAGCAGCTGATATGTACGATATTAATCAGGTAATTGTGGTAGATCGTGCATTGGAAGGCAGTAATAATGAAGAGGAGAATGAGTAATGAAACGTTTATATTTACCGCTCATCCTCTTTCTGTTACTCATACTGGAAGGTGTGGCACTTGAAATATTACCATCCGGTTTATTCATGAGTGATTTATTTATTGTTTCGCATTGGGTGCTTGGTTTTTTAATGCTTATGGCCGTTTTCTATGACAAGGAATATACATATTTCTCCGTGCTTTATGCATTGATTTTTGGGTTGTTAATCGACATCGTGTATACAGGAGTATTAGGAGTTTACATGTTTTCCTATGCATTGGTAATCTATATTGTTCACAGGTTACGTAAAATGCTTCACAGCAATATTTTTGTAACACTATTATTAGGTGCTATCGGGATTGCCTTATCAGACATTTCCGTCCATACTATTTTTAAAGTTGTCGGCGTTACGGATGTATTGTGGAGGGATTATTTTCTGTATCGGCTATTACCAACCGTTTTAGCTAATCTCTTATTCCTTGCTGCTTTATATCCTATTCTAATGAAGTCCCTCCTTAGATGGGGACAAGAACAATTATCTAGGAGTAAATCATTATAATGATGATGTTTTTTAATGAGGTGATTTGATTGCGGGACAACAAACAATTAATAACGATTAAAGGTACAAGAGATGGGCTCACCATATTTATCGACGAGTCTTGTTCCTTTATAGACGCTGTCACTGAACTTACAGAAAAAATTGTGGCAAGCCGTCCAAAAGAAAATGAACCAATTGTATCTGTAACAGTGCAATCAGGTAACCGCTATTTATATGAAGAACAAAAAGATCAATTAAGAAACGTCATAAATGAAGCCAATCGGTTTACCATTCATTCTTTTGAATCAGATGTTATTCTAAAGGAAGAAGCTCTACTGTGGAAAGAAGATAGTGAAATAAAAGCTATTAATCAGATTGTTCGGTCAGGTCAGGTTTTAGAAGTTACTGGAGATCTCTTACTTATAGGAGATGTGAATCCTGGAGGAAAGATCGTTTCAACAGGTAATATTTATGTTATGGGAAACTTATTCGGGATTGCACATGCAGGGGTAAATGGAGATAGAAATGCATTTATAGCTGCTTCTTATATGAAGCCCAGTCAACTGCGAGTAGCTGATTATATCAGTCGTGCTCCTGACTATGAGTCTGATGGTGTGTATATGGAATGTGGTCTTATCGACGAAAAACAGGATAAAATTATCATTGATAGACTACAAATTATTTCACATAAAAGAAGCGAGATTAGTGGATTCGAAAGGAGGATTACTAATGGGTGAGGCAATTGTCATTACTTCTGGAAAAGGCGGTGTTGGGAAAACAACCACAACAGCCAATATTGGAACAGCACTGGCATTAAACGAGAAGAAAGTATGTTTAATAGATACAGATATTGGTCTGCGAAATCTTGATGTCATCATGGGACTTGAAAATCGGATTATTTTTGATATTGTGGATGTCATTGAGGAACGATGTAACGTAAAACAAGCACTCATTAAGGATAAACGATTTGACGATTTATCATTGTTACCTGCCGCACAAACAAGTGATAAATCATCGGTAACAACAGAAGGTATGCATAAAATCATTACCGAATTGAAGCAGGAATATGATTATATTGTTATTGATTGTCCGGCAGGTATTGAGCAAGGATTTCAAAATGCAATTGTTGCAGCTGATAAGGCCATTGTTGTAACCACGCCCGAGAAATCTAGTGTCAGGGATGCAGATCGGATTATTGGTTTGTTGGAAAAAGAAGATATGGATCCGCCAAGTCTGGCTATTAATCGTATACGTAATCACATGATGAAAAATGGTGACATGCTTGAAGTTGATGAAATTGTCCAGGTGCTCTCCATTGATCTTATTGGAATCATTATTGATGATGATGAAGTTATTAAAGCATCCAATAATGGACAACCAGTCGCCTTAAATGCAAGTTCTAAAGCATCTATTGCTTATCGTAATATTGCTCGAAGAATACTCGGAGAAACCGTCCCATTGCAATCCTTGGAAGAAGAAAAAGGTGTATTTCAGAAAATGAAAAAGTTTTTTGGGATGCGGTCATAGCGAATGTTTCATATTGGGATTTTATCAACGATGAAAAGGTGAAACTCTCCCTAGTTCATTCATATACACCTCATTCTTCTCATAGAATGTTATAAACGTATGAGAAGGATTGTGAGGATAAATGAATAAAGGGGTTAAGAAAGTTCGCCAATCGATTGAACAACGTAAGAAAACACGTGGATTGACTGGTAATGAAAGTTCGAAAAAGCAATTACCAGTACCATTTCCGCAAGAGGAAGAAAAGCATGGTTACTTTCCAAGTTTTTCGGATACGACATTTGAGAGTAATACAGGCCATAAATTTCCTTATCGGTTCATGCTGAAGGGTGTTTTATCTGTCATGCTTTTTTTCGGGGTGGCTTTATTGGGGCAAACAGATGCAGCATTCCTTCAGAAACCCAAAGAATGGACGAGCAGTGCATTAACAGATGAATTCCCATTTGCTAAAGTAAATATATGGTACCAGGAAACCTTTGGAAGCCCGTTAGCTCTTACACCTCAAAACGATCAAGTTGCAGTCAGCTCAAATCAGGAGGGCTTGCCGGTGTCCGGCGATGTGACAGAAACGTTTCAGGTGAATGGTACTGGGATTATGATAGCTCCGGATGAAACTGCCGATGTAGCAGCATTACGTGATGGCGTTGTTGTCTTTGCCGGAAATGATCGGGAAACAAATAATACGGTAGTCATTCAGCATGCGGATGGCAGTAGTTCAACCTACGGCCATTTAAGTGCGGTTGATGTGCATTTATATCAATTTGTGGCAAGTAATCAACGGGTTGGTCAATTTACTCCAACAGCGGAAAGTGAAACCGTTTATTTTTCGATTGAGCAGGAAGATGACTATATTGACCCGGTTCAGGTGATACAAGTTGACGATGCGCCGTAATTATTTACCAAAAATTCACGTCCATCCCGTATTAATCGTGTTTCTCTTTATTTCTTTTGTCACAGGTACATTTATGGAATTAGCTATTATTGTAACCATTGTTTTATTCCATGAACTCGGCCATTATATTGTAGCCATTGTTTTTAAGTGGCGTATTCAAGGTATTATGCTATGGGTCTTTGGCGGGGTCATGGATACGGATGAACATGGGAACAGATCCATCCGAGAAGAGGCTCTTGTTACTGTTGCGGGTCCATTTCAGCATTTCATTATTTACCTGTTCTTATTTTTCCTGGCTTCTACTGATTTTATAGCTCCTTCTATTTTGGAGTTAATTTTTTATTATAATACGGTAATCCTTGTATTTAACTTACTTCCAGTTTGGCCATTGGATGGCGGCAAGCTTTTATTTTTAGGCTTATCCGCATTCTCACCATATAAGAAGGCGTATCAGTCGGCTATTATTTTTTCCATGATCATCAGCTTGCTCGTGTTGATATTTCAGTTGATTCTTTTTCCATTCACATTAAGTGCTTTTTTGGTTATGCTATTTCTGTTTATGGAAAATAGGTCAGAATGGAAAAAAAGATATTATGTGTTTATCCGCTTTTTATTGAAGCGTTATGAAGGAAATACAGCTGTTAAAGCTGTAAATCCCATCGTCGTGCCGCATGAGGCCACTTTGATGGATATATTTGCCCGGTTCAGACGGGAGAGGAAACATCCTATTTATATTACATATCCGGACAATAAGCGAAGGTCTGTCGATGAAACAGATTGTTTGCTCCTGTTTTTTCGTGAAAAGCAGTATAATAAAACAATTGGTGAGGCAGTTCATTATATCTCATAAAAAACTTCAGCCTATTCTTGACATGCCTTTAGTAAACATGATATTATCAATACGTTAATTTATTGTAGCACCAGTGCTACAACCGCACAGATCAGGTTATAAACTAAAATCTTTAGTGCCTGTATGGCGAGTCTGAGTTGATTAGGAGGTGCAAGTTATGTATGCAATTATTGAAACAGGCGGTAAACAAATAAAAGTTGTTGAAGGCCAGGAGATTTACGTGGAAAAAGTGGATGCAGATGACAACAATTCTGTTACATTTGAAAATGTGCTTTTTGTAGGCGGAGATAATGTTAAAGTTGGAGCTCCATATGTTGATGGTGCAACTGTAACTGCTAATGTTCAAAAACATGGCCGTCAGAAGAAGATTACGGTTTTCAAATACAAACCGAAGAAAAACTACCATCGTAAGCAAGGCCACCGTCAACCATACACAAAATTAGTCATTGACAAAATCAATGCATAAAGGTATCTGCATATGATTCATGTAACGGTGTATCGATCAAATAACCTGATTACAGCTTTTCAAATCACCGGACATGCAGATAGTGGACCATATGGTTATGACTTAGTATGTGCAGGTGTATCAGCTGTTTCCATTGGAGCGGTGAACGCAGTAATGGAATTATGCCAGGTAGAACTGGAAATTGAACAGGGAAGTGAAGGTGGATATCTACATGTCACTTTACCCGAAACACTTGATGGTGTGTTAATGAAAAAGGCTCAGCTCTTATTTGAAGGTATGCTAATTTCATTAAAATCGATTGAAATGGAATATAGACAATTTATAACAATACAGCGTGTATAGGGAGGTGCAAGATAATGCTACGTCTGGATTTACAATTTTTCTCACAGAAAAAAGGTGCAGGTAGTACAAAAAACGGACGTGATTCCGAGTCCAAACGCCTTGGTGCTAAACGTGCTGACGGTCAATTTGTAACTGGTGGATCTATTTTATTTCGTCAACGCGGTACAAAAATTTACCCAGGTGAAAATGTAGGTCGTGGTGGAGACGACACCCTTTTCTCCAAAGTAGATGGGGTTGTACAATACGAACGCTTTGGTCGTGATCGTAAAAAAGTGAGTGTCTATCCCCAAGCGCAAGAAGCATAATGATAGAATGTTAACTCCAACCAGCTATTTGGTTGGAGTTTTCCTATTTTTTGGCAGAAAGATTGCTACGTTTTCGCAACAATCTAATTGCTTGCAATGAAGTTTTCCTGTTTTTCTGCTATACTTTAGGTGGGGTGAGATATATGAGGGCGGATGAAGTGGTGCAGGTTTTACAGTATTACAGGCACGATTTAATGAATCATTTGCAAATTGTACAAGGTTATTTAAGTATGAAAAAAGTAGATAAGGCAGAAGCTAAATTAAAAGAAACGCTTGACTATTATAATGAGGAACGCAAACTGATGAGTTTAAATGCGCCTATGTTTATGTTATGGCTTCTACAATTTAACAGTATGTTTCATAATTGGCGTATAACTTACCACATACATACCGAATGCAAAGATTTGCGCACGATTGATAGACAATTGACAGAACAATCTAAGCATATTATAAATGCTCTAAGGCAAGCGTTGGATGACACTCAACTAGTTGAAGTGAACTTAGAATTAAATGAAATACCAAATCCCCTCCAAATCGAGATTCGTCTTTTTATTGAAGGAGAAGATCGTCTGAAACTAAATAGAGAAAAATTGAATCTAAGTAATGTAGTAGATATGGATGAAAAATCAAGCGGTATATGCTGTGTATTTTCGATTCCATGTCATTGATGAGGTGAATAATGATGTTTGTGGATCAGGTAAGTGTATATGTGAAAGCAGGAGATGGTGGGAATGGTCTTGTAGCATACCGCCGTGAAAAATACGTACCAAAAGGCGGTCCTGCCGGTGGTGATGCTGGAAATGGGGCAGACATCATTTTTGAGGTGGACGAAGGACTTAATACATTAATGGATTTTCGCTATAATCGCCATTTTAAGGGAAAGCGTGGAGAAAATGGGAGAAGCCAAAATCAACACGGAAAAAATGCACTAGCTTTCATTATTCCAGTACCTCCTGGTACGACAGTAACGGATGAGGAAACAGATGAAGTGATTGCAGATTTAACCACACATAAGCAACAAGCTGTAATTGCGAAGGGTGGAAGAGGTGGACGTGGAAATTCACGTTTTGTGAGCCCACGAAATCCTGCTCCGGATATTGCTGAAAATGGGGAACCCGGACAAGAACGAAATATTAAAGTGGAATTGAAATTAATAGCTGACGTGGGCCTTGTTGGTTTTCCAAGTGTAGGTAAGTCCACATTCATTTCTGTTGTTAGTGCAGCAAAGCCTAAAATTGCTGATTATCATTTTACAACATTAAGCCCAAATCTTGGTGTCGTTGATACAAGGGACCAGCGAAGCTTTGTATTAGCTGATTTGCCCGGTCTGATTGAAGGAGCGCACAAGGGAACTGGATTAGGACATCAATTTCTTCGTCACATTGAACGGACAAGAGTTATTGTTCATATGCTTGATATGGCAAGTACAGAGGCGAGAGATCCCTATGATGATTATATAAAAATTAATCAGGAGCTAAAAGCATACGATGAGAAACTAATGAGCAAACCGCAAATCATTGCAGCAAATAAAATGGACATGCCTGGTGCGGAGGAAAATTTAGCGTTTTTTAAAGAAAAAGTAGGAGAAGATTTTCCGATATATAAAATATCAGCTTTGACGAAAAATGGATTAAGCGAAATTTTGTTTGCTATTGCGGATAAATTAGATACGATTCCGAAAGCACCAATAGAAGTGGAAGACACGGAAGAAAAGGTAGTCTACCGTTATCAGAAAGAGGAGGCGCCATTTAAAATATCTCGGGACCCAGATGGTGCTTATGTTCTATCAGGCGATAAAATTGAAAAGTTATTTAAAATGACGGATTTTAACAGGGACGAGGCTGTACAACGCTTTTCCAGACAGATACGCGGAATGGGTGTTGATGAAGAACTACGAAAACGTGGAGCCAAAGATGGAGACACCGTTCGTCTACTTGAATTTGAATTTGAATTTACGGAATAAAAGAATAAAATGTTAACGATAAAAATTTGGGTTACGGTTCGTGAGGGGAGAGAAGCTTGGTGACTACGATAGGATATTTAGGACCTAAAGGAACATTTACAAAATTAGCAGTGGACACTGCTTTTAATGGGGAACATAAACAAGGTTTTGACACAATCCCTGAATGTATTGATGCTGTTGAGAAAAAACAAATAGATATCGGTGTCGTGCCATTGGAAAATGCGATAGAAGGAACTGTGCAGTTAACAGTGGATTATTTGGTGCACCAAGTTCGCTTACCAATTGAGGCTGAAATCGTCGTTCCCATTCAGCAGCATTTACTGGTACATCCGGATTTTTCCGGGGAACTTTCCGAAATTAAAGAAGTCCATTCCCACAGTCATGCAATCGCACAATGCCATCAATATATACATCAGCATCTATCATGTGCGAAAATAAGCTTTTCGGCTTCCACAGGGAAGGCTGCTGAAATGGTTAGTGAAGGGAATACGCATGTAGCAGCTATTGGAAATGAATTAGCGGCGCGTGAGTTCGGATTGAAAATTATGCAGGAAAATATTCATGATTATCCAAACAATCATACACGGTTTGTCGTATTGACAAAAGATAAGGATAATTTAACGATCAATCACCCCGTTCAGTCGGAGAAAACCAGTCTACTGATAACTCTGCCAAGTGATCGTGCAGGTGCATTGCATCAGGTGCTTTCAGCTTTTGCTTGGCGGAAAATGAACTTATCAAAAATTGAATCTAGACCAATGAAGACCGGACTAGGCAATTACTTTTTTATTGTCGATGTCGAACAACCTTTTGATGATGTGCTTTTTCCCGGGGTGAAAGCTGAACTGGAAGCACTCGGATGTCAAGTGAACGTACTAGGAACATATCCTGTTTTCCAGATGGATATTTAATTACACCGTCGATCTTCTCATGAAGTTCGGCGGCTTTTTTAAATAACTTTCAACTTTTCTCCTTTTATTGCATATGTTGATATTAGTAATTAGCCCAGTTTCAGAAATGAGAGGAGTTTGGTTTGTTTTGAAAATACACATTGTTCAAAAAGGAGATACATTGTGGGAAATATCCAAGAGTTATGGTGTTGATTTCGAACAGGTTAAAGAACTCAATTCACAATTATCCAGCCCGGATATGATCATGCCCGGCATGAAAATAAAAATACCTGGTTCATCAAAGACGGTGAAAAAGGAAGATACGTCCGTTAAAGAAACATATAAGGAGCAGCAGGTTCCATATAAAGATATCTCTCCAAAGCCGATGCCAGTGATAAAAGAAGATGATAAAGAGAAACCAAAAACAGTGGAACCCCAAATTCCAGTAGAGCCATTGCCGAAAATGCCAATACAGAAAGAAAAACAAAAGCCGATAGAGCCATTGCCAAAAATGCCAAGTCAGAAGGAAAAACCGATACAGAAAGAAAAAGCCAAGCCAATGTTAGAGCAAGACCACTATACAACGGTTGATTTTCCAAAAATAAAACAACAATACACGGAAACGAAAGATAAAATCCCTGAAAAAGCGGATAAGGATATAAAACCAAAGCCACATCCACAGCCACCGATGCAGCAGCCGATGCCTATGCCAATGGTTCCAATGTGCTGTCATATTGTGCATCCTTGTTACCCACCAGCACCATTTCCTGCAATGGGGGCTGTGCCTGAAGGTTTTGGGCCACCACCACAGCCAATGATACATCCTGACTTCCATCCGCAAATGCCTGGAGCTATGATGCAACCTAAAAAGGATTGTGGTTGCGGACAAAAGGATCCATTCATGCCACCACAGCCGATGCCATCGTTTGAAAAAGAACACCATCAGCATTTTAAGCCACAATATGGAAACGAAAATATGCATGAATTTGAATTCCACCGTCAAATGCCACCAAGCGCGATGTATCCACCACATTTTGGTGATGGTTCAATGAAAAATCATCCATATCCAGACCCACCTGCTTATCCGGAATTTTCACCATCTCATCAGGAAGAGGATGAAGATAAACATGAACATGAATAGTTCGAAACAAGGAGACGAATTTAAATATCGTCTCTCTTCTTTTTTATCTAAAGAAGGAAAAATGTTACCACTAGAGAAAATTTCCTTCATAAATTCTTCTGTATTTTTGATTCAAACGGTTGAGAATGAGAAACTTATATTAAAAAAGCATAACAAGCAAGAAAATGTGAATCTGCAATGGGACTTCTTTGATGAAATTGACAAGTCCAATGTGGTCCCTTTTAAAAGGTATCCAAATGGACGTAAAATAATAAGTAGAAATAATAAATATTGGACAATAACACCATTTATCGAAGGAGAAAAATTAAATTATAATCTAGCTGCAGATAGACTGGAAGCTGTCAAAGCACTAAAAAATTTTCATTACAGCGCCAAAAATATTCATATTACAAATGTTCCAAGGGGGGATTATTTATTCATGCAGTGGTATCAACGGTTTTTATTGTTTAAAAAAACCGCCCCCATTTTTAAAAAACATGGTTTTGAAAATTTATATAAGGATATAGTACAACTAACGACCATCCATTTACGTCTGATAAGACAATTTCCTTGGGAAAGCTATGAATTAGCTGCTAAAAGGAAAGGTGAGTGGATACATGGTGATGTTGCTTCCCATAATTTTTTGCGGCAAACTGGTACACATATCATTGATTTTGATTTATTGACGTGTACGACACAAATGCATGATTATATTCAATTAGGTCAACGATTCCTACCTTATATAAATTGGGATCCTGATAAGCTGCTTGCATACCAGATGGTACAAGAAAGCGATGTTAAGGCTTGGGTTTATGCGATATGTATTCCAAGTGATGTTATGAGAGAATGGCTTCATTATTTATATAGGAAACCGGCATCAGGAAGATATCGTTATTTAGCAATCATGGAAAAAGCTTGGATTAAACGAAGTAATTTTGTTAAAAATAGTAAATTGATGCTAGAATCGATATAAGGCAATTAGAGGAGTGAATATCAAAATGAAAAAACATGTAGAAGCTATCGTAGAATGGTTACAGCAACAGGTGAAGAAAGCAGGTACTAAAGGTTTACTGGTAGGCGTGAGTGGCGGACTTGATTCCGCAGTAGTTGCTCATTTAATCAAAAGGGCAGCTCCTGATGCTTCATTAGGGGTATTGTTACCAATCCAGACGCAAACCTCTGATATGAAAGACGCCCAAAACGTTATAAAAAGCTGTGATATCGATAATATAACAGTCGATTTGACTCAAACCCATGCAGATATGTATGAATCCATAACTAAACAATTAGAGGGGAAAAATCAATTTAATGTGGATAATGATCAACTGGCAGGAGCTAATCTTCGGGCAAGATTACGTATGAGCACCTTATATGCATTAGCCGCAAATTACAATTATCTCGTTGTAGGAACAGATAATGCCTCTGAATGGTATACAGGCTATTTCACGAAATATGGGGATGGTGGTGCTGACATCCTGCCACTGGTCGATTTTACCAAGCAAGAGGTACGGGAAATGGCAGCTTACCTCGGTGTTCCTGAAAACTTAGTCAACAAAGAACCAAGTGCTGATTTATGGGAAGGTCAGACAGACGAAAATGAAATGGGAACAACCTATGACAAAATTGATGCCTACTTAAATGGAGAGGAAATTCCTGATAAAGATAAAGAGATCATTGAGCAAATGCATATTAGCACGGCACATAAACGAGAGCCTTTACCACAATTTAGAAGATCCAATCATTCATCTTCCTTATATTGACTTGTGTAAAAAAACCTCCCTAATCCAAACTAATCGTAAGGGAGGTTTTAAAATGTATAAAAAAATCTTATTTCCTTTATTGGTCATTACCATGTTATTTGTTGCTTGTGCCAATACGGACACGGATCATACGCAAACCACAAATGAAAACTCCACCACGCAGCCTATCCATTATGAAACAGAAGAAGAACAAAATAATAGGTTAAATACAAGAGATCAAACCATTGGAGATCGAGGTGGCTATCCACAAAGTGATCAGAATGGAGTCAATGCATCCGATTATAGCAATGGATACACCGATGAATTTACAGATGAAGAATCAGAAGAGCTTTCCAAGCAATTAAAAGACAGAAAAGATATTGTCCAGGCACAAGTCGCCTCTACTGATGACCGGGTCATCGTTGCAGTTATCTTAAAAGAAAAATATATTGATCATGATATAAAAGATTCGATTGAATCGGAGGTAAGTGAAGCGATACCGGATAAAGAAATAGTTGTATATACAGATGATGCATACTGGGACCAAGCGAAAAATCTGGACGCCAGATCAGGTTCAAAAAACAAAAATTATGATGTAGAGGACTATATTAAAGATTTTTTTGAGAGAAATGATTAGGTTTTTCATTTATGTGAACGCTTCTTCGTGAAGGTTTTTCTTTTCCCATTCCCCTTTTTTTGATATAGTTAAAAAGGAAATAATCGGGAGAGGAGAATATCCGATGGCTGGTCATTCGAAGTGGAAAAATATACAGAGAAGAAAGAATGCACAGGATGCTAAAAAAGGGAAAATTTTCATGCGTCATGCTAAGGATATCTATACGGCGGCAAAACAGGGTGGTGGGGATCCAGATACCAACCCCATGTTGAGAACTGCAATAGATAAAGCGAAATCAGATAATATGCCCAATGACAATATTAACCATAATATAAAGAAAGCAACTGGTGCCCTTGATGGAGTAAACTATGAAGAAATTACCTATGAAGGTTATGGACCTGGTGGGGTTGCTGTTATTATTAATGTATTAACAGATAATAAAAATCGTACTGCATCCGAGGTCAGGCATGCGTTTAAGAAAAATAATGGTAACTTAGGCGAAAATGGCAGTGTGTCCTTTATGTTTGACCGAAGAGGTTATATTGTTATTTTAAATAAAGACGGCGAGATTGATGAGGATGAAATAACATTGGAGGCACTTGAAGCGGGTGCAGAAGATGTTGTTACTGAAGATGAGGTGTACGAAATTTACACAACGCCTGAGCATTTTCAGGAAGTTTTAGACCATCTAAAAAACAGTGGTTATACAATCGAAGACAGTGAAGTTACACTTTTCCCGCAGACTTACAGTCGCTTACCTGACGATGATGAACAAAAAATGTTAAATCTGATTGAAACGCTGGAAGAAAATGAAGATGTACAAGACATTCATCATAATTTGGAGGAATCCGACTAGGTAAAAACTTCTATTCGCTTTAAAAGGAATAGAAGTTTTTTAAATGTTGGATAGGTATGGTAAAATGAAAGATGGAATAAAGGAGAAGGTTGCATGATTGCATATATAAAGGGAAATCTTACATATATACAAGAAGATTCAGTTGTGGTGGATGTCCATGGTATTGGTTATGAAATAGTTTGTTCCAATCCTTTTGTCTTCCAATCCTCCTTAAATCAAGAAGTATTGATTCATACATTTCATTACGTGAGAGAGGATACCCAAGTACTATATGGCTTTAAAAATGAAGAGGAAAAACAGCTGTTCATCAAATTGATCTCCGTATCCGGAATAGGCCCTAAAGGAGCATTAGCTATATTAGGTGCGGTAGACGTTGCTGGATTTATTTCAGCTATTGAACGTGAAGATGATAAATTTTTAACAAGCTTTCCAGGTGTCGGAAAAAAGACAGCAAGACAGATTATTCTTGACCTAAAAGGTAAATTAACGACCATGCTGATGATTTCAGATCAAATGGACGTTGAATCTCCTGATACAACAAGTGAAGGACTCCTGGAAGCAGAGGAAGCATTAAAAGCACTAGGATATACAGAACGAGAAATTAAAACAGTTATTCCAGAGCTGCGAAAAGAAAATACGACCAATACAGATGAGATCATTCGCAAAGCACTGGCATTATTAATGAAACATTCATAAGGGGGGATAATCATGGAAGAAGAGCGTATGGTCACCGGTGAACTGCAAAGCGATGAAGCTACAGATGAGCTTAGTCTTCGGCCTACAACGTTAAATCAGTATATTGGTCAGCATAAAATAAAAGAAAACCTAACTGTATTTATTCAAGCGGCCAAAATGCGTGAAGAACCGCTTGATCATGTTTTACTATATGGACCTCCAGGTCTTGGGAAAACAACATTAGCAGCAATCATTGCGAATGAAATGGATGTTCATTTTCGCACTACTTCCGGGCCTGCAATCGAACGTGCTGGTGATTTGGCAGCGATCCTTTCTTCCCTTGAACCTGGTGATGTGTTGTTTATTGATGAGGTGCATCGGCTTCCACGTGCAGTAGAAGAAGTCTTGTATTCGGCTATGGAAGATTTCTTCCTTGATATTGTAATCGGTACTGGACCCAGTGCTCGTTCGGTGCGAATAGATTTACCACCTTTTACACTTGTTGGTGCTACAACGCGTGCAGGTCTCCTGTCTGCTCCTTTGCGCGATCGTTTCGGTGTTCTGAGCAGATTGGAATTTTATGATCCTGATGATTTGCAGTTGATTGTAGAGCGAACCTCCGCTATTTTTGAGACAACGATTAGGAATGATGCAGCTGCTGAAATAGCTTGCAGGTCCCGAGGAACGCCGCGCATTGCTAATCGGTTACTCAAAAGAATCCGTGATATATCACAGGTAAAAGGGGAAAGTAAAATTAGCTTAGAAACCACCAATGTTGCATTAGAGATGCTTCAGGTAGATGACGTCGGTTTGGATCATATGGACCATAAGCTTTTAAAAGGACTTATGGAAGGATTCAAGGGTCGTCCGGTAGGTCTGGATACACTTGCAGCAACGATAGGAGAAGAATCGCAAACGATTGAAGATGTTTACGAACCTTATTTACTGCAAATCGGCTTCGTGCAACGCACGCCTAGAGGAAGAATTGCAACACCGAAGGCTTATGAGCACTTTGGAATGAAAGTGAATGAAGAGCAATGAATATTGGTAAGCTGTTTATTATACTGGGTATTGCATTTTTAATCATTGGTATTATATGGACATTTATTGGGAGATTACCAGGTGATATCAGTTTTCGGAAAGGAAATTTCTCCTTCCATTTTCCAATAATGACCTCTATTCTTGTAAGTCTTATTTTGACACTTATCTTTTTTATCATTGGAAGGTTTCGTTAAGTTGTAAAGGAGTTTCATCATGAATATAGAAGAATTTGATTTTGACTTACCAGAAGAATTAATTGCACAGACTCCGCTTAATGACCGGGCTAGCTCGCGTTTGCTCGTTTTAAATCGGCATACAAAAGAAATCAATCATGCGCATTTTACAGATATCAAAGCATATTTTAACGAAGGGGATTGCCTCGTTTTGAATGATACCCGTGTTCTTCCGGCGAGATTGTATGGCGTAAAACAAGATACTGGAGCTGAGGTGGAGATATTGTTGCTCCATCAAGACTACAGCGACAGTTGGGAGGTTTTGGCGAAACCAGCGAAAAAAATTAAAATTGGCACCGAGATCAGCTTTGGGGAAGGTAAACTGAAAGCTGTTTGTACGGGGGTTAAAGACCATGGTGGACGCATATTGGAATTTTCCTATACTGGTATCTTTTATGAAATTTTAGACGAGCTTGGGGAAATGCCATTGCCTCCATATATAAAAGAGAAGTTATCTGAACAAGAACGATATCAGACCGTTTACGCCAGAGAAGAAGGTTCGGCAGCTGCACCGACAGCGGGTCTGCATTTTACAGAGGAATTATTGGATGAATTAAAAGCAATGGGGGTGGAAATTGTTTTTATCACGTTGCATGTAGGTCTTGGCACATTCCGTCCGGTAAATGTAGAAAATATTGATGATCATAAATTGCATGCTGAATTTTACCACATGTCAAAAGAGGCGGCAGAAACGCTCAACCGTGTGAAAGCGAGGGATGGAAGGATTATTTCTGTTGGGACTACATCAACGAGAACACTTGAGACCATCGCGCGTGATAACCAAGGCGTATTTGAGGAGGCAAGTGGTTGGACAGATATATTCATTTATCCTCCATATGAATTTCAGGCTATTGATGGGTTAATTACCAATTTCCATCTGCCAAAGTCCTCGTTAATCATGCTTGTGAGTGCCTTAAGCGATAAAGAAACCATACTCTCCGCATATCGGGAAGCTGTTAAAGAGCGATATCGATTTTTCAGCTTTGGTGATGCGATGTTAATTTTATAGTAGAGGAAATGAATAATATGCCATCTATAACATATGAATTTATTAAAACGTGTAAACAAACAGGAGCAAGGCTTGGGCGAGTCCACACACCACATGGGTCGTTTGATACACCCACATTTATGCCTGTTGGTACATTGGCAACCGTTAAAACGATGAGCCCGGAAGAATTAATGGGAATGAATGCGAATATTATTCTTTCCAATACGTACCATTTATGGCTTCGTCCTGGTGCGGATATCGTACAGGAAGCAGGGGGGCTTCATCAATTTATGAATTGGGATGGGGCTATCCTGACTGATTCTGGAGGTTTTCAGGTTTTCAGCCTAAGTGATATGCGGGAAATCAAGGAAGAAGGAGTTCATTTTCGTAATCATTTAAACGGGGAAAAACTATTTTTATCACCGGAAAAAGCGATGCAAATACAAAATGCACTTGGGTCTGATATTATGATGGCATTTGATGAATGCCCTCCGTATCCGGCGTCCTATGATTACATGAAATCTTCCGTAGAAAGAACGTCTCGCTGGGCAGAAAGATCCTTAAAGGCGCATAATCGCAAGCAGGATCAAGGTCTATTTGGCATTATTCAAGGCGGTGAATATGAAGAACTGAGAAGGCAAAGTGCTAGGGATCTATCTTCGTTGGATCTACCAGGTTATGCTATTGGAGGACTTTCTGTTGGTGAACCAAAAGATGTTATGAATCGGATGTTGGAGTTTACCACACCATTATTGCCTGCGGATAAACCACGTTACTTAATGGGCGTAGGCTCACCGGATTCATTAATTGATGGGGCAATCCGGGGGGTTGATATGTTTGATTGTGTGCTGCCAACCAGAATTGCCCGAAATGGGACATGCATGACCTCAAACGGAAGATTAGTCGTAAGGAATGCGAAATATGCACGAGATTTTGGTCCCATTGATGCCAGTTGCGACTGCCATGTATGTAAAAATTATTCCCGAGCGTATATCCGTCATTTAATAAAATGCAAGGAAACATTCGGTTATAGACTTACTACTTATCATAACTTGTATTTTCTGTTAAAATTGATGAAGCAAGTACGAATTGCGATAAGCGAAGATCGTCTTGGTGACTTTAAAGAGAGATTCTTTGAACAATATGGATTAAATCAGCCTGGTGCAAAGAATTTTTAAAAGTAAACACTCAGAAGGGAGGGAAACGAAATGGAGATGCTCGTATCATTATCACCGATTATATTAATGTTTGTCATTTTTTATTTTCTACTGATCCGTCCACAGCAAAAGAGGCAAAAGCAGGTAAAACAAATGCAAGCGGATCTTCAAAAAGGAGATGCTGTTGTCACCATTGGTGGCCTTCATGGTGAAGTTCATGCGATTGATGAACAAACTGTAGTCATCGCATCCAGTGATGGGGTTAAACTTACATATGACCGTTCAGCTATTCGGGAAGTGAAGTCATAAATAGGAAGAGGACAGCGCAAATGCACTGTCCTCTTTTCATTTGGTTGTCATCTAAAAGACTGCTGCATGTGACGCAAACAATATAAACTGTAACGTAAGTGTGCGATCGCTCCCATCAGCCGCCCTAAGGTGTGCGAAGTATATTTCCGTAGCGGTGAATTAACAAGCACAGCCGTTTACATCACTGCGAAGATTTCACAATACTTATGAAACAAGCTGTTTATTTATTCGCTTGCCGGTCCGGCGGTATTTACCCCAATGACACCGCCGAAAAGTGCTGCTATTATATAACCAATGTGATGCAGTAATTGTTCCAATGAAAACATTTGCTGGTAGCCTAAGTACTGCACTAAAAAAATGAAGAGTGTGAAACCTAGGCCGATAACTCCTCCAATAATCCAACCTCTCACCTTTCCTTTAACACCTGCAACAATCCCACCAAGGAATAATGCTAGTAATCCAATAGCCAATGTTACCCATGTTAAAGTGGGTTCATTAAATGTCGTGAAACTGAGAAAGAATGCTAAAATAACGCTGGCGATAAGAATGAACCCCAATACAACAATCCAACCATACAGTAAGGCAATGAATTGATTTTTTCGCATGAAAATCCCTCCACGTTTGTCCATTTACAACATTTTATTCATCAATTTATAAAATAGACGAAAAATATTTTGTTTTTCTCTGCATAGACATGAATATAGGATATTTTTAAGAAGGCTGTTTTTTAACAGATTGTTGCTATTGTCCAATAAATAGAAACTGTGACGTAGTGTGCAATATTCATCGCCGTCCGGGATCGTTACGGGCAATCGCGCACCTTAGGGCACGGCCTCAGCCTCCTCGGAAGAAAACCGCTTCCTGCTCAGGTCTGGACACGTTATTCTGAGCAGGAGTCGATTGCCCTCCACTCACCCGGACTACTGACAGCAAGGAGGCAGTACCGTTTTATTACACTAATAATATATAGTAGCTAATGCTAGCGGAGGAAATACACGAAGACTCCTGCGGGAGGCAAGGCCTAGGTGAGACCTCGAAGTGCGCAGCGCGAGAGGGCTCACCAGCCGCCCGCGGAAAGCATAGTGTGTTTCCGGAGCGGTGGTTAAAGCATCAATGTTATTTTCAAAATACGTCGCAGTTTCTATCAACTGCAAAGATGTAAAAGCAACGATACGTATAAAAGAGTCTAAATGAAAGAAGGTGTATAATGGATATCATTCTTGCAACGACTATTTTTCTGGTCAGTTACTTTTTTATCATGACTGATAGGATAAATCGGGCAGTTGTGGCACTTTCAGGTGGTACGTTATTATTGCTCACAGGGATTTATACGGTAGATGATGTTTTTTTGAATTATATTGACTGGAATACAATCGCATTATTATTTTCTATGATGGTGTTGATCTCAATTACGGAAAAAACCGGTCTGTTCAGTTTTATTGCCATTCGTTTTGCACAAAAAGTTCGAGGATCTCCTCTACCATTACTGTTTGGTGCGGGTGTATTAACAGCGATTGGATCCGCATTATTAGACAATGTAACAACCGTTTTAATATTTGTTCCTATTATGTTAAAAATAACGAAGATGCTTCAATTACCTTCATTTCCTTTTTTATTAGTCATTATTTTCAGTTCGAATATTGGAGGTACAGCTACTTTAATTGGGGACCCACCCAATATCATGATTGGTCAGGCCGTGGAGCACCTGACATTCTCATCCTTTTTAATTCATTTAGCGCCACTTGCCTTGATTATGTTTATGGTGATGCTAATAGTCATCTATTTTCTTTTCCGTAAGTCATTGCGTAATCTGGAAATAAATAGTGATGAACTAATGGCAATGAATGCTAAGGAACATTTAATAAAATCACCAATGTTGTACAAGTCTATTACCGTTTTACTCATGACGATTACTGGTTTTATGATGCACGCCTTTCTACATATTGAATTAACGGTCATTGCGTTATCCGGAGCAATTTTACTCTTATTACTAACAGAGCGTGAACTTTCGACAGAACTCATTTTTGAAAAGGTAGAATGGGTCACATTGTTTTTCTTTATTGGTCTCTTTGTATTGGTTGGAGGGCTTGAGGAAGTTGGGGTAATTGATGAGATGGCAAGAGCAATCGTTCTTACCACAGATGGTGATTACACAAGTACGGCAATATTAATTTTATGGGTTTCAGGATTGTTTTCAGGTGTTGTTGATAATATCCCGTTTGTGGCTGCGATGATTCCAGTGGTTCACGAGTTTGAAAGTTATGGAATGATGTATTTGGACCCGATTTGGTGGTCCCTGGCCTTAGGCGCATGTCTTGGAGGGAATGCCACATTGGTCGGAGCATCCGCCAATGTTGTAGTAGCAGGGCTTGCAGAAGGTGCGAAACAGAAGATTCCCTTCATTCGATTTATGCTGTACGGAGTTCCTTTTGTCTTATTATCGCTTGTGATAGCTTCTATTTATATTTATTTGCGTTATTTATTGCCTTATATGGGACAAACCTGAAAAAAGCGGTGCTTATTTAAGAATAAGTGCCGCTTTTTTTGAACATCCTCTTTATATAAACTTTTGAATAACAGGAATTTGTTTTAATTCCTCTTTTGTAATGAATTTTAATAAGAAGAGAAACACGATATATATACATGTTAATACGATTAATACGATAAGGAAAATGACAATATGGGGGTTCATATGTTCATATATTTTTTTAAGCAAATCTCCTGCGCCCCATGTTAGCCCAATTAGGCCGATCATTTTGCTGATATCCTTAAAAGGAATGGAGAAGCCAATTGTTTTCTGCAGTGCAGCTAAATGTAATAATGTTACCAGTACTACACCTACAGACATTGCAATTGCTACCCCCATAATACCAAAGTTCGGGTTAGAGGCAAGGAAGACCAGTACTATAAATTTACATGCTGCACCAATCAAGCTATTCCACATCGCCGGTCTAGCTAAGTCAAGTGCTTGTAAGGCAGCTTGTAATGGGGATTGAATATATAATAAAATAAAAAAGGGAGCCATCAGAATCAAAAAATGACTTGCATTAGCCGTTCCATACATATATGTTAAAATGGGAACAGAGAAAAGGGAAAGCACAATTGTAGCAATGGCTCCAGATGCAAAGGAGATCCGGACAGATTGATGGATCCGATAATGAATTAACTTCTTGTCTTGTTTTGCTGCTGCTTCAGAGATTGAAGGAACAAGCGCAATGGACAGAGATTGGGTTATGAATGTGGGCAAGAATAATAATGGAATTACATAACCGGTCAATTCTCCGTATTGTTTGGTTGCCATTGAAGCCGAATATCCTGCAAGGGCTAAACTTTGTGCAACCAATATCGGTTCCAGAAAATTTGAAATCGAGCTTATCAAACGGCTTCCGGTACTGGGGAGTGCGATCGAGAATAATTCTCTTAATACATGTTTACTCCTTTTTAAATAGGTGAAA
Organism: Virgibacillus sp. NKC19-3; assembly: GCF_019837165.1. Taxonomy (NCBI): domain Bacteria; kingdom Bacillati; phylum Bacillota; class Bacilli; order Caryophanales; family Bacillaceae; genus Virgibacillus; species Virgibacillus saliphilus. The sequence goes on from NZ_JAGYHC010000001.1 coordinate 1,970,698, forward strand.
AAATGGGCGCGTATTTTAATGGTTTTCTTTCGTTTGAATCGATGAATCATATAAAGGAGTGAAGCAAATTCACCTAGAATAACGCTAAACATGGCACCAGCAGCTGCATATTCAACCCCATAAGGTAGAAGGACTTTGATAAAAATGGCTACACAGGTGATTCGAACAACTTGTTCAATCACTTGAGAATAGCTTTGTGGTTTCATATTTTGTTTTCCTTGAAAATACCCTCTTAGGACCGAAGATATCGCTATAATAGGAACAATCGGACTTATTGCCAGTAACGGGTATAATGTGCGATCATCTGTAAGCAAGGTTGTGGAAATAAATGGTGCTGCAAAAATCATGGTTACTGTGAAAATGACACTGGATATTCCGGTAATAATCAAGGATACCGTTAGTATTTTCTTAATTTTGGTTTGGTCATTTTTTGCTTCGGCTTCCGCAACACGTTTTGCTATAGCAACAGGCAATCCAAGCTGTGTGAGCGTCATGACTAAAAACAATGTTGGTATTGCCATCATATATAGGCCGACACCTTCCTCGCCCATTAGTCTAGCAACGACTAAACGGTTGATAAAGCCTAAGAATCTGGTGATCATGCCAGCCAGTATTAATATTAAAGCGCCTTGTAAAAAAGTTTGTTTGGCCATCTCCAAGACCTGCCTTCTCAAAAAATAAAATTTAATATACAATGATATATATGCAAGTATTTGGGTCAAGCATGACAAGTTGGAAATATATACTCCGAATAATAGGAGGGAAGAACGTGGACATCGTACAAAGCGTAAATGAATGGAAAGATACAGTTAAGCCAGCTTTAAATAGTAAAGTAGATGAATTTCGTATAATGGGATATACGAAGGCTAATCATGAGGATATTTGGAATTGCCTTGTCCAAAAAGTTTGGAAAGGTAATCCTAACAAGCGTTTATATGAAATTGTACAGGATATATTTCATCTAGGGTCTAATGTTTATTTGAGCTATTTAACTGTAAATGCATATCAGGATGATGATTTAATGGCTTCAATTACTGCTTTAACGAATGAAACGAATAGTGAATAATTAATGTGAGTTTTTGAACAACCTCTAATACATAGTGGATTACCCGTATAGATTAAGGGAGGAAATAGTGAATGAAAAAGCGAGGCAGAATTGTTGCCTTTTTTCTAATCGTACTTGTTTTTGCCGGAACGATTGGATCAACGGTTACTGGAATTACAAAGGATATAAATTTAGGATTGGATCTGCAGGGTGGATTTGAAGTACTATATGAAATTGAACCTGTAGATGAAGAACAAGAAGTGTCAAGGGATTTATTAGAAGGTACGGTAGAAACATTAAACGACCGAGTGGATCGTCTGGGAATTAGTGAGGCAAATATAGATATTGAAGGAGAGGACAGGATACGGGTCCAGTTAGCAGGGGTTGAAAATCAAACTCAAGCTAGAGATATGCTGTCAACTTCGGCCAGACTTTCTTTTCGCGATGTACATGATAACGAGTTGCTTGATGGGTCAGATGTAAGTGAAGGAAGTGCAACGCAGGATTTTGATCAACAGACAAATTCGCCCATTGTAACATTGCAATTACAAGATGCTTCAAAATTTGGGGAAGTAACAACGGAAATAAGTCAAATGACACCACCTGAGAATCTGCTTGTCATTTGGATGGATTATGAGGAGGGGGATTCTTTTCAGGAAGAGATGGAAAAAGAAGACCCTAAATATGTTTCTGCACCAGCTGTGTCAGAGCCGTTAAACACAACCAATGTGCAAATCACCGGAGACTTTACGGTTGAATCTGCACAACAATTGGCAGACATTATTAACTCTGGCTCCTTACCAGTTAATATGACAGAACTATACTCTACGTCTGTAGGAGCACAATTTGGTGAAGAGGCGTTAAATCAAACCATTTTTGCAGCATTTGTAGGAATTGGTTTAATCCTTTTATTTATGATCGTTGTTTATCGTTTTCCAGGTATAATCGCAACGATTAATTTAGCCATTTACACGTATTTGGTTTTATTAGTATTTGATTTAATGAATGGTGTATTGACTCTGCCTGGTATAGCTGCTTTGATATTGGGTGTTGGTATGGCGGTTGATGCGAACGTAATTACGTTTGAGCGAATTAAAGAGGAATTGCGATCAGGTAAATCGGTAATGTCTTCCTTTAAAACGGGGACAAAAAATTCATTATCAACCATTTTTGATGCCAATATTACAACCTTACTGGCCGCATCGATACTATTTATATTTGGTACAAGCTCTGTAAAAGGCTTTGCAACGATGTTAATTGTCAGCATATTAATCAGCTTCCTTACAGCAGTATTTGGAACCAGACTTCTCTTAGGGCTATGGATGAAGAACCGCTTTTTAGCAAATCATAAAGGCTGGTTTGGGGTTAAAAAAAGCGACATCAAAGATATTGCGTCTAATAATCAGGAAGAGCCAAGAATCTTTAATCGTGAGGTTAGTGTAGTAAAACATCGGAAAAAGTTTTTTATCATTTCCATTGCAATTGTGGTAGTCGGTACTATTTCGTTTGCTTTGTTCCAGCTAAATCCGGGCGTTGATTTCTCTAGTGGTTCACGGGTTGAAGTGGTATCAGATAGTAGTTTAACAACCGAAGAAGTGGAAGAAGGTTGGGAAGCTCTTGATCTGGAGGCAGAGTCCATCGTTCTTTCAGGTGATAATAATGATGTAGCGGTGACGCAGTTTGATACTGTGCTTTCAGAAGAGGAAGTAGCAGAAGTACAGGAGTTTTTTGGCGAAAAATATGGGACAGACCCCAGCATAAGTGTTGTATCTCCAATTGTCGGTCAAGAACTTGTGAAAAATGCGATATACGCTGTTGCGATCGCTTCTGTTGCGATGATCATCTATGTAGCGCTTCGATTTGAGTTATTCTTTGCTATAACGGCGATTATCACATTATTGCATAATGTATTTATCATGCTTGCCGTATTCAGCTTCACCCAGATTGAGTTTGATGTAACGATTGTAGCAGCTGTGTTGACGGTTGTCGGATATTCCATCAATGATACCATTGTGATATTTGATCGGATTAGAGAAAATCTACGTATGAAGAAAAAACGGGTAACATCTGCAAAGGAATTGGCAGTTATTGTAAACAGAAGTTTGGTACAATCATTTCCAAGAAGTATTAACACAACCATTACAACATTGATTGCTGTCTTGGCATTTTTATTCCTGGGAGCCCAATCGATCACCGGTTTTGCTATTGCATTAGCAGTAGGGTTGGTAGCGGGAGCCTATTCATCATTATTCCTTGCATCCCAACTGTGGTTGGTATGGCGTAAGAGAATGATCAAAAAAAGGCCTGTTGATTTTACAAAGAAAAAAAGGTGGAAGGACCACAAGTATAAAATGCGCAAGCCCTTGTTACATATAGTAGCAAGGGTTTATGCTTAAAAAAATAGAAAAAAGGGTATGTTTCATTGTACGAAGATCAAAGGGAGGTTTCTGATATTGAGAGGGCAGACATATGTTATTTTCGCTATTATTTTTGTAATCATTATAGCGGTTTTTGCGGTGACAAATGTGGATCCGGTGGAAGTGAATTATTTATTCTGGAGTGGGGAATCACCACTCATCTTAATTATATTATTTTCCGTATTGATGGGAGGAATAATTACAGCTGCTGTTGGGATGCTGAAAATGTTCCATTTGCAACGGGAAGTGAAGAAATTACAGACGGAAAATAAAAAGATGCGCCAAACACTTCAGGATAACAATCTCGTGGAAGAAGAAGCGGACAAAGAATTAGAAGAGAAAGGTCATACAAAAGAATAAACGAATTCTAATTGCTCCCCCTGGCTCTACTCATGTATAATAGATTAGTCAGGGGTGAAATTATGTTAAGTAGCAAGGCGAATTGGAAAATGAATACAATTCAAGATGATATAGAACAATGGATGGAAGATTCAAATGACTTATCTCCTGTTCTAAAAGAACTTTTACGACAACGACGGATTACTACTGCAGCAGAAGCTTCCAAATTCTTATCGCCTGAGATAGAAGATTTACAAAGCCCGGCAGGACTAGCTTCGATTAATAATGCTGCAGAACGTGTACATACAGCAATAGCTAATCAGGAAAAAATTCTTATATTTGGTGATTACGATGCGGATGGTGTAACTTCTACTACAGTTCTATTAAAGGCTTTAATAGAACTGGGTGCAGATTGTGACTATTATATACCAAATCGATTTACGGAAGGATACGGACCAAATGAAGAAGCATTTACACAAGCATATAACAATGGTGTTCATGTAATCATAACCGTGGATACTGGAATTGCTGCCGTTCATGAGGCTGATCTTGCTAAACAAATGGGGATGGATTTAATCATTACCGACCATCATGAAGTGCATTCACAATTGCCGGATGCTTTTGCTATTATTCATCCGAAGTGTTCACCAAATTATCCATTCAAAGAGCTTGCCGGTGTCGGTGTAGCCTTTAAATTTGCCCAAACGTTGTTAGGCTATTTCCCAAAGCAGCTTTTAGCATTCGTGGCAATTGGAACCATTGCTGATTTGGTTCCATTAGTAAATGAGAATAGAGTTCTGGCTTATTATGGTTTACGTGCGCTTACATCAACCACGAATCATGGTATAATAGCATTAAAACGTGAATGTCATATCGAAGGAAATGTGACCGAAGAGGATATTGGATTTTCAATCGGCCCAAGAATCAATGCAGTTGGAAGGCTTCAGAACGCTGATTTAGCAGTCCGATTATTAATGACGGAAGACCAGGACGAAGCGGATAATATAGCTCGTATCGTCCAACAATTAAATCAGGAAAGACAACAAATCGTTAAGGATATTGTTCAGGAAGCAGAGCAAATGCTAGAAACCAGAGAGAAAAAAGATGTCATTATGGTTGCAAAAGAAGGATGGAATGAGGGGGTACTCGGAATTGTTGCATCAAAGCTTGTTCAAAAGTTTGATAGGCCGGCCATTGTGCTGTCGATAAAGTCAGACGGGTCTCAAGTAAAAGGTTCTGCAAGAAGTATACCCGCATTTGATCTCTTTCAAAACTGTATGGAAATTAAGGAATACTTCACAACATTTGGTGGACATTCACAAGCAGCAGGTATGACGTTTCCAATGGAAAATTTCACATCTATCCAACATGCGTTACATACACGTATTAATGAGCAACTAAATGAAGCGGATTTCAAACCGGTCATTGAAGTGAACAAAACTATTGTGGTTCCAGAAATTAACGAAAAATTGATCCATGAAATTAATAAACTTGCCCCCTTTGGAATAAGCAATCCAAAGCCTGTCTTTCAATTAAAGGATGTCCCTAGTCAGGTCCGTCAAATTGGAAGTATGAAAAACCATCTTAAACTCCAATTTAAAAAAGATGATGGGATTGTTGAAGGTATCGGATTTGGCATGGGAGAGCTTTATCCGTATATTTCACCGCACACACCAATTACAGTTGTAGGTGAGCTCGGGATCAACGAATGGAACGGCAATAAAAAAGCACAAATCATAATGCGGGATATGAGGATTGAGGATTGGCAGTTATTCGACCATAGAGGCAAAAGAAATGTGGACCTTCCTCTCTCTGTAAAAAATAGGAAACTGGGTATATGCTATAATGCTGACCAACTCCCCCCTTGGTAGAGCCTATTACATATGAGACAGATGTAACTACTTTAAGTGAAGCAGAAGAATTATATATTTTTGATTTACCGCCAGACTTAAAAAGGTTAAGGGAAATTATAAAAGCAACGAAACCGATTAATATACATGCATGTTATATCCTAGAAAATAGTATGTATTTAAAGGCTTTTCCAACAAGAGAAGAATTTAAGTGGTTTTATGCGTTTATTTACAAAAGAAGGTCAGTGGATTTAAAGCGGGAAATGAAGGTCATCATGGATGCTAAAGGTTGGAATAAAGATCATATATTATTTATAGCGAACGTGTTTTTTGAGTTGGAATTTGTTAAAATAGATAATGGTATGATTGAAATAAACGCTAATCCTGTTAAGAAGGATTTGCAGGATTCGAAGTTTTACCAGGAGCGATTAATCCAAGCAGATATAGAAAAAGTATTATACTATTCAAACTATCAGGAATTAAAACAGTGGTTTTCAAAGTCCATGGACCATTTGAGTAATCACGAGGAGGAACGAGCCAATGGATTATAAACAATATGTTAACATAGTGGAGGACTGGCCAAAAGAAGGGATTCGATTTAAGGATATTACTCCACTTATGGATAATGGAAAAGCATTTAAATCTGCAGTGGATGAAATTGTTACATTCGCTCGTGAGAAGGAAACGGACATTATTGTTGGCCCGGAAGCACGCGGTTTTATTATTGGATGCCCGGTTTCCTATGCCTTAGAGATTGGATTTGCACCAGTAAGAAAGGAAGGAAAATTACCACGCGAAGTAATTAAAGTAGACTATGGGTTAGAATACGGTAAAAACGTTTTAACCATCCACAAGGATGCCATCAAACCAGGTCAACGTGTGTTAATTACCGACGACTTACTTGCAACAGGTGGTACAATAGAAGCAACGATACAGTTAGTAGAACAACTTGGCGGAATTGTAGTTGGATGCGCATTTATAATCGAATTGAGTTATCTCGATGGGATGGAAAAACTAAAGGGATATGATGTTCTAAAATTAATGACCTACTAACAAATATCTTAACAGGTCTGACGAAGTAAAGTTAAATCGTCAGGCCTGTTATACATTTATCAGATTTCAAAAATAATGGCTTTTTCGTATGTATGTTTTACAAATCTTCGCAGTTTATATCTTTTTCTGCCATAAGCAACCCCCTCTTGTAGAAGACAAACAAAAGTAATAAATGGACACAGAAAGAAATAAAGCATATAATAAAACTATTTACCCTATATTTATGAACGCTCGGAGATTTACTTCCAGAAAAATAAAGGTGATTCAATGGCAAAAGATAATATTTTAACAATAGAAGATATTTTAACAGAAGTCGGTCAATTCCTACCAGAAGAGGATATTACTTTTATTCGACATGCGTATGAATTTGCAGCAGATGCCCATCGAGATCAATATCGGAAATCAGGCGAGCCTTATATTCACCATCCTGTTCAAGTTGCGGGTATCTTAGTTGAATTAGGAATGGATGCTGAGACAATCGTCGGTGGCCTGTTACATGATGTCGTTGAAGATACGGATGTAACAGTTGAAGAGTTAGAGGATGCATTTAACAGAGAAGTGGCCATGCTTGTTGACGGGGTAACGAAACTTGGTAAAATCAAATATAAATCAAAAGAAGCCTTGCAGGCAGAAAATCATCGGAAAATGTTTGTTGCAATGGCAAAAGATATTCGCGTTATCCTGATTAAGCTTGCAGATCGTCTGCATAATATGCGTACACTCAAACACTTACGTCCAGATAAACAACGTCGTATTTCCAATGAGACATTGGAAATTTTTGCGCCACTGGCACACCGTTTAGGTATTTCAACCATAAAATGGGAACTCGAAGATACGGCATTAAGGTATTTAAATCCTCAACAATATTATCGTATTGTGCAATTAATGAGGCAAAAAAGGGAACAACGTGAATCGTATATCGAAGAGGTAATGAAAGAGGTCTCTAATCAGCTGGAAGATGTCAATATAGAGGCCGATATGTCCGGTAGACCAAAGCATTTATATAGTATTTATCGAAAAATGGTAGATCAAAACAAGCAATTTAATGAAATTTATGATTTGCTAGCAGTACGGATTATTGTAGACAGTATTAAAGATTGTTATGCAGTACTCGGAATCATCCATACATGCTGGAAGCCAATGCCTGGACGGTTTAAAGATTATATTGCAATGCCGAAACCAAATCTCTATCAATCGCTGCATACGACTGTAATTGGTCCTAAAGGTGACCCATTAGAAGTACAAATTCGAACCAAGGAAATGCACGAGATTGCCGAATACGGTATTGCGGCACATTGGGCTTATAAAGAAGGGCTTCAGGCCAACAGGAATGATAAATCATTTGAAGAAAAGCTCACCTGGTTTAGAGAAATTTTGGATTGGCAAAATGAAGCACATGACGCAGAAGAGTTTATCGAATCACTTAAAGTTGATTTGTTTTCTGATACGGTCTATGTGTTTACACCAAAGGGTGATGTGATTGAATTGCCTTCCGGATCTGTGCCACTGGATTTTGCTTATAAAATTCATACAGAAGTAGGAAATAAAACGATTGGATCTAAAGTCAACGGTAAGATGGAGCCACTTGATTATGAATTGAGGAATGGGGACATTATCGAAGTGATGACGTCTAAACATTCTTATGGTCCTTCACAGGATTGGCTAAATATTACCCAAACGTCACAGGCCAAAAATAAGATTAGACAATTTTTTAAAAAGCAACGGCGTGAAGAAAATGTCATGAAGGGCAAAGAAGCAGTGGAAAGAGAAATACGTGCACTTTCCATTCAGCCAAAAGAAGTTTTGACGCCTGACAATATGCAACGTGTTTATGAAAGATTTAATTTTACGAATGAAGAAGATATGTATGCAGCAGTAGGTTATCAAGGTATAACAGCCGCGCAAGTGGCAAACCGTCTTACAGACAGAATTCGTCAGACGAAGCAAAAAGAAAAGGACCTTGAACAAACACTTGAAGAAGTAAAAACAGATGATAAGAATAAAAAGATAGATAAACGAGATTCCGGTGTTAAAGTTGAAGGTGTGGATAATTTACTTGTCCGATTATCAAAATGTTGTAACCCGGTACCAGGAGACAAGATTGTTGGATATATAACCAAAGGCAGAGGTGTTTCCGTTCATAGAGCTGATTGTCCAAACGCTCAAACAGAGGATGCGAAAGAAAGATATTTGCCGGTGGAATGGGAAGAAAATCAGACAGCAAAAAAACAGTACCATGTCGATTTGGAAATCTCCGGATATGACCGTAGAGGTTTGCTAAATGAAGTTCTGCAGGCAGTGAATGAGACAAAAACAAATATTACCCAGGTAAATGGTCGTTCTGATAAAAATAAGATGGCTATTATTCAGATAACCATACTGATTCATAACACGAACCATTTACGAAAAATTGTGGAACGAATCAAACAAATTAAAGAGGTCTATACAGTTACCCGAACCGTACATTAGTAAAGGATGAGAGTCAAAAATGAAAGCAGTTATCCAACGCGCAACAAATGCAAGTGTTACTGTAAATGATGAAACAGTTGGGGAAATAGAGCACGGGTTTGTTGTACTTCTCGGTGTGACCCATGACGATAATATAGAAGATGTGAATTTTCTTATCAATAAAATTATCCATTTGCGTGTTTTCGAAGATGAAAACGGCAAAATGAATCTTTCTTTGAAAGACACAGCAGGTAGTATATTGTCCATATCACAATTCACATTATATGGAGACACACGTAAAGGAAGGAGACCCAATTTCCTGCAGGCTGCTAAATCAGATCAGGCGGATGAACTATATCATCAATTTAATCAATTGCTTAGAGATCAGGATGTTCCTGTGGAAACTGGCGAATTTGGAGAAATGATGGATGTTCGCTTGACGAATTCAGGTCCAGTAACATTTATTTTAGATAGTAAAGAGAAATAGAAATAGGATGGTAATAAATCTATCCTATTTCTATTTATTTGCAAAATACTTCCCTAATCCGTTTATAATCCCTGTTACTAATTTCTTCTGGTAGACACTTGTTTCAAGTAGTGATTCTTCTTTCGCATTAGATATGAATCCTAATTCCAACAATAAAGATGGCTTAAGTCCTTGGCGGATGACAAACAAATCTTCATTTGTTGTACCCCGATTATCTGCCTCTGTTTCTTTTATGATTTCCTCTTGGACATATGTGGCTAATTCTTTATTTTGTTCATGATAATAATAGGTTTCCACACCAGTAACACTAGGGGATTCAGGTACACTGTTATAATGAAGACTTAAAAAAACATCGGTATCCATGGCATTTGCAAAACTAGCTCTACTTCCAAGAGAGATAAATTCATCTTCTGGTCTGGTGAGAAGTACTTCTGCTCCTAGGATACGGAGTTCATGTGCTAGTTCTTGTGCTGTTACATACGCAATGTTTTTCTCGTATATGCCAGATGTGCCAATTGCACCTACATCACGTCCGCCATGCCCTGCATCAATGACAATTGTTCTATTTTCAAAACCAGTTGAATAGGAGGTTTCTTTATTTTCATCAACAATGTTTTTTAGCACAAAACCAGATACGTCTTTGCTTGTGATTTCGTACCAGTCACCCTCTTCGCCGATAACTTCATAATTGTCTCCTGCATCAGCGAAATGAATGATGTCATACCCTGTAGATGGGCCATTGCGTAGTTGTGTATCGGAATGTTGAATGGTTATGTTTTTTTCTGAAGAGTCTTGCTGATCCCTATTAATCGTTATGTATTCAGTGATTATCCAGCCTGTTCCTTCGTCCAGTTTGATTTTCGTCCAATCATCCTGTCTGTCAATAACAGTGTATACGTCATTGATAGTAGCTTGTCCTATTAGATCAAATTCAGTTCCGGGCCCACTGCGGATATTTAGATTATCTTCATGAATCACAGCTTCATCTGCATGAACGGCAATGACCAGGATGAAATTGAAGCAAACCATGAGAAAGAAGCCGATTGTTATTGTCTTCAATGGATAAAAACCTCCTTAACCTAAGTATAATAAAAACGTTACATATAGGCAAAGCTAATACAAATGAGGAGGGGGTTATATGCGATTACATGAGAAACAATGGAATGTTAATAGTCATACGGATATGCTGGATGTTAACTTCCACCGTTTTATGGAATTGGAAGGGCACGCGACCCATATGGAAATAGCTGAGGAGTTAGGGGTATCATTAGGTGAAGTGAAAATGTTAAAGAAAAAGATGAATCGTGCTTGACATTCGCACTTGAAGCGATTAATATAATAGACATTCAAGTCAGTACATCATCAACTTAATTTAACATGGAACCCGAAAAAGGAAAAAGTAATTGAAACCCATATGAGCAGAGAGAAAATGTCATAGGCTGCAAGCATTTTCACATGATGATTCAACGAAAGACATTCCCTAGGCTTTATATCGAATAATAAGTAGGTATAGACGTTTTGCAGGCGTTATCTGTGTAGAGCGGATGCATTTTTAGCATCAACCAGGGTGGCAACGCGGGTATACTCTCGTCCCTTATTTATTATGGGGGCGGGGGTTTTTTCTGTATAAAAAAGTAATCGAGGAGGTAATCAAATGGATATGAAAGCGCCGAGAGGTACGGTTGACATTTTACCGGAAGATGCCCTGAGATGGCAATATATTGAAGATCATATTAAAAAGGTATGTCACAGGTTTCATTTTAATGAAATTCGCACACCCGTATTTGAACATACGGAAGTTTTTCAACGTGGTGTAGGGGACTCCACGGATATCGTTCAAAAAGAAATGTATACATTTGAAGATCGAAGTGGAAGAAGTTTAACACTCAGACCGGAAGGGACAGCTTCCATTGCGCGAGCTTTTGTAGAGAATAAACTGTTTGGAAGTTCCAATCAGCCAGTGAAATTATATTATTTTATGAATTTGTTTCGTTATGAACGCCCGCAAAAGGGGAGAATGCGTCAGTTAAATCAATTCGGTGTGGAAGTATTGGGGAGCGCTGATCCAGCGATAGACGCTGAAGTTATTGATTTGGCGATGACCTGCTACCAGGAACTAGGGTTAACAAACTTAAAATTAGTTATTAATTCATTGGGTGATAAGGAAAGTAGAAATAATCACCGTAAAGCATTGGTGGATCATTTCACACCGTATAAACACGAACTTTGCAATGATTGTCAAGTTCGTTTGACACAGAACCCATTGCGGATTTTAGATTGCAAAACCGACCAGGATCATCCGGCTATGAAAACCGCTCCTTCCGTACTGGATTATCTGAATGAGGAATCAAGTCGCTATTTTGAGAAGTTAAAAGATTATTTAACAATGATGGGAATAAACTATGTTGTTGATCCAAATCTTGTTCGAGGATTGGATTATTATAATCACACCGCTTTTGAAATTATGAGCGAAGCAAAAGGCTTTGGTTCGATCACTACCTTAGCAGGGGGCGGCAGATATGATGGATTGATTGAAGAATTTGACGGCCCTAGAACACCTGGGATTGGTTTTGGAATGGGGCTAGAGCGCCTTCTGATGGCATTAGAAGCAGAGGAAAGGGAAATTCCTACTGCTAAGCAATTAGATTGTTTCCTTGTCGCAGTTGGGGAACAACCTGAAAAGGAAGCCGTACGTCTTATTCATGAGTTACGGAAAAATAATATCCAAGTAGATAAAGATTATCAGGGCCGTAAAATGAAAGCCCAATTTAAAGCTGCTGACCGGTGGAAGGCGAGGTATGTTCTGATCTTAGGTGAGGATGAGTTGGAAAAGCAAATCGTCAATGTAAGATCAATGGATAGCGGAGAACAAGAAGAACTCCCCATATCACAGTTAGTTGAGCGTATGCAGGAAAAGCTTCTAGGAGGAAAAAAATAATGAGTGAACGTATATTAGCTGGAACATTACGTGAGATGAATGTTGATCAAACGGTGCTGTTAAAAGGATGGATACAAACTCGTCGTGATTTAGGGGACCTTATCTTTATTGATCTGCGTGATAGATCAGGAATTGTTCAAACTGTCTTTAAACCTGATGCATCAGCGGAGGCTTTGGAAATAGCTGAATCAACCCGCACAGAATATGTCGTTGAAATAAAAGGGAAGGTTTTAAAACGTGATGAAACAACCATCAATCCAGCAATGAGTACAGGAACGATCGAAGTGATAGCAACAGATATAACGATTTTAAATAAATCAAAAACACCACCATTTCTTATCGAAGATGATACAGATGTGTCTGAAGATTTACGTTTGAAATACCGGTATATCGATTTGCGTCGAAATGCTTTGCAAGAAACATTTAAGCTTCGTCATAAGGCAACTCAAGCTGTGCGAAACTTCCTAAATAATGATGGTTTCTTGGAAATGGAAACACCAATTTTAACAAAAAGCACACCAGAGGGAGCTCGCGACTATCTTGTTCCCAGTCGGGTTCATCCCGGCGATTTCTATGCATTGCCGCAATCACCGCAACTGTTCAAACAATTGATCATGATGAGTGGGTTTGAGAAATATTACCAAATTGCAAGATGCTTTCGGGATGAGGATTTACGTGCGGATCGCCAGCCGGAATTTACACAAATCGATATTGAGACATCCTTCCAAACAAGTGATGATATAATGACAATGACAGAAGAAATGATGCAATACGTGTTAAAAGAAACGAAGGACATCGATATCTCATTACCGTTGAGGAGAATGCCTTATGATGAGGCGATGGGACGTTTTGGTTCAGACAAACCTGACACTAGATTTGGGCTGGAATTGATTCATGTAAACGATGTTCTGCTACATTCTACTTTTAACGTGTTTCAGGGGGCCATTGAGTCGGGAGGAAAGGTTTGTTTATTAAACGTGAAAGGACAAGCCGACAATTTTTCCCGTAAAGATATTGATAAACTAACCGAATTTGTGAAAATATATGGTGCGAAAGGTCTCGCCTGGTTAAAAGTAGAAGGGGGAGATTTAAAAGGCCCTATAGCTAAATTTCTATCTGATGAGGAAAAGACAGGACTAATCTCGTCTTCAGAAGCAAGTGATGGTGATTTGTTACTTTTTGGATCCGGTAAGTCGCAGGTTGTTTATGATAGCTTGGGGCTCTGCGTTTGAAACTTGGCAGGCAGCTGAATCTAATAGATGAGTCAAAATTCAATTTTCTCTGGGTGACAGATTGGCCGTTACTGGAGTATGATGAATCGCTTGGGAGATACTTCGCTGCCCATCATCCATTCACATCACCAAAGGAAGCTGACATCGATAAATTAACCACAGATCCCGGGAGTGTCCGTGCGAATGCTTATGATCTTGTTTTAAATGGGTATGAATTAGGCGGGGGATCGATAAGAATTCACCAGAAAAAATTACAAAATCAAATGTTGAAGGTCTTAGGATTCACGGAAGAAGAAGCAAATGAGCAATTCGGCTTTTTACTGGAGGCGTTGGAATATGGAGCTCCACCACATGGCGGCGTAGCACTGGGCTTAGATCGAATTGTTATGCTACTAGCAGGCAGATCAAATTTACGCGATACTATTTTATTTCCGAAAACGGCATCAGCATCTGATTTACTAACAGACGCACCAAGTGGAGTGATCGATACACAATTAGATGAACTGGGTATCACATTAAAGCCGAAAACATAAATATATTTTATTGATAAAAAAAGGTCGTTGTGTTAAGATAAAATTATAAATTAATCAACGATACTATCAATCCTGATGTGTTCGTTTATGATAAGTGTTTTGACCGAACACCTATATACTTGGGAGCTTGAAATTGTTTCTATGTTGCGTGCATGCCTTGATTTACCTAATTCGAGGAAGCACAATATACATAGAACAAAGCACCCACCTGCTTGAAGCGGGATCAAAGCTTACAATTGAACGGCACAATCGGGATTATCGTATACATAAGAAAAACGGACTATGTTGGTACGCTTAAACAGTGAATACCAACATAGTCCGTTCTATATTTAAAGATAAGAATGTATCATCTGGATGGGGAGTAATTCTTATTCAGGAATAGCTATATCCAGCTCCGTGCACCAAAAACTAGGAGATATCACGACACGCCCGACGATAAAGAAGACTTGGCGACTGACAACCGACTTCATCTAATCTCAGTTGTGTCGCTCCAATCTCTACGTCTTCAAACGCGCACTGCGCTTTTGTTCTTGCCCAGGAAATTATAAAATGATTTGCTTGTGGATAACTTATTATTGATTAATGGCTACATCCAGCTACAAGCGCCAAAAACTAGGAGATTTCACGTCGCTCCCTACGATAAGTCATCATCGGTTCGTTACCTCACCGTGATTCCTTTATCTCAGTTGCGCCGCTCCAATCTCTACGTTTTTAACCAAGCGCTTTTCGCTTTTGTTCTAATTTGAGCCATGAGCTAATTGTTGCAGATTCCCATTTTTATCCATTCGGAATGCCGGTGTTGGCATTGTTCCCTGATCATCAAGAACCGTCATTTTTCTTGCTCTTTCCATGATTTGAATAAATGCTTGGTAATCTTCCTGAATCGTAGACAGCTGTTTTTCCGACTGCGCTAATTGCCTTTCCAAGGATTGTACTTGTTCTTTCAATTCCATATTCTCTTTCTGAGCATGCTCAAGTGACACTTTTGATTGATTGGAAGCATGATAGTCTTTTTTGACTTTCCGCAAAAATGTAATAACCATATCCATGGTAATAGAAGGTTCTTCTATTGCTGGTGTTGGGTAGGCATCCGCTTTTTCTTCAACCGTGTCGCCCTCACTATTTTTTGGAAGTGTTACTACCGGTTGTTTTGTTTTTTGTGTTGTTCCTAACATTGCCCGTTTTTTCTCTTTGCGTTGTCTTTTTGCAAGATCAATAGCATTATCATATTTCATACGGACTTCTGCATTCCAGCGAAATCCGCAAGCCGCTGATGTACGATTTAGTTTATCACCGACTTCTTCAAATGCATTTAATTGTGTGCTTCCTTCTCTAATATGGCGCAAAACCGTTTCTGCCAATAATAGATCATCTTCATGTGACCAGGCATCCTGTCTGACTTTCACCATTATGTTCAACTCCTTTTTTCTGGTAACATAATTACATAGATTTGATGTTTACTATGTATTATTACCATATAAAAAAGGAATTATACCTGCTTATTTTTATCATGCTGTATTTTTTCATAAACTTGTTTGATGGCTTTTTCAAATTTTCCGGAGTTCTTTGGCTTATAATAGTGTTTCTCTTTTATAGAATCAGGTAAATATTGTTGATTGATCCAGCTATTCTCATAGTTATGCGGATATTGGTAGGTATTCCCCCTGCCGAGTGCTCCTGCGCCTTGGTAATGTGAATCTTTTAAATGGGCCGGGATCTCTCCACTCTTGCCATTATGAATATCAGCTAATGCCTCATCAAGAGCCTTGTAAGCTGTATTTGATTTTGGTGACAGACATAATTCCACAATGGCGACAGCTAAAGGAATTCTTGCTTCCGGAAATCCCAATCGTTCTGCTGCCTGCACGGCTGCAACTGCGCGAGGTCCGGCTTGTGGACTCGCGATACCAATATCTTCATAAGCTGTTACGATCATACGGCGTGCAATAGACTCCAGATCTCCTGCCTCAATCAACCTGCCTAAGTAGTGAAGAGCTGCATCGACATCACTGCCGCGAATGGACTTTTGAAAGGCTGATAGCACATCATAATGTGCGTCTCCCCCTTTATCATGTGAGAAGCTTTTCTTTTGCATACATACTTCTGCCGTATCTAGATGAATCACAATTTGACCTTCCTCGTTTTCTGGTGTGGAAGAAACGGCTAATTCAAGCCCATTTAGAGCAGCACGTATATCGCCATTTGCACTACCAGCAAAATGATCCATCGCTTCATCTGTGATTTCAAGCTTTTTATTTCCATAACCATTTGTGGTGTCTTCCACCGCACGCTTTATTGCAGTATGTATATTGGCAGCGGTTAATGGGTGTAATTCAAAGAGATGGCATCTGCTTCGGATTGCAGGATTAATCGAGTGATATGGATTACTTGTTGTACAACCGATCAATGTAACTAAATTACTTTCCAAGTGTGGTAATAGAAAATCCTGCTTTGCCTTATCCAGACGGTGGACCTCATCTAAAACCAGAACAACCTGTCCCATCATTTTTGCTTCTTCAACAACAATTTCCATATCCTTCTTTTTATCTGCAACCGCGTTAAGGGTTTTGACTGGCATGTCTAAACTTTTAGCCAATGCAACAGCCATTGAAGTTTTTCCTGTTCCGGGTGGGCCGAATAATATCATGGAAGCCAGACGTTCAGCCTGTACCATGCGATTTAAAATTTTACCTTCGCCAACAAGATGTGATTGGCCGATAATATCTTCTATGTGTGCAGGTCTCATTGTTAAGGCAAGTGGTGTTTGTTTCATTCATAACGTCCTTTATAAAAATAATAGTTTGTTGATTTAGTTTTGATAACATGCAAGAAGTAGTGATTTCATGCTATAATATCATGTATTAAATGTCTACTGATAATGAAATGAATCGAATGAATAATAGAGGTGTATGAATTGAAAATTTCAACCAAAGGAAAGTACGGTTTAACGATAATGATTGCTTTAGCAAAAAAACACGGAAATAGTCCAACATCACTTAAATCGATAGCACATGATAATAATTTATCCGAACATTATTTAGAACAGCTTGCATCACCACTGCGAAATGCAGGCCTTGTTAAAAGTGTTCGGGGGGCCTATGGTGGCTACGTATTGGCAAATGATCCAAAGGAAATTACCGCCGGTGATATTATTCGTGTACTGGAAGGTCCTATTACGCCAGTAGAAGGAATCGAAAATGAAGAAGCAGCCAAGCAAGAGTTGTGGATGCGAATTCGCGATGCGGTGAAAGACGTGCTTGATACAACAACCTTGGATGATTTAAGTCATCATAATGAAGACGAGCCACAAGAGGCGTATATGTTTTATATTTAATAGGTTGTTAGCTAGGAGTTTATTGCTTTGTCATAAAAGATAGTAACTGCGACGTAGTGATTGATTACTATAATTACCGTTAGATACGCATCCAAAAAGGAATTCATGAACAAATCGCTTATTTCGTTGATTTTCACTAATGTAATTACGGTATCTAAAATTAGGAAGGAAATGTAATGATGGAACAAATATATCTTGATCATGCGGCAACAACGCCAATGGATAAAGCAGTTGTGGATGCTATGTATCCTGTATATGCGGACGTATTTGGAAATCCGTCCAGTGTGCACGCGTTTGGTCGAAAAGCGAGACAGCAGCTAGACGCAGCAAGACGTGTGATGGCTGATAGCATCCATGCCAGTGAAAAAGAAATCATTTTTACAAGTGGTGGAACAGAAGCAGATAATTTGGCACTTATTGGCACCGCAATAGCTAATCGGCATAAAGGAAATCATATAATCACTACAACGATTGAACACCATGCCACGCTTCACACATTAGAAAACTTGGAACAACAGGGATTTGAAGTAACGTATTTACCTGTTTATGAAGACGGGAAAATAGCCTTGAGTGATCTGGAAAAAGCATTAACAGATGAGACGATTCTTGTTTCAACTATGTTTGTAAATAATGAGACAGGGGTTATTCAACCAGTTGAAGAAATTGGTGAACTACTCCGAGATCATCAAGCTTATTTTCATACAGATGGGGTTCAAGCTTTTGGTCTGATGGATATAGATGTGAAAGCGATGGGAATAGAAATGTTAACCGCATCAGCGCATAAAATTAATGGTCCCAAAGGTATTGGTTTTCTATATGTGGATGAAGATGTTAAATTAAATGCGCTCCAATTCGGTGGCCAACAGGAAAGAAAACGCCGACCGGGAACCGAAAATGTAGTCGGGGCGACCGGTTTTAAAAAAGCGGTTGAACGGGCAATGGAGAATAAAGAAGAACGAAGAAGAGATTATCACTATTATAAAGAGCAGTTTTTGGAAGAATTAAGAATCAATAACATTGACTTTGACGTGAATGGGGACTATGATGCAACGATAGCTTCCATTGTCAATGTAAGTTTCCCGGGCATGCATGTTGAAACCCTCCTTACGAATTTCGATCTGGAGGGGATTGCTGCGTCCAGTGGCAGTGCATGCACGGCGGGATCTGTAGAGCCATCTCATGTGTTAGCCGCGATGTTTGGTGAAAATAGTATATGTTCAACCAATTCCATTCGATTTAGTTTTGGCATATATAATACAACGGAAAACGTCAAAGAAGCTGCAAGAAGGGTTGCAAAAATTATAAAACGATTAAGCTCATAAAGGAAAGTGATTCAAATGAAAAGCAATGAAAATATACGGGTTGTAGTTGGAATGAGTGGTGGCGTTGATTCATCTGTGGCCGCATTACGATTGAAAGAACAAGGGTATGATGTTGTCGGCATTTTTATGAAAAACTGGGATGATACCGATGAATTTGGTGTATGTACAGCGACGGAAGATTTTGATGATGTTGTCCGAGTATGCAATCAACTGGATATTCCATACTACGCTGTTAACTTTGAAAAACAATATTGGGATAAGGTGTTTACGTACTTCTTAGATGAATACAAAGCAGGTCGGACACCAAATCCGGATGTAATGTGTAATAAGGAAATTAAATTTAAGGCATTTCTGGATCATGCATTGTCATTGGGGGCAGATTATTTAGCTACCGGCCATTATGCGAGGGTTCGAAATAATAACGGGCGCTATGAAATGTTACGCGGCGTGGACGACAATAAAGATCAAACGTACTTCTTAAACCAATTATCAGCGGATGTATTGGAAAAAGTCATGTTCCCACTAGGAGAAATCCCAAAATCACGAGTTAGAGAAATTGCACTTGAAAATGAACTCGTTACAGCTACGAAAAAAGACAGTACTGGAATTTGCTTTATTGGTGAACGTAATTTTAAAAATTTCTTAAGCGAATATTTACCCGCACAACCAGGTGAAATGAGAACATTGGATGGTGTAGTAAAAGGCAGCCATGATGGGTTGATGTATTATACCCTGGGACAACGTCAAGGGCTTGGAATTGGCGGTTCCGGTGATCCGTGGTTTGTTGTCGGGAAAAATCTGAAGGAAAATGTACTATATGTGGAACAAGGATTTGCTAATGATAAGTTATATTCAGATGGACTTATCGCTACAGATGTGAATTGGATCAATCCGGATGTTTTAAAAAATAATTTCACATGTACGGCTAAATTCCGTTATCGTCAACAAGACAGTGACGTAAGCGTAAATGTTCTTGAAGATGGCAAGGTATATGTTAATTTTGCTGAAAGAGAACGTGCTGTTACACCCGGACAAGCCGTTGTGTTTTACGATGGTGATATTTGTCTAGGTGGAGGAACGATCGATGAAATCGTGAAGGATAATAAGTCACTTGATTATGTTGGTTAAGTAAGGGGCTCAATTTTATGGATAAAAACGAACAGGCTATAAATTATATGAAAGAAAGTAAATACGAAGAGGCTGCCGGTATCTTTTCAGAGATAATCGAAGAAGATCCTGACGATCCGGTTGGCTATGTTAATTTTGGCAATTTATTATTGCATGTTCATGATCTAGCTCGTGCACAGCGTTTTTTTGAAAAAGCGATTGAGTTGGATCCATACGCTGCCACTGCCTATTATGGACTCGGAAATCTTTATTTTGAACAGTCTATCTACCCAAAAGCACAGGCGAATTTTCAAAAGGCAATTGAATTGGGACTTGTCGAAAGCGATGTGTATTACCTGCTGGGAATGACATATCAATACCAGGAACATTATAAACTTGCCCTGCCATATCTCCTACGTGCAACAGAACTGGATCCGGAAGATGAAGAAGTGAAGTTTCAATATGGGCTATCACTCGCACAAAGTGATCATATTAAAGATGCGGATCCTATTTTCAGGCAGGTGTTAAAAGAGAATCCAGAGCATAGTGACGCGCATTATAATCTGGGGGTTATTGCCTTATATAATGAAAATGCCGATGAAGCATTAAGGCATTTTGATGAGGCACTACGTATACAACCAGATCATTTGCTGGCAGCGAACGGGAAGAAAAATGTGGAAGATGCATGGACATAAGAAAGACGTTGAGATTTGGGGTTGTTTTGATGGGGTTAGACAGACAATCTAATGAAGAAAAAGGATATATAAAAGGGGAACTTCTCTATACGATTTTTCATAATGAAGAAGAGCATTTTTCTATTGCGAAAATCCGTATTCAGGATACGAATGAGGACTATAATGAAAAAGAGATTGTTGCCAAAGGATACTTTTCCAATCTTCAAGCACAAACTGACTATTACTTTTATGGTGATTTTGAGCGACACCCCAGATTCGGCCTGCAGTACAAAGTATTGTCCTATAAAACGTATATTCCGGATACAAAGGATGGGCTGATTGCCTATCTTTCCAGTGACTTATTTTATGGTATTGGAAAGAAGACAGCCAAACGTATTATAAAGCACTTGGGGGAGAATGCAATAACGAAAATTTTAAACGATGCCGATGTTCTGACGGATGTCCCTGGTTTAAAACAGGAAACAGCAGATATATTGGCTAAAAACCTCCAGGAAAACCAGGGCTTTGAGCATATTGTTGTCTATTTATCGAAATATGGCATTGGCTTAAAAATGGCTCAGAAAATCTTTCAGGAATATAAAGAAGATGCGATTTCTATATTAGAAGAGGATCCTTACCAGTATGTTTTTGATATTGAAGGCTTTGGATTTCAAACAGCAGATGAGATAGCGAAACAAAATGGTCTTTCCTTATCACACCCAAACCGTATTGGAGCGGGGTGTATCTATGTCCTGCAGAAAAGCGTTCAGGATGGACATGTTTATTTACCATTAAAGCATTGTATGAGACAAATGCTGGAGTTGCTTTCAAATAACTCTTTATCTGAGGAACTGATCAAAGATAGATTGAATGATCTCAATACAATGAAACGGATTATCATTCAGGATGAAAATGTATATTTACCATCACTCTACTATGCAGAAGACGGGTTTGCATCTCACTTAAGCAGAGTTATTGATAAACCGGTGAAAGAGAATATTCCCTTAGCAGAATTGATGAAAATAATCGGTGATATAGAGGAGACGGAAGTATTAAGTTATGGGAAAGAACAATTTACGGCAATTAATCAAGCGCTGCATTCGAAAGTTATGATACTTACGGGGGGACCGGGAACAGGGAAAACAACGGTTATTAAAGGCATCCTTAATGCCTATGCTACTATTAATCATTTGTCACTTAATCCTTTTGATTATGACAATGAAAAAGTGTTCCCTTTTGTACTAACTGCACCGACAGGAAGGGCTGCAAAGCGTTTAACTGAATCCACAGGACTTCCTGCTGTTACGATTCACCGTCTGCTAGGCTGGGATGGAAAGAATGGATTTGAAAAAAATCAAAACGAACCGCTGGCAGGAAATTTTTTAATTGTAGATGAATTCTCCATGGTAGATATTTGGCTAGCCAATAACTTATTTAAAGCAATACCAGATGACATGCAAGTACTTATTGTAGGTGATGAAGACCAGCTTCCCTCTGTGGGTCCAGGTCAGGTATTATCCGATTTATTAAAAAGTGACCGTATTCCATTTGTAAGCCTTCATGAGGTATATCGTCAAAAAGAAGGTTCTAAGATTATTCATCTTGCCCATGAAATTAAAAATGATACGGAAATAACATTGCAAAATGATAAAGATTTCAGTTTTATTCCATGCAATGAACAACAGATGCTTGCTGTGATTATGACCATTTTTTCAAAAGCAATGGAAAAAGGGATTGATGTCAAAGATATACAAGTTCTAGCACCAATGTATCGAACAAGGGCCGGTATTACGATGATTAATAAAGAACTTCAAAAGCTGATTAATCCAAAAACATCCAGACGGAGGGAAGTAAAATTTAACGAGGTTATCTACCGGGTAGGTGATAAAGTCCTGCAACTTATCAATCAACCGGAGCAAGGGGTTTATAATGGGGATATCGGTGAAGTGGCTGCCATTTTTGAAGAAGATGAAAGTAAGGAGAATGTGGAACAATTGGTCATCTTATTCGAAGACAAAGAAGTGGTTTATGAACGTAAAGATTACGTGAATATCATGCACGCGTATTGTGTGTCGATTCATAAATCACAGGGCAGCGAATTTCCAATTGTAATTTTGCCGATTGTTTCTAGCTATAATCGTATGCTTCGAAAAAATCTGCTCTATACAGCAATCACAAGAAGCAAAGAGTCACTGATTATTTGCGGACAAGAGCAGGCATTCCTGCAAGGCGTAAGGACAATGGATACAAATAAACGATATACAAATTTAAAAGAACAATTAACAGAAAGGATTGTGGACATTCCGCAGGCTCCCCTGGAGGGAACTGAAGCTGAAAAAGAAATTACACCGTATGATTTTATGTGAATGTATATTTTATAAACATTCGGGTTAGCATAACATAATAAATTTATTTCATAGAGGAGTTTAAATGTATGATGCGATGCCCGAATTGTAATGGAAAGGATATAGGAAAAATTGGTGCACAAGACTATTATTGCTGGACATGTTTTATTGAAATGTCTGTGATCAATAATGAATTAGCAATCCATCAAGTGGAAGCGGATGGTTCTTTGAGTTCACTTAATGATCTGTTTTCTGAAGAAGAAAGGAAAATGCAATGGTAACCTTTAGTTGCAAAAGCAAAACCACTTTTGTACTAAGGGGAGATAATATATGATCCGAAACAAAAAAGCAATAAGTGTTCTTTATTGGCTTGTCACCGGTATTTTTGTTTTTTTATTCGCTTATTTACTCGTTAAACTGTTCCCATTGTATGGAGCTGTTTTTTCATTTCTATTGCGGTTATTATCTCCGTTTCTTGTTTCCTTATTAATTGCTTATCTCCTTTATCCGATCATTAAAAAAATACACAGTTACAATATACCAAGAGGTATAGCAGTTCTCTCCATTTATATATTATTTTTTGGGATTACCGCTTATGTGATTTACCGTGTTTACCCTGCTGTTATGCATCAGTTACAAGATTTAAAGGAGCAATTGCCTGTTTTCATTCGTATGTACGAGAATCTTATATACCAGTTATATGAATATACATCATTTTTACCGGAAACTGTTCATGACAAGATAGATGGATTGATCACAAGAGTTGAAACCTCCCTTGAAAATATATTGGATAAATTAGTCGGTGGTGTTACCAGGATTTTTGATGCGATTATATTTCTAACGGTTATCCCTGTTCTCGTATTTTACTTCCTAAAGGATTATAATAAACTAAAGGATTATGTGAAGACGTTTATCCCAGAAAAATATCGTGCGCAGACAAGCAAATTGGTTCACGCCATTGATAAAAGTTTAGGCAGTTACATACGTGGACAATTACTTGTTTCTTTACTTGTTAGTTTGGCCACATGGATTGTTTTCCAATTTTTAAATATAAATTATGCACTGCTTCTAGCGATTATTATGGGGATCACAAATCTTATTCCCTATTTCGGGCCAATCATTGGAGCCGTTCCAGTGATGGCTATCGCACTTACAACGTCTTGGAAATTAGTCATATTTGTGCTGATCGCCATATTGGCTATTCAAGTTATTGAAGGGAATTTTTTATCACCGTATATTGTAGGGAAAAGTATTAATATCCATCCAATAGCGATTATATTTGCATTACTATTAGGTGGGGAGCTATTCGGCGTAATTGGGTTGATTGTCGCAGTACCTTTATTGACAATATGTAAAGTGATTACAGAACATGTTATAGCGATGAAACACGGTATCGATTGACATTCAACTTAAAGTTTTTTATACTATTGCTAAGATTATATATATTAATGCGTTTGAAGGTTATAAGTACATGATAGCTGGTTTAAAGAGAGGGATTTTCATTTGGCTGGGAAGAATCCTAATGCGGCGTCATGGAAAGCTAAACTGGAGTACGGTTAATACCCGTCGGTTTCATACCGTTAACATGACTGAGTGATGAATAATTATTTATTGTTCATAATAAGGGTGGTACCGCGATATCTCGTCCCTGTATTGTTGCAGGGAGGGGTTTTTTTATTTTGGCTCTTTTCGTAAGTATTGTTGCTTTTATATCGTCGCAGTTTCTATCTATTTTGCCAAAAGCAATAAATGTCTTCGGTGGGACGAACCTTTGTATAGTCCCAATCTTTTAGAAAAAGCATGTCAATATTTTAAACATGGGAGGGTAATAAATGAAACAGTTAACATCGGCTGAGGTAAGGCAAATGTTTATTGATTTTTTTAAGGAAAAAGGACATCGTGTGGAACCAAGTGCCTCATTAGTTCCAAAGGAAGACCTGACATTACTATGGATAAACAGTGGGGTAGCAACGTTAAAAAAATACTTCGATGGCCGCATCATTCCGGAGAATCCACGAATTGTCAATGCGCAGAAAGCCATTCGTACAAATGATATTGAAAATGTAGGATATACGGCAAGGCATCATACGTTTTTCGAAATGCTTGGGAATTTTTCTATTGGGGAGTATTTTAAAAAGGAAGCCATTGAATGGGCTTGGGAGTTTTTAACAAGTGAGAAATGGGTAGGCTTTGATAATTCGTTATTAGCCGTGACCGTACATCCGGAAGACGACGAAGCCTATGATATTTGGTTACATGATATTCAAATTCCAAAAGAACGTATTATACGTTTAGAAGAAAATTTTTGGGATATCGGAGAGGGGCCAAGTGGACCAAATACGGAAATCTTCTATGACCGTGGAGAAAAATATGGGAATAACCCCAATGATCCAGAGCTATATCCGGGTGGAGAAAATGAACGTTATTTGGAAATATGGAATTTAGTTTTCTCGCAGTTTAATCATAATCCCGATCATACGTACACGCCACTTCCAAAGAAAAACATTGACACCGGACTCGGGTTGGAGCGAATGGTTTCCGTTATTCAGGACACGCCAACCAATTTTGAAACAGATTTATTCATGCCGATCATCCGTAAGACAGAAGCGCTGGCAACAACTGTGTATGGAAAGAAAGAAGAGAGCGATACTGCTTTTAAAGTGATTGCTGATCATATCCGCACCGTAAGTTTTGCTATTGCTGACGGCGCAGTACCATCAAATGAGGGACGGGGTTATGTGTTGCGTCGATTGCTTCGAAGAGCGGTTCGCTTTGCAAAAGAAATCGGTATTGACAAACCGTTTATGCATGAACTCGTCCAAACCGTTGGAGAAATTATGAAAGATTTCTACCCGGAAGTTTTAAAGCAAAAAGAATTTATTGAACGTATTGTTAAGGTGGAGGAAGAGCGTTTTCATGAAACATTGAATGACGGATTGGAAATACTAACTTCCATCATGGAGAAAGAAAAAAGAAAAGGGAGCACTGTCTTCCCTGGGGTAGAAGTGTTTCGTTTGTATGATACGTATGGATTTCCTAAGGAATTAACTGAAGAATATGTGGAGCAGCAAGGCTTTACCATAGACGAAGAAGGATTCAATGCGGAAATGGAAAAACAACGGGAACGGGCCAGAAATGCACGCCAGAAGGTTGATTCCATGCAAGTACAAGAAGGTGTTTTAAGTGAAGTGGATGTAGAGAGTACGTTTATCGGCTATGATCATTTAGAAGTAGAAACGAGAATCGAAGCCATTATAAATGGAAAAGACAAAGTAGAATCCGCTAATGCAGGGGATGATGTATTTATTTTTCTAAAGGAAACACCGTTTTATGCTGAGAGTGGTGGTCAGGTAGCAGATAAAGGATGGATATATACGGATCGTGCATCTGCTTATATAGAAGATGTACAAAAATCTCCGA
Organism: Virgibacillus sp. NKC19-3; assembly: GCF_019837165.1. NCBI lineage: Bacteria > Bacillati > Bacillota > Bacilli > Caryophanales > Bacillaceae > Virgibacillus > Virgibacillus saliphilus. The sequence goes on from NZ_JAGYHC010000001.1 coordinate 1,997,242, forward strand.
AGGGACAACATGTTCATCGTATGACTGTGAGAGATGGAACATTTTCTACAGGAGATCAAATAAAAGCAATGGTTGATCGTACATTTCGCACGTCTATTATTAGGAATCACACGGCTACACATCTCTTACATCAAGCCCTGAAAGATGTGCTCGGCGACCATGTTCATCAGGCAGGTTCACTTGTAACCCCTGAGAGATTACGTTTTGATTTCTCCCATTTCACAGCTGTTTCGAAAGAGCACTTGCAAAAAATCGAGCAAATTGTAAATGAAAAGATATGGAGTTCTCTCCCTCTCCTTATTGATCATAAAAAAATAGAGGAAGCAAAAGAGATGGGCGCAATGGCTTTATTTGGCGAAAAATATGGAGATATTGTTCGGGTTGTCCAAATAGGAGATTATAGCATGGAATTATGTGGGGGCACGCATGTTCAAAATACGTCCGAAATCGGCTTGTTCAAAATCATCTCTGAAGGCGGCATAGGCGCTGGAATAAGAAGGATCGAAGCGGTTACCAGTAAACAAGCCTATGAATTTTTAACAGATAAAGTAAATCTACTACAAGAATCAGCACAATTAGTTAAAACAAATGAAGAAAATCTGCCGGAGCGTATTGAAGGCTTATTCCAGGAAATAAAAACCATCCAAAAAGAAAATGAGTCATTGAGTGCAAAGTTAGCTAATGTAGAAGCTTCATCTATATTAAATCAAGTGAGAAAAGTAGATGATATACCATTACTCACGAAGCAAGTGAGTGTGAAAGATATGAACCAGTTACGAAACATGATGGATGATTTAAAGCAAAAGCTGGATTCAGGCATCATATTGCTAGCTGCAGAAAATAATCAAAAGGTACAATTTGCTGCAGGTGTATCGAAAGATTTAATTGACCGTGGTTTTCATGCCGGTCATCTGATCAAACAGGCGGCTCAAATTTGTGGAGGAGGCGGTGGCGGCCGTCCAGATATGGCTCAAGCCGGTGGAAAAGATCCGGAAAAAATAGACGCTGCCCTTCAATTTGCGGAGCAATATATACGCGAAAATGCAAAATAAAAATATTCGCTATAGGAATCAATAGAAAAAGTTATAATAAACACTGAAAACATGTTAAACTGGCTATGAAAGTAAAAATTGGGCGTAAACGTATAATGTTCAAAGCAAAGATAAACATTTTGCTATTCTTTATTAAAAGCTATTACTTTAGTTATTCTAAGAATGAGGTGTCACGATGAGCTCTATTGATAAAACGATGAAATTTAATTTTTCGGAGGAACCATTTGATCAGGATATTAAAGAGATCGTCTTTACAGTGCATGAAGCACTTCAGGAAAAAGGCTATAATCCGATTAATCAAATTGTGGGTTATTTATTATCAGGTGACCCTGCATATATCCCAAGATATAAAGATGCTAGGAACTTAATTCGAAAAGTCGAACGGGATGAAGTTATTGAAGAACTGGTAAAATATTATTTAGAACAGCAAAAGGAAGAATAAATGAAAATCATTGGTTTAGATGTTGGTTCTAAAACCATCGGCATTGCTGTAAGTGATGCGTTAGGATTAACCGCTCAAGGTTTAACAACGCTTAAATGGGATGAAAATGACATTCGTTCTGCTGATATAGCATTGAAAGAAATTATAACGAACCATGAAATTGGAAAGGCTATAGTTGGCTTACCTAAAAATATGAATGGTACAATTGGCGAACGTGGACAAGCATCAGAAAGGTACGCTAAGCATATAGAGGATACTCATGAAATTCCAACTGTATTATGGGATGAACGATTGACAACTGTTGCGGCTGAGCGTGTGTTACTGGAAGCAGATATGAGCAGGAAAAAGCGGAAAAAAGTTATTGATAAAATGGCTGCAGTAATGATTCTGCAAAGTTACCTGAATCAAAAGTAAAGGAGTGATATAATGGCACTTGAAGAGAAGGAACGGATCATTATACCGGATGAAAATGGAGAGGAACATTTATTTGAAGTTCTTTTTACGTTTGATGTTGATCAGACAGAACATTCCTATATCGCTTTAATTCCGGTTGAAAGAGCAGAGGAAGAAGAAGTAGAGGTTTATGCTTTTCGTTATGAAGAAAAAGCAAGCGATGATGATGACCTAGCCCTATTTCCTATTGAATCAGATGAAGAATGGGAAATGGTTGAAGAAACGCTGCATGCGTTAACAGAAGAAGAAAACGAAGGGGAATAATACGAGGTCCATCGCTTATCATTCGGTGTTTTTTCCAATAACCTTTATTAGCTGATGTCTGGACTGGACATCAGCTATTCTTTTATAATTAGATCATAATGGAATATCCTGTCGATTTTTAGTATAATATATCAGACGGGAGGAGGATATGAATGTTCAGGAAGAAGAAAACAGGCAGTTATAAAGACAATCTAAATTTACGAAACGATGAAGTTACGACGGTTCGTAAAATAGTTGCAATTATAATAATAGCACTTATCCTTATCCTTGTCGCTGGCGGTATTTCGGGGTATTTGTACATTAAATCCTCACTAGGGGCCGTTGATCCTGAAAGTGAGGAAGAAATAGAAGTTGCTATCCCTATTGGGTCCTCTTCCTCTGAAATAGCAGAAATACTGGAAGAAAATGGCCTTATCCAGGATGGCCGCATCTTTCGTATTTATGTGAAATTTAATAATGAATCTGATTTTCAAGCTGGAGATTATACCTTTTCACCATCTATGACAATCGACGAGATCATTAACTCTTTAGAAAATGGAAGGGTTATGGAAGAACCTATTTATACCATTACGATTCCAGAAGGGCTAGATATGGAAGAAATAGCAGAAATTTACGCAGAAAACTTGCATTTTAGCAAGGAAGATTTTTTGAATCAGGTCAATGACCCTGATTATATAGAAGAGCTGATCGAAGCATATCCAACTATCTTGTCAGAAGATATTACGGATCCGTCCATTCGAACGCCTTTGGAAGGTTATCTCTATGCAGCAACTTATAACTTTTACACAGATGAACCAACTGTGTCTTCTATTGTAGAAAAAATGCTTGAACAAACTGAATCAGTTCTTGCTCCCTATATGGATGAAATCGCCGAACAGGAGCTTACTATTCATGAAGCTGTAACATTTGCTTCTGTCATAGAAAAAGAATCAGGTTTAGAGGATCAGCGTAATAAGATTTCCGGCGTATTTTATAATCGATTGGAAGAGGGAATGCCCCTGCAAACAGATCCAACTGTATTATATGCATTAGGTGAGCATAAGGATACCGTTTTGCAGGAAGATCTGGAAGTTGATTCACCATATAATACGTATCAGGTAAAGGATTTGCCAGTAGGCCCAATATCGAATTTTGCCGAAAGTGCGTTGGAAGCAGTAGTTAATCCAGAGGAATCCGATTATTTATATTTCCTGCATGACGGTGAAGGAAGTATATATTATGCTGAAACTTATGAGGAACATTTAGAATACAGGGAAGAACATATTGAATAGAGCTATTCATATAAAAAGCAAAAGAGGTATCAGCATGGAAGAAGAGTTGGCAAATTATTTAACGAAGGTGCTGCCAATACAAAGAAACTGGGTAATGGAAATGGAGAGAGAAGCAAAAAAAGAAAATGTACCCATAATGGAACCGGCTAGCATGCATTTCGTCATGTTATTAATTAAAATCATGAAACCAAAGCGAATACTGGAAATTGGTACAGCAATTGGTTATTCGGCATTACGGATGGTAGAAGCATACCCGGAAGTATCCATCATAACGATTGAAAAAGACAATGAGCGATATCAAAAAGCAATGCAATATATAAAAGAGCAGAATAAAACAGAAAATATTACCGTTGTTTATGGAGATGCATTCGAAAAGATTGAAGCTATGGCTGCGAAAAGGGAATCATTCGATGTAATTTTCATTGATGCAGCAAAAGGACAATACAAACGTTTTTTTGAGCTTGCCAGCCCAATGTTAGAAAATGGTGGCTTAATTCTTTCCGATAATGTATTATTTAGAGGACATGTTATACATCCTGAAGAAGCCCATTCCCGACATAAAAAGATGGTAGAGCGCATTCAAAACTATAATATTTGGCTAACCAAACATCCAGATTTTACAACATCTATCGTTCCTATTGGAGATGGAGTTGCGATTAGTCTTAAAAATGGTTGAAGGGAATGAGATTATGCAGGATAAGCCTGTTGTTATCGGTGTGGCAGGTGGAAGCGGAAGCGGGAAAACATCTGTAACAAATTCGATATGCGAACGTTTTACTGACAAAACAATTCTTGTTATTGAACAGGATTATTATTATAAAGATCAAAGTCACTTACCATTAGAGGAAAGACTCAACACCAATTACGATCATCCGCTTGCATTTGATAATGATTTATTAATTGATCATCTCCATAAATTAATGAATCGAGAAACAATTGAAAAACCAGTCTACGATTATAAACTTCATACCCGTTCGAATGAAGTTATTCCGGTAGAACCGAAGGATGTTATTATTCTGGAAGGTATCCTAATTTTAGATAATCCAAAATTAGTTGATTTAATGGACATTAAAGTGTTTGTTGATACAGATGCAGACTTAAGAATTGTAAGACGGCTTTTAAGAGATATAAAAGAGCGTGGAAGATCGTTGGATTCAGTTATTGATCAGTATATAAACTATGTTCGACCATCACATCTGCAATTCATAGAACCAACTAAGCGTTATGCGGATATTATTATTCCGGAGGGTGGACAAAATCATGTGGCAATTGACATTATGGCCACAAAAATAGAAACAATTTTGTCGAAAAATGGTTGAGCAGATTGTTCAAAGGAAAAGAAATATACTTTTCCTTTTGTTTGAAAACGTCTTAAAATTATTTTATAAAAGTATTGATAATTAAATAAAAATCTGCCATAGTAATATTTAATATAATTCATTTAAGAAAATTCCTGAGCAATTGTAAAATATTGCTCATTTTGAATGTAGCAGTGAAAAGAAAAGGGAGTGTTTTAAATGGCAATAGAGAAAAGTTATTATATGACGCAAGAGGGTAAAGAGAAATTAGAAGAAGAGTTGCATGAGTTAAAAACCACGAAAAGACAGGAAGTAGTTGAACGTATAAAAGTTGCTCGTGATTTTGGTGATCTATCGGAAAACTCAGAATATGATGCTGCAAAAGATGAACAAGCATTTGTTGAGTCACGGATTGCCCAAGTTGAAAAAATGATTCGCAATGCAGTTATTATTGAAAATGATAATAATAATCCGGATATCGTCTCTTTAGGTAGATCGGTGACGTTTAAGGAATTACCGGATGGGGAAGAAGAGACCTACAGGATTGTAGGAAGTGCAGAGGCGGATCCATTCGAAGGGAAAATTTCAAATGATTCTCCAATGGCTAAAAGCCTTATAGGCCATGAGATTGGTACAGAGGTTGCTGTAACAACCCCTGGTGGAGATATTCAAGTGAAGATTGTAAGGGTAGAATAAAGCTGTAGATCATATCTGTAATAAAAGCGGAGCTGTATTTCCGCTTTTATTGCTATTACATAAGAAGTTTCTATTTAAAAGTGGGTCCACTTCAAATCTATGATTGAAAATGCATGAATAATTGGGTAATGACACTAGCTAGTGTGAGGAAAAACTTGAAGCCTCCTCGAAAAAAAACAATTTTCTTTGTGCGTTGCCATGCTGCCGCAGCCTTGTACTATGGCAGATCGTAGTGCAAGGCTGATTTATCATCTTTAGATTGTGGTAGAGACCCTTAAAAGTATGACACGATGTGTATAAAAATAGGGAGGGAACATAACATGGGGGACTCTGATAAACATTCACGCCTCAATAAACATGAAAAACGGCGAAAAAATACAAAATTAATTTCCATTCTTCTTATAATTGGTGCCATCCTTGTGATCATATTGCTTGGTGTGTGGATTTTTGGAGGTAGTAGTGATGAAGGATCGGACGAGCAAAATGAGCAATCTGCTGAGACTTCGGAGGAAGAAGATGATGCAGAGGACGATATCATAATCGAAGATGATGATCCTCAAAATGATGCTTCAGAAGAAGATGCAGAAGACGAAAAAGATGAAAAAGATGAAGAAGAAAATGAAGACGAGGAATCCAATGAAGAAGCTAGTGAAGATGAGGATGATGACGTAGAAACAGAACAAGTTGAGCCATCGGATGGAAATGTTTCAGAAGCGTATACAGGTGATTGGGAACCTGTGGGTACAGAACAAGAAGGCTCTCATACGACTGATTACAGCGATGGTTCTCAGGACCGAATTGAAATCGATCAAGCAGCTGCTGCAGCTACAGAGTTAGATGAAAGTAGTATGTCAACATATTGGGTTGGTAATGACGGAGACCAAAAAGTTGTTGCGACAGTTGGAAATGAGAATGAAGAAACGTATTATCGTGTCTTTTTATCTTGGATAGACAATGAAGGATGGCAGCCCACAAAAGTTGAAGAATTACATGAACTGCAGTATTAAGTTGGAGGATTGTATATGACGATCGGTATTATTGGGGCAATGGATGAAGAAGTTGCTTTATTAATGGATAATATGGTTGATAAGGAAGAAAAAACGATTGCAAATTGTTTATTTGTGAGAGGTATGTTACTTGAGAAAGAAGTTGTATTATTAAAATCCGGGATTGGTAAAGTAAATGCAGCGATGGCTACAACCATTATGCATGAACGTTTTTCTCCGTCTCATATTATAAATACGGGATCTGCAGGTGGATTCACGAAGAATCTTGAGGTAGGTGATGTTGTTATTTCAACAGAGGTCGTCCATCATGATGTGGATGCGACTGCTTTTGAGTATGCTTACGGACAAGTGCCAGGTATGCCTGCGATGTATGCCGCAGACGCTGGTTTAATAGCGAAGGCGATAACCGCGGTAAAGGAATTAAACATTCAATATGAAGAAGGTATTATTTCTACAGGAGATTCATTTATGGATGATCCCAACAGGGTAGCTTTTGTACATGAAAAATTCCCTGCTATGATTGCAGCAGAAATGGAGGCTGCTGCTGTTGCACAGGTTTGTTATCAATACAATAAACCATTTGTCATCATTCGTGCCTTATCAGACATTGCCGGAAAACAATCCTCGGTGACATTCGATGCTTTTCTAGGAAAGGCGGCCAAGAACGCTGCAAATTTAATCATGTCTATCCTTAAAGAAATGGAATAAGAAAGGAGCCTGGGACAAAACAAACGTGCTTAACTAAAAAAAAAACATTTCCGAAGTGATGTATGTTCCGAATTTATTTGTTAAAACACTTTTGTCCCAGCCTTTTATTCCTTATCCTCTTCGTTCATTTCGATAATATTCATGAAATACTTTCATTAACGCTCTTTTTTCAATTCGGGAGACATAACTCCGTGATATGTTTAATTTTTTGGCTATCTCACGTTGCGTCATTTCTTTGTAGTCATTTAACCCATAACGATAAACAATTACTTCTCTTTCTCGATTGTCAAGAATGGTAAAATAATCCTGCATTTTTTCTATTTCCATATTTAATTGAATAAATTCGATAACATCTTCGTTTTCTGCCTCCAGAATATCAATTAAACTAATTTCATTTCCTTCTTTATCCTGCCCGATAGGGTCTTGGAGGGAAACGTCTTTTTTTACTTTTTTAAGTGCACGTAAATGCATTAGTATTTCGTTTTCAATGCATCGTGCAGCATATGTTGCAAGCTTCGTACCTTTATCGACAGAGAAGCTTTCAACCCCCTTAATTAAACCAATTGTTCCTATTGAGATTAAATCCTCCATATCTTCTCCGGTGTTCTCGAATTTCTTTACAATGTGTGCTACTAGGCGTAAATTATGTTCGATGAGCTTATTTCTAGCATCTTCATCGCCGTTTTGCATTGCCTTAATGTATTTTGCTTCCTCATCCGGCGGTAGGGGTTGTGGGAAGGCGTGATTTTTTACATAGGAGACGAAGAAGACTGCCTCTTTGATAAGTAGGGCGAGAACGCTTAAAATTCCGGACAAACGCGTGCACCTCCTAATGTTATATGGGTATTTGCCTATATAACATCTTTATGTGGAATTTAGAGTTTCGTGTCTGTCCTTCTTCATTTAAATAAAAAGGTGCCCTAAAGTTTACGCCTGACACCAATAACAATTAGTTATATTTTAAAAGCAACTCTGCTTCAGCAATTTTCACATCACTATGAGGATGCTTTTTGTTTTTAATGATTTGTGTTTGTTCTTGGCCTTTACCGGCAAAAACAAGTATGTCTCCGGGCTCACTCATTGTAATGGCGTGAGTAATAGCTTCTTTGCGATCGGATAGTAATATATAATTATCGTGTAGCATTCCTTTTTCCATATCCAATAAAATGGCATGTGGTTCCTCAAATCTTGGGTCATTGACGGTTAATATAACATAGTCAGCAATGGATGCTTTTTCAGCCATGAGCGGACGTTTAGATCTATCTCTGTCTCCACCCGTTCCCACAACGAAAATAAGTCTGTTTTGTTTAAAAGGTAAAACAGATGCAATAGATTTTTCAATAGCATCTGGTGTATGTGCATAATCCAAATACATCGTAATCGGGGCATGGAGATCCAATTTTTCCATTCTTCCATGGATTGGATGTAAATCTTTTATTATGGTTGTTAAATAAGCCACAGACATTCCTTTAGCAAATAAGGAAGCTATTGCTGCCAATGCATTATATACATTGAATTCCCCGAGTAACTTTAGCTCTACATCAAACGTTCCTTCAGGTGAATGTAATGTAAATTGTGTTTTGTCCTGATAATATTGGATAGCTTTTGCTTGGAAATGCGATTGATTGACAATACTGTAGGTTATGACTTCGACAGGTGTAAGGGAACTATATATATCTGACCATGGATCATCCACATTGAGTACCACATATTTTTCTTTTGTTAAATCATTTCCCAACTGGGAAAACAGTAATCCTTTGACATAACCATATTGATCCATGGTCTTATGATAATCCAGATGATCTTGCGAAAGATTTGTGAATGTGACAATATCAAAATCCACACCCCATAGACGTCCTTGAGATAGTCCATGGGAAGAAACTTCCATAACCATATTACTTGTGTTTTGGTTCACCGATTTACGAATCAACTGTTGATTTGTTAAACAATCAGAGGTGGTATTGTTGCTGGGTATTATTTCCCCCTCGAGTTCTAATCCGATGGAACTGGAAAGGGCCGTCTTTTGATTATCTTTTTGTAACAGTGCTTTTATTAAATTGGTTACAGTCGTTTTTCCATTTGTACCGGTAACACCAAAAAGGAACATTTGCAGGGAAGGGTAGTCGAAGAATTTATTCGCAAGAAGTGCCATTGCTTTACATGTATCATGTACAACTACTAAAGCCGCTTTATCATAATCAATATGCAATTTCTCTTCAGCTAAAATCAACTTTGCGCCGTTTTTAATCGCATCTGAATGAAAATCATGGCCGTCCGCGGTATATCCGCGTATACATACAAATAATGCGTTATTTTCAACTTTTCTGGAATCATGCTGGATGGATGTTATGTCATTTGGCAGTGTTCCATATATTTTTTTCAATCGTAAACTGGATAGTAATTCAGTAGTAATCATATTGTATAACCTCTCATAATTTTGTATTACTTATATAATTCCATTTAAAAATGATGCTATGTATGGCAGTTTTAAGGAAGAAAAAAAGTGACATTGTCATGTCACTTTTTGAGAGTTTCCCTTTATTTCATTTTACGCTTATTATCAATTGCTTCCTGATATGCATCATTTCTATGTTTAAGGATCGGTTTAATACCCTGAGAATGTGCTGCTCTGCCTAGCATGTGTGCAGCTACTGGGGAAGTTAATAATATAAACACGATGGCTAATAATAATTTCCCACTTACAATTGATTCGTTTACATACAGAAATAAAAATGCCCCCGTTAAAACACATGCAATACCTAATGTAGGTGCTTTTGTAGCAGCATGTAATCTTGTATACAGATCAGGGAAACGGACCATTCCGACAGCTGCTGACAAGATTAAAAATGTTCCTGTCAATAGGAGTAGTATGGTTAATATGTTTATAATTATCTCAGTTATCTCTGTCAATTATAACACCCTTTTCCAGATATTTTGCAATAGCGAGTGTACCTAAGAAAGCAAGTATACCAATTAACAATACAACATCATTTAATTTGTCGGTAATCAGTAATATAGACATCAATCCAGCTATTCCCATTAAATCAATACCCATAGCATCCAGTGCAATGGCTCGATCCGCCTGTGTAGGACCTGCTATAATCCGGTACAAGAGCAAAATAAGTGCTATAGATATCCCTGCTAGGCAAATAAGTACAGTGATTTCAAGAATTTTCTCTGTTAACACTAGAAAATCCGTCATCTTGTCACCTCCATGATAGCTTTCTCAAACGTATTTTTAATGGAACGAATTTCTTCATCTATATTTTCAATATTCATGGCGTGAATGTATAATTTGGAATTATCCTCTGATACTGCAATCGTTAATGTTCCTGGAGTTAATGAGATGAAATTTGCTAACAAGTTAATTTCCCAGTTACTCGTTAGATCAAGCGGTAACTCAAAAATTCCCGGTTCCACGTCAGGTTCAGGCGTGTAAATATACTTAACCATTTCAACATTTGACAAGACTAATTCCTTGGTAAATATCAAAACTAGTTTTATTATCTTGAAAAATCGATGCATATAGAAGTTTCCCGGAATAAACCGCCTTAATAAAAACAGTAAAAGTATCCCTAATAAATATCCAGTGATAAAACTGACACCTGTATAAGATTCACTTAAAAACATCCACATAACTGCAATGATTAAATTAATAACTATCTGAAAGGCCATAGTTTGATTACTCCTTTAATACAGAATCAATATAGATTTGTGGATCAATCAAATTTGTTGCAATCGAATCAACAATTGGATAGAAAAATTCTGCTCCTATTCCTAATACAACGGAAATTGCTAGTAAGATTGCAATTGGTGTGATTAATCCCTTTGTCGGTTTTATTTCAAGTGTTGTACTTTCATCTTTGCTCCCCCAAAAGCCTTTGATGAAAATCTTCATGATTGAATAAAGAATTAATAAACTGGTAGCCAACGTTATAATGGCAATAATAATTTCGCCACTTGCAAATGCTCCTCTTAGAAGCAGTAATTTTCCAATGAAACCACTGAAGGGTGGAATACCTGCTAAAACAAATGCAGCGATAAAGAGCAACCATCCAAGAAGTGGATAATAATGGATTAAACCACTCATTTTGCGTAAATCCGAGGTTCCTGCAATATAAACAATGGCACCTACTAATAAAAATAGGACGGATTTAATAATCATATCATGAACTAAATAATAAATAGAACCACTTAATCCATCAGCATTGAATACTCCTATACCCATGAGAATAAACCCAATAGCAGGTATGATGTTATATGCTACGATTAGTTTAATGTTATTTGTCGATAGGGCACCAATGACGCCAAAAATCATCGAAAGACCGGCGATCCAAATAAATACTTCATGGGTTAAATCTATTTTATGAATAAAGATGAGCGAGAACACACGAAGGATGGAATACACTCCCACCTTGGTTAATAATGCGCCAAACAATGCTGATATAACCGGATTTGGAACAATATACGATTTTGGTAACCAATAATATAGTGGGAAAAGCGCTGCCTTTGTTGCAAATACAAAAAACAGCAATATTCCAACTGTCGTCAGGATTCCTTGTTGATCAACCTCCTGAACACGTTCAGCAATATGCGCCATATTTACTGTTCCAACAACTCCATATAAAAAAGCAACTGCGGTTACGAACAACATAGACGAAAATAGGTTAATTAACAAATATTTAAGTGATTCCCGCAGCTGAACCTTTCCTCCTCCAAGAACAATTAATGCATAGGAAGCCATTAATAAAACCTCAAAAAACACGAAAAGGTTAAATAAATCTCCGGTTATAAAAGCACCGGAAACTCCTGTTATAAGGAAAAAGAAAAAGGGGTAGAAATAAAATCTTTCTTTATCACCGAGTCCAGCATGTGGTGCATAAAAAGCGCATGCTGTTGTAATTATATTTGTTGTTAGAAGGAGAACAGCAGCAAGTGTATCTACGACTAATATAATTCCATACGGTGCCGCCCACGCCCCGGTTTCCAATATGATTGATCCATTTTCTACGACATACCAAAAAATGTATCCACTAGCACCTAGACTGATTAGGGAAAAAACCTTCGTCAATCCGCGTGAAATCTTCACTTTGGAATTGAAAAAGATCAGGATGATAGCGGCAGTTAATGGAATGATGATTGGTAATACTGCTAAATTACTCATTATCCTCACCCCTTAACTGTTCCATATCATCTGTATTATTCTCTTTCGTTGTTCGGTATGCCAGAACTAATAGAAGACTTGTAACCCCGAAGCTGATAACGATCGATGTCAGGATTAATGCTTGCGGCAGAGGGTCGGTGTATTCAGATACACCATCGGTCAACACAGGTGGCTGACCAGTTTTTAATCCACCCATGGTAAAAATAAACACGTGGGCCCCGTGTGTAAGCAACGTAGTACCAATAACGATTCGAAGTAATTGTTTTTGTAATATGTTGTAAATAGCAGTTGCAAATAAAATACCTGCTAAAATTGATGTCATGATTTCCAATTATTTCGCCCCCTTATTCTTTTTTAGTTTAATGAGGCTGTATATGGCGAGTGCTGCGATTCCAAGAACAGTGATTTCAAACAATGTATCCAAGCCACGCATATCAACCAGGATAACATTAACAACGTTATCGCCCCCACCCAATGTATAGGATGTTTCCAAGTAATATTCAGAAATAGAATCAAACCAATCCGTACTATGTGCTGAAATTCCTATTAATGCCATTAATGTACCAAAGCCTATGGAAATGGTAGCATTCGTAATCTTACTACGGGCTGATTCTTTTCTTTTTTTCAGTTTCGGTAAGTGATAGAAACAAAGTAAAAATAATGCAACAGTAACTGTTTCTACAACAAATTGTGTTAGTGCGATATCCGGTGCCCGGTAAATAACAAATAGCATCGCAATACCATAGCCAACAACACCTAATACCAAAATTGCAGCGATATTATTTTTGGTGAAAATGGTTGCCAAAGCGGCGATAACCATAACAAGGATGATAGATAATTCAATCAACGATACGTCAGCTGCATTGTCAACATTAATGGTAAAACCTTCTGTTGCAAACATAAATCCAAATGTAATAATTAATGTAGCTCCCAAAATAAGGGACATATATGTTTTTAATGATCCATTCATATACACGTTTGTGATTTTTGCGGTGTAAGGTTCTATTTTTTGTATAATTGCATCATATACCCTATTAAAACTCATCTTACCAGGTAGAACGCGATATACGCTGCTCCATTTTTTACGTGTTCCAAAAAGCAAAATACCAACGCCAACTACAGCTAATGACATTAATAAAGGTGGATAAGCAAACCCATGCCAGAAGCTAACTTCCTGAAATTCCACTGCGCTATTTACAGCTGAAGCTGCATGCTGCAGGAATGGAGCGTTGACCATATTAGGGAATAAGCCAATTAGTATAACGCCTAAGACAAGGATAATTGGTGGTATTAACATCCCAATTGGTGCTTCATGTGGTTTTTTAGGCAATTGATCTAATTGTTTCGGGCCGGTAAATGTACCAAAAAAGAAATACATGGAATAAACAAATGTAAAAATGCTGCCGAGTACTGCTAGATATGGCATTGCCTGACTGAATAGATTTGCTTCTGTTAAACCTAATGTTGCATCAAAGAATAGTTCTTTACTGTAGAAACCATTTAAGAATGGGAGGGGAACTCCCGCCATTGAAAAGGTTGCAAATAAAGTAAGTGTTGCTGCAATAGGCATAAATGTTACGAGGCCACCTAATTTGCGGATATCTCTTGTACCTGTCTCGTGATCGATAATTCCGGCAACCATAAACAAGCTTCCTTTAAAGGTTGCATGGTTTAAGATATGGAATACAGCTGCAAATACTGCAGCTTGTGTGCCAAAACCAAACATGGCCATAATCATACCTAATTGGCTTATCGTGGAATATGCTAATATGGCTTTTAAATCCGTCTGTCGAACGGCCATATAGGATGCCCAACATAACGTTAGTATCCCAACTAGACTTACAATAATAACAAACCATTCATATGTTGAAAATATAGGTGAGAACCTAGCTACTAGATATATTCCTGCTTTAACCATTGTTGCTGAATGTAAGTACGCACTAACAGGTGTGGGTGCCTCCATTGCATCTGGCAACCATATATGGAAGGGAAATTGAGCTGATTTCGTAAAAGCTCCTAAAAGAATGAAAATAAGTATAAGCGGTAAATACTTACTGCTCATAATAACATCTACTTGTTCGATCATCCCCTGAATACTTGCTGTTTCGGTAATGACATATAGTAGAGTAAATCCACCAAGCATGCTTAATCCACCGAAAATCGTTATGAGCATTGACTTTAAGGCACCATACCTGGAGCGCTCTTTGAAATGCCAATACCCAATTAACAGAAATGAAGAAATGGATGTTAATTCCCAAAATGTATATAATACGAAAACATTATCGGATAACACAACACCAAGCATAGCTGTCATAAACATGAGTAAGTAAACATAGAAACTTCCCAATTTTTCTGCTTTATCTAAATAAAATATAGAATAAAGGACGACAAGTGCCCCAATACCGCTAATAAGTAAAACGAATAATAAGCTTAGTCCATCGAGGTAAAAGTCAAAATCTATCCCCAAAGAAGGGATCCAGTTGTACGTTTGCCTCAGCGGGCTAAAGTCACTCCCAATAAATTGAATAAAATAAAGGAAAATAATAAAGGGGACAAAAAATACAAAATAACCAGTATGTATTCTTTGTTTCATTTTGCTTAAAAAAGGAATGAAACATGCAATAAGAAGTGGTGCTAATACTGCGACTATCATTTAGTGGGATTCCTCCTTAATAATTTAGTAATTAGATGTAGCTTCTGACACAAAATAGGAAAAACGGTCTTCCTCATTATGGACAATGTAAGAAATATCATTCTTTTTTGCAGTAGGAGGTATAAAGCTTACCGTCTGCATAAGGGGAGTTAAAGCATAATGCAAGTGTTCTTACTTGGATATGTAGATTTCTGTTACAATAAAAAAAACTTGCCTAAGCTCGTATATTATCCAAGAAATAGTTTATCACAGTTTAGCTTGAAGAAAAATAAATAACCCCTATGATCTTAAGATATCACAGGGATTACGTTTGTAGAAATAGGTATATGAAAGGCTTAAATAAAAAGGAGGCTTGTCTATTAGCCAAGATCCGATTCGCCTTCATTTTTCTATTATTTTATTGATGTGTACTGACCTGATCTTGAATTTCCTAATTTGTGGGTTAAATGTCTTCTATGAATTTCTTCTTCAATTAAGGCAAGAAAATCAGGGCTTAAATTTAATTCATTTGCTTTATGATAAGATTCCAATAATAGTGCATCTGACAAATGCTCCATAAATACAGCCCTCCTAAAAAGGATCAAATTCCAGTTATAAGCTAATAATAATTTACCATGATTCGAAGATCTGGACAAGGTAAAAGTTATCTACATAAGCCTGTAGATAACTTGTGCACAATAATTTATTACATGTTATAAATACCTTGATGTCAACTAATTATTTGTGAACAAAGTTATCCACATTGCGAACAATGGAGGAATTTGTCGAACGTTTTTTTAAAATAATAGCGAATAAAACGCATTTTTATAACGTCTATAATCATATAGTTATAAGTTTTCCTTTATTAATTTGTAAAGTTATTATAGGATTGGTATATGTAATTATGGCTTAAATGTTATTTGAAAAGGAATAATGAGGTGTAAGCAGTGTTGAAAAAATTGTTGCCAAATAAACATGTTAAACGTATATTTGACATTCAACCAGCATTTTTAAAAGAAAAAGGGATAAAAGGGATTATCACAGATCTGGACAATACGCTTGTAGCTTGGGATGTAAAGGATGCTACGCCAGAAGTGGTACAATGGTTTAAGCTTATGAACGAACATGATATTCAAGTGACCATCATTTCAAATAACAAGCAGGAGCGAGTAAAGATATTTTCTGAACCACTGGGAACTCCATTTGTATATAGTGCGCGAAAACCATTAAGCAGGGCTTTTAATACAGTAGCGGAAGGTATGGGGTTAAAAAAAGAAGAGGTTTTGGTTATTGGTGATCAGGTATTAACGGATGTTCTTGGTGGAAATATTTCTGGATTTTACACTATTTTAGTCGTTCCGATCGTCCAGTCAGATGGCAAATTAACGAAAGTTAACCGGCAGATAGAGCGGCGAATTTTAAATTATATGCGAAAAAAAGGGAAAATAAGCTGGGAGGAATAAGTTTTGGAATCAATCTATTGTCAGGGCTGTGGAGCCAAGATTCAAACTTCAAACCCGGAGTCGGCTGGTTACACACCGAAATCTTCACTTGCGAAAGAAAATATATTATGTCAAAGATGCTTTCGTCTAAAACATTATAATGAAGTGCAGGATGTCTCTATCACAGACGATGATTTCCTGGAGATGGTAAGCAGTATTAGAAAGACCGAGGGACTAGTTGTGCATGTTATTGACATCTTTGATGTTGATGGAAGTTTAATAAAGAGTCTTCCTAGAATTATTGGTGATAATCCAATTGTATTAGTAGGAAATAAAATAGATTTATTACCGCAATCTACCAATAAACGTAGACTGACGCAATGGCTCAAGTCGCAAGCAAAAGAAGCTGGTGTTACTGTGAGTGATGTTTTCTTGATATCCTCAAAGCAAGGTCATGGAATACAAACGTTAACTCATCAGCTTGAGGATTACCGTGCTGGTAGGGACATCTATATTGTAGGCACGACCAATGTTGGGAAATCAACATTTATTAATCGGTTAATCAAGGAAACAAGTGGGGAAAATGACGTAATAACAACCTCTTACTTCCCTGGAACGACACTCGGATTCATCGAAATTCCACTGGATAACAAAACATCCATCATTGATACGCCCGGCATTGTTAATAAACAACAGATGGTACATTATGTTTCAGATAAGGATGTAAAATTGATTACACCGAACAAAGAAATTAAGCCAAGGGTTTATCAATTAAATAGTTCACAAACTTTATTCTTTGGTGGCTTGGCAAGGTTGGATTTTATTAAGGGGGACCAATCATCCTTTGTATGTTATTTTTCAAATCAGCTGCCAATACATCGGACAAAATTGGAGAACGCGGATGCGCTTTATGAGAACCATGTTGGCGATCTCTTATCACCCCCTAATGCGAAAACACTCGAAAATTTGCCGCGTCTGACTAAAAGCACATATCGTATTACAGGGGATAAAACAGATATTGTATTCCCGGGGCTTGGTTGGGTAAGTATAGCCGGGGCTGGTGCAACTGTTATTGTACATAGCCCAAAAGGTGTAGCAATTTCTGTTCGAAAATCATTAGTTTAGGAGGGGAGTTTATGTACCGGTTTGCACTTATTGGATATCCAGTAAAACACTCACTTTCACCATGGATACATGAAAGCTTTCTGAATAAAGCTAACTTGGAAGGGGAGTATTCAATATATGAGATACCTCCAGATGAACCCTTTCCTGCGAAGCTCAATCGATTAATGGATGATCAAGTAGATGGATTTAATGTTACGGTTCCATATAAGGAGAAGATCATTCCTTTTTTGGATGATGTTGATGACGATGCCGCAAGGATTAAAGCAGTAAATACAGTTGTCAATCGCAACGGCAAATGGATAGGCTATAATACAGACGGAGTAGGGTATTTACGATCATTAGAGAATAAATTTCCGGACTTCTACTTGGATAAATTTAAACGTATTCTCCTGATTGGGTCTGGTGGTGCGACACGGGGGATATACTATGCACTTGTTCAAGCCGGATTTTTGCATATCGATATAACCAACCGAACGACAGAAAAGGCTGCAGAAATAGCAAAATTAAAAAATGTCACTGCAGCTACTGCAATTCTGTCATTGGAACAGGCTGAGGAGATGTTGCAAACATATGATGTGATCATTCAGACAACATCGGTTGGGATGAAACCAGATCAAGAGAAAGTTATATTTCGTGTAAACCAGCTCAAATCTCCAAGTATTGTCAGTGATATTATTTACCAGCCACTGGAGACCAAACTCTTAAAACAAGCGTATGATGCAGGTGCTAGCGTGCATTTTGGACATACTATGCTCTTATATCAAGCACAGTATGCGTTTGAAATATGGACAGGCAAGAAAGTTCCCATAGGTGATATGGATGAGCGCCTACAACGACATTTGGAAGGAAGATAATATGTTAACAGGAAAGCAAAAGCGGTTTT